>NZ_JAEINI020000005.1:0-337145 GCF_016343785.1 Alishewanella maricola | reverse complement strand
TCACGCCGATACCATCAAGCAAAAACTCACTATGCGTGACTTTATGGAAACGCTGCGCGCCAGTGGTATTCAATCGGGTGGCCCCGCCACGCTCAATCAGGCTGATCGACAAGCCTTTGCCAATCAATTAGATCGCATTTTACAAAGCCGCACGCTCTAAAACCTTGGCTTAATCTGCGGCTAAAGCGGGGCCAAAGGCGAGTTTTTGCTCAGAGGAAAAGCGCCGTAACTCGGCGCTGATCGGATCGATAAAACTGACTTCAGCGGCTAATAATTGCAACGGCTGGCTAAAATCGCCGCTATTTTTAGGTTTTAACACGGGATAATAGGCATCGTGTAAAATCGGCCAGCCTAAACTTTGCATATGTAAGCGTAATTGATGCGTTTTACCGGTATGTGCTTGTAACTGGAACACCCCTAAACCGGCCTCAACCTTAAGCAAGCGGATCGTTGATGAGGCGTTTGGCTCGCCAGCACAAATTTTATTTAAAAACCGGGGCTGGCTTTTCTCAATCCGATTATGCAGCTGCCATTGTTGCGGCAGTGCATCATGAAACTGCGCCACCTCTGCCACCGCATAATAGGTTTTACTGATCTGCCCAGCACTAAATAACCGACTATAAAGCGCACGGCTGTCGGCTTGCAGGCTAAATAACACCAAACCCGCGGTATCGCGGTCTAAACGATGCAGAGGCACTAAATCTTGATTGCCGGTGTCTGTTTTTAAACGTTGCAACAGGCATTCATTAACAAAGCTGCCCCCTGGGGTAACCGGCAAAAAATGCGGTTTATCGGCCACTAATAGGTGCGCATCTTGATAGATAATACGATGTGCAAACGGGACCACCGGCTCGGTTTCGACTTCGCGGTAATAGCAAAGCCGCCGACTGGGTAAAAAAGCGGTATGCTCGTTAATACACTCGCCTTGATACCAATGCACTTTACCCTGTTGAATGCGCTGTTGCCAAATTGCAGCCGAGACGCCTGGAAACTTCGCGATTAAAAATGCCAATACCGTCGGCCATCCCGCATTATTTGCCGGTAGGGTAATTTCTGAAGCTTGGGTTGCAATACTCACAAAGTCACTCGCGCCTAAGGCCTGCCGTTCACAAAAAGAGCGCGAATTTTAGCATAAAAGCCCGTACAATACGCGCCCGTTAGCAAGCACAGCACCGCAAACACGCGCGCAAGAGGATGCACCATCATGGCCAACGCCATCTTAGAATTACGACAACGTGAGCTACTTAAAGCCACGCGGGTGTTTAATGCTCGGGGGAGTAAGGTGCGCCGCTGTGAAAACTGTTTATTGCCCGCGACCGCATGTATTTGTGCGCTTCGCCCCGCGCCACAAGCGCGCGCGGCTTTCTGCTTTATTATGTACACCGGCGAATGTTACAAACCCACCAATACCGGCCGACTGATTTGTGATATTGCCGCCGATAGCCATGCCTTTGTTTGGGATCGCACCCAGCCAGATGCCGCTTTATTAGCACTACTCCACGATCCCAAATATGTGCCTATTGTGGTGTTCCCACAACAATATGCTGCGCCAGAGCGCTGTATAGCTGACGCCAACGCGCTGGCGCAAGCCACCGCTGAGCGCATTCCGCTGTTTGTGATGCTAGATGGCACTTGGCGCGAAGCCAAAAAAATGTTTCGCAGCCCGTATTTAGCAACATTACCGGTGCTGGGTATTCAACCCACTCAAGCCAGTGATTATGTGCTGCGTGAAGCCGCTCATTTACATCAACTTTGTACCGCTGAGGTCGCCATTGCCGTGTTAGAACTGGCAGCTGAACCGCTGGCAGCCAAAGCCCTGCGTGACTACTTTGTACAGTTTCGCCGTGCCTATATAAAAGGTAAGCCGCATCTGGCTGAGCCTGATAGCCGTTTCTAAAGTGAGCATTAGCGTTTTATCTGCTTGCGCTGTGATTAGCGGCATAAAAAAGGGCAGCCACTGGCCGCCCAACGTCAGATTAACCTGACCACGTTGCGAAAGTAAGACACAATTTGACGCTTAGAACTGGTTCATCGTGTTATGCGAACCACCGGCTTTTAAGGCAGCATCACCAGAGAAGTACTCTTTGTGATCATCACCAATATCAGAACCTGACATGTTTTGGTGTTTCACACAGGCGATACCTTGACGGATTTCTTTACGTTGTACGCCTGCAACATAACCCAGCATACCGGCGGCACCAAAGTACTCTTTCGCCAAGTTATCTGTCGACAGCGCTGCTGTATGATAAGTAGGTAAAGTAATTAAGTGGTGGAAAATACCCGCTTCACGCGCCGCATCAGCTTGGAAAGTACGGATACGGTTGTCGGCCTCTAGAGCTAATTCCGTTGTATCATACTGCTCTGCCATTAAGCCGGCACGATCATAAGCTGAGACGTCTTTACCTGCAGTTTTCCATGCATCGAACACTTGTTGACGGAAGTTAAGCGTCCAGTTAAAAGATGGGCTGTTGTTATAAACCAACTTAGCACCAGGAACCACTTCACGGATCCGGTCAACCATTTCCTTGATTTGACCGATATGTGGTTTTTCAGTTTCAATCCACAGTAGGTCAGCACCGTTTTGCAGTGATGTGATACAGTCTAGTACCACACGATCCACACCTGAACCGGCTTTGAACTGGAATAAGCCACTGGCTAAGCGTTTTGGTTTTAACAGCTTACCATTGGCTTTAACCACCACATCACCGTTGGCGATATCATCAGCGCTGCTAATGTAATCACCATCTAAGAAGCTGTTGTATTGGTCGCCCAAGTCGCCTGGCTCGTTGGTCACGGCAATTTGCTTGGTTAAACCGGCACCTAATGAATCGGTACGGGCAACGATAACACCGTCATCTACCCCTAACTCTAGGAAAGCGTAACGTACGGCATTAATTTTTGATAAGAAGTCGGCATGCGGCACGGTGACTTTTCCGTCTTGGTGACCACACTGTTTCTCATCCGATACTTGGTTTTCAATTTGAATGGCACAAGCACCGGCTTCGATCATTTTTTTCGCGAGTAAGTAAGTGGCTTCTTCGTTACCAAAACCGGCATCGATATCGGCAATGATCGGTACTACGTGCGTTTCAAAGTTATCGATTTTGTTTTGTACTGCGGCAGTTTTAGCGGCATCACCGGCAGCACGTGCGGCATCTAGATCACGGAACAAGCCGCCTAACTCACGCGCATCAGCTTGTTTTAAGAAGTTGTACAATTCAGCAATTAAAGCCGGTACTGAAGTTTTCTCATGCATAGATTGATCAGGTAACGGGCCAAACTCTGAACGCAGTGCTGCAATCATCCAACCGGATAAGTATAAGTATTTACGCTTGGTGCTACCAAAGTGCTTTTTAATGGCGATCAGTTTTTGCTGACCAATAAAACCATGCCAGCAACCTAATGACTGGGTGTATTGGCTGCTATCTGCATCGTAAGCGGCCATATCTTCACGCATAACTTTTGCGGTGTATTTCGCAATATCTAAACCCGTGTGAAAACGATTTTGCAAACGCATGCGAGCTGCATACTCTGGGCTGATAGCATTCCAGCCTTTTTCTTTGCCACATAACGCTTCGACTTGTTGCACGTGCTCTGAGTAAGCTGACATAGTGTTTCCCTCTTAAACAATTTTTCGTAACTGGGTTGGTGTGCTTTCACTATAGCCAACAAAACTTTAATTCATAAAGCTGATTTTTATGATGCTCGTCATTTATTTTGTGAATGTTAGTACCACAGCTTGGGTCTTGCTCTGGCCAATGTTATGATTCAGAACACGAATAATATTGCTGCTGAGTATTTTACTGATGAATATTAATAAGATGGACTTAAACCTGTTGGTTTACTTGGATGTATTGCTGCGAGAACAAAATGTGACTCGGGCGGCGAACCAATTAAACATCACTCAGCCAGCGATGAGTAATGGTTTAAAACGCTTACGTGATTTGTTAAACGATCCAGTATTAGTGCGCACCTCAGAAGGTATGGTGCCCACTGAACGCGCCCGCGAATTAGCGCCTATAGTGCGTGGTGTATTGCTCACCCTAGAAGAAACCTTACAGCCCAATAAAGATTTTGAACCGTCACAAAGCCAACGGGTTTTTCGTATTATGGCCAGTGATTATGCGGCCTCAACCTTGATCCCCGCCTTGTTGAAAAAGCTACGCGTACAAGCGCCGTTCAGCAGCTTAGATATTATGACACCGTCAGATGTTAACTTTCATGATGTGGAAAATGGTAAGGTCGATATGGCGATTAACCGCTTTGATCATTTACCGCAGTCGTTCCATCAAAAAACCGTTTGGCGAGATAGTTTTTCTTGTTTAATCAACCGCCAAAATCCTGTGTTACAGAGCTTCAATTTGGATAGCTATTTAAAATCCCAACATATTTGGGTCAGTAAAACCGGTTTTGGTGTTGGCGTAGGGATGGATCCAAAAGACGTACAGAAGCTCGGTTGGGTTGATGAAGCGCTGGCCAAATTAGGTAAGCAGCGTAATATTACCGTTTTTACCCGTAACTATCATGTTGCCATGCATTTAGCGGTCAGTATCGATTTAATTGCCACCTTGCCCAGTAGAGCCGCTAGACTATATGAGAACGACGCTAACATGGCCATCATGGATCCGCCCTTTGCTATCCCACCGATTGAACTGAAGATGATCTGGAGCCCCCTGTTACACCAGGATGCCAGCCATATCTGGTTTCGACGCTTAATTGCCGAAACCGCCGAAGAGCTCAAATAAAAAAGGGCGCTAAATCGCGCCCCAAAATGGTTACGTCAGGTTAATCAAGCAACTGATAAGCCGGCAGGGTTAGGAAATCTGTCAGTTCATCAGCTGTGGTAATGTCTAGCAATAAGGCTTGCGCCCGAGCAAAATTCTGGCTTTGCCACACTTCTGCCCCAACTTCTGCTAACACCACCTTTGCCTCTTCCTCTAAAAAAGAAGCAAATAGGGCTTTGGTAACAAGTTTACCGTTACTTAACTCTTTACCATGTTTAATCCATTGCCAAATGGAAGTGCGAGAGATTTCCGCTGTGGCGGCATCTTCCATTAAGCCATAAATGGGCACACAACCTTTGCCGCTGATCCACGCCGCTAAGTATTGCAAGGCAACGCGGATGTTAGTACGCATGCCCTCTTCCGTACGATCACCATCACAGGGCGCGAGTAATTCGGCAGCGGTGATCGGTGCATCGTCAGCACGTGATACGGCTAACTGGTTAGTGTTATCACCTAAGTACTTGGCAAACACACCGTTAGCCGTAGCGGCTAAACCAGGGTGTGCCACCCAAGTACCATCATGGCCATTACTCGCTTCCAATTCTTTATCCGCGGTCACGCGCTCTAAAATCGCGGCATTCACCGCCGGATCTTTTGCCGGAATAAAGGCCGCCATGCCGCCCATGGCTAAAGCGCCACGTTTATGACAAGTTTTAATGAGTAAGCGAGAGTAAGCACTTAAAAACGGCTTATGCATAGAAACGACCTGCCGATCGGGTAACACGCGATCCGGATGGTTGTTTAATGTTTTGATATAACTGAAGATATAATCCCAACGACCACAGTTTAATGCCACGATATGGTCTTTCATCATATAAAGGATTTCGTCCATTTCAAAAGCCGCTGGCAGCGTTTCGATCAACACGGTCGCGCGGATCGTCCCAATAGGCACAGCAAAACGTTGCTCGGTGTAACGGAAGATATCATCCCACCATTTCGCTTCTAAATGGCTTTGTAATTTGGGTACGTAGTAATACACCCCGGTGCCATTTTTCAGGCGGGTGCGATAGTTATGATAAAAATACAAAGCAAAATCGACCAAGCCACCGGGGATCGGTTCACCTGCCAATTCAATGTGCTTTTCCCATAAATGCAAGCCACGCACACGGGCAATTAATAAAGCGGGATGCTCTTTTAGCGCATAATGTTTGCCGCTTTGTGGATCGGTATAACTGATCGTGCCAAGGTTAGCATCGCGTAAATTGATTTGCCCTTCCACCATGCCATCCCAACTGGGTGTTTGCGAATCTTCAAAATCCGCCATAAACACTTTAACATCCGCATTTAACGCGTTTATGATCATTTTGCGTTCTACCGGCCCAGTAATTTCGACACGACGATCTTGTAAATCAGCGGGTAAAGCGGCCACTTGCCAATCGCCATGGCGGATCGCTGCCGTTTCTGCTAAAAAGTCAGGTAAAGCACCGGCATCATATTTGGCTTGGCGTTGTTGCCGTGCGCTTAACAGCTCTTTTAACGGCGGGCGGAATAATTGAGCAAGCTCTGCGACAAATTCGCAAGCCGCTGGCGTTAAAATTTCTTGATAGGCTTCAGGCATTGCGCCTTTGATAGTCAGCGCGCCACAAGTTGTTACTGCTGCCATGATCGTGTCCTTGTACTATTTCAGATGCAGTAACTATAAGCCTAAATTACATATAAATACCATTAATGAAGATGATGGCTGGCATCAATTCAAAAAATAACCTTGTTAGCACCGCATTAAAAATATTGGCACAGCTTATGCTTGTTTGAACTCATCGTTCTTGCTGTCAATTCTTTGTCGGAGGTAAGCATGGAGTTTATCATGCTGTTATTAGTGCTACTGGTCGTGGTTATTGCTTTGGTTGCCAGTCGTTTTATTGACAATAGTAACCCGTTCCAAGTGCAGCGGAAGGCTGCGTTGTTTAGTCCGGTTGAACGTTCTTTTTTGGGTTTATTAGATAAAGCAGTACAAAATGACTATCGTATTATGAACAGAGTGCGCTTAGCCGATGTCTTAGATATCAAGGCCAGTGTCTCTGACAAAAACCGGCGCAGCACCCAGTTAAAGCTTAATGCCAAATATCTCGATTATGTCTTGTGCGAACCTGAAACGATGAAAGTGGTGGCTGTACTTGACTTAGTTAATCCACAAAATAAAGAAGGGCACAAAGCCGTACCAGATTGGTTTGTAAGTGGTGCGCTTGATGCAGCTGGCGTGCCTTATTTACGTATTGCTATTAAGGCAGGTTACACCGTAACCGAATTACAAGCGGCACTCGCGGTTAAACTGGGTAAACCGGCACCGAAAGTGGAACCCTTATTAAAAGGTTTAGTGAAAAAAGGCCCTACCCGGCCAATCCGTACTGTTAAGCCGGCTTTGGTGAATACCGCCCTATCAGGCCGTTTAATGTCACCGGCTTTATCAAAGTCACAAATTAAAGCGCAATCTACCGCGCTAGTCCAAGTTTCTTAACGCTTTGGAGAAATGAGTCACTCCGCGCTAAGATCGAATGCCGCCTGCTGCAACAGGCGGCATTCACCTTTTTTAATAAGGCAAAAAAATGCCTAAAGTTTGCCAACCGCTTGCCGATAACCAGATGACCTGTTGCTAATAGGAGGTTCTATGAGTCAATCCGTTGGCGCACTTGCGTCTGCTCAGGCTTTTGAAGTGCTGGGCGCTGTGATGGCAAAGAAACAACAAGAACAGCAAGGGCAAATGGCCACGAGCTTAGTACAAAATGCTATGCAAAGTATTGAGCCTACTGCCGCTGCACAATCTGTTGGAAATCTTGGCCAGAACATTAATGTGACGGTATAACGCAGCTCAGGAAGAGCGGTTAAGTAATAAGGCCAGCAGATGCTGGCCTTATTTTTTGAGTTAAACAGCGGTGCTTTTTAGCTGTAAGGCGTTACCTGAAAAACGAATGCCATTCCAACCGGTGATCAAAAAATTGCGAATATTTTGATGATCGGCACCATTAGGAGTGGCCATTACCTGGCGATAATGCTCACCAAATAACTGTAAGGTTTGCGGTTCCGATAACTGGTGTAACAGACCAAATGCAAAGATTTTGCAGGAACCGTTGTTCTGATCGGCGGCATTAGTCACTTCGCCATTTTCAAAAGCCACGGCAGTAAAATCATAGTGTTTATCAATAACGGCCATAGTTTGCGCAAAACTAATGCTGTCAGGCTCGGTACTTAACTGGATAAAAAAATCGTCTAACATAGTATCACTTCCGCTGTCGCGCTAGCCAAGTACTCAATATTAAGAGTTGGCTGACGCAACTGCAATGCTTTGCGCCAGCCACGGGTAAATATATTCTGTGCAAGCTGCGGGCAACAACGGCTAACTGTGGGCTGATTTAAAACTGATAGGTCATACCAAAACGAAAAACGTTTTTCGTGTCACCGCTATTTAACGACAACGTACTTCTTAGGGCCCAGTCTGGGCTGAAGTAATAAGCAATTCCGGCCGTAGCACTGCCATAGTTATCGCCTAAGGTGTGATAACTGGCTTCTGTTAATAACTCAACTTGTGGCGTTAACGGATGGCGAGCGCCTATACCGAAAAAAGCACCGGTATCATCACGATCACCGCTGACGCCATCAATACCCGCTTGCAAGTAAGTTTGGCTGTTCGGTGTAAAGTCGAGTTTAAACCCACTGAGATAAGTCACGCCGAAACGAAAGGCATTGAAGTCTTGTGATGCCACCGTTTGTGGGCTGAACTCGCCCTGTAATACCCAGGATGGCGCTACGCGTAATGACCCTTCTATATAAGGTCCGTCTCCTGCCGCATCGGTATAACCTAAACCAAGATAATCCCAACGAATATCTGAGTTCGCTTGTACGGTGGCCGCAGCACTACTGAATAACATTATACAAATTAGTTGTTTTTTCATGACAATCTCCAATCATCTTATCGGCATGACCGATACAGCAAGGTTACTGACTGGCACTTTAGCGCTCACGCCTTAATGCTAACTGAACTGCCATCGTTCTACTTTATTGAAGATTAGTCGGCACTTTTTGCAATTTTCATTCGATTGCTTATCCGGTTTAATCATCTTAACTATTTAAGGAGACATTATGCGTAAATTAAAAACGCTTATACCTGCCGTGACAGTATCAGACGGTGCTGGGGTAAAAATAAAACGCAGCGTAGGACAATCTGCTGACTTCAGGTTGGATCCTTTTTTAATGCTCGACTGTTTTGGCTCGGAACAAGCGGATGATTATATTGCCGGTTTCCCCGCACACCCTCACCGCGGTTTTGAAACGGTGACTTATATGCTTGATGGCCATATGTTGCATAAAGATCACTTGGGTAATCAAGGTCACCTAAAAAGCGGCGGTGTACAATGGATGAGTGCCGGAAGAGGCATTATTCACTCGGAAATGCCGCAGCAAGAATCTGGATTGATGCGCGGCTTTCAACTGTGGATTAATTTGCCCGCCAAAGAAAAAATGAAAGAAGCCGCTTACGTTGATATCAACCCTACGCAAATACCGGTAGTACAAGCCGCTGACGGTATTCGCGTTAAAGTGATTGCTGGCAACTTTTGTTATCAAGACCAACAGGTGCAAGGTCCGATCCAAGGATTAAGTACGGAACCCGTCTATTTTGATATTCATTTATCGCCTGGTGCTCAGCTACAGTTACCGCTGCCTGATGGTCATAACGCCTTACTGTATCCTTATGAAGGAACTTTAGAGCTGCACAGCGCTGAGCAACAGATTACCTTACCTGAGCATCAAGCTGCAGTATTATCAACACAAGGTGCGGTATCGCTCAGCGCAAAAACCTCGGTACGCTTTCTTGTGCTCGCCGCCCGGCCCATTGCTGAACCTATTGTGCAATATGGTCCTTTTGTAATGAACACCATGGCTGAGATCCAACAGGCGGTTAGCGATTATCAACATGGTCGCCTGACCTCTGGTCAGGCCATGCAGCCGATCCCGTTGCAGCAATAACCGGTTGTTTTAGCGTAATCCGCACGTTTGGCAGGAAAGGCAATGCTTTTCACTGCCACCCCGTTTATACTAGCGTTTTTTTACTTGCCTAGGCGGGACCATGCAATTAATCGGCATTATTGGCGCAATGGAACCTGAAATTGCGCTGTTACAGCAACAAATTGAATTAAATCGTACAGAAAAGTTAGGCGGCTATACTTTTTACATCGGTACTTTAGCCGGTAAAAATGTCGTTTTAGTGCAATCAGGTATTGGTAAAGTTGCCGCAGCCGTGGCCACAACCTTAATGATTTGCCAATTTAAACCTGACTGCATCATCAATACGGGGTCGGCTGGCGGTTTTGATCCTGAATTAAGCGTCGGCGATGTCGTGATCAGTACCGAAGTACGGCATCATGATGTTGATGTGACCGCTTTTGGATATGAAATGGGCCAAGTACCACAAATGCCAGCCGCCTACAAAGCGCACCCCGCGTTAATGGCGGCCGCTGAACAAAGCATTGCTGCGTTAGGCTTTTGTAAAACCAAAAAAGGCTTAATTGCCACCGGTGATAGCTTTATGTGTGATCCTGAACGGATTGCCCAAACACGACAACATTTTCCCAGCATGCTAGCAGTTGAAATGGAAGGCGCGGCCATTGCACAAAGTTGTCATATGCTGAATACCCCTTTTGTGGTGATCCGCAGCCTTAGTGATATTGCCGGTAAAGAATCACCCGATTCTTTCGAAGCCTACTTAGAAGTTGCAGCCAAAAACAGTTCAGCCATGGTAATGGAAATGTTGGGCGCTATCGCTGACTTAAACCTGTAACCTGCGTTGCTGATGGCAAACGAATTTGCTCTATCGCTGATCATACTGGTCGCGGCCCTGCTGCTTGCTCGGCTGCTACCTATTCCACTGATTTATCATCCACTCAGCTTTTATGCCGCATTTTGCCGAGCCTTAGCGCGCAAGGTTCATCCTGATCCAACACGTGCCAGCAGTCAGCAACGTCTCTCCGGTGGCTTGGCTTTATTTGTCGCCGTTAGCATCCCTTTAGCCTTGCTGGTTGGCTTATATTTATTGGCCAGTTGGCCGCCATTGATTGATGTGATCGTGTTACTTTGTTGTTTAAACTGGCAACCTTATGTGCGGCAAACCGAAAAAATCATCATCAGCTTGGAAAAGTCTTTATTTAGCTTAGCGAAAACTCAAGCGCGCTTATTGCTGCTCAGAGATACCGCGCAGTTAAGCCAAATGGGCTTAGTCAAAGCATTACTCGAAAGCCTTTGCCTGAGGTTTAGCCAGCAAATCATCGGTATCATGTTTTGGTATCTGCTCGCCGGTGCCGCGGGGGTGCTGTGTTATCGATTGAGTCAAATAGCCAGCCAGCAATGGTCCGTTAAGTTAGAGCAGTACCAACATTTTGGCCAAGCCGCAGCGCAAGTGCAACAAGGGTTGAACCTGTTACCTTATTGGCTGAGTACTGCGCTGTATTGGCTACAGCGTCATTCTCGCAGAGCGCCAACACTGTTAGCGTCTAAAGGTGCAACGATGCCCAAAGCGAAATTAGGGTTATTAATTCGGCTAAGCCAAACCTTGCAGGTGAGTTTAGCTGGGCCACTCTATTACCGCAAACAACGGGTCGATCGCCCGCGTTTGCAACAAGCTTATGAACCGGATATCGCCGATTTACGTCGTATTTTGCGTTTACAACAGCATCAGTTTAATTTGTTATTACTCTGTTTTGCGGCAATCGCCGGTTTAATCTTGTTCTTTAACTTAGGGTAAGCCTGCTACACTCTTTCAAGATGACTTACCGCACCGAATAACAAAACTGGACAAACAACGCTAGCAAGGTATATGTTGCATAAACTTAAGCAATCAGTGTTTTTTTGCAAAAAAATTAACAAGGGTAAGGGAAATCGTGTTGTGAAATGGCTCCTAACTGTGTTTTTACTGTTGCTTACCAGTCTGGCACTCAATGCACACACTCAGTTTTTGTCGTTAACGCCAAAGCAAGGCTTATCTCAGGGCACAGTGCGTAAACTGCATTTAGATAAAGACGGCTTTCTTTGGCTCGCCACCGCCGGAGGTATTAACCGCTTTGACGGCAATAGCGTTCACGAATTACACGCCAAACAATATCGCCTTTCTGAAATTGCCTTTAGTGAATTGTTAGAAGACAGCCAAGGGCGACTTTGGGCCAGTGCAAATCATACCGGGTTATATCTGTTAGACCCTGCAGCCGGTCAATTCGAATTATTTTTCACTCCACCGCGTGAGCTAACACACTCCACAAAATCGACGATCATGACCGTGATCGAACGCGATGCCGACAGGCTATTATTGGTCGTCAATGATGCGGTCTATCAATTACAGCTCAGTGACAAATCTTGGCAGAAAATATTTGATTTAACGCAGATAGGCCAAGACCAAGGTTGGATCCGCCATATCGCGTTACAGCAACAGCAGTTATTTATTGGTGCTTTTAACGGCTTGATCTTGTTTGATTTGCAAAGCAACGAGCATCACTCTATTCCCTATTTGCCCGCGAACCAAGCTAGTATCAATGCAGACCAATCTCATGTCAAAAGCCTGTTAATTAGTGATGAGCAGCTTTATGTGGGCACGGTTTCTGGTTTATTTCAACTGCCACTTAGCGCCATTTCTGCCTATATTGAGCAAGGTACGCCCATTGAGGCAACGCCGATGCTTGCTGAACATAATATTTGGAAGTTAAAAAACCACAACAAGCAGGTTTGGATCGGAACCGATCAGGGGCTTTACCAATTAGCGCCCTCTGCCAAGCAACCCGAATTGACTTTACGTTTTTCTGACAGTGATCTGCTGATAGCCGATCACTCAGTAATAGATTTTGCTCACGATAAACAAAACGGTATCTGGTTGGCGAGTCGTGAAGATGGCGCTTATTATTGGCATCCGAAAACCCAAGCATTTCGTTATCTAGCGTCAAGCAAAGGTAGTGGCTTTAGTAACGATCGTATCACGCAACTATGGCAACAAGATCAGTATCTGTGGCTTAGCAGCTTTAATGGTCTTAATCGCTACAATTTAGATACCGAAGAAAGCCAAAGCTTTTTAAAAACCGACGGCCCGCACACCCGAACGCCTGAAAGTCACATTCACCATTTCTTGCCTGGCAGCCAAGGTGAGCTATGGTTACAAGTCAGCGGGGGGATCCGACGTTTTGATACTCAAACACTCAGTGTGACTGTGCCTAGTATGGCTGATAGCAGCCAGCAAAAGCTTCTCGCTTCAGGTGCACAATTAGAACTTTATCATGCTGCCGATAATAGCCTGATTATTAGCCAACAAAAAAACCTTTATCGTTACCACATTGATACTGGGCTCATTACGCCTCTAGAGCAGCTTAACCAACAACTGCCGATGGCTTATTGGGGGCGTATTCTCGGCCAATTACCGGATCAAAGCTGGCTACTTAGCCTGGCAGGTCAACTTTGGCATTATCAGCCTGATACCGAAAAACTGCGCTTAATTTATCAACACAGTGATTATCAACCACAACTAAATCGTTATGCCACTTCAATGCAAATTGATCAAAACGGCACCTTGTGGGTAGGTATGCGAGGCATTGGCTTACTCAGTTTCAATTTAGAGAATTTAACGATGCAGCAATTGTTTTCGGTTGATAACAAGTTGATGAGTAATGAGGTTTTTTCGTTACAACTGGATGAAGCGGGTGATCTTTGGTTTGCCTCACGACAAGGTTTGTTTCGACTGGAGCATGACAACCTACAACTGGAATTTTTTAACCAAGCCGATGGCCTAGCTTTTAATGAGTTTTACGATGGTGCTAACACCAAATTAGCGGATGGTCGTTTGGTCTATGGGGGAATGCGCGGTGCTATTATCGTCGAGCCTAAGCTATTAACCGCCAATAATGCTCCGTTAAAAGTGACCATCACAGAATTCAGCGTGTTATCAGGCAAGCTTCAAACCATTCAAGGCTCGTTAAATAATCGTCAATTTCAGTTATCACATAATGATTCTGGCTTAAAAATTCATTTTAGCGCCATGTCTTTTCATAATAACCATAAAATTGCTTATCGCTATTGGCTCAAAGGCGAACAAAATAATATCTATCCAGAACAATTTACCAATCAGGTACTATTTCCCCAGTTACCCCCTGGTCATTATCAATTTTATGTCAGTGCTATTGCCCCATTAACCGGAGAGCAGAGTGCACCGGCAAGCCTTAGTTTTATTATCGCTCCCCCGCTGTGGCGCTCGACACCTGCCTATTTTATGTATGCCTTGTTGTTTGGCAGTATTTTTTTATTATATTGGCAAAAACGCCGGCAGCAGCAAAACTTATTACGCCAAGCCAATCAGCAGATCCAACTGAGTGAGCAACGTTTAACACAAGCTTTAGCCTCGGTAAATGCTGGCGTATTTGAGTGGCTGGCTAAGCATAATCACTTAATCTCGACTCGTTACGCGCTGGTTTTAGGATATGAAAATCCACTGCAAAGCATGCACTTAGAGCAACATTGTCAATTGATCCATCAAGATGATCGACAAGAATTTTTACAACAATGGCGAAAACTGCAACACGATCCTAGTTTTATGCTAGATGTCACTTACCGTATCCGGCATCAAGATAGCCGTTGGTTATGGTTCCGCGATCAAGCGCGGGTTACCGCAGTAGACGATGACAACAAACCGAAAAAAATCTTAGGCACCTTTAGTAACATTACAGAAACTAAAGCCAATAAAGAAAAAGCGCGACTCTTTGGCGAAGCCTTCCAACAAACGCGGGATTGGGTGGTAATCCTCGATACACAGCAACGTATCATTGCCGCTAACCATTCTTTTGCGCAGGCTTTTGGCAGTGTCGATACTTATGTCGACACACCACGAGTGCATCATTTGGGTATCAGCCTAGTACGGCGACGCTTTTACACTCGTTTATTACGTAACATGCAAAAAGGCGAGCATTGGCAAGGCGAAGAGCGCGTGATCACGCCCGATGGCAAAGAACGGCCAACCTTAATCAATATCAGTGCGGTGGGTGAGCAAGGCTTGTCTTTCTTTGTGTTGGTGTTTACCGATATCACCGCACAGAAAGCGGCCGAAGCTGAACTACGCTATCTGGCTAACTATGATGCGTTAACCGGCCTACCTAATCGTGCGTTGTTAATGGATCGCATTATGCACGGTATTGATAAAACTCGCCGTGAACAGCGTTCTTTAGCCTTATTTTTTATAGATTTAGATCGCTTTAAGCATATTAACGATTCTCTTGGTCACGATATTGGCGACCTAATGCTAAAAGAAGTGGCTCGACGTTTAAAATTAACGCTGCGCGATACCGATACGGTTGCACGCTTGGGCGGTGATGAATTTGTCGTGTTACTTGAAGGCTATAAATCTACAGATAACCTCAGCCATGTTGCACGTAAAATGCTGGCGGTGATTAGCGAACCCATGCAACTGGGTTCAGAAAATATTGGTGTGTCGCCCAGCATTGGCATAGCGGTATTTCCTGACGACGCTTTAAATGGCACGGAATTAATGAAACACGCCGATGTGGCGATGTATCATGCCAAAGAAGCCGGTCGCAATAATTTTCAGTTTTTTATGAAAGCGATGAACGAAAAAGCCCACATGCAACTGGCTCGCGAATCACGCTTACGTAAGGCGGTTCAAAAACAAGAGTTTATTAACTACTATCAACCCATCATCGATGCCAATACCAATCGCCTAGTCGGCGCTGAGGTGCTGTTGCGTTGGCAAAGCCCAGACGGCATGATTTCACCGGCAGACTTTATTCCACTTGCAGAAGATTTACGCTTAATCGTTAATATGACACAGCAACTCATCGAGCGGGCTTTGCAAGATATGGTTAGCTGGCGAGCTGATAAGCATGAGGTTTACTTATCGATTAACTTATCAACGCAGCATTTAGAGCAACCGAAACTTGCGGAAACTGTGATCGAATTATTAAACAATTACCAGTTACCCGTACAATGCTTGCGCTTTGAAATTACCGAAAGCGCGCTGATGCGCGATCAGCAAAGTGCCATCCTGACCATGCAATCGTTAAGCGATGCCGGCATTAAATTGGCCTTGGATGACTTTGGTACCGGTTATTCCTCGTTAAAATATTTAAAAGAGTTGCCTCTGGATGCGATTAAAATCGATCGCAGCTTTGTGCAAGACATTGGTGTGGATCATAACGATGAAGCCATTATCGATGCCATGCTGAGCATGTCTTACAGCCTTGGGCTGTATTGTGTTGCCGAAGGGGTTGAAACCGAGCAACAATTATCATTTTTTAGGCAACGTAATTGCTCGTTAATACAGGGCTTTTTATTCAGCAAACCGCTACCTAATGCTGAGTTTATCGCCTTACTTAACTCGGGTCGGTTTGCCGGTTAGTCGCTGTCGAATATAAACTGATTTTTTCGTGATTCGCAAAGCGCGAGCAGATTTTCAAGTCGTCACCGCGTTATACTAAGCACCTTGATGTTTTATGGAACACGCCATGGCTCCTCACCTGCTAAAAGGTGCTCTACTTTTGCTGTTAGCTGAAGCCTGCTTTGCTGGCATAGGTGCGGTAGTAAAATTTACCAGTGAAACCGCTAGCGAAGCGCAAGTGGTGTTTTTCCGCAACTTTTTTGCCTTACTGCTGATGCTGCCTTTTTTATACAAACATGGCTTTAAAATGCTGAAAACGCAGCGTTGGTATCTGCATGCCAGCCGGGCGTTAACCGGCATTACAGGTATGTATTGCTTTTTTTATGTGCTTGCACGCCTGCCACTGGCACAAGGCATGTTGGTATTATTACTCTCGCCGTTTGTCGTGCCGATCATTGCCCGTTTTTGGTTAAAGGAACGCCCATCGCGTTTGACCTTATTTGCTATTTTATTGGGCTTTGTCGGCGTAGTATTAGCTTTACCGACACCCGATGCGGCGTTAAATGCGGTGTTGCTCGTTGCACTTGGCTCGGCTGTATTAGTAGCCATTACCAAAACCACCATTCGTTATATGTCGGATACCGAACCGGCTGTGCGTATCGTCTTTTATTTTTCACTGCTTACCGCCATCTTATCGGCCATTCCGCTCCCTTTCTATTGGCAGCCACTAAACCAAGACGTTTGGCTTGCTTTTATTACTATGGGCATCTTAGCCGCCATTGGTCAACTGGCGATGACCCGTGCCTATGCCATTGCCCCAGCAAGTGATATTGGCATGTGGACCTACAGCAGCGTAGTGTTTGCCGGTGCTTTTGGTTATTTGATTTGGCAAGAGCCCGTCACCATGAGTTGGGCAGCGGGCGTGCTGGTAATTTTTTATGCAGGTTACATCACTACCCGACAGCGATTAATTTGATTAAAAGACTTTTGCAGCTGTCTCTGGCACTGAGCGGTCAGACAGGCTAAAATACGCTCCCTTTTTTAGACGCATTAACACAGGTAACCACTGACAATGGGTAAAAAGCTGCATATTAAGACCTGGGGCTGCCAGATGAACGAATACGACTCATCAAAAATGGCCGACCTACTGGATGCAACGCATGGCTACACTTTGACCGAAGAGGCAGAAGAAGCTGATGTGATTCTGCTTAATACCTGCTCTATTCGGGAAAAAGCCCAGGAGAAAGTGTTCCATCAGTTAGGTCGCTGGCGTCCACTGAAAGAAAAAAATCCCGATTTGATCATTGGTGTCGGCGGCTGTGTGGCTTCGCAAGAAGGCAAAGCGATCCGTGAGCGCGCGCCCTATGTCGATATCGTGTTTGGCCCACAAACGCTCCATCGCTTACCCGAGATGATCAATTCAGTGCGCGGCTCACATTCTCCTGTGGTCGATGTGTCGTTCCCTGAAATCGAAAAATTTGACCGCTTACCTGAGCCAAAAGCCGATGGTCCAAGCGCTTTTGTCTCTGTGATGGAAGGCTGCTCTAAATATTGCACTTTCTGCGTGGTGCCTTATACCCGTGGTGAAGAGGTCAGCCGACCGTTAGATGACGTGTTATTTGAAATTGCCCAACTGGCGCAACAAGGTGTGCGCGAAGTTAACTTACTGGGACAAAACGTCAACGGTTACCGCGGTGCCACCCATGATGGCAGTATTTGTCATTTTTCTGAGCTGCTGCGCTTAGTAGCCGCCATTGATGGTATTGACCGCATTCGATATACCACTTCACACCCGGTTGAATTTACCGACGATATTATTGAAGTGTATAAAGACGTGCCTGAACTGGTCGATCATCTGCATTTACCGGTGCAGTCAGGTTCAGACCGGGTGTTAAATTTGATGAAACGCGGCCATACCGCCATAGAGTACAAAGCGCAGATCCGTAAATTAAAGAAAATACGGCCTAACCTGAGTATGTCATCAGACTTTATTATCGGCTTTCCAGGTGAAACCGATGAAGACTTCCAAGCGACCATGGATTTAATTCAGGCCATTGGCTTTGATATGAGCTTTAGCTTTATCTATAGCGCCCGCCCAGGTACGCCAGCAGCCGATTTACCGGATGATGTCACCGAAGACGCGAAAAAGCAGCGCTTATATATCCTGCAAGATCGTATCAACCAACAGGCACTGAAAATTGCCCGTGGCATGTTAGGTACCGAACAGCGTATTTTGGTGGAAGGCCCTTCTAAGAAAAATATTATGGAATTAACCGGCCGAACCGAGAATAATCGCGTAGTAAACTTTGAAGGCTCACCCGATATGATTGGCGGTTTTGTTGACGTGAAAATTACCGATGTGTTCAGTAATTCTTTACGTGGCACCTTAATTCGTACTGAGGCTGAGATGGGCCTGCGCCGTGAAATTGCGCCGCAACAAATTCTTGCACGTCAGCCAAAAACTGACGGCCTAGGTGTAACTCACTTTGTTCCCTAAGCGAACTGGACAATAAAGAGAAATTTATATTGAATAGTGACAGTAGTTATAGCACTGAATTGCTGATGGAGCCGGTTGATCACCGGCGCCTGACGCTACTTTGTGGCCCGTACGACGATAATCTGAAACACTTAGAACGCCGCTTACAGGTTAATATTAGCCACCGTAATGGCACCATGCGAATTGAAGGCCAACAACCGAATGTCGAAGCCACTATCGACATCTTGCAAGAACTCTATTTACTGACCGCGAATGCCGAGCAGCAACAAGACGGTATTACCCCAGAACAAGTGCACTTGATGATCAGCGAACACGTTGAAATTGAGTATCAAGATACTGAACCCGGCAGCCGCCAGAAAGAATTTAGCTTAAAAACCAAAAAAGGCCTGATTAAACCGCGTAATCCTAACCAAGCGGCTTATGTTGCTAATGTGCTGCAACATGATGTGTGTTTTGGTGTTGGCCCTGCCGGTACCGGCAAAACCTATTTAGCGGTAGCGTGTGCCGTTGATGCTCTAGAAAGCGGCCTGGTTAAACGCATTATCTTAACGCGGCCCGCAGTCGAAGCGGGTGAAAAGCTCGGTTTCTTGCCTGGTGATTTAGCCCAAAAAGTCGATCCTTACTTACGGCCTTTGTATGATGCGCTATTTGAAATGCTTGGCTTTGAAAAGGTTGAAAAATACCTTGAGCGCGGCGTCATTGAAATTGCACCCTTGGCTTACATGCGTGGGCGAACCTTAAATGATGCCTTTATCATCTTGGATGAAAGCCAAAATACCACCACCGAGCAAATGAAAATGTTTTTAACCCGCATTGGTTTTAGTGCCAAAGCCGTGATCACCGGTGATATAACGCAAGTCGACTTACCGCGTGGCCAATACTCCGGTTTAAAACATGCCATTGATGTGCTGTCTACCGTGCCAGAAATCAGCTTTAACTTCTTCAATGCCAAAGACGTGGTACGCCACCCTATTGTGCAACGGATTGTGCAAGCCTATGAAGCTTTTGAAGCGGCAAACCCAAAACCGAATGGCCCTGAGCAGCGGGAATTTAGAGCAAAATGAGCATCACCTTAGATTTACAGCTGGCCAGCTCTGCAAAAAATTTACCTAGCGAAGCGCAATTTCAACAATGGCTAAACGCAGCTGTAATGCCATTTCAAGCTGAGGCTGAGGTGACCATTCGTGTGGTAGATAATGCCGAAAGCCAACAACTGAATGCCCAATATCGCGCGAAAGATAAACCCACCAATGTGCTGAGTTTTCCATTTCAATGTCCACCGGGCGTAGAATTAAGTTTGCTCGGTGATTTAATCATTGCTGCCGACGTAGTGGCCGCCGAAGCGAGCGAACAAGAAAAACCCTTGTTTGCACATTGGGCCCATATGGTAGTGCACGGGTGCTTGCATTTATTGGGATTTGACCATATAAATGATGAGGATGCCGTTGAAATGGAAGCCGAAGAAATTCAGATCCTCGCGCAGTTAGGCATAGCCAATCCCTATTTATTGGATGACGAATAATTTTTATTATTTTAACGGAGCACAAGTTCACTGATGAGTGAAGACAACCCCCACTCTAGTCGCGGTTCTGCGAGTCGCAGTTGGTTAGAACGTATCGCCAACATTTTCAACGCAGAGCCTCAAGATCTGTCTGATTTGGAAGATATTATTAGCGAAGCGGCTATGCGTGAGCTAATTGATACCGATACCAAGGATATGTTGCAAGGTGTTTTGGACGTGTCAAAAATGCGCGCTCGGGACATTATGATCCCACGCTCACAAATGGCGACCATTGACATAGAGCAGCCCCTGTCTGAAGTGCTACCCATTTTGTTGGAAAATAATCATAGCCGTTATCCGGTGGTCAATGAAGATAAAGACCATATCGAAGGCATATTGATTGTAAAAGATATCCTGCAATATGCGTTGGATGACAAGAATAACGATTGGCAGTGGAGTAACCTCGTTCGCCCTGCTGTGATTATTCCTGAAAGCAAAAAGGTCGATGCCTTACTGCGTGAATTTCGGCAAAAACGCTATCATATGGCCATTGTGGTTGATGAGTATGGCGGTGTTTCAGGCCTAGTAACCATTGAAGATATCTTGGAACAAATCGTCGGTGAAATTGAAGATGAACATGATGATCACGAAGATCATGACATCAAAAAGATGGCTTCTCGGGTATTTCAAGTCAGTGCGTTAACCCCTTTAGATGAATTTAATGAAAGCTTCGGCACCTCTTTTGACGAAGAAGATGCCGATACCATCGGCGGTATCGTGTTGCATGCTTTTGGACATATGCCCGCCCGAGGTGAAAGCATTACGCTGGGCGATCTTAAATTCAAAGTAAGCAAAGCCAACAGCCGGCGTTTAATGCAACTTCAAGTGATTCAACCGCGCAAATCGGAAGAAGAAGGAAACTAATCATTTTGCGTTCTGGCTTATCTCGCTTGGCACTGCCGCTGGTTTTACTGGCGGCAGGCGCACTGAATACCCTGGCTTTTACGCCCTATCATTTGTGGTGGCTGCCGTTTTTTACCTTAGCGCTATTAGCGCTGGCCATTCAACACAGTAAGCAACCACGTCAAGCCGCTATTGCCGGCTTTAGTTATGGTATCGGTTGGTTTGGTGTCGGTATTAGCTGGGTGCATGTCAGTATTGATCAATTTGGTGGCTTGCCGCTGATTGCCAGTTTAGGTTTGATGGCGCTGTTAGTGGGCTACCTCGCGTTATTCCCTGCCCTCGCAGCCTGGTTAACCCGCCGTTTTGCCAATGCACTGCCCTTGCCGTTATTATTCGCGGCTAGCTGGATTTTCACTGAATGGCTACGCAGTGTGATGCTAACTGGCTTTCCATGGTTATCAATGGGTTACAGCCAAACAGATTCACTATTACGGCATTGGGCACCATTAATTGGCGAAATTGGACTGAGTTGGCTGATGGTGTTTATCGCCGCCAGCGCCAGTTTGTTGTACAAATCTTCCTTAGCACGCTGGCAGCAAGCCAGTTTTCTGATGACTGCGGTTATGCTGGTTGCTATCAGCCCACTACTTGCCACACTAAAAGGCTGGCAGTTAAGCGGTCAAACAGTATCTGTGTTGTTGGTACAAGGCAATATCAAACAAGATTTGCGCTGGGCGCCAGAGCAAGAATGGCCGACCATGTTGAAATACCTTGATCTCACTCGGCCACATTTAAGCGAACATCAAATTATTATTTGGCCAGAAGCGGCGATACCGCAATTAGAACCATTAGCCATCGATTTTCTAGAGAACCTCGATAGCTCTGCAACCTACAGCAACACTGCCCTTATCAGTGGCATTATCGATTATCGACATAAAACCGGCGAAGCTTGGAATAATCTTATTGTACTGGGTAAGCAACAGCCCGACGCTGAGCGCGGTCACTATTTTTATGGCCATACTAATCGTTTTAGCAAACATCATTTGTTACCGATTGGCGAATTTGTGCCTTTTGAGCAGCTATTACGTCAGCTCGCTCCGATTTTCGATCTCCCGATGAGCTCCTTTAGCCGAGGTAGCTATGTGCAGCCGAATCTTATCGCCAATGGTGTACATTTATTACCGGCTATCTGTTTTGAAATTGCGTTTCCGGCACAAATCCGTGCCAATTTTACTGCCGATACCCAGGTATTACTGACGGTCAGTAATGATGCTTGGTTTGGCGACAGCATTGGCCCCCATCAGCATTTGCAAATAGCGCGTATGCGCGCCTTAGAATTTGGCCGCCCAGTACTGCGAGCGACCAACAATGGCATTACCGCTTCTATTGCCGCATCTGGAGAGATCCGGGAGCGCGCCCCCCAATTTACCGAAGCACTGGTGAGTGATCAGTTACCTTTAACCACCGGACGTACGCTATACAGTACGCTGGGAGATCTGCCGGTGTTTTTACTTAGCCTACTAAGCTTGCTTACAGCAGCTTGGCGTGGTCGCCAACAGCACAGTTTGTAGCTTTAACTTGGCGATTGTTACACTCGCCGTCATCTTTATTTAATCCCACCCCACCCCTTGCCACACGCTAACATCGGTTTGCTCTTAGCCAATGTGACCTTGTAACAAATATGCCGCTATGCGTTTAGGTTATAGGTACATTCGCGATTAATTTTATACAAAAGATTATTTATGTTTGCTTTTTTGGTGATATCGTGCCAAAACTAAAATCGCTACTATTTGCGATAAATAGCCATTTAATTGCGATAAAAACTACAAGGCTGATTTAACAGCCATTCATACAGCAGTGAAGGAAGCACCATGACTCTCAATAAACTCACTCCTCTAGCGCTAGCAACCTTAGTTGCTCTGAGCTTAGCCGGCCACGCCGTGGCTTCTGACCGTTACATCATCCAAGTGGATAACGACAAAAAGGGTATTGTCAAAGCTCTGACCGTTAAGCTCGGTGGTCAAATCCATGTCGATTCTGATGGCTTTATTGCCGCCACTTTCTCTAATAAAGATCTAAGCGAAGTCAAAGGGTTATTAAATAACCCACATATCAAATTAATTGAACAAGATGTTAAACGTTACCCGTTGGCCCTCTTTCAAGATGATGCGGGTAACCCAACGCAGCAGCAATTAACACCTTATGCATTTTACCAATCACAAGCGAATATCACACCGTTCAGCTTGGGTACTTCACCAAAGGTCTGTGTCATCGATTCCGGTATTGCCCGTGATAACGGTGAAACCGGCGGTTACAACCCAGACTTTAACTGGGGTAGCATTACCGGTACGAGTAACTCAGGCACCAATGACTGGTTCCGCGATGGCGGCCCGCATGGTACACACGTTGCCGGCACCATTGGCGCTGCTGATAATGGCGTAGGCGTAGTGGGTATGGCGCCAGGCACACCGATGCATATCATCAAAGTATTTAATGATGCAGGTTGGGGTTATTCCTCTGATTTGGCACAAGCGGCCAACCTCTGTGCAGCGAATGGCGCTAAAGTGATTAACATGAGTTTAGGCGGTGGCGGCGCCAACAGCACCGAAGAAAACGCCTTTAATAACTTTACCAATAATGGCGGCTTAGTGTTAGCGGCAGCCGGTAACGACGGAAACTCAGTGCGCTCTTATCCGGCAGGTTATGCCTCGGTAATGATGATTGGCGCTAATGATGCCAATAATCAAATTGCTTCGTTCTCGCAATACCCCTCTTGTAGCTCAGGCTCAGGTAAACGCAGTGTCACTAATGAAGGCTTTTGTGTTGAAGTAGCCGCAGGCGGTATAGATACGCTTTCTACCTACCCTTCTGGCGGTGCCTCCATGGCAGCTTTGACCGCAGGCAATAATGGTTATGCCGCCTCTGCCATGGAAAATACCGGCGAAGCTTCAGGCAGTACTTTCTTTATGGGTGAAGCCACTGCCACTAACAGCGGCGCGTCGGGTAAGGTCTGTATGATTGACCGTGGCACTATTTCTTTCCATGACAAAGTGAAAAACTGCCAGTTATCCGGTGGTATCGGTGCTATTTTAATTAATAATGCGCCGGGCATGTTATACGGTACTTTAGGAGCGGGCACTGCGAATACTACGTCAATCCCTGCCGTGGGCGCAGCCTTTGAAGATCGTTCAGCCTTACTGAGTGCCGCCACAGCCAGTATCAACGTAGGAGCTTCAGATTACGGTTATATGAGCGGTACCTCGATGGCCACGCCAGCAGTAGCCGGTTTAGCCACGCGTGTATGGTCTAACTTCCCACAATGTACTGGTACGCAAATCCGCAGTGCACTGAAAGCAACAGCCAGCTTACCTAGCGGTGGCGATCCACAGAAATTTGGTAAAGGTATTGTTAAAGCCAAAGCGGCTTATGATTACCTCACCACTTATGGTTGTGCCGGCAACGGTGGGGGTTCAGGTGGCGGTGATCCAGAGCCAAAACCAGAGCCATGTAAAGGCGGTCCAAGAAAATGCGGTTAAGCCCGCGCTAAATAAAGAAAGCCGCTGTTAAGCGGCTTTCTTATTTTGTGTTATCACCTTTTTCTGTAACTTAAGTCAGTGTTCTTTTTTAAAAGCGAGCTAACGGCTATGCAGCACGCCGTCGATAGCTTACTCTTCGGCACTGCCATTAACTAATTCCGCCAACAAGGCTAAACGCGCTCGTGCCTTGGCATTGACTGATTTTTTCGGGTATTGTCCACGTGCATTTCGCTCCCCGGCCAATTGCGCCGTTAACAGCTCCAGTGCTTCATCAACAGTACGCACGGCGTAAATATGAAATTGGCCTGTCGCGACCGCTTCGACCACTTCATGACGTAATACTAAATTTATTTGGTTACTGGCAGGAATAATCACACCTTGCTGCCCCGTCAAACCACGCGATTGACACAGTCTGAAGAAGCCTTCAATTTTTTCGTTAACACCGCCAATCGCTTGTACCTGACCATATTGGTTGATCGACCCCGTTACCGCTAAGCTTTGCAAAATGGGCACTTCAGTAATAGCAGAAATTAAGGCACACACCTCAGCTAAAGAAGCACTATCACCATCGATATGGCCGTAAGATTGCTCCATCGCAATATTGGCGCTAAGTGTCAGCGGGAAGTCTCTAGCATATTTAGAACCCAAATAACCGGTTAAAAGTAATACGCCTTTCGAGTGAATGGCTTTACCGAGTTCGACTTCTCGCTCTATGTCGACCACGCCACTCGAGCCCGCAAACACGGTCGCGCTGATCCGCGCAGGCGTGCCAAAAGCTGTATCGCCAATCTCTAATACGGTTAAACCATTGATCTTACCCACGGCGGCACCATCGGTATCAATGAGGATCTGCCCTTCTTGAATATCTTCTAAAAAGGCTTCACTAATACGCCCGGTACGATATTGCTTACCCGCTAAGGATTGTTTAACATGCTCAGCGGTTAATTCTTCAGCTTGTTGCTGTTGCGCGAAATAACACGCCTCACGCACTAATTCCAACACATCGGCAAAACGGGCCGATAACTTGCTTTGATGTTCAGCTTGACGAAAACTAAATAACAACAGCTGTTGCAAACCGCAAGCTGATAGCTGGGCAATGTGCATTTGGCGCATCTGTACCTGAATTTGCTGCGTCATATCACTAACCGTTTCGGCTTGATACGGCAAGTAATGTTCAAAATCGGCCAGTACGCGAAACAGCTCGTTAAATTCATCATCAAGATCTTGTACCAGATAATACAGATCGCGCGAGCCGAGCAGCACCACTTTAACATTCAGCGGGATCGCTTTGGGGGTAATAATCGTCGAGTTAGTTACCGCATGTTCACTAAGGGTGTCTATCACGACTTCGCCCGCTTTTAGCGCTAACTTTAGTGCATCCCAAAGCGCTGGCTGTGACAATAAGCGATCGGCGTCTAAAATAAGATAGCCGCCATTGGCTCGGTGTAATGCCCCTGGGCGGATCATCCGATAGTTGGTGTAAAGTGAACCACTAGAGGAGTTATATTCGACGCGGCCAAACAAATTACCGTAACTAGGATTAGCTTCAAACACAATGGGAGCGCCAGACATGCTTTCATAATGCACCAGCACATTGGGCACAAACTCTTCTATAAAAAATTCACGGCTAATCGGCTCTTCGTTTTTTTCGCCGTCTGATTCATCCGGTAATAATTCCAGCACCGCTTTAATTAAAGGGGTACGCATATCACGCAGATATTTTAATACGCCAAGTTCAGCATTGTAGTCATGTTCTAGCTGCTTCAGCATCGGTTTAATGGCTTGCTCAATAGTGTCTTTACACAACCCTCGCAAGCTCTCGGAGAGCTCACGTTTCCAACGCGGTAATTCTAATAACTCTTCATTGAGGATGGTTTCTAGCTCTGAGACTAAACCGTAAAAATATTGGCGCTGTTCTTCCGTTAACTTAGAAAACTCTTGATCATCTAGAGGTTTACCATCAATGATCGGTGAAAAACTGACGGCGCCGTTTTCTTCGTACAACACCACTTGTTTTTCTAACGCTTTACTTTCAACCCGATCAATAGCCTCTTCATAGCGCTTATCAAAGGTACGATGAATGGCTTTTTTCTTCCGTTGATAACCTGGGTTATCAAAAGCGGCCGGAAAGGTATCCATCAACTCATCAATCAGCGCTTCGAGTTTTTTGACCAGTTTGCGGCCTTCTCCGGCTAGTAGACGACAGGTACTGGGTACGCGCTCATCATCAAAGTTATTTAGGTAACACCATTCATCTGGCGTGGCTTTTTCACTGGCGGCTTGTTGCAAAATATCATGCACTAGGGTGGAACGCCCTAACGCCTGCTCCCCCATGACATACAAGTTATAACCTGGCATATCCATGCCAATAGCAAACTCTAATGCAGAGCGCGCACGGTCTTGGCCAATAAAGGCCGACGGCAAGGCCGGTTGTTGCAGTGCTGCTGCAATTAATTGGGGATCTAATTGAGGAAACAACTGTGTCGGGTGGAGCGCCAGTGACTGATTAAGCTGCGTCATGCATCGCCTTAAAAGGGTTACGTATTGGCCGCTATACTAACAAAAAGCGTCGCGCTCTGCCCAGCGCTAAAGTTTATTATGCGGCTGCCGATAAACAAAATATCTATGATTTAGCATTTCGGGGGCCGGCAATGGACGAACGCAACTGTTTACAAAAAATACGCAACTTAGGAGCACGGCTTCATGAGCTGGAATTAACTCAGCCTTTGCCAGGTAAATCTTATACTTCAGCGGCCTTAGACTTTTTATTTCAGCAACACCAATTAGAACGCCCAAGTGGAGCCGGTTTAGAGAAGATTTTACAAACCTTGGGGCAAGCCGTTATGGCAAAACATCATCTGACCTTTTCTCATTTAGATGCGAATAGTGTGGTGGATTATTTCTGCCGTTATTATCGAGTGCATTAATAATGCAGTAGGTGCTACCAGCGCCACAGCCGGTGGCTGCTAAGTAAGCTCCCCAGCAAAGCGAGGGTTGCCGCTAAACCATAAGCTAACAATAAGTATGCAAGGGCATCAACGCGGCAATGCAAACTATACACTAAGGCGGCTAAGCTACCGGCTAGGCCTCCTACCACCAACCGCAAAGCCATGCGGTGCAAAGGCCGCGCTCGGCGTAACATTCTTGATATTATCCAGCCTGCCGCCATACCCACTGGCGCTATCCAAGCAATACAGGCCCAAAATGAAGAAACTTGGGCAGCTTGCCCGAAACTCAGCGGCTCCCCCATTGTACCTAAACAGATCAATAACCCAACGCTACTAGCAAGTGACAACCATAAGAGTGGAGCTTTGCGCCATTGTGGCAGCAACGGCTGACTAAGCAATAAAGTCAGTTGCAGCAACGTCACCACTAGCATTAATAAGGAAGCGGTTTTCAGCATCCCCGCCAGCGGCCAATCAAAACGTAAACCAAAAGGCAGCATCAATAGCAATGCGCACATCAACACCATGCCCAAGGTTAAATAGGTAATTTGCGGTGCTAGAAATGGCCGCACCGCTTGATGTGAGTCGACCAGTTTCGCGATAAGTTGCTCTGTTTTATCAGCCATCTGACTAATTAACCTTATTTATTTTTCATGTAATTCGCTGCGTAACAGCTGAATAGCTCGAAACACATTAACCTTAACCCAAGACGAACTGCGCTGCATCAGGTTGGCGGTTTCATCTATCGACAACTCTTCTACCTTGGTGGCATACAACACCTGTGCTTGTGCCGCATTCAGCGGCGCCAGTAAATGACTAACGGCTTGGTATTGTTCATCTTCATCCAAAGGCACGCTAGGCTGCCAGCTGTCTTCATCACTTAACGATTGATGTTCATTTGCCGCAATTTGACGACGACTTTCAAAATATTTATGCCGCAAAATGCCACTAAGCCAGGGTTCAACGGGTAAGCCAACTTGATACGTATGCAAAATACGGTGTACCGTTAATAACGTCTCTTGCACAAAGTCGTCTAAATGTTGCGCGGGTACATAGCGCCGTGCTCGCATGCGCAAAAACGGTACAATGGCGCTTAAAAAAGCACTGTAAGCTTGCTTATCTCCCTGCTGGGCTCGTTCTAACAGAACCTGCCAGTCGTTCATGTTTAATCCTGTTTCTATGGCTATCGACGGCCCACTGCTTTGTTATTGACGATAACACGACAAAAAGTTACAGCAAAAAAAAATTATTTTTCTGTAACCTTTTCTAGTTTTCTCACCAATTACCCCTGAACACATCGCATTTTGCGGTTTTTACTCTCACAATAGGATTGTTATTATGTTAAGTACTTCATTAAAAACCTTTGCTCTAGCTGCAACTTTCGCCGTAGCGCTATTCACCGCTCCGCAAGTGAATGCCACTAACTTTGTCTTACCCGCTTACTCTGCAGCACAATTAGTCGAGGCAGAAAAACAAGGTAGCTTTGTACTAGTTGCTACTAAACCCGGTTGCCCAGTGTGTGCGAAACAAGTTCCTGTCATTGAAGCGCTGTTAAAGGACCCTGCATTTAGCGATCTAAAAGTGCTGCAATATAACCAAGTAACAGAGAAGGCATTAAATAATCGCTTTGGCGTTACCGGACAAAGCACCATTATCGTCGTGAATAAAGGGGAATTAGTGTCACTCACTCGCGGTTTAACTGACGAACAAGCGATTAAAGCTGAAATGCTAAAAGCGCTATAACACGGGAGTCGGTTAATGATTGATTTTAGCCTGTTACCACTGCTATTACTGGCGGGTATGTTAATTACGTTATCACCGTGCATTTTGTCGGTGCTGCCCGTAATGGCCAGTTCTGGCTTAGCAAAACATAAATTGGCTCCCGTATTTACGGGTATGGGTTTGGCCATTGGTTTTGCTTTGATGGGCATGCTGCTGCATGGTCTTGGCAGTGTGCTTGGGCTAAGTGATAGTGTTACCCGGCCATTGTTTGCCAGTTTATTGGTATTATTTGGTTTAGCCTTAGTATTGCCTTGGTTCAAGCAAGGCAGCAGCGGCTTTTTTGCGCCCTTAGCCGCTAAAGCGGACCAACTGGCTACAACCTTGGAACAAAAACCCGGTGGTGCCTTTTGGTTAGGCTTAATGCTGGGCGCCATTTGGAGCCCATGCGCAGGCCCCATTCTCGGTGCGGCATTGGGCCTCGCCGGTAACTCCGGTAGTTTAGTTAACGCGGGCGTGCAAATGCTGGTGTTTGGTATTGGCGCCGCACTGCCGCTAATTGCTATCGCCTATCTGTTTGCCGGTTCCGCACGACGTTTTTTACCCAAAATCGCCGCTGGTGGAGAAAAAGCACGGCAAGTTCTTGGCTACAGTTTATTGTTGGTGGGTCTACTGATTTTAACGGGAGCCGATCAAATGATACTGATTTGGGCTACGGATAACCTGCCTGACACCTGGTTAAATTTAATTACCACCTATTAATTGGTTTGAATCGTGGCACAGCAAAACCATTGAGACACGATCAAGCTATACTTTACAGATAACCCGCTTCTGTTTAGGCTAAGACAAAACAGAGTGGCGATAAAAAGTGCCGCAACGGGCGCTGATGAAACACACAACAAGGATCTCACATGAACAGCTTAACCAAAACACAACTTACCCTAGCCCTAGGTGCTTTAGCACTGGGTTCCGCTACTGTAAATGCCGAAACGAACAATAACCCGTTTCAAGCACAACAACTGACCATGGCCTATCAACTGCACAATCACACCGAAACCGGCACAGGCGTAAAGGTTAAACTTAAAGATAAAGCGCAAGAAATGAAGTGCGGAGAAGGCAAGTGTGGCGAAGACATGAAAAAAGCCGCGGCCGATAAAGCCAAAGAAATGAAGTGTGGCGAAGGTAAATGTGGCGAAAACATGAAAAAAGCCGCTGCTGATAAAGCCAAAGAAATGAAATGTGGTGAAGGCAAATGTGGTGGCGACATGAAAAAAGCCGCGGCCGACAAAGCCAAAGAAATGAAGTGTGGTGAAGGCAAGTGTGGTGCAGAGATGAAAGCACACGCCCATGATAAAGCTGACGCAGCGAAAGCGGCGGGTGCTGACAAGGCCATGGATGCCAAGAAAAAAGCCAGTGATAAAGCACAAGAAATGAAATGTGGCGAAGGTAAGTGTGGCTCTATCTAAGTCACGCCTGCCCTTGTCACTCGACAAGCACAGCGCGGGCCTTGGCCTGCGCCGTGAAATGCTGCCGGAATTGCTTCAGCTAAAACCGGCAGACATTGATTTCTTTGAAGTGGCACCAGAAAACTGGTTACCTTACGGTGGTAAACTGCAACGCGATTTTCGGCGCTTAACCGAACAGTATCCGTTTTTTTGTCATGGCTTATCGCTATCGATTGCCAGCCCCGATCCCTTAGATGTGGCCTTTGTTAAGCAAGTAAAACAGTTTTTGGATGAACATCAGATTTTGCAGTATAGCGAGCACTTGAGTTATTGCTCTGCCGATGGCCATCTGTACGATTTAATGCCAATCCCTTTTACTGAAGAAGCCATCCATTATGTTTCTGGCCGCATCAAGCAGGTGCAAGATATTTTAGAGCGCCCGCTGATCTTAGAGAATGTCTCTTACTATGTTGCACCCGATCAGCAATTAAGCGAGCAGCATTTTTTACAGGCAGTATTAGAAGAAGCCGACTGTCAGCTGTTACTGGATGTGAATAACATCTACGTTAATGCGGTTAATCATGGTTATGACGCCAATACCTTTTTACAAATGATGCCAACTGAGCGCATTGCCTATTATCATGTAGCCGGGCACTACCAGCAAACAGCAAACCTATTAATTGATACCCATGGCGCCGATGTGCCCGATCCAGTATGGCAATTGCTGCAAGCGGCTTATCAACACCATGGGGTAAAACCAACGTTATATGAACGTGATTTTAACGTACCGGCCATAACACAGCTTTGTCAGGAACTACGCTATATCAAACAATTGCAACACACACAGCGTCAATTAGAGCGGCAAGCCTCATGAGCCAGTTAGCTCAAACGCAACGAGATTTTGCTAAGGCGATCCGCAATCCTGATAAACCACCTAGTGCCGTAGCAACCTTAGCGCCTGAGCGCTTACAGGTTTACCAAGAATTGTTTTTTAATAATGTGCGCGGCTTTATTGATAATGCCTTCCCGGTATTACACAGCCTGTACCCAGCTAAAGCCTGGCTGGCGTTACAAACCGCATTTTTTCGTGACTATGCCTGTCACTCACCTTATTTTTTGCATATCGCCGAGCAATTTGTCAGCTTTTTACAACAATACACACTGACTGCCGAGGATCCGCCATTTCTGGCTGAGCTAGCGCATTATGAATGGGCAGAACTCTATGTCGGCACCGTCAAAGCCACCCAAACGGTTGAACCACTTGCTGCAGATGACGTCGGTACGGCAGCACTGGCCTTGTCAGAACTGGTACTACTGAGCGCCTATCAATTTCCGGTACAGCAAATTAGTAAAGACTTTCAACCCAGCACGCCAGCTGAGCTACAGTGTTTTTTGATCTATCGCGATTTGGCTGATGAGGTGATTTTTGTCAGTTTAAATCAGGCTACCTTATTGTTATTACATAATATCCAACAACAACCCGGGCAGTCCCTATCCGAGCATATTCAGCAGCTTGCTCCAATGCTGCCGCAACTTAGCCCTACCCAGTTAACGGCAGCGGCTTTGCCGTTAATGCAGCAATGGGCAGCGGCTGGCGCAATTGTGCGTGCTCCAGACATAGCTTCGGGGTCAGATTCCGAGCAAATCAGCTGAATACTCAGTTTCTAACTGTTAATTTAATAATTTCAATAACTAAGCCTTAACTGCTAGTCAGTATTTCACCTTGCGGCGAGATTCTTTCTTTTGCGTCGCCAAAAGAAAGTATCCAAAGAAAATGCGACCCTACATTGCGGCGAAAGCCCGGCTCAACCTAACACGACCAAGGCGACGAGGTAACTCGTTCGGCACTACCTTGCCTCGCTCAAACACCCCTCGTCTTAAAACCTTAGCCGCGCCAGGTTGCCCGGCTTGCAACGTAATGGGATTAAAAGCACAAACACTTCGGATTGATGCTGAACGAGTTAATAGCGAAGTAAACTTTGGCTGGAGACGTCTTTTTCAAGGATGAAAAAGAGGAGCGTACAAGGAGGTATTTACAGCGTGCTCCAGCCGAAGCTTTACGCAGCGTTTAACGTTTTGCAAGCTGCAAGCTTCGCTGTCAGATACAAACGTAAATACAAACCTTCGCAGCCTAATGATATCAAAAGTTAAAAACCTAGAAATTTAGATGGCCAGACGTCCATATAGGTGTATACTAACGGTATCGCAATTTGGGGTATAAGTACCATGGCATTATCCTTACAGCAAAAAATCACTGATCCGGCACAGGGTGTCTATTTGATTGGCACCACACCGCCAAAAGCCGGTACGGATATCGAAAAAACCACACGTATCGCTAAAAAGCTGTTGGCCCGTTTAAACGAAATCGAGTACGACGGGTTAATTGTTTATGATATTCAAGATGAAAGCAGCCGCGTAGCTGCAGAGCGGCCTTTTCCTTTTCACAGTACCTTAGATCCGCGCGATTACAGCGTATTACTACGTGAACTCGCACAGCAAGATGTGATCACCTATAAAAGTGTGGCCCAGCGTGATGCGGCGGAATTTCATACCTGGCTCACCGAAACAGAGCAGCAATATGCTTTACGTAATCTTGTGTTAGTGGGTAGTCCCTCTTCTAATGGTGATATCAAACTCAGCTTGCCAGAAGCTTATCAGCAGTTAGCCGCACACGATGCCCAGTTTCATTTAGGCGGTGTGGCCATTGCTGAGCGCCATGCTAAAAAAGGCAACGAACATTTGCGGCTGATTGAAAAATCGGCACAAGGTTGTCAGTTCTTTATTTCGCAAGCGGTGTATAACGCGCAAGCCACTATTGATTTACTCACCAGCTATGCCAGAAGCTGTAAGCAACAAGGTATCAGCCCCAAACGTATTATTTTGACTTTTACCCCCTGTGGCGGTGAGCAAACTTTAACATTTATGCAGTGGCTAGGTATTTCTGTGCCTGAGGGCAGTAAGTATCGTATTTTAGATGCGGCCAATCCGTTGAACGAATCGATTAAAATTTGCCGCGATAACCTGCAACAAATCCTGCATCACTGTGCAGCACTTGACCTACCTTTGGGTTTGAACGTGGAAAGCCTAACCAATCGTCGCGAAGAAATTGATGCCGCTATTCGTTTATTCCGGTTATTGAAAGCGATGATGGAGTTACATTTAGCAGAAAAGCAAGTGGCCTAAATTTTTGGCAACCGTAACAGCCAAAGCAAGCTGTTACGGGCACTGCGCAGCACGGGGTACCACACTTTGGCGCGACGTGGCGATTTAAATAACCAAAAATTAAACCGATTAAAAACATTACTACGGCTACTGAGTAGTGCTAGCATCTGCAAGGCATTTGCCCCACCATACCAACTGTCAGCAACGCGTAGCACCATCCCCTGCTCAATCTGATACCCCGCGCCAGCTAACAACTGTGCATAGTGGGGTTCAGCTCTTACATCGATGAGCTGCAACTGCCCCAAAGTAGCTTGTAACCGCACACGCCGACTGTAAAACCGACACGCCGGGCAGCCTTCATCATAAAACAGTGCTAAGCTTGAAACTGACTCAGCAAGCACTGCTTCAGCCAAGTTGGGGGGCGTCATACTCAGCAGGCTCATCGGTATAAATACAGACATTCCAATCTGCGGCTAACCCATCATCTGCAACACAGTAGGTTTCAAAGAAATGTTTGATTTCTGCTCGCTGACAATGCGCTTCAAAACTGGCTATATCCGCCCAAATTTCATTAAAGGCAATAGGGAAACTTTTACCTTCAGCAAAGGGGCTAGCTAATTGACGTGTCACAATGTATTGCAAGCACCCATCCTCACGCAGCGTGTTTGGCTCAAGGCTCTGTAATACCTTAAATAAAGCAGCTTCTTTACCCGCTTTTGGCAGAAACTGTGCCACACAATAAACTTTTTTTGACATAACTCACTCGCTGTAAAAAACCGCCTCACCCGCAACATCAGGCGAGGCGGCTAACATTAAGGCCGACCGAAAATAGTAAACAACTCAGCATTAAGCCATAGATGGCACATCACGCTGGCAGCGTAGCCCAATAAAATGACTGGCGCCCACTTTAAATGACCAACAAAGGTATAATTACCCCGAGCTTGGCCCATTAACGCTACCCCTGCCGCAGAGCCGATAGACAATAAACTACCGCCTACCCCCGCTGTTAGCGTAATCAGCAACCAATGACCATGCGACATCTCAGGGTTCATTGTTAATACAGCGAACATCACTGGAATATTATCCACTACGGCCGACATCAGGCCTAATACCACGTTAGCCGATGTTGGATCCCAGTTAGTATAAAGTGCCGTCGATAATAACTCGAGGTAACCAATAAAACCTAAACCACCGACACATACCACTACCCCGTAGAAGAAGAGTAACGTGTCCCATTCGGCGCGGGCAACCCGGCTAAACACATCAAAAGGTACGACTTGACCCAGTGAACGGATCCGTTCGATATCGCCGGCTCTTTCCGCCATAGCTTTTTTGCGGGCCAAAGAACCTGGTAAGGTTTTACGTAAAAAGAAACCGAAAAACTGTAAGTAACCCAAACCCGTCATCATGCCAAGTACCGGTGGTAAACCGAAGTATGAGTGAAAGGCCACCGCAGTAGCGATGGTGAGTAGAAACAAGCACATAATACGTAAAGCACCACGCTTTAATTCTACCGCTTCAGAGTGGCCGCTGGGCGAACGTTTCTCGACGAAAAAGCTCATAATGACCGCAGGTAACAAAAAGTTGACCACGGCCGGAATAAACAAGGTAAAAAATTCATTAAACGTAATAATCCCCGCCTGCCACACCATCAACGTAGTAATGTCACCAAACGGAATAAACGCACCACCGGCATTAGAGGCCACTACGATATTCACGCAGGACAAGTTGATAAAACGCTTATCACCCTCAGCCACCTTCATTACCACGGCACACATCAGCATAGCGGTAGTCATGTTATTGGCAAAAGAAGAGATACCAAAGGCTAAAATACCACTGATCCAAAATAAGGTGCGATAGCTAAAGCCAGAGCGAATAAGCCAAGCGCGTAAACCATCGAATAAACGTCGCTCTTCTAAGGCGTTGATGTAAGTCATCGCCACCAATAAAAACAGCATTAACTCTGAAAATTCTAATAGGGTATGTCGAAACGCAGACTCCGATTCAACAGCCAAACCAGCTTCCATGTAGCGCCAGCCAATCATGGCCCAAATAACACCAGCAGCTATTAATACCGGTTTCGATTTGCGTAATTGAATTTTCTCTTCAGCCATAACAAGTAAATAAGCTAAAAAGAATAGTCCTAAGGCAATAATACCAATCGGGCTTGCAGTTAAATTTATGGGTCCTGTCTCGGCTAACGCTGTGGATGGGTAAAGGGCAAGGCAGCTCAATAACACCAAAAGGGATCTGAGGTTTAACATGATGGCTTCTATTTAGGTCAATTTATGCGGGTGGTCTCTACCTGCGCCTCAGCGCTGGTATTGAGGACATATGATACGCCCTTTTTTCATAGCGTGCAGAGCTTATTCTGCTCTGCACGCTAAATTGTAGTTAGCTTTTAGTCTTAACGGATTTGATCTCTCACCCTTAGCGCAAGATCAGTAGCGAGCATTTCGCCTTACTTAACATCGCGGTCGTGGTACTGCCGACGATAAACTGACGGATCCGCGAATGACCATAAGCACCCATAATCAACAAATCGATATGATGCTCTTGCTGATATTGGTGCAGTACTTCTTCTGGATCCCCAGCAACCAGTGCGGTTTTCGTCTCAAAACCCGCTTGTTGCAGCAAGATTGCGGCTTCGTCTAACGCTGGGGCCTGCTCAGGCATACCGGCAAACACTAAATGCACCGGTAAACCTTTACACAATGGGCTAGCAGCGAGCATGTCTAAACTTTTCTGCGCAGTGGCACTCCCATCAAACGCTAACATAATGCGCTGCGGCGTTTTAAAGTGTTGTTGGGTGAGCAAAATAGGCCGCTGCAAACTGCGAATCACTTGCTCAACATGTAAGCCCAATTGACCGTGCGCATCGGCGCTGCTTAAGCCCCGCTTACCCATCACCACTAGCCGCGTGTCGTCTTCAGTTGCCTTTAACGACTCGACTAAGCTGCCATGACGTAAACGTTCATCAACGCTGGCAACGCCGGCTTGCTCTGCACGGGCTTTGGCCGCATCTAACATTAAACGGCCACGCTCTAGCGCTAACTTACTGTGTTTTTCATCTAACTCAGCTAATTGCTGCAATAACACTTCTTGCGAACCTAAACCAATACTGCCACTCAGATCAGGCGTTTGCGTATGCTGCGCTTTATCAATGGCATGCAACATCGTTAAGGGTGCTTGCAGTTGTTTGGCGGCCCAGACGGCATAATCACAAACGGCTTCAGCATAAGGCGAAGGATCGATACAAGCGATAACAAATTGTGTCATGAAATTACTCCTGTTAATGACCCATCAACTTTTCTATGGCATCAGGACGATTATGTACCGCAAATTTATCAACCAGTGTCGCACTGGCAGCATTTAAACCGAGCAACTCGACCTCAGTCCCTTCACGGCGGAATTTGAGTACCACTTTGTCTAAAGAGCTTATGGCGGTAATATCCCAAAAATGCGCGCGGCTAACATCAATCTGCACCTTCTCTATGGCTTCTTTAAAGTCAAAACCGGCAATAAATTGTTCCGCAGAGGTAAAGAACACTTGGCCAACAACACGGTAAGTACGCTGATGACCATCGGCTGATAACTCAGCAGTAATCGCCAGAATTTGCCCCACTTTATTAGCGAAGAATAGCGCACTTAACAACACCCCCACTAACACACCGTAAGCCAAGTTATGGGTAAATACCACCACCAAAACCGTGGCAATCATCACCACTGATGAGCTTTTCGGGTGTTTTTGCAGATCTTTTACCGAAGCCCAACTAAAGGTACCAATGGATACCATAATCATAATCGCCACTAAGGCTGCCATTGGGATCATGCCAACATAATCACTCAGAAATACGATAAAAATCAATAAGAAAACACCTGCTAATAAGGTAGATAAACGAGTGCGCCCACCTGATTTGACGTTAATAACGGATTGACCAATCATCGCACAACCGGCCATACCCCCTAATAAACCTGCACCAATGTTTGCCACACCTTGGCCGACACATTCACGGTTTTTGTTACTGCTGGTATCGGTTAAATCATCAACGATGGTGGCCGTCATCAGTGACTCTAATAAACCGACAATGGCCAAGGCTAACGCGTATGGGAAGATAATAACCAGCGTATCAATATTTAGCGGTACATCAGGCCATAAGAAAATAGGCAAGCTGTCTGGCAGTTCGCCCATATCCGCCACATTACGAATATCTAAACCAAAGTACACAGCAATGGCGGTTAATACCACGATACAAACTAATGGCGAGGGGATGGCCTTGGTAACGTAAGGAAACAAATAAATAATCGCCAAGCCCAGCGCAGTCATGCCGTACACCAAGGTGGTGCCATGCTCGCCAGTCAGCTCAGGCAGTTGTGCCATAAAAATAAGAATAGCTAAGGCATTCACAAAACCGGTCACCACCGAGCGCGAGACAAAACGCATCAACTCACCTAACTTACAAAGGCCAAAGGCAATTTGCAGTACACCCGTTAATAAAGTGGCGGCCAGCAAATATTCCAAACCATGCTCACGCACCAAGGTAATCATTAACAGTGCCATGGCACCGGTAGCGGCAGAAATCATCGCCGGACGACCACCGGCAAAAGCCGTTATTACCGCTATACAAAAAGAGGCATACAAACCGACTTTAGGATCCACACCGGCAATAATAGAAAAGGCGATCGCCTCAGGGATCAGAGCCAGTGCAACCACTAACGCAGATAACACATCGCCTCTGGTGTTCGAAAACCAGTTTTGACGAATTGAACTTAGCATAGAAATATCCAACAGAAATAATAAGAGGGAACAGACTAAGTTGTCTGTTGTAACAATGTCGCGCCACCTATGGCGAGTGTTAACGTTGAAACAGCAGATTAGCGCTGCTTAGCTTCAATTGATCTGTGTTACACCGGTCTATCCTCGTTCGCTCGCCCCATGTAACACGCAGCTCAAGATTAAAATAGGGGCGAGATTGTACCGTTTTTTGCCGTTAAAGGCTATGGCATGACCATACGGGTTAAACTGGCAAGCCATCTCGGAAAAATTGCACACCACCACACGTGGCACAACACAGCAATTCAGCTGGGTGAGTGTAATCAATACTCTGCTGACACTGGCTACAACGATAGCGCCCCATGCCAACATATTCTCCTTGATAATAAACACCTTGATGATTGAAATCTTCTAACAATTCAACCCATTCGACCTGAGTGCGATCAGTAATTTGGCTAAGTTGCTGCCATAATTCCTCGCTCCACATCGATGGCGCCTGCTCCGCTGTATTCGCCGCTTGCCATTGTTGTTTCAGTGTTTCGACAAACAATTGGCTTTCATAAGCACTGAGATCCTTACCGGCTTTAAGATAGGCCTGCAATATTTCACTGAACTCCAGCATATTATCGAGCTGACGTTGACCGGCTTGTTCAAGGGTGTCGGTTAGCTCGGCCAGCCATTGTTGGTACTTCTTTTTAAATTCAGCCATTTCAAACTCCTTTTAGCGCGTTAAATCAAGTATAGACAAGATGCTGGTTATTGTTGTCAAAACCCGCCTAAGGTATGCTATAGCGAATTTTGCCCGAACCTTGCGAACTGCAACCGCTCAGGCCCGCACTAAGACTTTTCTGGAAGACGTAAATGCAACAGCAATATAATCCTCAGCAAATTGAGACCACCTTGCAACAACAGTGGCAAGACACTAACGCCTTTAAAGTAACGGAAGACCCTAATAAAGAAAAGTTTTACTGTCTCTCGATGTTTCCTTATCCCAGTGGTCGTTTGCATATGGGCCATGTGCGTAACTACACCATCGGCGATGTTGTCAGCCGTTTTCAGCGGATGCAAGGTAAAAACGTTATGCAGCCTATGGGTTGGGATGCGTTTGGTTTACCGGCCGAAAATGCCGCGATTAACCATAAAACGGCACCGGCTAAGTGGACGTACGAAAATATTGATTATATGAAAACGCAGCTGAAGCGTTTAGGTTTTGGCTACGACTGGGATCGCGAAGTGGCGACCTGTAAACCGGATTACTACCGCTGGGAACAATGGTTTTTTACCAAGCTATATGAAAAAGGTTTAGTTTACAAAAAAATGGCCACGGTTAACTGGGATCCCGTTGATCAATGTGTATTGGCTAACGAACAAGTTATTGACGGTCGCGGTTGGCGTTCAGGCGCGCTGGTAGAGCAACGCGAACTGGCTCAGTGGTTTATCCGCATTACCGAATATGCAGAAGAGTTATTAGCAGATTTAGAGCAGCTGACCGAATGGCCTGAGCAAGTGCGCACCATGCAGAAAAACTGGATTGGTCGTTCTGAAGGTATCAACATTCGTTTTGATATTGCCGGTCAAGACGGTGAATTAGAAGTTTACACCACACGCCCAGACACCCTTTACGGCGTTACCTACGTGGCTGTGGCGGCACAGCATCCTTTAGCGCAGCAAGCCGCTAAAACTAATAGCACCTTGGCAGCCTTTATTGAAGAAATCAAAGGCGGCAAGATGGCCGAAGCCGAACTCGCAACCATGGAGAAAAAAGGCTGCGCAACCGGTATTTTCGCGATACATCCGTTAACGGGCGAGCAAGTCCCAGTATGGGTCGCTAACTTTGTTTTAATGGACTACGGTTCAGGGGCTGTCATGGCAGTGCCAGGGCATGATCAGCGCGATTATGAATTTGCCAGCAAGTATCAACTACCAATTAAACAAGTTGTCACGGCTGCCGATGGCAGTGTGACCGATCTAAACAGCCAAGCCTATACTGAAAAAGGCATTTTGGTAAACTCAGCCGAGTTTGATGGTTTAGCGTTTCAAGAAGCCTTTAACGCCATTGCTGCCAAGTTAGCCACCCTGGGTAAGGGTGATGTTAAGGTTAACTATCGCCTGCGCGATTGGGGTGTGTCACGGCAACGTTATTGGGGCACACCGATCCCGATGCTGAACCTAGAAGACGGTTCTGTTGTGCCGGTTCCGGCCGATCGTTTACCGGTTATTTTGCCCGAAGACGTGGTAATGAATGGTGTGACCTCACCCATCAAAGCTGACGCCGAGTGGGCAAAAACCGATTATCAGGGTCAGGTTGCGTTTCATGAAACCGATACCTTCGATACTTTTATGGAATCGAGCTGGTATTACGCCCGCTATTGCAGCCCTGATTACGATCAAGCCATGCTTGATCCTGCAAAAGCCAACTACTGGCTGCCCGTCGATCAATACATTGGCGGTATCGAACACGCTATCCTGCATTTATTGTATGCGCGTTTCTTCCATAAACTGTTGCGTGACGTTGGCTTAGTGCAATGTGATGAGCCTTTCAAACGCCTGTTATGTCAAGGTATGGTTCTGGCTGAAACCTTTTATCGCGAAGCTGAAAATGGCGGCCAAATCTGGTTCTCACCGCAAGATGTGCTCATTGAGCGGGATGAAAAAGGCCGGATCATTCAGTCGACACTAAAAGCCGATGGCCTGCCCGTGTTATCTGCCGGTATGAGCAAGATGTCAAAGTCGAAAAACAACGGCATCGATCCGCAAAAAGTGATCGACCAATATGGTGCCGATACCGTGCGCTTATTTATGATGTTTACCGCCCCGCCAGAGCAAACGTTAGAATGGTCTGATTCGGCCGTTGAAGGTGCGCACCGTTTTATTAAACGGGTATACAGCTTAATTAGCGATGTGCAAGCGGCTGGGGAGCCAGGTGCATTAGAGATCAGTGCGTTGAATGACCAACAAAAACTACTGCGCCGTGAACTGCATAAAACCATTGCCAAAGTGACCGATGATATCGGCCGCCGTTATACCTTTAACACGGCAATTGCAGCGGTAATGGAACTGACCAATAAATTACAAAAAGCCAGTTTAGCCAGCCCGCTAGACCGCGCCGTTATGCGCGAAGCCTGCACTGCGTTATTGCAACTGCTTAACCCGATCACCCCTCATGTTGCACAATACTTGTGGGCGCAGTTGGGCCATCAGCAAGCTATTGAGCAAGCCGCTTGGCCACAAGTTGATAACGCGGCTCTGGTTGAAGATGAAAAACTGGTAGTGGTACAAATAAACGGTAAAGTACGGGCAAAAATCACCGTGCCTGCCGATGCCAGCCAACAGCAAGTGCTCGAGATGGCCAAGTTAGATGACAATGTGCAACGTTACTTAGCGGAAGGCGAAACGCGTAAAATCATTTACGTTCCCGGTAAGTTACTTAACTTGGTGGTAGCGTAATATGTGGGCCCGTCTGCTGTGCCTTTGCTTCATCGCAAGTCTGCTCACGGGCTGCGGTTTTCACTTGCGCGGTAACTTGCCGTTAAGTCAATTTCCGGCTATTTACCTGCAAAGCGATGCGCATTCTGAGTTAGCCGCTTTGCTTAATCAGCGTTTTCAACAAAACGACGTTGAACTGCTGAGCAGCTATCAAAGCAATCGGCCGTCATTGGTTTTACAGCAAGACACACTTGAGCGTCGAACCCTATCGCTGTTTGCCAATGGTCAGGTTGCCGAATACGAACTGATCTACAAAGTGGAGTATCAGATCCAACTACCAGATCAAGAACCACAAAAATATCAGTTTGAACTGTTCCGCGATTATCAAGACGATCCGAATCAGGCTTTAGCCAAAGCGCAAGAGCTTGAGTTGCTGCTTAAGGAGCTGAGACAACAAGCGGCTAACCGGATTATTCGTCAGCTTGCGCGTTTGGGCTAATGCAAAAACTCTACGCGAATCAACTGCCAGCACAACTGCAACAGGGTCTCGCACCCTGTTATTTGTTGTTTGGTGAAGAGCCACTGCAAAAACTCGAAGCCATCGAGCAAATCCGTCTTGCCGCTAAACAGCAAGGCTATTTAGAACGCTTGAGCTTTAGTGCCGATGCGCAATTTGATTGGCAAGATTTACAAAATGAATTAAGCGCGATGTCGCTGTTTGCCGAGCGGCGACTGATTGAGCTTGAACTGGCGCAAAATAAATTAGCGGCTGCGGCCAATGACGCTTTAAAACAGCTCGCGGCACAATTGCACCCTGATATTATTTTAGTCGTGCACGGCAATCGTAATCATAGTGAAGTGAGTAAACTGGTTTGGTTTAAACAACTCCAGAACAGCGCAGTACAAGTGCCGATATATGCTTTAGATGAGCGGCAGCAGCGGCAATGGTTACAACAACGAGCCCAGCAGTTAAATCTGCAACTGACCAGTGACGCCCTGCAATTATTACAACAACATTGTGCGGGTAATTTACTGGCTTCTCGCCAGGAATTAGAAAAGCTTTGCCTTACCCATCCCCATGAACGGATTGATGCCGAGCAATTTAGTCGCTTTTTAGCTGACCACTCCAGTTTTACCGTATTTCAATTGGTCGATGCTTTGCTAACAGGGCACAGTGCCGATGCCTTACATCGCTTAACTCGGCTGCTCGATCAAGATACCGAGCCAGTGATTATTGCCTGGCAATTACAAAAAGAGTTACTGCAGTTACGCCAACTCTCGGTAGCACAGCAAAGTGGTCATACTAACGCCATGTTTAAACAACTCGCTATTTGGCCAAAACGCCAACCTTTGTATCTGCAAGCGATAAAAAGGCTGACGCTGCGCTGGCAAGATTATTTACTGCAAGAGCTGGCAGCCTTTGATCGTTTATATAAAGCCGGCAAAATGAGCGATCCCAGTTTAGCGCTGGCCCATCTGGCCACCTTATTCTGTCATCCACTTTCACGCGCTTTTTCTTTGCAGCAGCATGATGACTAAGCCCCTACTCGGTATCTTTGGTGGCACTTTCGATCCGATCCATCGAGGCCATCTGGCTTGTGCCCGCTACGTTGTTGAACATTGTGCTTTAAAGCAATTAGCGCTGATGCCTTGCCATTTGCCGCCGCATCGTGCGACCCCCGGCGTGAGCAGTGAACAACGGGCCGCTATGGTAAAGTTGGCTATTGCTAACGAACCGACTATGCGTCTGGAGCGCTTAGAGCTCAACCGCACTAGCCCAAGTTACACCGTCGATAGCTTAAGAGCGTTGAAACAACAGCAACCCGATACCACGCTGGCATTTATTATTGGCATGGATTCTTTACAGTATTTCACGAAATGGCATCAATGGTTGCAAATCCTCGAGCTGGCGCATTTAATTGTTTGTCGCCGCCCAGGGTATAGCGCCGATCAAGGTGATGCCCCCATGTTACTCGCACGCTATGGCGCCACGCTGAGCCAGCTGCAACAACAAGATGCCGGAAAAATTTTACTTTTAGATAACCCTGATTTTTACGAAAGCGCCACCTTTGTCAGACAACAACTTGCCAGTGATCGTCGTGTGCAAGCCATGTTACCTGCCGAAGTTCTAGAATATATTCGTCAACACGCACTCTATGGCTGTTGAGTTCTGTTTACCTGGATAAAATGTGGTAAAATGCCGCTTTTTCATTGCTACTGAGGATCAAGGGTGCAAACAAACGAACTGGTTGCTTTTGTTACTGACAAAATCGACGACATGAAAGCCCGTGACATTGTCACGTTAGATGTACGCGGTAAATCAAGCGTCACTGAATTTATGGTAATTTGTTCAGGAACTTCTAGCCGCCATACCAAGTCTATTGCTGGATACTTGGCCGCCGAAGTGAAAAAAATCGACGTGCAGCCACTAGGCATAGAAGGTGAAGCATCAGGCGAATGGGTGCTGCTCGATCTTGGAGATGTTGTCGTCCATGTTATGTTGGAAGAAAGCCGTAACTTTTATCAACTGGAAAAACTCTGGGGCGGTTAACTTAGTATGAAGTTAATCCTGATCGCCGTTGGCACCAAAATGCCGAGTTGGGTGCAAAGCGGCTTTGAGGAGTATGCGCGGCGCTTTCCGCGTGATATGCCTTTTGAATTAATTGAGATCAGTGCCGGCAAGCGTGGTAAAAACGCGGATATCAAACGTATTTTAGAACTCGAAGGTGAAAAAATGCTGGCTGCCGTGCCTAAAGGTAGTCGGATTGTGACCTTAGAGGTTACCGGTGCCAACTGGAGTAGCCCGCAGTTGTCGGGCAAACTACAAGAATGGCAACATGATGGCCGTGATGTTTGTTTTCTGATCGGCGGACCTGAAGGTCTGTCTCCTGCCTGTATCGATGCCAGTGAAGCCAAGTGGTCATTGTCGGCGCTAACCATGCCCCATCCCATGGTGCGTGTGGTTATGGCTGAAGCCTTGTACCGCGCTTGGAGTATCAGTACCAACCACCCTTATCATCGCGAGTAAGCATGTTAAAAAAACGCGTGGCCATGCAGGATGTCGAAGCTGAACATCGCTTGTTTAATCATCGAGCCGTGTTTGCTATGGTGTTTGTGGTGCTGATGTTCGCGGTGATCGTGGTCAATATGTATCACTTGCAAGTCACCTCTTATCAAGCTTACCAAACACGCTCAGAAGGCAACCGCATTAAAGTATTGCCGCTGGCACCCAATCGCGGATTAATCACCGACCGAAATGGCATCTTATTGGCAGAAAACCGCCCAGTATTCTCGTTAGAGCTAGTGCCCGAGCAAATCAGTGATATGCCGACCACACTGCAAGAACTCAGTGCCTTAATTGAAATCAGTGAAGAGCAACAAACGAATTTTTTAAAAGAGGTTCGCCAACAACGTCGATTTAATAGCATTACCTTAAAAGAGCAATTAAATGACGAAGAAGTAGCGCGCATCTCGGTTAACCTGCACCGCTTACCCGGGGTGACCGTTGAAGCCCGCTTAAGCCGCTATTATCCTTTCGGCGATTTATTTACCCACGCACTCGGTTATATCGGCCGCATTAATACCAATGATTTAAAACAGTTAGAAGAAAACGATCAACTGGCCAATTATGCTGCTTCTCGTGATATTGGTAAGATCGGCTTAGAGCGCTATTACGAAACAGAATTGCACGGCATTATGGGTTATCAAGAAGTTGAAGTGAATAACCGTGGTCGACTGATCCGCGTGCTGCGCTCTGTCCCCGCAAGCTCAGGTAAAAACATTAAGCTGAATATCGATGTTGGCTTGCAATTAACCGCACAACAAATTTTACTCGAAAAACGTGGCGCCATTGTGGCCATGGACCCGCGAGATGGCGCTATTTTGGCCTTTTACAGTAACCCAAGTTACGATCCGAATTTATTTGTGCATGGCATTAGCAGTAAAAACTATAATGCTTTGCTCAACTCAGCCGATCGGCCGCTGATTAACCGTGTTACCCAAGGTGTCTATCCGCCAGCATCGACCATCAAACCACATTTAGCACTACTCGGGCTAGAAACCAATACGATTTCAGCCAACACGCGCATTTGGGATCCGGGTTTCTTTCAATTACCCGGCGTGGAACATCGCTATCGCGACTGGAAACGTTGGGGCCACGGCTGGGTTGATGTCTATACCGCGATAGTCGAAAGCTGTGATACCTTTTTCTATGACATGGGCGTTAAGTTAGGTATTGATCGGGTATCTGACTATATGCAAAAGATGGGCTTTGGCGAAAAAAGTGGTATTGATATTCATGAAGAATCAAACACGATAATGCCCTCTCGCGGTTGGAAACGCGCCCGGCATAACCAACCTTGGTACCATGGTGATACCGTGGCCATCAGTATCGGCCAAGGCTATTGGACCATCACACCGCTACAGCTATTAGTGTCGACTGCCGTACTGCTCAATAATGGCCTGCAGCCCACACCACATATTGTGCGGGAACTTAGTAATGATTTGGGCACAGAATCGATCGACACTACACCACAAGAGGTGATGCAGGTTGTGAACCCTCGTAATTGGCAAGTGGTACGCGATGCCATGCAGCAAACTGTGACCACACAAAAAGGTACGGCTTTTAATGCTTTTAAAGGTGCCACCTATACCTCAGGGGGCAAAACCGGTACCGCCCAAGTCGTTAGCATCGCGCAAGATGCAAAATACGATGCGAATAAGTTAGACGAAAGGCTGCGCGATAATGCCATGTATATTGGTTATGCCCCTGCGGACGCACCCACTATCGTCATTGCGGTAACAGTAGAAAATACCGGTGGTGGTGGCAGTACCGCAGCGCCCATCGCTAGGCAAATGCTCGACTATTATTTTAGCGCTGAGGTGAATAATAACGATGAATAATAGTTTAGTGAATCCACCTAATCGCATCAGTAAATTGGCTTTTTTTCATATTGATACGCCGTTATTGTTAGGCTTGCTGACCTTAATGAGCTACGGCTTGATTGTACTTTACAGCGCCTCAGGGCAAAACGAAGGCATGCTAGAAGGTCAGTTAATTCGGCTTGGCTTAGCCTTAACCGTGATGATCGCATTTGCACAAATTAACCCTCAAACTATTCGGCGCTGGTCATTTCCATTATTTATCTTCGGCACCCTTCTATTGGTTTGTGTATTGTTGTTTGGCCACGTGGGTAAAGGTGCGCAACGTTGGCTAGATTTGGGTTTTATGAAGTTTCAGCCTTCAGAAGTTATGAAGTTGGCAGTGCCAATGGCTATTGCTTGGTTTATTTCGTCGCATAACTTACCCCCACGATTGCATCATTTGCTGGTGGGTTTTCTGATGTGTTTGATCCCTACACTACTGATCGCGAAACAACCGGATCTCGGCACTTCGATCCTGATTGCTACCGCGGGCATTTTTGTGTTGTTTATGGCCGGTATGAGCTGGCGATTAATCGGTTTTATTGCGGCCCTGATCTCGGCTTTTGCCCCAGTGATGTGGCTATTTTTAATGCATGATTATCAACGTAAGCGCGTACTGACTTTTATCAACCCCGAAAGCGATCCGCTCGGTTCGGGCTATCATATTATCCAGTCAAAAATCGCGATTGGCTCTGGCGGTGTGGATGGTAAAGGCTGGATGCAAGGAACCCAGTCGCAACTGGAATTTTTACCCGAGCGCCATACCGACTTTATCTTCTCAGTACTCAGTGAAGAGTTTGGTTTAATTGGCGTTTTAGTGTTGTTAGCCATCTATCTTTTTATTATTGGCCGGGGCTTGCTAATCGCAGCCCGCGCACAGGATAATTACAGTAAGTTAGTCGCAGGCAGCTTTACTCTCACCTTCTTTGTTTATGTCTTTGTAAATATCGGGATGGTGTCAGGTTTGTTGCCCGTAGTCGGCGTGCCTTTACCCCTGGTGAGTTACGGTGGAACATCCATGGTAACCATGATGGCCGCATTCGGTATTATCATGTCCGTTAGTACGCATAAACGTAGTATAGCCAAGACCTAATATGAACACTATTCGCCTAGTTAGTTTAATAATATTAAGCAGCTTGCTGCTCAATGCTTGTAGCAGCAAGTCGCCGCCATCCAATCAATCCGGCATCGAAAAACAAATGTCGCCGAATGCCGGCCGTTATCAGCAAGATAGCGACAGCAAACCCGATAGGTTACCGACGCTATTAGAAATGACCGATCCCACCCCCAATGCGGAACCATTAAGTCGCGGGGGGAATAAACCGTACAACATTTTTGGCATCGATTACTTACCGATGGCACAAGCCACCGAGCATGAAGAGATCGGTATTGCCTCTTGGTATGGCAACAAGTTTCATGGTCATTACACGTCAAATGGTGAAACTTATAATATGTTTGCCATGACCGCCGCACATAAAACGCTGCCCTTACCCTCTTATGTTCGAGTCACTAATTTAGACACGAAACAAAGTGCAATTGTTCGAGTGAATGATCGTGGCCCATTTCATCAAGACCGTGTGATTGATTTGTCTTATTCCGCTGCTTATAAAATAGGCATGTTGCAGCGCGGTACAGCTAGGGTTAAGCTTGAACTGTTAAAATCGCCGGCGATGCTGGCGCAGCAATCAAGCAGTGCTATTAGCACGGGTGTTGTACTTAACCGTCAATGTTATATTCAACTGTTTGCCAGCAGTGATAACAAAAAAGCGACACAATTGCAGCAGCAGGTAGCAAAGCAATGGTCAGTACCTACTGAAGTGCGAGCCGGCAATGGCTTGTATCGACTGTTAGTTGGCCCAACCGCTGATCTGCAATTAGCGCAAAACTGGCTTAACCGTTTCCGGTCAGCAAGTTACCCGGAAGCCTTTTTTATCGATGGCCGCCAATGCGGCTAAGATGTGTAACCCGGAAACCCAACTCAAAGAACAGGTGCCATGACTAGTTACCCACAATTTATTACTGCCGCTACGCTGGCTATTAGCAGCCTTTGTTTTACTGCCTCATTAACAGCACAAACGGTGACGCCACAAGCGCCAACGGTTGCTGCCAAAGGCCATATTCTTATTGACTATAATACGGGTACTGTTCTGTCGGAAGAAAACGCCGATATGTCTTTAGCCCCTGCCAGCCTGACCAAAATGATGACGATATACGTTATCGGCATGGAATTAAAACAAGGCAATATCAGCCTTGATGATATGGTCACCATCAGCGAGCGCGCCTGGTCGAAAAACTTTCCGGGTTCATCATTAATGTTTATTGAAGTGGGCACTCAGGTCTCCGTTGCTGATTTAAGCCGCGGTATCATGATCCAATCTGGTAATGATGCTTGTGTGGCGATGGCTGAGCATATTGCCGGTACCGAAAGCGCTTTTGTTGATTTAATGAATGCCCATGCTGAACGTTTGGGTATGAACAACAGCCGTTTTAGTAACAGCCACGGCCTGCATTTAGAAGACCAATACACCACGCCTCGTGATATGTCTTTGTTATCACAAGCGTTAATTCGTGATGTACCTGATTTATACGCGCTGTATTCTGAAAAAGAATTTAGTTACAACAATATCCGTCAATCAAACCGTAACTCCTTGTTGTGGGATCGCAGTTTAGAAGTCGACGGTATTAAAACCGGTTATACCAAAGAAGCCGGTTATAGCCTGATCACCTCAGCGGTGCGTGAAGATATGCGCTTAGTCTCTGTGGTGATGGGTACGGCCAACGAGCGCGCTCGTGCCGCAGAAAACAAAAAACTGTTAACTTATGGCTTTCGCTTTTTTGAAACCTTTGCCCCTTATCAAGCTGGTGAAAAAATCAGTGAACAACGTATATGGCAAGGCAGCAAAGAAAGCATTGCGCTGGGTTTAGCTAAAACCAACAGCATCACGTTGCCACGCGGGCAGCGTAAAAGTTTAAAAGCCGAAGTGCGCTTGGATCAGCAGCTGGTTGCCCCCATATCTGCGGGACAAGTAGTCGGTCAGTTATATGTGCAGGTAGCAGAGCAAGATGTGGCTATTTACCCGCTGGTTGCACTGGAAACCGTTGAACAAGGTGGTTTTTTCAGTCGGTTAGTTGACTACGTTAAAATGAAATTCAACTAAGTCTAGGTGCGGCAAGAAAAGAGTCCCGGCAGCTGTCGGGATTTTTTGTTAAAATACCTAAGACAATGCAAAAGAGACAACAACATGGTTACTGAAGTAAAAAACACCAAATTTGATGAGTATCTGGAATTCCCCTGCCAATTTAATTTTAAAGTGCTAGGGATTGCAGAAAGCCGTTTGGTTGACGATGTGATGATGGTGATCCAGCAACATACTGAGGCCACCGATTACAGCCCATTGGTTAAACCTAGCGCCAAAGGTAATTATCATTCCGTCTCGGTGAAAGTCACGGTAACCAGTAAAGAACATATTGAATTGCTGTACACCGAACTTGGCAAAATTGAACTGGTACGTTACGTCCTGTAAAGCAGCTAAACATACCATAAAGTTCGTATTAGCCAGATAATTCATTATAATGCAGCCAGTTTTTTACGGAGTTAGCCGTGTCTGTCAATGAACAACTTGTGATCCGTGAGTTAGGACTACAAGATTACACTCACATCTGGCAACAGATGCAGCAATTTACCGATAATCGGCATAGCGATACACCCGATGAAATTTGGCTATTGCAACATCAGCCGGTATTCACACAAGGCCAAGCAGGGAAAGAAGAACATCTGTTATTTCCTGGCGATATTCCGGTGGTTAAAGTCGATCGCGGCGGTCAAGTGACTTATCATGGCCCTGGCCAGTTAGTGGTTTATGTCTTATTAGATATTAAGCGGCGTCAGCTTGGTGTTAGAAACCTAGTGACCATGCTAGAGCAAATATTGGTCGAACTGCTACAGCGCTACCAGATTAATGCCGCGGCTAAAGCGGATGCGCCTGGCGTCTATGTCGATGGGGCTAAAATTGCTTCATTAGGCTTACGCGTGCGCAAGGGTTGCACCTTTCACGGCTTAGCACTGAATGTTGATATGGACTTAACCCCCTTTCAACGTATTAATCCTTGTGGGTATGCCGGCATGCAAATGATCCGTAGCGCTGATCTGGGTGGACCACAAAGCATCGCCGAAGCGAGTAAACTGATCGCAGAATTATTTCAACAGCACTTGGCCATTACAGTACCAGTGTTCAAAACGGGGTTAGAAAATTAATATGACCAAAACAGCACGTATGGAACCCGGCGTTAAATTGCGCGATGCCGAAAAAATGGCGCTGATCCCTGTTAAAGTGTTACCCACCGAGCGTGCAGAAATGCTGCGCAAGCCTGACTGGCTAAAAATCAAATTACCGAAAAGCTCTGAACGTATCGACGAAATTAAAGGGGCATTACGCAAACACGGTTTGCATTCGGTCTGTGAGGAGGCATCATGCCCTAACCTCTCTGAGTGTTTTAATCATGGTACGGCAACCTTTATGATCTTGGGTGCTATCTGTACCCGTCGTTGCCCATTTTGTGATGTTGCGCACGGTCGACCATTACCACCGAGCGCCGAAGAGCCAGAAAAACTCGGCCTAACCATTCGCGATATGAAATTAAAATATGTGGTGATTACCTCAGTCGATCGCGATGATTTACGCGATGGGGGTGCACAGCATTTTGCGGACTGTATTGACGCCATCCGGAAATACAACCCCGAAATCAAAATTGAAGTATTGGTGCCCGATTTCCGTGGTCGGATGGATGTGGCATTAGACATCTTAAGCAAAAGCCCACCGGATGTGTTTAACCACAACTTGGAAACGGCACCACGCCTCTATAAATTGGCTCGCCCGGGTGCCGATTACAAATGGTCACTGCAATTGTTAAAGCGCTTTAAAGAAGCGCACCCGAACGTCGCGACTAAATCTGGCTTAATGGTGGGTTTAGGCGAAACCACAGAAGAATTGCTGGAAGTGCTGCGCGATCTGCGGGAACACAAGGTCGATATGCTCACCGTAGGACAGTACTTACAACCGAGCAAACACCATTTACCGGTAAAACGTTATATGCCACCGGCCGAGTTTGATGAAATCAAAACCTTTGCCGATAGCATCGGTTTTAAACATGCCGCCTGCGGTCCTTTTGTTCGTTCAAGCTATCATGCTGATCGCCAAGCCGCGGGTGAAGATATTCTTAGCCATAAAATCTAAATAAAATTTTGCTTAGTAAAAAACGCCGCGTTTATCGTGGCGTTTTGCTATAAAGCTTATACACCATCAGAAGCCTGTTGCGACAACCGCTCTCTCGCTTATTAACTGCCTTATAAAATCGACAGAGCCTGATTAAATTATACAAAGCGATTTCCGTTATAGCTGCTAATGGTTTAAGCTTAAAACAACTAATTAAAAGGTGGGTATGATGGAGCAACGGCATAACAAGCGTGTAAGATTTTTTAGCGAAGCCTTTTTAGCAGCTGCGGGTAAACGCTATCCTACCGAGATTTTTGACTTATCGTTAAAAGGTGCTCTGGTCAAAAAACCTAGCGAGCCCTTGCCAAACACGACTGAGCCTATGTTACTGCAATTGCAATTAAGTGGCTCGACCGAAGTACTGACCATGCAAGTCACCATTGCACACGAGCATGCCGATTACATAGGGCTACATTGCACAAAGATTGATATTGATAGCATCAGCCATCTGCGGCGTTTATTAGAATTGAATCTTGGTGATCCTGAGTTATTAAGCCGTGAATTAGCTGAGCTGAGTAATCTGGACTAACCTTCCACCTGTAACGCCGCAATCGCGGCAGGATAACCAAAGGCGGCCGCCGCTTGCATATAGCGTTGCCAGTGCTGCCACGCCTGTTGTTGCCGCGCTAAAAAAGCAAAATAATATTGTACGGGCATTAATTGCTCCGACTGTGCTAATTGCTGCTGTAACAGCTGCCAATATAACGGCGGTAATGCTGCCTCAAGATGGCGCATTGGGTTAAGCGCCGCGATCGGTCGATAAGCCTGCATATTCACCGCGCGACAAGTGTCTACCGGCGTAAGCGTTAAATCAGTAAGGTTGTTAATGGCATATTGCTGTTGATAACGGGTAACCAGCTCAGGGCTATTTCCGATCAACAAATTCGGCGCTATACGACCCGCCCGACATACCTCGCGCGCACTGATTGCTGACAGCGCATATTCATCTAAAAACCCAGCAATATGTAAAAACTCATGGCGCAGTAAGGCTAAATTCGCCTGTGCGGGTAACTGCACAATACCATTGTTATAACTGGCGATACCGCGCCCAGCCACCACCAGTAACTGCTGAAAATCACCCGCTAACACGGCGTCGCTTAACGCTTGATAATCACAGTGTATTCGAGAAGCCAACGCTTCTGAGCAATTTAAGACGGTGCTGGTAATACGCAGCAACGGCTTAAAACATACCGGCAAACTCGCCAATTGCGGATCAGCCTGCCAAGCTTGCTGCAGGCTGTGCCAACTACGTTCGCCCTCGGCTTGCGTCACAACCGGTTGCAGCGTTAAACGACAACCTGTTGGGCTTTGCCAAGCAACAGACATATTACCCGAGCTTTCTGGCCATAAGCCTAACTCCGACAAGATACTGTTCGGTAAGTCTGCGGTTAGCTGTGGTTGCTCTACTAACTGCTGTTGCAACCAATGCGCGGTTGCTAAAGGCCCTTCAAGCCGCTGCTGCAATTGAATAGCATGTAAAAAGGCATCGCTCGCGCCCAGCTTAGCAGCATGGCGCCACCACTGCAGCGAGGCTTCTAACTCGTTGCTTGCCAAGCGCTGCTGTGCCACGGTGCGAGCCGCTACGGCATCGGTTTGCGCTTTGGCCAGTAATTTTTGCTCGGTTGTCGACGACGACGGCTGACAACCCAACAGGCATAGAAAAACAAAAAAGCCAGCAAGCCGGCTTTTTTTCAAGAACTGACTTAACTTAGTTAAGATCAACTTGGGCATCACTGAGTGCTTCACCACGAAGGCGCGCCATTTCTAATCGTGCATAACGATGTTCAACAAACTCATAAACATTGGTTGCCAAGGCTTGATGGTAGTAAATCATCGCTTGTGCATTATTACCCTGGGCTTGATGCCATTTCGCTAAGTAAAAGTAGCTTTCGCATAGGCGTTCCGCTAACTGTTTACGATCGCTGACATCTTGCAACATGCTTTGCAATAACGCTTCTTCACTGAGTTGGCCCGCATAAAAGCGTACCAAATTGGTACTCCAATCTGTGGGTTCTAAGCGAGCAAGTTGTGTCGTTAAACTGGCTAGTGCAGCAGTTGCATCGGTTTCGGCAAAGCCAATATAGCGCCATAAGATCCGGTAAGGGTCGTCAGGCTTCGCTTGCAAAAACTGTTGAAAATCAGCTTGCGCAAGGTCATTACGGCCTGCGTAATAAAAGGCGATAGCGCGATTAAGATAAGCAAAATCATAATCCGGCGCTAACTCAAGCGTAGAATCAAAAGCTTCATACGCCTGATCAAAATTACCGCTAAGCGTGTAATGAATACCCATAAAATTATAGGCATCGGCCATGTCAGGCTTAAAACGCAACGCGCGCATAAAGTCTAAACGCGCCAACGAACGCAAACCAACGCTGTCGTACATCACGCCACGGTCATAAAACAACTGGGCACTTTGCTCATCAGTCAGCTCAGCCCGTTGTAGAATTTCCGTTAAACGGGCAATGGCCAGTTCATTACGATAAGGCACTGGCAAAGGCTCTGGTGTTAGCCAAGCTTGTTGCATAGTGACTGCAGGTTGCTGAGCGCAACCTGCTAAGCTCATTAGCCCCGTGATCAGGGCTAGCGGTAAGAGCACTCTTTTCACGTTAAGCTTCTGTTGGCGCTTCAGCAGCAGGCTTAGCCGCCGCTTCTTTGATGCTTAAACGTACGCGACCTTGCTTGTCAACTTCTAACACTTTAACGTCAACTTTTTGGCCTACTTGTAAGTGGTCAGCCACATTTTGCACGCGCTCATCCGAGATTTGTGAAATGTGCACTAAGCCATCTTTACCAGGTAACACGTTAACGAAAGCACCGAAATCAACGATACGCACCACTTCACCTTGGTAAATGGTACCCACTTCGATCTCAGCAGTAATCGCATTGATTTTGTCGATAGCGATTTGTGCCGCTTTAGCCGTGGTTGCAGCAATTTTGATGCTACCGTCGTCTTCCAGCTCAATCGTTGTACCTGACTCTTCAGTGATTTGACGAATAACTGCGCCACCTTTACCGATAACTTCACGGATTTTCTCCGGATTAATCTTCATGGTGTAAATACGTGGTGCATATTCAGACATCTCTTCACGGTGACCACTAATGGCTTGATCCATTACGTTCAGGATATGTAAACGCGCAGCTTTCGCCTGTTTTAACGCCGTTTGCATGATCTCTTTGGTAATACCGTCGATTTTGATGTCCATTTGCAAAGCAGTAATACCTTCCGTAGTACCGGCCACTTTAAAGTCCATGTCACCTAAGTGATCTTCATCACCTAAGATGTCAGATAAGACTACGAAATCGTCGCCTTCTTTTACCAAGCCCATCGCGATACCGGCTACAGACGCTTTGATAGGTACACCGGCATCCATTAAGGCTAATGATGAACCACAAACTGAAGCCATGGAGCTTGAGCCGTTTGATTCAGTGATTTCAGACACGATGCGTACCGTGTACGGGAAGTCTTCGAAGTCAGGCATTACGGCTAACACACCACGCTTCGCTAAACGGCCATGACCGATTTCACGGCGCTTCGGTGAACCAACCATACCGGTTTCACCCACACAGTACGGCGGGAAGTTGTAGTGCAACATAAAGGTATCAGTTTTCGCACTTAACAAGTCGTCGATGTTTTGCGCATCGCGCGCAGTACCTAAGGTACAGGTGACTAACGCTTGCGTTTCACCGCGAGTAAATAAAGAAGAACCGTGCGTACGTGGTAAGACACCCGTCATTACGCTTAAACCACGGATCATCTCTGGATCACGGCCATCGATACGCGGCTCGCCTTTAGTGATACGGCTGCGCACTACTTTACTTTCCAAGTCGTGGAAGATATCGCCAAATTCGTTTTTATTCAGCTCTTCGCCTTCCGCTAACTCTTCTGTTAACTTCGCTAGTAAGGCATTCTTAATTTCAGCTATACGCTCGTAACGTTTGGCTTTTTCTGTAATTTGGTAAGCTTCACCCAGATCAGCCGTTGCCAGTTCAGCAACTTTAGCGATCAACGGTAAGTTTTTCGCTGGAGCTTGCCAGTTCCAAGGTGTTTTTGCCGCTTCAGCCGCTAATTCATTGATGGCAGTAATGGCAGTTTGAAATTGCTCATGACCATACATGACTGCGCCTAACATCACGTCTTCTGACAGGATGCCCGCTTCAGATTCAACCATTAATACTGCGTTGTGCGTACCGGCAACAACCAAATCTAATTTCGAGCTTTTTAGCTCTTCTTCAGATGGGTTTAACACATATTGATTATTGATATAACCAACACGGGCAGCACCGATTGGGCCTGCAAATGGAATACCTGATAAAGCTAACGCAGCAGAAGTACCAATTAACGCTACGATATCCGGTTGAATTTCAGGCTGTACCGACACAACCGTGGCGATAACTTGCACTTCGTTAGTGAAGCCTTCTGGGAACAAGGGACGGATCGGACGGTCGATTAAACGACTGGTTAAAGTTTCGCCTTCACTTGGCCGACCTTCACGTTTGAAAAAGCCACCCGGGATCCGGCCAGCTGCATACATTTTTTCCTGGTAGTTTACGGTTAAAGGAAAGAAATCCTGACCAGGTTTAGGTTCTTTCTTACCAACGACAGTTACTAAAACAGAAGTATCTCCCAGGCTGGCCAGTACTGCGGCATCTGCCTGACGGGCAATTACGCCGGTTTCTAAAGTGAAAGTATGTTGGCCAAACTGAAATGATTTTACGATGGGAGTCACGTGTGTATTTCCTTAATCTTAATCGCCGAATTGCGATGTTTTTCTCTGTGTTTTTTACCTACACAGTATACTCTGTAACCTGTTACAAAAGATAGTTCAACACTTGGACTAACTTATTTTAAAAGGCATAAAAAAAGAGGCTAAAAAGCCTCTTTTTATTACAGCGTTAATAATTAACGACGTAAGCCTAAACGGCCGATCAGAGTAGCATAACGCTCCTGGTCTTTGCCTTTTAAGTAATCTAAAAGTTTACGACGCTGGCTAACCATACGTAACAAACCACGACGAGAGTGGAAATCGTGTTTGTGCTCAGCAAAGTGACCTTGCAGGTGAGTGATTGACGCAGTTAACAGGGCAACCTGTACTTCTGGTGAACCAGTATCGCCGGCTTTAACAGCGTAATCAGCAACGATTTGTGCCTTAACGGCAGCGCTTAATGACATGGTATGTCTCCAAATGTGAGTGAACTAAGATACGCTCACCGCCGATCACTCATCCAGCGGCAGCAAAACTGTTGTGCATTTTACCCGCCCTTGATGAGCTTTACAAGGTAAGTTAAGCGCTCAGTAACGATAAATTGACTAAACGACGACTACGAAGCTCTCCGCTCTCAATCGTGCCAATGCCAATAAACTGTGCCACCTGATTATACAGTTTTATACTGTCAATATCGGCATGGCTTAGCTGACAGGTTTGGCCATGCATAAGTGCGTGCTCTTGCTGAGCATCCAAGGTCAACGCTGGCATAGCAACCAAACCCGCGTCCATCGGCAATAATAAGTTGTCCAGCGCGGCCCAATCAGCAGCGGTGTTGAGTGGTTCCAGTGCGCTTGGCGCGAGCATTTGCGCTGCCGTAAAAGGACCTACTTGGATCCGATGTAACGCAGCCACATGCGCACCACAGCCCAAAGCTTCACCTAAATCATCAATTAACGTGCGAATGTAAGTCCCTTTAGAGCAATGCACAATAAAATCGGCACGATCAGCTGTACGCTGGACTAACTCGAAACGAAAAATACTGATAGGCCGTGCCGCGCGCGGAACTTCAATACCTTGGCGTGCATATTTGTATAAGGGTTGGCCTTGGTATTTAAGCGCTGAAAACATGGTCGGCACTTGTAAAATATCACCTCGCAACGCTTGCATAGCCTGTTCGAGATCGCTGTCAGTAAACTGTACCGGCTTTTCACTGATCACTTCCCCTTCAGCATCGCTAGTGCTAGTACGAACACCAAACAGGGCAGTCACTTGATAAGTTTTATCGGTATCCAGTAAAAACTGACTAAACTTAGTGGCTTCACCAAAACAAATGGGCAGTAAGCCAGACGCCATCGGATCTAAGGCGCCAGTATGACCGGCTTTAGCCGCTTGATATAACCAGCGTACTCGCTGCAAAATACCATTACTGCTCACTTCTAAAGGCTTGTCTAACAACAAGATACCATGCACTTGCCGAGCGTTTTTCCGCGCCCGCATTACGCTTCCTCGCCGCCTTTACGCTGCTCTTCCGCTGGCTCATCGTCGTTGTGACCGATTTCTTGGCGTTTACGTTGATCTTCTTGCCGTACCGATGCCACCAAGGTGGCCATCCGGATACCTTCGTTTAGCGACTGATCAAAAGCAAAACGAATGTGTGGCACGATGCGCGTCTCAATACGTTTACCAATTAAACTGCGCACATAACCGGCGGCATCATTCAAAATCTTTAAGTTGTCTTCGACTTTCTCGTTATCCATACCTAAAAAGGTGACAAATACCTTGGCATGCGATAAATCGCGAGACACTTCAACATCAGAAACGGTGATCATGCTGTGCAAGCGCGGATCTTTAATCTCACGTTGCAGGATCACCGCCATTTCTTTTTTCACTTGCTGTGAAAGCCGGTCTACCCGGGAAAATTCTTTGGCCATACCTTATTTCCTTGTTGCCCTGCTCAGCATTTTTGCTACTGAGTCATATTGGCATAAACACAACAGGGGCAACACGTGCCCCTGTATTAACGTGTCACGTCATCTATTATAGAGTACGTTCGACCTGAATAGTCTCGAACACTTCGATCTGGTCGCCTTCGCGCACGTCGTTGTAGTTCTTCACACCGATACCACATTCAAAGCCATTTCTAACTTCATTCACGTCGTCTTTAAAGCGGCGTAGTGATTCTAGCTCACCTTCGAAAATGACCACGTTATCACGCAGTACGCGGATTGGAGCATTTCGCTTGATTAAGCCTTCGGTAACCATACAGCCTGCAACAGCGCCAAACTTCGGCGAACGGAATACGTCACGAACCTGTGCTAAACCAATGATTTGCTGTTTAAACTCTGGTGCTAACATACCCGTCATCGCCGCTTTGACTTCGTCTAACAGTTCATAAATGATGCTGTAATAACGTAAATCTAGGCCTTCTTCTTCAACCAGTTTGCGCGCAGTACCATCGGCACGTACGTTGAAACCAATAACGATTGCTGATGATGCAGCAGCCAAGGTCACGTCAGTTTCAGTAATACCACCGACGCCTGAGCCAACAATCCGAACCTTCACTTCGTCTGTAGACAACTTCATCAAGGATTCAGTGATCGCTTGCACCGAACCTTGTACGTCACCTTTCAGAACGATATTCAGTTCAGAAACGTCACCTTCAGTCATGTTAGCAAACATGTTTTCCAGTTTAGATTTCTGCTGACGAGCCAGTTTTACATCGCGGAATTTGCCTTGACGATACAAGGCCACTTCACGGGCTTTACGCTCGTCTTTCACCACGGTGACTTCGTCACCGGCTTCCGGTACGCCAGATAAACCTAAGATCTCAACAGGAATTGACGGCCCAGCAGTTTTGATTTCTTTACCGTTTTCGTCACGCATTGCCCGCACACGGCCATATTCAAAACCACACAGCACCACATCGCCTTGCTTTAAGGTGCCTTCCTGAACCAGGATAGACGCCACAGGACCACGGCCTTTGTCTAAGCGTGATTCAATAACCACACCACGACCTAAACCTTTATGTACGGCTTTTAGTTCAAGCAATTCGGCTTGGTTCAAGATCGCTTCTAACAGATCATCAATACCTTCACCTGTTTTCGCAGATACTGGAACGAACTGTGTATCGCCACCCCAATCTTCTGAAATAACATCGAACTGTGATAATTCATTACGTACCCGATCTGGATCCGCTGAAGGCTTATCAATCTTGTTCACCGCAACCACTAAAGGCACGTTACCGGCTTTAGCATGTTGGATAGCTTCGCGAGTTTGTGGCATTACGCCATCGTCCGCCGCAACAACTAAAATAACGATATCGGTTGCTTTCGCTCCACGAGCCCGCATTGAAGTAAAGGCCGCGTGACCAGGTGTATCAAGGAAAGTCACCATGCCACGTTCAGTTTCTACGTGATAAGCACCGATATGCTGAGTAATACCACCGGCTTCGCCTGCGGCCACTTTCGCTTTACGGATGTAGTCCAGTAGTGAAGTTTTACCATGGTCAACGTGACCCATAACAGTCACAACCGGCGCTCGTGATTCTAATTCGCCCTGACCTTCACGATCAGACATGACCGCTTCTTCTAACTCGTTTTCTTTAGTCAGGGTAAACTTATGACCCATCTCTTCACAAACGATCGCAGCAGTTTCTTGGTCGATAACTTGGTTGATAGTCGCCATAGCGCCCATCTTCATCATGGTCTTGATCACTTCTGAAGCTTTAACGGCCATTTTAGAGGCCAGTTCAGCAACCGTAATGGTCTCACCAATTTTCACATCACGCTCAACAGGTTGTGCCGGCTTATTAAAGCCATGCTGCATACTCGTAGGCGTTTTCTTTTTCTTGGTGTGGCGATTAGCACGATTAAAGGCTTCTTTATCGTTACCATCGTCTTTCTTTTTACCTTTAGCTGGTGGGGCTTTTTTACCCACACCACGACGACCGGCACGCTCTTCTTTGGCGTCCACTTCGTCTTCAGCTTGCTTGGCAAATTCATTACTGGTTAAGTGATAATCGTCTTTTTCAGTCGATTTAGCCTTTTCTTCCTGCGCCCAACGCTCGCTGTTTTCTTCGGCTAATTTACGTGCGGCTTCAGCTTGCTTCTTGGCTTCTTCTTCTAGCTTACGCAGTGATTCAGCTTCTTGTTGCTGACGAATATGTTCAGCTTCTTTGCGCGCTTCTTCTTTCGCTGCACGACGAGCCGCTTCTTCCGGATCGTCTTTTAATAATTGTGCTTGCTTGGCTTCTTCGCGTTTTTTTGCTTCAGCGGCTTTGCGTTCCGCTTCTTCTTTCGCTTTAGCCATTTCTATTTCACGGGCTTTTTGTTCCGCTTCTTGACGAGCACGGTTGGCTTCAGCAATGGCTTTTTCTTCAGCTAAACGCGCTTCTTCTTGCGCTTTCAATGTTTCAGCATCAACTACCGGTTTTTTGATAAAGGTTTTTTGCTTACGCACTTCAACCTGGATCTCACGGTTACGGCCTGCGCCGCCAGCTACACTCAAGGTGCTCTTTTCTTTGCGTTTCAGCGTTAACTTAGCTGGCTCTGGCGCTTTTCCGCCATGGGCTTTGCTCAAGTGCTCTAGTAATTGTTTTTTCTCTTCTTCAGTTACCGATTGGCCTTTGGCCTTGGTAATACCTGCATCAGCAAATTGTTGGACTAACCGATCAACAGTTGTACCGACATCACTGGCCAGCTTTTCTATGGTGACTTCTGCCATTTGTGTTGTTACCTCCGTTGACTACTCAGTTACTTTCATTAAACCAGACAATATTACGAGCAGCCATTATTAACTCTGCAGCTTTATCTTCTGTCATTTCAACTAATTCTAATAAATCATCCACACCCAGTTCAGCCAAATCATCAAGGGTGGTCACCCCTTTGCTGGCGATAACATAAGCGGTATGCGTATCTAAACATTCTAAGGCCAACAATTGTTCTGTTGGCTTGGCATCTTCCAGTGATTCTTCACTGGCCAGTGCGCGTGTGGTCAGAATATCTTTGGCGCGGTTACGCAGTAACTCAACCGTTTCTTCATCTAAACCATCGATTGACAACAATTCGCTAATAGGCACGTAAGCTACTTCTTCTAGCGTAGAGAAACCTTCGTCAACCAGCACATCAGCAAAGTCTTCATCGATTTCAAGTGCGTCCATAAATACCTGACGAACTTTAGCCGTTTCTTCTTGATGCTTTGCTTTCATGGCAGCAACTGACATAACGTTCAGTTCCCAACCTGTTAATTGGCTTGCTAAACGCACGTTTTGACCATTACGACCAATCGCCATCGCCAGATTTGACTCTTCAACAGCGATATCCATAGAGTGGGCATCTTCATCAACAATGATAGAAGCAACTTCAGCCGGCGCCATAGCGTTAATTACAAATTGAGCATCGTTATCGTCATACAACACGATATCAACCCGCTCACCACCTAGCTCGTTTGACACTGCTTGCACACGTGAACCACGCATACCAACACAAGCACCTACAGGATCAATGCGACGGTCATTGCTTTTAACCGCAATCTTGGCACGTGAACCTGGATCGCGCGCTGCTCCGCGAAGTTCAATCATTTCTTCGCCAATTTCTGGCACTTCAATGCGGAACAACTCTAACAACATTTCTGGCTTGGCACGGCTTAAAAACAGCTGTGCACCACGAGCTTCTGGTTTTACATCAAATAATAATGTACGAATACGGTCACCTGGGCGATAGGTTTCACGCGGTAACATTTCTTCGCGTGGTAACATAGCTTCAGCATTGTTACCTAAATCGACGATAATACTTTCACGATTCACTTTTTTAACCACGCCGGTGACTAACTCACCCACTTGGTCAATATACGCTTCAACAACTTGTGAACGTTCAGCTTCACGTACTTTTTGTACGATAACTTGTTTCGCCATTTGCGTGGTGATACGGTCAAATTCGACAGAGTCGATTTGCTCTTCAACAAAATCACCTAACTTAATGTTTGGCTCGTCATACTGTGCTGCTGATAAAGTCATTTCACGGTATGGGTGTTCCATGACGGCATCATCTGCGATCACTTCCCAACGGCGGAAAGTATCATAACTACCGGTTTTGCGATCGATGCTAACCCGAACTTCAATATCGCCTTCATTTTTCTTTTTAGTGGCGGCGGCTAATGCAAACTCCAGTGCTTGGAAAATCTTTTCCCGTGGCACTGATTTTTCATTTGAAACCGCATCAACAACTAATAATATCTCTTTTGCCATTATATGCCTCGCTTTGACGCTAACCCGGGACGCTTAAAAAACCGGTACCACGTTTGCTTTATCAATATTATCGAAAAGCAAACTATAGGGTTTGCCATCCACTTCTATTACTAACATGTCGCCATCGAAGCTTGTTAGTAACCCTTTGAATTTACGTCGACTATCTTGAGGTATCGTTAATTTAACCTCAAGTTTATGGCCAACATATTGGGAGAATTGTGCTTCGGTGAACAACGGCCGATCCAAGCCTGGTGAAGATACTTCAAGGGTATACTCTGTTGGGATTGGATCCTCAACATCCAGCAAAGCGCTGATTTCTCGACTGATCAGGGCACAGTCTTCGACTGTAATGCCATCTGCTTTATCGATAAACACTCTCAGTGTGGTATGACGACCGGCTCGCACCAGTTCGATACCCCACAATAGATAACCGGCTGTCTCCACAGTCGGCGTCAGCAGCTCTGTTAGTTGCTGTTCTTGTTTAGCCAAAAAAACCTCCGAAACACAAATAAAAAATGGGCAAAGCGCCCATTACTGCATAAACACTAACTCCAGATACGAAAAAGCCCCGAACAAGCGGGGCGAATTCACATCCAATCATTACGCATATCGCCAATGCGCAATGAATATTTAATGGGGCGGGAGTTGTATCAACTTCTACGACCGCTGTTACGAAACCCCTTTCAAAAACTTATTAAGCTTGTAGCAATGAGTTTAACCTGTTGAGTTAAGACTTGTTGAAACAAATGTTAGTAATAAGTTTAAACTGAAAGTTGGTTGCGGGAGCCGGATTTGAACCGACGACCTTCGGGTTATGAGCCCGACGAGCTACCAGGCTGCTCCATCCCGCGTCCGTAACTGGTGCACATTATATAGTGCCTGTACTGATAGCGCAAGCTACTGCTTACGTTAATTTGGTGCCGAGAGCGGGACTTGAACCCGCACGTCCGAAGACACTACCCCCTCAAGATAGCGTGTCTACCAATTTCACCACCTCGGCGTATAAAACTTAATTACCTACCGGGATGTCGTTAACGTCATCTTTCTTGGCAGGAGCCTGTTCGGTTGTTACCGGGACAGATTGGAAAAATTCTGAGCCATCATCTGGCTTGCTTTGCTTAGCGGTTAGGTTACCTAATACTAAGCTCAACATAAAAAATAAAATTGCCAAAAAGGTAGTGGTTTTCGTTAAGAAATTACCTGTACCGCTTGAACCAAATACTGTACCAGAAGCACCAGCACCAAATGCTGCGCCCATGCTAGCGCCTTTACCGTGTTGAATTAACACTAATAAAATAAGGGCTAACGAAACTAACAAATAACAAATTACAAATAAATCGTACATGCTTATTCCTTTGCACTAAGGCAAATTTGCGCAAATTCTTCGGGTTTTAAGCTAGCACCGCCAACTAAAGCACCGTCTATGTCTGGTTGAGTAAATAATGCAGCACAATTTTCTGCATTAACACTGCCACCATATAAAATTTTTACCTGTTGCGCCGCGTCGGCATCATACTTAGCTAACTCAGCACGGATAAAGGCATGTATCTGTTGTGCCTGCTCCGGTGTTGCTGACTCACCAGTACCTATCGCCCAAATCGGTTCATATGCTAGCACCGATTTCTGCAGCAATTCGGGGTGCGAAGCATACACTGCCGCTAACTGTTTCGCAATAACCTGCTCGGTTTTTTCTTGCTGCCGTTCTGCTAACGTTTCGCCAATACATAAAAGGGGTGTTAAGCCTGCAGCGACTGCAGTGGCTACTTTTGCAGCAATTAGCTGATCAGTTTCAAATTGATATTCACGACGTTCAGAGTGCCCTACTAGTGCATAACGAGCGCCAGCCGCTAACAACAATTCAGCACTTATTTGGCCGGTATAGGCACCCGCTACATGCGCACTGATATCTTGACCGCCCAGCTGAAAAGCATGCGCTGTTGGAAAAGCACTTAACAACGTAGCGGGAGGGCAGATTAAAATATCCACTTGCGGTGCTATTGATTGCAATGTTGTGCTGATCATATTGACCAGCGCTGATGAGCCATTCATTTTCCAATTGGCGGCAACAAGCTTTTTACGTGACATTAGGCAGTATCCTTAGCTTACACCTGTTGATAGTAACTAAGCTTCTGCTTTAGAACAAGCTTTAGCCGCGGCAGCGCGGCTAATTGTCTATTTATTATCTCATCCTAACTAGCAATTTTTACTGCATCAGCAATTTTTTCAGCATATTGACGAACGGTGTCGGCATCTTCACCTTCAACCATCACTCGGATCAATGGCTCGGTACCTGATTTACGGATCAGCACGCGGCCCTTTCCTGCCAGATCGCGCTCTACTGCAGCAATACATTCTTTTACGTTAACTTTTTCTAATGGCGTAGAACCTTTAGCAAATTTCACGTTGACCAGTACCTGCGGTAACTTACGCATATCGCTCATTAATTGCGCCAAGCTTTTGCCGCTAGAGAGCATAGCAGTGAGGACTTGAAGTGAGGCAATAATACCATCGCCGGTGCAGGTGTAATCAAGATTTAACACATGGCCAGAATTTTCACCGCCAATGCGCCAGTTCTTTTCTCGGAGTAATTCCATAACGTAACGATCACCTACTGCACTGCGCGCAAACGGGATATCTAATTTAGCTAAAGCCAGCTCTAAACCCATATTGCTCATTAAGGTCCCGACTACGCCGCCTTTTAATGTACCGGCTTCTTTCGCAGCACGCGCAATGATATAAACAATCTCATCACCATCAAGCACGCGACCATGTTGATCGACCATCATCACGCGATCACCATCGCCATCATAGGCAATACCCAGATCAGCTTGTTTTTCTAACACGGTTGCGCGTAACAACTCAGTATGTGTTGCGCCGCACTTTTCATTAATATTTAAACCATCTGGCTTACAGCCGATCGCGATAACTTCAGCACCCAGTTCTTTAAAAACCGCAGGCGCAATATGGTAAGTTGCTCCATGAGCACAATCGATGACGATTTTTAACCCACTGAGCGACAAGTTGTTGTTAAGGTGGCTTTTACAGAATTCGATATAACGACCCGCCGCATCATTGATACGCTCTGCTTTACCGAGCTTTTCTGACGATTCACAAATCATTGGTTGTTCAAGCTCGTGCTCAATCGCCAATTCAATCTCATCCGCCAGTTTCATACCATCAGCGGAGAAAAACTTAATGCCATTATCATAATAAGGATTGTGTGAAGCACTAATCACAATACCGGCTTCGGCTCGGAAAGTACGCGTTAAATAGGCGACGGCAGGTGTGGGCATTGGGCCCAATAAGCGCACATCAATACCGGCGGCAATTAAGCCTGCTTCTAATGCCGTTTCTAATAAATAACCTGAAATACGCGTATCTTTACCGATCAATACTTTGCGTGTACCGCGCTGAGATAATACTCGACCCGCGGCCCAACCCAATTTCATGGCAAATTCAGGGGTAATAGGAAATTCACCAACGCGACCGCGTACACCATCAGTTCCAAAATATTTTCTTGTCATTATTTAACTCCATAACGGGCCGCAGCAGCAACGCGTACTGCTTGCACACTTTCTTTAACATCATGCACACGAATAATTTGTGCGCCAGCATAAGCCGCTAAGCTGGCACATGCAAGACTGCCAGCAAGCCTTTCTGACGTTGGTAACGCTAGTAACTGGCCAATCATACTTTTACGTGACATACCGGCAAGCACCGCATAACCGCTTGCCACAAATTGATCTAATGCGGCTAACAACTGATAATTATGCGCTAAGGTTTTACCAAAACCAAAACCAGGATCGAGCACAATTTGACTCGCAGGAATGCCTGCTTGCTGACATGCCTCTGCTCTGGCCAATAAAAACGCCAGTACTTCAGGTACCAGTTGCTGATATTGTGGATCATGTTGCATGGTACGAGGCGCCCCTTGCATATGCATAATGCAAACGGGAACTTGCAACGCAGCGGCAGTTTCTAGCGCCGCAGGTGCTTGCAAAGCACAGACATCATTAATCATATCGGCGCCAGCCTGAACGGCCGCTGACATCACCTCAGCTTTACTGGTATCAATCGAAATGGCACAATCAAAACGTTGGCGTAAAGCGCTGATTACAGGGATAACTCGTGCTAATTCTTCAGTTAAGCTAACGGCTGCAGCGCCAGGTCGTGTGGACTCACCACCGACATCGAGAATGGTTGCGCCGTCAAGCAACATTTGCTCCGCACTAAATAAGGCTTGATCCAGTACTTGGTGTTTACCACCATCTGAAAATGAATCAGGGGTAATATTTAATATTCCCATGATTTGTGGTCGATCTAAACTAAGAGAACGTTGCCGAGGTAACTGTAACTGCATGTGGCTTACTCCGCTAAAAACAAAACCCCGGACAAGCCGGGGTTGTTATTATAACTGCTTTGCAAAGGCATGTAAGTGACTTAGTGCACGTTGCCTTCAGAGGGTTTATCCGTTGCGGTAGGCGCAGCAGATGACGCTGACTTATCATCATCGCCGCCTTTACTGTCCTTATCACGCGGTTCCCAGTTTTCAGGCTGGCTAACTGCTTTACGCTCCATCAACTCTTTAATCTGACGTGCATCAATGGTTTCATACAACATCAGCGCATCTTTCATGGCATGTAAAATGTCCATGTTTTCATCTAGCAGCTGTTTTGCCCGATTATAGTTACGATCGATAATGGCTTTGATTTCAGAATCGATAATCGAGGCGGTCTCATCTGACATATTGTTCGATTTGCCCATGCTACGGCCTAAGAATACTTCACCTTCTTCCTCAGCATATAACAACGGCCCTAACTTCTCAGAGAAACCCCATTGCGTCACCATGTTACGAGCAATCGAGGTCGCGTATTTAATATCTTGCGAAGCACCGGTCGACACAGCATCTAAGCCGTAAATCACTTCTTCGGCTAGGCGCCCACCATAAGCAACAGAAATCTTACTTTCGAGCTTACGGCGACTGACACTGATCGCATCTTGCTCTGGTAAGAAAAAGGTGACACCTAAGGCGCGACCACGCGGAATAATGGTCACTTTGTGCACTGGATCGTGCTCTGGTACTAAACAACCAATAATGGCATGGCCTGCTTCATGGTATGCCGTCATTTCTTTCTCAGCATCGGTCATCACCATAGAACGGCGTTCTGCACCCATCATGATCTTGTCTTTAGCACGCTCAAACTCTTCCATGCTAACGACTCGGCGATTACCACGAGCGGCAAATAGCGCTGCTTCGTTAACCAAGTTTGCCAAGTCAGCACCCGAAAAACCTGGTGTACCTCGAGCAATAACACTGGCTTTCACATCATCTGCAATAGGTACTTTACGCATATGTACTTTTAAAATTTGCTCACGACCGCGCACATCAGGTAAACCCACCACGACTTGACGATCGAAACGGCCAGGACGCAGCAACGCTGCATCAAGCACATCTGGACGGTTCGTTGCAGCAATAATAATCACGCCTTCGTTGCCATCAAAACCATCCATTTCAACCAGCATCTGGTTAAGCGTTTGCTCGCGTTCATCGTGACCACCACCTAAACCGGCACCACGCTGACGGCCTACGGCATCAATTTCATCAATGAAGATAATGCAAGGTGCGGCTTTTTTGGCTTGGTCGAACATATCCCGTACCCGAGAAGCACCGACACCCACGAACATTTCAACGAAATCAGAACCAGAAATGGTAAAGAAAGGCACTTTCGCTTCGCCAGCAATCGCTTTCGCTAACAGCGTTTTACCTGTACCTGGTGGGCCCACCATTAAGATACCCTTAGGGATCTTACCGCCGAGCTTCTGGAAACGTGAAGGGTCGCGTAGATATTCAACCAGCTCTGAAACTTCTTCTTTCGCTTCATCACAACCGGCAACATCAGCAAACGTAGTCTTAATTTGGTCTTCACCCATTAAGCGCGCTTTACTTTTGCCAAACGACATGGCGCCTTTGCCACCGCCGCCTTGCATCTGACGCATAAAGAAAATCCAGACACCGATCAACAACAGCATTGGGAACCAAGAGATAAAGATGGTAGCTAACCAGCTACTTTCTTCGGGTTTCGCACCCAGTACCCGAACGTCATTGTTATAAAGGTCTTTGATCAGGTCAGGGTCATTCACTGGCAACACGGTTTCAAAACGCTCACCGCTGCGCTTAACGCCCGTAATCACGCCTGAACGCTCAATCTTCACTTCGCGGATCAGCCCCTGATTAACTTCTTTTACAAACTGGGTGTAGCTAGTCTGGCGGTCGGTGTTTTCACTCGGCCCAAAGCTATTGAATACTGACATCAGTACAACAGCGATTACTAACCAGACAATCAGATTTTTTGCCATGTCACTCAAGGTTATAACCTCATCTTTACTCTAAAAATCATTAATACCGGACTACTTTACTAAAGTTTAAAGCCGGTGGCCACGATATATGTCTCGCGTGAACGGGCACGCGACGAATCAGGCTTACGAATTTTCACATTACTAAAGGCGGCGCGTACATCTTTCAGGAATTGCTCAAAACCCTCTCCCTGAAACACTTTGACTACAAAACTGCCATTTTGCTTCAAAACTTTTTGGCACATGTCTAATGCCAACTCAACTAAATAAACAGAACGGGCTTGATCGGTAGTGTCATTGCCACTCATGTTCGGTGCCATATCAGATAATACCACATCTACGGTTTTACCACCGATCCGGCTCAGTAATGCCTCTAAAACAGCTTCCTCTCGAAAATCACCCTGTAAAAAAGCGACCCCGGCCAGCGGATCCATGGGTAAAATATCACAGGCAATGACCGTACCCTCTTTACCCACTAATCCCACCACAAACTGAGACCAACTACCAGGGGCTGAGCCTAAATCTACCACTGTCATACCCGGTTTAACCAGTTTGTCTTGTTGCTGGATCTCTTCTAATTTAAACGCAGCGCGCGAACGTAAGCCCAGCTTTTGCGCTTTCTGTACAAATTGATCATCAAAATGCTCTTTTAGCCAACGCGATGAACTGGCTGAGCGTTTTTTCTTAGTCATGTTACTACTCTTAAATAGTCTTATGCTGTAGATGGCGCTACAATAGGCATAATTCAAGCTTTTCTACGGACATTCTAACCTTATGAGTTTAACCAATAAACAAAAACAATTTTTAAAAACCAAAGCCCATGATTTAAAACCCGTTATTTTACTAGGCGGTAACGGTTTAACAGAGGGTGTGGTTGCTGAAATTGATAACGCTTTAAACTTTCATGAATTAATTAAAATTAAAGTGCCAGGCGAAGATAGAGAACAAAAAGTGTTGATTATGGACGCGATAGTCAGAGAAACCAACGCTGAAAAAGTTCAGGTTATCGGCAAAATCTTGGTTTTATTCCGCCAGTCGCAAGAAAAAAAGATCCATTTACCACGCGGTTAAATATCAAAATAGATACCCGGCAGCTCGCAATGACTGCCGGGCTGCGAGTTCATCATCTTTTAATGTACTTACAACATCGGCCGGCTTTACCGCTTGTGTCGCCTTGGTAAACTGCCACATCACCATTGTATTATCAGCGCCAATAGTTTCGACATGCTTTAGATTATTGTCAAAGCACCAAGCCGTGTTTTCATTTAGTAACGAAAAAACTTCGGCTGGAGATATTTCCCACTGCCGAATATCCAATACTACTGCCCAAGGTTTTGCGCTAATTGGTAAAACTAATGAACGCATTTCACGAACGTACTGTTGCGCGATCGCTTTAGTCCAAAAACCGTTGGCGGTTACCCACAAGACTCGCTGCTCTAAACGTAAGGAAAAGGCGGTATGTTTTGCCATGATAAGGCTCCTACTACTGTACTAATCTGGCGGAAACTTGCTACGAATGGCCATGGCTATGCTAACCTATCGACAATTTAGTTAAGCAACGAACCTACCGTGCAACTCAGAGATTACCAACAACATGCCGTTAATGCCGCTATTAGCCATTTCCAACAAAAATCGGCCTCAGCGGTATTAGTATTACCAACTGGGGCAGGTAAAAGCATTGTTATTGCCGAGCTTGCTCGTCGTGCCAAAGGACGTGTTCTTATTTTAACGCATGTTAAAGAATTGGTAGCACAAAATGCAGAAAAAGTGGCCGTTTTAACCGCAAAAGCCAGTATTTATGCAGCAGGCCTGCAACAAAAAGATGCTAGCGCGAAAACGGTGGTTGCTAGTGTACAGTCTGCCGTACGTAATTTAGATGCCTTTGCAAGCGCTTTTTCATTAGTGATTATTGATGAGTGCCATCGCGTTAGCTTGAGCACCGACAGCCAATACCAACAACTATTAAGCCAACTGAAACAACACAATCCCGAGATAAAGTTGTTGGGACTTACCGCAACCCCATTTCGGTTGGGCAGTGGCTGGATCTATCGGCAACATTATCATGGCCGGGTGGGGAATACACTTAACCCCACGTTTGAATATTGTATTTTTGACTTGCCGCTAAGGCCCTTAATTAAACAAGGTTACCTAACAACGCCACGTTTATATGATGGCTTAAGTGCACAATACGATTTTAGCTCGCTAAAACCCAAAGCTGAAGGCGATTACACTGAAACAGAAGTGAACTCTATCTTAGGAAAAAGTGGTCGGGCAACCGCACTGATCATGCAACAATTAATCACTTTGGCGACGCAACGCCAAGGCATCATTGTTTTTGCGGCTACGGTAAAACATGCCAACGAAATTATGCAGTTACTCAGTCAGCAAAACGCTGCCATCCTGAACGCGGAAACACCCACAGTTGAACGCGATCAATTGATTGACGCCTTTAAGGATCGACAAATCAAGTTTCTGGTAAATGTGGCGGTATTAACAACAGGCTTTGACGCCCCCCATGTTGATTTAATAGCTATTTTACGCCCAACCGCCTCAGTCAGTTTATTTCAACAAATGGTGGGCCGAGGTTTACGCATCGCCGCAGGCAAAACAGAATGTTTAATTATTGATTATGCCGCAAATGGTTATGATTTATTTAGCCCTGAAGTGGGGCAAGCAAAACCAAACAGTAAATCGGTACCGGTGCAAGTACTCTGCCCTGAATGTGGCTTTGCTAATATTTTCTGGGGGTTAACCGACCAAGATGGCGACATTATTGAGCATTACGGCAGGCGTTGTCAGGGCTTAATCGAGGATACGGCTCAACAATGTCAGTTTCGTTATCGGAGCCGCAATTGCCCAGAGTGTGGCGCCGAGAATGACATCGCCGCACGCAGCTGTCAGCAATGTGAGTCGGTGTTAGTTGATCCCGATAAACGATTACGCGAAGTGTTAAACCAGCAGCATCATCACCTTTTTCGCTGCCATAACATGCAGCTATCCGATGATAACGGCGATTTAAAGGTAAGTTATTACGATATCGAAGGTAACCCGTTTTATCGTTGGTTTAAGTTACAAAGCCCGGCTCAGCGCCGTGCGCTTTACGCCTTGTTTATTAAACCGCACAGCAAAGTGCCCGGAACACCTTTACCCACCATTAAAACAGCCGCGCAACTGGTGGCTTTAGCTGAGCGGTTTCGGCCGCCGCAGCTGATATTATTACAAAAACAGAAACACAGCTGGCAGCATGTCGAAAGCTATTTTGATTACCAGGGGCGCTATCAGCAGTTCACTGAACAGTAACGCTCTTTTTCTTATTCTGTGGCATGGGCTTGCCGATCAAGCATTTTTTGCTGCAAGCGCTGAAACATAGCACTTAACAACACTAAACTTAACCCTAACCCCATAAATGATGCCGCACGGAATAAACCTTGCAGCTCATTTAAATCAAACACAAATACTTTAATGACCACTGCACTGAGCAATAAGAACCCCACTTTACGCAGCATGCCCCAAACACGCCATTGCGCCAGCACAATTAGCCCCGCCGCCGTTAACAACAACACTAAAGAATAACTATAATGCTCTGCGTTACTGGTGGCTAAACCTAAGGTAATTTGTGACCCTTGCCAAAACTGCCGTACCGAACTCAGAAGGTACAACAGCAAACCGGCCGCAGCCACATAATAGCCAGTAGGTCGATAACGCTGCGGCAGCGGCATGTTAGCTAAACCCGCTGCACACAAGGCAGGCACGGCCCACAATATGAATAGCCAATTCAGTAGCGGCCACTGCCCTACGTCTTGTGCACTTAGCAAGGGGTTATAATTTACGTTTAAGGTCAGTTGCGTAAATAACACCAGCACCACTAAACAGCCTGCGGCAAAACGATATAAAGTTTGCATGCTCGCGGCCCGATAACTGCGCCACTGATAGACCCAAGCTAAAATAGACCAATTAGCGCTGTGTAACGCTAGACTGTAAAAATCTATAACAGAAAAATCAAGCGCCCCCGGATGCAACCCTAATTGCGTTTGCACCGTGACGAATAACGCCGTTAACTGCAAGCAAGCCCCTTCGAGCCAACCACGCAAGCTGCTATGCCGCCATAACCAAGTTGCAAGGCCAAAACTCGCTAACACCAGCGGATAGACGATCAATGACCAGTGCAAGCCCAGAATACTGATGCCTTCATAACTGCCCAACAATGGGGCTGAAGTAAGACGTAATAAGACAAAGGCGACCATCCCCTTGATCAGCCAAGACGGGACAGGAAAACGTTGTTTAACGCTTAATTGTGTAATGAAAACTAACTGTAACGCCATAGCTACCGTGAAAGCGGCTGCCGACAGGTATAAGCTAAAACACCAACTTAACGCGAGGTTAGCGCCAGCCGCATGAATAAAAGCCAACGCTTTACTTGCTGCCTGTTTCGCTAGAATACTTTGAAGGATCACTAACAATGCGCCGTATAGCATCCAACCTAATTGAATTAACGGTTGCAGTGTACTCGGCACTAATTGATAAGATACAGCCAGAAATAGTATCGGTGCGACCGCTAAAAAAGCCGCCCAATGTTGTCTTGCTGGCAGTAGCACGCTAACAAAGGCCGCAGGTATTGTCAGCAGCAACACCCATGACTGCCAATTAAAGAGTATGCCGTCCGTCCAGCTAAAGTTGTCAGCATTAAGTGCAGGCCCCAGTAATAGCCAAACCAATGCCAGCAGCGCCGCCGCCCATAACCACAGCTCAGAGCGATTTTCACTCAAGGCTGCCGCATATAAAACACTGACTAACAACACACAAGACCACAGATGGCTGTAACTACTAAACTGCAGTTGCAGCATCACTGCAAAGGCTAGTAACACGACGCCAAGATAGTGTTCGCGCAATAGCGGCCACCATTGCCGCATCGGTAACACCGCGTTTTGCCAGCGTAACGGCCAGCCTAAGCGAGGTAAGGCAACCATACCAATAAAGCTAAGTAATAAGGCAGCCCACAGCACGGTGATGTTGTTTGCGCCAGCTTGTGTAATTGCCAACAATAACCAGCCACAATGTGCCACAACCGTTATTAACCATAACCAAAAACGTTGTACCCTGCGTTCAACCAATAACGACGACGTTGTAATTAAGGCAATGTATAACAACAGTGCTAACCAATTATTGCTACCCGGTGACACTAAAATCGGTACTGCGTATCCCCCAACAATGCCGATCACTGCTAAGATAGGCCCTTGTCGTAAAGAAAACCAAGACGCGCAAAGCGCGACTAAAGCCAGTAAAGCAAACGCCAGTGTTGGGCTGATCAACTGATAAAAATGCTGAGCCATCAATAGCACCGCATACAAGGTTACAAAGCCTGCGCTAGCTAATGCCGCAGGAATGTAGTTTTCTAAAACCTGACTTAACTGTTTTTTCTGATGCAGCCACTCACTTACCACTAAGAGTAACAGGCCTAAACTAATACCACTAAACACGCGTAACTCTGGAGAAAACCAACCCGCGTCTAACGAATGCCGAACTAAAAAAATACCGCCAAATGCTAAAGCCACCCCACCCAACCAAACCATGCCGCGATCAATAAACTGCCGCTCTAACCAACTTAGCCATTGGCTTGCCTCTGCTTTGGGTTTAACCGGCTCTGTCGGCTCTGCATGTTGCTTACTGATAGCAACGAACGCTGCCGGAGAAACAGTTGTTGTTGCCGTGTTAGGCTCTACCATTTGTGCTGCGATGACGGTATCTGTTAGGGGGTTTGCTGGGGCAGCAGAAGATGGCAGTGAAGCGTCGACCTGAGAGGCATTAGCATTAACAGCAGCCCCCTCTGAGCGGGTATGTAGGTGTTTTGACTCTGCTTGCAATTGCTGCATACGCTGTTGCAGCACTCTCATTTGAGCTTCTAAGCCGCTAAGCCGAACTAAAGCGATAAAGCCACAAAAGGTGCCAACAATTACGGAAAGCACCAATATTACCGCCAACAATTCAAACATAGCTCAGACCATCAACACATTTTTACTTAGCATAAGGGAATTTCGCCGAATTACCAATATATCATTACTAATGATACAATCTATTTACAGAAATATTCTATACTGAACAGTGAGCTAGCTTTTCATCGCTTACGTAATAATGAAGGTTTTGTAACAAAAGGATTAGACTATGTTCGCAGGGATTGCGTTCTCTCAGACCAATGCGGCTTTTGCCGCAGGTCAACAACTTGCTCGTCAAGCTATTGCTCAAACTGGCCGTTCTTCTGCACAGCTTCTACTGCTGTTCTGCACAGCAAAAACTGATTATCAACGCTTATTAGATGGCGCCCGATTAGTCTGCGGCACAGATACCATCATCTTGGGAGGTTCAGCTGCAGGTATTATCAGCCACGATCAGATTATGATTGAAGGAGCTCCCGCTGCTGCATTAGCAATAGTATCGGATAACGACAATATTACATTTAGCCGTGCTTGCTCAGAGCTGATCGCCCAGAACCCGTTTTTAGCGGGGCAACAGTTAGGGGCGAAACTGCAACAAGTTGTATCACCTGCTCTCCTCCTGTTATTTTTTGATTCAGTGCGTTACGCCGGTAATTTGCAAAACCCAGCCATATTAAATGCTTCACGGCCAATACTTAAAGGCCTCTATAACACTTTACCCATAAAGGTCCCTATTGCAGGCGCCGGCTTACTCGCCGATCAAGAATTTAGCCCCACTAAATTGTTTTACGATGCACAAGTGCAAAGCCAGCTCGCGACCGCTTTACTGATCAGCGGCCATGTTAAACCCTATATCAGCAATATGCATGGGTGTTCACCGCTCAGTGCTGAGCGTTTTACCATTACCAAGATTTTTGAACAATTTCTTTATCAATTAAACGATGAGCCCGTTACCCAAGTTATCGATCGGGTAACCGGTAGCTCACATTGGCGTAAGCAAACACCGGTGACCGAACTAGCCTTAGGCTTTAATGGCGCAACTTCTTGCAAGCCAGATGACAGTTCTTCTTATGTTACACGCCTCATCAATGGCATACTGCCAAATGATGAAGGGATAATATTATTTGAACCAGATTTTCGTGAAGGCATGCAAATTCAGATTATGCAGCGCGATCCACAGCATATTGTTGCGCAAACCGCTAAACAAACTCGTGCCTTGCTCAAGCAAATCAAACAAGACCAACACACTCCTATTGTAGCCCTGTATTTTGATTGCGCTGGGCGCATAGCCACCCCTCAAGAAGCGCGCGAACTGCAGCAACAGTTAACCGCAGCAAAGATCCCTTTACTGGGTATTTACACCGGCGTTGAAATCGCGCCTATCGGTAATAAAAGCCGTAGCCTAGATTGGAGTGGTGTGCTCGTGATTTTAACCACGCCGAATTAAGGCGGGTAGACAGGTGAGTCACTTAGATGGAGCAGGCTAAGCACTTAATTTAAGCGTCTTTTCGCACCTAAAGTACGTCTTTTTTGGTGGGTTGCAACGGCCATCGATGCAGCAGCCGACGAGGTAAAACACTCTTTATAGCAGTTGACTTCAGGTCTTAGCAGTTATAATTTAACAACAGAGCGCGGGTGTAGTTCAATGGTAGAATGAGACCTTCCCAAGGTTTAGACACGGGTTCGATTCCCGCCACCCGCTCCACGCCTTGCTCACTGAACGATATTTTTAACCAAGCCAGCCTGACTTTTCTACCCCTCGCTGCTAAACTGCGCATATTAATTACCATTTTTTAACATTAAATATGCAAACGCTATTTGAATTCTGCCATGACCAAGACCATTATCTGATCAAAGGAAATAACTTTGGTAAAGAGCAAGTCTGGCGCAATGGTGTTCTTGTCTCTGAAGGGCGAGCGTTATTAAGTCATAGCTACGATCACCGTTTTTTGTGCCCTAAACATGGCCCAGTGCGCTTGCACTTCAAGCTAGTCATACGAAATAACCAGGTGCATTACTGGCTAAAAACACCTGAAACATTATTGTGCGAAGGTGAAACGGTCGCTAGGCCACCTGCATGGCTGCACAAGTTAGAAAGCAAACTTTCATCCGCTGAAAAAGTATCCGCACAAGCTGAGCAAACGTCAGCGCTTAATGAGCAGATTGAAGTGAAACAATCAACCACCCCTTCTTTGCTAAAAAAAGGGTTTAAACCCTTTTTCGTTATCGGTTTAGTGTTAGTTAAGCTGTCAAAAAGTGCGGGAGCGATAAAGGCTGCGCTAGCCGGTACATCTCTTGCTGGCTGGGCTTGGCTATTTAATCTCGAAGTTGCTGTAGGCTTAATTGCCGCATTAATTATTCACGAGTATGGCCATGTTTATGCGATGAAGCGCTCAGGCCTTAAGGTTAAAGGGGTCTATTTACTGCCGTTTGTTGGCGGCGTTGCGATCAGTGAACGCTCGACCAGTCGTTGGCAAGACTTTAAGATTGCCATTGCCGGCCCGGCTTTTGGTACCTTAGGTGCCGTCATCGCTTACGGGCTTTGGCTTGAAACGCAACATACCGCCTTAGCATCATTTGCTACCATCAGTTTATTACTTAACCTATTTAACTTATTGCCCATGGTGCCATTAGATGGGGGGCGCGTCATCCAGGCGGCTGTCTATAGCCGTAACGGAAAAGCAGCCAAACTAGCGTTATTATTTTTTACTGGCAGTTTGTCATTCGCCGCATGGTACTTTGGTTTTTATCTTTTAATGCTGTTTGGCCTACTCGGTACGCTGGATTTATGGTTTGAAGCAGATGAACAAGCAAAAAACGTTTTACCTATGAGTAATACAGGCATATTAATAACCATTGTCAGTTATCTATGTTTATTAGCTGTGTTACTGTGGCTATCAACCATCATGGCAGATAGCGGGATCCCAGGAACAAATTTACCCCTGATTTTTATTTCCAGCTAAATACCACAACCCCATCTGGAACGCGGTAAGACACGTTATCGCGTTTATTAAAAAATAATTAAATTAATTTGTCACAGCTGCTGAGGTTGATGCGACTTAGTTAGGTCATCACCACTAACTAAGGATTTATCATGAACGCACCACAGCACACAAACCAAAACGCTACCGACAGCATTGCCAAAAAAACTCAGCAAAACAAACCAAGCTTTTGGACCTACTTTGCCATTGTCATAACCATTTTAGGTGGTGCGATAGCACCGCAAATCAAAGCGATTGAGCAACCGCAACCGAGGGTAAGTTTTACCGTTGAGGTGGTAGGACAAGGTAAACCGGTTTTAATCATTCCCGGTTTAATGTCGGACCGCCGTGTTTGGCAGAGCACAGTTAGCGCCTTGCAAGCCGATTTTCAATTACATCTGATTAGCTTAGCCGGTTTTGCTGGTACGCCTAGCACTTTGGATGGTAAGTTTTTACCCAAAGTGCAGCAAGAGCTGTTGGGTTATGTGACCGAGCAGCAACTGCAACAGCCAGCAGTGATTGGCCATAGCCTAGGCGCTTTTCTCGCTTTTTCACTGGCAAGTTCTGCTCCGAAGCAGATTGGCACAGTTATCGCGGTAGATGGTTTGCCTTATATCGCGCCGATTTTTAGCCGCAACTCAGCAACGCAAGTGGCCGACATGCAAGCACAAGCACTGCAATTAAAAGCCTACTATCAACAACTTTCTAGCGCACAATTAAAAGCCGTTGCAACACAAGGCATCGCTATTCAGGCGAGGTCTGCAGAACATCAAAAATTAGTGCTGGACATGGCCGCGGCCTCGGATAGCCAGACAGTCGGCCAAGCTATGTATGAACTATTAACCACCGATTTACGACCGCAAGTGACAGCAATAACAAGCCAAGTCTACTTACTTGGCGCCAGTGGAGCGCTAACACCGGATCAGCAAGTGCTGGCAGCTGCACTGTACCAACAACAAATTGAGTCTATTGCTAATGCAAAACTACTGATGAATACTGACAGTCGCCATTTTATCATGCTGGATGAACCCGATTGGTTTATCGCTCAGCTTCGTGTGGCATTAAAGGAGTAATGGCATGCACCATGCACAATTGAGCCCACAAAACACTCTAGAACAACAATTACAGCCTGATGTGATGGCCGCAATCGCAGGTGATATGCAGGCTTTTGGTCGATTAATTCAGCGCTGCCAAAACAGTGTCAGCAGCATTGCCCTAGCCATTGTGCAAGACTTGGATGCAAGTGAGGATATTTGCCAGCAAGTGTTTATTGCAGCTTGGCAGCAGCTGCGTAGCTTACAAAACACCACCAGTTTTTTGCCTTGGCTTCGTCAAATTACGCGCTACCGTGCTTATAGCTATTTGCGCGAACGGCAAGATCATCGTATAGAACGTGGTGAAAAAGCCGAAACCTTGCTCGCCGCTTTTGCTAGTGACACCTTTCCCGATGAAGAGTTACTTCGCGACGAGCAAGCCGATATTATCCGCGAGTTTTTAGCCGAACTACCGAGTGAAAGTCGTGAAATTGTACTGTTGTTTTATCGGGAAGAGCAAAATAGCCAGCAGGTCGCGGCGTTACTAGGCATAACCGAAAATAGCGTACGTAAAAAGCTGCAACGGGTACGTGAGTTGTTAAAAACACAGCTACTAAACCGTTACGGTAAGCTGATTTTAAGCACGGCGCCAAACATCGGCTTAACTAGCGCCATCATCAGTGCTTTACTGATCGGTAGCCCACCTGCAGCTGCCGCGACCGCAAGTGCCATGACAGCACACAGCAGCGGCTTAGCAAAGTTTGGCTGGCTGTTGAGTGGAGCACTACTTGGCGCGTTCGGCGGCATGCTTGGTGTGGTGCTGGGCATGCGCGCGCCACTAAAAAACGCCGCCAGCGATAACGAGCGTAATCGCTTATTACGTTATCGCAATCAGGCTTTGGTTTGGGTTGGCCTCTCAGGCTTATTACTGGCTGCAGCATACGAATTTACCACCGGCGCCATAGCACTGCTGCTGGCCTTTGGCCTTTTTATGACCGGCGTGGCGTATTTACAAGTTCGAGTATGGCAAACGATTAAACCACGCTTGTTGGCTAAAGCAGCGCAGAGTAAACAAGCAAAACGGCAGTATCGCAACAATCTGTTCTGGTGCTGGTTTGGGATGCTTGGTGGAACAACTGCTGGTTTTGCCGGCTTGATTGCTGGCCTGATCAAAAATGGCCGCTGGTTTTTCGGTTAAACATGGCAGTCAGTTAGCCGTTAGAAACAAAAACGCCAGCGAAGATGCTGGCGTTTTTACGTTTGAGACAACAGGGTTGTCTCAAGTGAGTTGTCGCGTTATTACAGGTATTTCACGTCAACAATTTCAAATTCAACCACGCCTTTAGGCGTAGTGATATTCGCTACGTCATCGGCTACTTTGCCAATTAAACCACGTGCAATCGGTGAGTTAACTGAAATCAGATTATTTTTTATATCCGCTTCATCATCACCCACAATACGGTAAGTCATCTCTTCTTCTGTTTCCAGATTAAGAATGGTTACCGTTGAACCGAAAATCACTTTACCCGTGTTAGGCAACTTAGTGACATCGATGATCTGCACATTGGATAATTTGCCTTCAATATCCTGAATACGCCCTTCAATAAAACCTTGCTGTTCGCGAGCCGCGTGATATTCGGCGTTTTCTTTTAAATCGCCGTGCGCACGTGCTTCAGCGATAGCTTGAATTACCGCAGGCCGTTTTACACTTTTTAACTCATTCAGTTCAATGCGCAGCGCTTCTGCGCCTTGCACTGTCATTGGAATTAAGCTCATCCGTTTACTCTCTTATGCAATTCCTGAATAGAATTTACGTTAGCAAAGGCACTGGCAGCATTCGCTTTAACAGTAGCAAAGGCGGCATTCAAGGTCGTAGTGTAGTTCGCTTTGTGCTGTAAGGCACCGCGACGCAGTACTTTAGAGTCTTCAATCGCCTGACGACCTTCAGTGGTGTTAACAATATAGCTATACTCGCCGTTTTTGATACGGTCAAGCATATGCGGCCGACCTTCAAATACTTTGTTAACAACTCGACATGGAATACCCGCATCCGCTAATGCTTTAGCTGTACCACCACTGGCATCTAACTCGAAACCCGATTCAACCATTAGTTTAGCCAGTTCAACGATGCGCACTTTATCGCTGTCACGTACAGAAAGCAAGGCACGGCCACCCGTTGGAATCAGCGTGCCACAGCCTAACTCAGCTTTAGCAAAGGCTTCGGCGAACGTATCGCCAATGCCCATCACTTCACCTGTTGAACGCATCTCAGGGCCAAGAATAGGATCGACACCTGGGAATTTGTTAAACGGGATCACCACTTCTTTCACTGAGAAAAACGGTGGAATAATTTCTTTGGTGATACCCTGCTCGGCTAACGACTTACCCGCCATACAGCGTGCACCCACTTTAGCAATGGCGACACCCGTTGCTTTAGAAACGAAAGGTACGGTACGTGCAGCTCGTGGGTTCACTTCAATTAAGTAAACTTCGTTATCTTTAACCGCAAACTGGGTATTCATTAAGCCGACTACGCCTAACTCTAACGCCAGCTTTTTCACTTGCTCGCGCATCACATCTTGAATGGCTTGCGATAAGCTGTGTGGTGGTAAGGTACAGGCAGAATCGCCCGAATGCACACCGGCTTGCTCGATGTGTTCCATAATGCCGCCGATAATCACTTCGCTACCATCACAAATGGCATCAATGTCGACTTCAATCGCATCATCTAAGAAGTTATCTAATAAGACTGGCGAGTCATTTGATACGCTTACAGCTTCGTTCATATAACGGCGTAAATCCTGCTCGTCATAAACGATTTCCATGGCGCGGCCACCTAAAACATAAGACGGGCGAACCACCATCGGATAACCGATTTCTGGTGCTTTAGCGATCGCTTCATCAAAGCTCGTTACCGTGACGTTTTTAGGCTGTTTCAAGCCTAAACGAGTAACAGCTTGTTGGAAGCGCTCACGGTCTTCAGCACGGTCTATCGCGTCTGGCGAAGTACCAATAATTGGCACACCGTTGGCTTCTAAGGCACGGGCTAATTTCAATGGCGTTTGGCCACCGTATTGCACAATCACCCCTTTTGGCTGTTCTTTGCGAACGATTTCCAGTACGTCTTCCAAGGTGATAGATTCAAAATACAAACGATCCGAGGTGTCATAATCGGTTGAAACGGTTTCTGGGTTACAGTTGACCATAATGGTTTCGTAACCGTCTTCGCGTAACGCTAAAGCCGCATGCACACAACAGTAATCAAATTCGATACCTTGGCCGATACGGTTTGGCCCACCACCGATAATCATGATTTTCTCACGATCGGTAGGTGCCGCTTCACACTCTTCATCATAGGTGCTGTACATATAAGCGGTGTTAGAGGCAAATTCCGCGGCACAGGTATCTACCCGCTTGTACACTGGGTGTAAACCGTAGCTATAACGTTTTTTGCGCACTTCGGTTTCACTCACACCTAAAACTTCAGCAATACGAGCGTCAGCAAAACCTTTGCGTTTTAAGCGAGATAAACGGGCTTCGTCTAAGGCGGCATAGCCATCAGTACCTAGAGCCAGTTCTTCTTTCACTAAGTCTTCAATTTGCACTAAGAACCAGTGGTCAATTTTGGTTAGATTGTAAATGTCATCTAAGGTCATACCAAAACGGAACGCATCGGCAATATACCAAATACGATGTGCACCAGGCTCACGTAATTCGCGAATGATTTTTTCTTTCGCTTCTGGTGCACTGATATCAATGATCGGATCTAAGCCCGATACACCAATCTCTAAACCTCGTAGCGCTTTTTGTAACGACTCTTGTTGGTTGCGACCAATCGCCATGACTTCACCAACCGATTTCATTTGGGTCGTTAAGCGATCGTTAGCACCAGCGAATTTTTCAAAGTTAAAACGTGGAATTTTAGTTACAACATAGTCGATACTTGGCTCGAATGAAGCTGGCGTAATCCCGCCCGTAATGTCGTTAGCCAATTCATCTAAGGTGTAACCTATAGCCAACTTGGCGGCAACTTTAGCAATAGGGAAACCGGTTGCTTTTGAAGCTAATGCCGACGAGCGCGATACCCGTGGGTTCATTTCAATAATGACCATACGGCCATCTGCCGGATTGATACCAAATTGTACGTTAGAACCACCCGTTTCTACGCCAATTTCACGCAATACCGCTAACGATGCATTACGCATAATTTGGTATTCTTTGTCGGTCAGTGTTTGCGCTGGCGCCACCGTGATCGAATCACCGGTATGCACACCCATAGGATCAAAGTTTTCGATGGCACAAACAATAATACAGTTATCGTTTTTGTCGCGTACCACTTCCATTTCGTATTCTTTCCAACCAATCAACGATTCGTCGATTAACAGCTCTTTGGTCGGAGACAGATCTAAACCACGGGTACAAATCTCTTCAAACTCTTCGCGGTTATAAGCAATACCACCGCCCGAGCCACCCATTGTGAACGAAGGGCGAATAATACAAGGGAAACCGATATCATCGAGTACCTGATACGCTTCTTCCATGGAATGAGCAAAACCGGCACGTGGGCAGGCTAAACCAATTGAGCGCATCGCTTTATCAAAGCGATTTCTATCTTCCGCTTTATCGATGGCGTCAGCGGTAGCACCAATCATTTCCACGTTATATTTGGCCAGAACACCTTGGCGTTCTAACTCTAACGCACAGTTCAATGCAGTTTGACCGCCCATCGTAGGCAGTACCGCACAAGGGCGTTCTTTTTCAATGATTTTTTCTACCACTTGCCAATGAATAGGCTCGATGTAGGTCGCATCAGCCATTTCTGGATCAGTCATGATCGTCGCGGGGTTAGAGTTAACTAAAATAACTCGATAACCTTCTTCTTTTAAGGCTTTACAGGCTTGTGCGCCTGAATAGTCAAATTCACAGGCTTGGCCAATGACGATCGGGCCAGCGCCTAAAATCAGAATACTTTTTATATCGGTACGTTTTGGCATTGCGTCTCAGTCTCCGTAATTCGTGTCGGCTTAAGCCTGATGTTGTTGCATCAGCTTGATAAAATGGTCAAACAGTTCAGAGGCTTCATGCGGGCCTGGGCTGGCCTCGGGATGACCTTGAAAACTAAATGCCGCTTTATCAGTACGGTGGATCCCTTGCAGGGTGCCGTCGAACAGCGATTTATGGGTAGCGCGTAAATTAGCCGGCAAGGTGGCTTCTTCAACCGCAAAACCATGGTTTTGCGCAGTGATTAACACGCGCTGAGTGTCTAAGTTTTGCACTGGGTGGTTAGCACCGTGGTGACCATGGCCCATTTTGACCGTTTTCGCACCACTGGCTAACGCCAACAGTTGATGACCTAAACAGATACCAAACACCGGAATGTCTGTTTCTAAAAAGGTTTTAATCGCCTCAATGGCGTAAGTGCAAGGTGCTGGATCGCCTGGCCCATTCGAGAGAAAAATACCATCTGGGTTCAGCGCTAACACCTCAGCAGCCGGTGTTTGTGCCGGTACAACGGTGAGTTTACAACCACGATCCGCTAACATACGTAAAATGTTGCGTTTAACACCGAAATCGTAAGCAACCACATGAAACGGATGTTCAGTAATGGTTTTGTGGCCTTCACCTAACGTCCAACTGCCTTCAGTCCATTGATAAGGGGCTTTAACGGTCACTTCTTTGGCTAAGTCCATCCCCGCTAAACCTGGGAAAGCCTTTGCTTGTTGCAAGGCAACCGCGGCATCCAGATTATCACCTGCCATGATGCTGCCATTTTGAGCGCCTTTTTCACGAAGGATGCGAGTCAGTTTGCGAGTATCGATGTCGGCGATGCCGAGAATGTTGTGATTTTTAAGGTATTGACTAAGCGAGAGTTGATTACGGAAATTACTGGCTAACAGCGGGAGGTCACGGATAATAAGGCCTTTGGCCCATACCTGTCCGGATTCCTCATCTTCCTCATTCGTTCCGGTGTTTCCTATATGAGGATAAGTTAGTGTTACAATTTGTTCTGCGTAAGAGGGATCAGTTAATATTTCCTGATACCCGGTCATCGAGGTATTAAACACTACCTCACCAACAGAAACTCCTTCGGCGCCAATGGCTGTACCGTGAAATACGGTGCCGTCTTCCAGTACGAGCAGGGCGGACTTAGTCAAAATAACCTCCAAACAGCAAAAAACGGGTGAAAACCACAAACGTTTTACAACCCGTTTTGACCTAAAATTCTGATACCCGTATTTGCCTTCGCCTAATGATTTCAAAGAATCAGTCGCGAGCTAGATAATTTCTTTGCTTACAGGCAAACCTCGATATTTTAGGCTATCAGCGCGAAATTAGCCATGATTTTTTTGTTATTTTACAAAAACACAGCCTTTAACATTATTTTCAGCTAAATGCCGCAAAAGTTTAATCTAACTGCGGCAATCCGAGCACTTGTTGCATGGTATAAAGTCCTGGCTGTTTATTTTGCAACCACAAAGCAGCTCGCAGTGCGCCTTGCGCAAAGGTGTTTCGGCTGGAAGCTTTGTGGCTTATTTCCAGTCTTTCACCAATATCAGCGAATAGTGCAGTATGATCGCCAATAATGTCACCGCCTCTTACCGTAGCAAAACCAATAGTTTGCTGTGAGCGCTCACCAATCATACCTTCGCGACCATACACCGCAACCTCGGCAAGATCGCGGTCTAAGCTACGCGCAATGCTCGCGCCAATGGCCATTGCCGTACCCGAAGGCGAATCTTTTTTAAAGCGATGATGTGCTTCAATAATTTCAATATCGGCCGTATTCCCCATCACCTTGGCGGCAGTTTGCGCTAAATGCAGCATTAAATTCACGCCGACACTCATATTAGGGGCCCAAACAATGGCGATATGCTGGCTGGCTTGTTGGATTTGCGCATACTGCTGATCCGTTAAGCCGGTCACGCCAATGACCATGGCTTTACCTGCAGCCACAGCGAGTTGTAAGTGCGCTAACATGGGTTCAGGCATAGTAAAGTCGATCCATACATCAGCTTTTGCTACAGCGTTTGCAGAAGTCGCTTCTATTGGCACCCCCACAGCACCACAACCGCTTAATTCGCCAGCGTCCAGGCCTAAGACCGCTGAGCCACTGCGTACCGTTGCTGCCGTTAAAGACAATTGTTGTTCTTTTGCGACACTGACCAGCGCCCGCCCCATACGGCCATTAGCGCCAAAAATACCGATTGTACTCATCACTTACTCTGCTGTTCATCTGAATATTGACTATTAGACCAAAAAACAGCGTCAGATAGAAGAAAGAAGTGTAGCCGCCTGAAATGAAAGACGGCTTTTATTTGAAATGGCTTACAGCGCCAGTTGCAGAATACGGCGAGACACCTCGGGTGTAATATCTTGATGTTCGCCTAAGGCCAGCATGTTGTGCTGCACTAACTTGCTCACTAACTGCTCTATCGCTTCAGCTTGTATGCCATAATCGGCTAAACGCGTCGGTATCCCCATGCGCTCAAAGAAATACCGCGTATGACTAATGGCTTCATCAATTAAACGCTCTTCATCTTGATGCTGTAACTGCCAGACCCGCGTTGCATACTGCAACAGCTTTTCGCGCTTTTGACTGCGTTGCTGTTGCATTAAAGCCGGTAACACTATGGCTAAGGTTTGTGCATGATCCAGGCCGAACAAAGCAGTAATTTCATGGCCTATCATATGCGTTGCCCAGTCTTGCGGTACACCTTGGCCAATTAAACCATTTAACGCCATCGTTGCGGCCCACATGACATTGGCGCGCACAGCATAGTTTTGTGGATCAGACAGTGCTTTGGGCCCTTCAGCAATTAAAGTTAATAATAACCCTTCTGCAAAACGATCTTGCACCGGAGCATTCACCGGATACGTTAAATATTGCTCCATCACATGTACAAAGGCATCGACCACACCGTTTGCCACTTGTTTCGGCGGTAAACTGTACGTCACGGTAGGATCAAGAATGGCAAACTGTGGGTAAACCCAAGGGCTGGAAAACGCCAATTTTTGTTTGGTTTCATAACGCGTGACAACCGAATTACCATTACTTTCAGAACCGGTGGCCGGTAACGTTAAAACACAACCAATCGGCAGCGCTTGCTGAACGTTAGCGCCTTTTGCCAAAATATCCCAAGCATCACCTTCAAATAAAGCGGCGGCTGCAACAAATTTAGCGCCATCAATTACGCTACCCCCGCCCACCGCTAGAATGATGTCTATTTTCTCACGACGCGCAATATCGGTGGCGCGCATTAACGTTTCAAAATTAGGATTAGGCTCAACACCTGAGAACTCGATAACCTCGGCGGCCTGCAAAGCAGCAGTCACCTGTTGATAGACACTATTGGTTTTGATCGATCCACCACCATACAACAGCAACACTTTTTGCTCTGGTGTAATTAATTCTGCCAGTTGCTTTATCTGATCTTGGCCAAAAAGAATACGAGTACTATTTTGATAAGAAAAATTAAACATGTTGAACTCCGCTAATACCAAGATGATGTGCAGTAAACTTAATGCGAACGTTTCGGCACAGATTCAAGGTTTAGTACAAAAAAGAGCGTTATTTTCGCATGATTAAGCTCTTAAAACTCAGCCTTAATGTCATTAGCGATGCTCGCCTCGCAACTGCCTGACGTGCTGCTCTAACCCAGCAGCACTGACCTGTTCAGCTGCGACACTGGGGCCGACATGCAGCTTTACCCTTGACCAAAAACGACCTTTAATTTTAAATGCGCCTTTGCCATGGTGACTAAAAAACGACCCCCATAATCCTTGCAGCGCCATCGGCACCACAGGTACAGCCGACTCAGCAATAATTCGCTCAATACCCGGGCGAAACCGATCAATTTCACCGTCTTTGGTTAGGTGCCCTTCCGGGAAGATGCAAATAACATTTCCCTCCGCTAACTCGCGCGCAATCGCCGAAAAGGCAGCTTCATACACAGCTTCATCTTTATGCTTACTGCAAATCGGAATGGTTTTTGCTGCTCGAAACAGTAAATTGGCCACAGGGATCTTAAAAATACCCTGATCCATAACAAAGCGAACGGGGCGGCGCACCGCACCCGCAATTAAAAGAGCATCAACATAACTCACATGATTAGCGACTAAGACGACAGGGCCCTCAGTTGGGATATGCTCTAAACCGCTTGCTTTAACGCGATACAGCGTGTGGCTTAATAAGTAAATAACAAAACGCAGCGCAAACTCCGGCACTTGGCTGTAGACATAAGCGGCAACCACGGCGTTCATCAGCGCTAGAATTAAAAAATACTGCGGAATACTCAGCTCAAATACAGTTAAGAACACAATGCCGGCGATAGCACTTACCACCATAAACAGTGCATTAAAGATGTTATTAGCGGCAATCATGCGGGCGCGTTCGGTAGGATTAGCTCGTTGCTGTAATAACGCATACAAAGGCACAATAAATAGCCCACCAAACATGCCGATTAAACTCAAATCGAGTAACACCCACCAGCCAAAACTGCTGCTTAAAAACGCCGGTAAGCTTAATAACTCAGAAGACACTGTTGCCGGCGTACTAAAATATAAACTGATACCAAAACACGTTAAACCGATAGAGCCAATGGGCACGATACCCAGTTCGACACGCTTACCCGACAAGCGCTCACACAACAAAGAACCTATACCCACACCGACAGAAAACGCCACCAGTAATGCAGTAACGACGGTGTTATCGCCTCTTAAAACGGTTTTGGTAAAATTTGGAAATTGCGTTAAATAGCTGGCACCTAAAAACCAAAACCAACTAATGGCCATAATCGCCAAATATAAAGTGCGATTTTGATAGCTAATTCGCACCGTTGCTAAGGTTTGCTGCCACGGCGCAAAATGAAAGTGAGGCGCATTTTCTACCACCCCCACTTTAGGGATTTGCAAACTCACCAGGTAACCCGCCAGCGCAAAGAAAATCACCATTAAGCCAATCCAGGTATTCGCATTGTTAATACCCACCAATAAACCACCGACGACAGTACCGAGTAAAATGGCAATAAACGTGCCCATTTCTACCCAAGCATTCCCCCCTAGTAACTGTTTGTCCGTTAACAGCTGTGGCAATATGGCGTATTTCACCGGCCCAAAAAATGCCGATTGCGCGCCCATTAAAAACAGCACACCCAATAAATACACATATTGCTCAAACATAAAGGCCAGTGCCGCCAAACACATCAACCCCACCTCTAGTAGCTTTAAGCGCTGGATCAGCCGTGTTTTACATAAACTGTCAGCCAAAGTACCGGCTGTCGCAGAAAACAATAAAAAAGGTAAGATAAATAAGCCTGCAGCCAAGTTCATACTGACATCAACACTCCAAGGCATGGCATTGGCAGCGCCGAAAGTGAGAAGCAGCATCAAGGCGTTTTTAAATACATTATCGTTAAACGCGCCCAAGGCTTGAGTAAAGAAAAAGGGGATAAATCGTTTAGATGATAGCTTTTGCTGCGGATCCATCACTGCTCCTTGCTAGAACATCTAGCCTTATAGTTTTTTATTCTGCATCGCTTGCGGTAAATACTTGGTTTTATTATCAAGAATACTTTACCTTAGCGGTGTAAACTCAAATGCACACAGCTGCAACCTTCATAGCCTGCAGCCAACGCGGCTGCATTGACAAGACGTCTGGCCATCTATATATTGCGCAGCCATTTTATGAGGACGCTAAATTGAATACTGTTGCCACTGTTGGCGCGCGCCGTTCGCTGCTGCCATTACTGTTTTTTATTCTGCTGTTTCTCGGAAGCGGCTTGTATTTCCAAAGCCAAAACGTCGATTATGCGTTCTATCAATTGCCTGGGCATGTTGCCATTATTCCCGCGTTAATTTTAGCTATTTGGTTGCATCGCGCGCCGTTAACCCAATCAATTGAGGTGATGGTTAAGGGGGCGGGTAATCATAATATTATTACCATGTGCTTAATCTATCTGCTTGCCGGTGCTTTTGCTAGTGTGGCAACAGCCACTGGCGGGGTTGATGCGGTGGTTAATGCCGGTCTCAGTGTGATCCCTGCCCAATTTTTATTACCCGGTTTATTTATTATTGCAGCACTGGTTTCCACCGCGATGGGCACGTCGATGGGCACAATAGGCGCTTTAGCGCCGATTGCCGTCGGCTTAGCCAATCAAGCGGATTTAGAACCGGCTTTGGTAGCCGGTGTGTTACTGAGCGGCGCCATGTTTGGCGATAACCTGTCAATTATCTCAGACACCACCATTGCCGCAACTCGCACGCAAGGTGCCAAGATGGCGGACAAATTTAAAGAGAACATTAAAATTGCCCTACCAGCCGCGTTTTTCACCCTCATCGCTTTTAGTATAATGACCACCGAACCCACAGCCATTGTCAGCGAAACGGTTAATTGGACTGGCGTGCTGCCCTATGCCGCCATCTTATTTTTAGCCGTGATGGGGCTGAATGTGTTTGTGGTGCTACTGCTGGGTATTTTACTGGCTGCTTTGCAAGGGAGTATTTTTGCAGATTACGCTATTAGCGGTTTAGGTACCGATATTGCTACCGGCTTTGCCAACGTGCAGGAGATTTTCTTACTGGCGATGTTAGTTAGTGCGCTGAGTGAGTTCATCAAACAACAAGGTGGCTTACAGTGGATTTCATCACAAATACAGAAGCTAACCTCAAGTATTAAACTGGCCGGCAACAAAGCCCAGCAATTGGCGATTGCCGCTTTAGCCTTTATCAGTAACTTGTGTATTGCTAACAACACGGTGGCGATCGTATTAACGGGTGATGTGAGCCGCAATTTAGCAAAGCAGCACCAGATCACCCCGAAACGCAGCGCGAGCTTATTGGATATCTTTGCTTGTATCAGTCAGGGCTTGGTACCCTATGGTGCGCAGGCGTTGCTGTTAGGTGCGAGCTTTGGCATTTCACCGTGGCAGGTCATTACTTATAATTACTACTGTATGTTACTTTTCATCGTGGCACTGGGTGTAATCGTGTTGCGCCGCCCCTCTCAAAGCAGCTAATGCTTTTTCGGGCTAAACTGATGCTTGCCAAAAATGGCATCTCTTAGCCCGAAGAAACTTTTCATCGTTAAATGCCCGAGCAAAATGTGCAATGGCATTTTTAAAAAGTGGCCGCGGACAAAGGCAAAAAATACCGCAAGCTTTTGTTTCTTAGAGGTCGTTAACGGATGTTTGGGTAATAATGTGTAACCGAAAATAAAATCGAGCAAGCGCATGCGCCAAGCCGCAGGTTGGCCATTTTCCAGTTGCTGACAGACCCAGCAAGGAACCGCTGTTTGCAACAACTGCTGACAATAACGCACTGCGAGCATAAGCTCGAACTGGAAACCCGTTTCAGCGCTAAGTTTGAGGATTTCGGTCCAATCTTCTTCACTAAAATCACTAAACAACAGATGCAAATCGGTCAGGTCACGAAAAGCGTTTTTAAAGGTTTCATTAAAAAACAGGTGAATCAAACTATGCAAAGTTATCGCAGGCAAATCCAACACCGCATAGCCTTGATCAGTCGTGATAACATGCCGTTCGAAAGCAGCGATGTTTGGGGCGCGCCCCGACACTAAAGGAACTAGGTTGTGATGGATATCTAATACGGTGCCACGTGCATGATGCCGCACAGGTGGGATCTCATGCGTCCAATTTCGATAATAATGCTCATCATAAGCGGAAATAGGCTCTCCCAAATAACCAAATAATGCTAAACGTTGTTCAATCGCCATAATATTTTGCTTAGGTACGAGCAGATCAATATCGCTAAACGTCCTGCCAAGACCAGGTTTTAGATTAGGCTGCAGCGCATAAGCAGCACCTTTTAAGAATACGGGGGTGACATTTAATGGTGCCAACAAAGCCGTGAGCTCTGCTGCCTCAGTATCAATTTGGCGGTACTGTTTATCTGCAAGGATCTCGGCATTGCGTAAATGGTGCTGCGCGTATTGGGATAAATTTGTAAACATCCCAGCGCTTTTGAAGCGATAGCTATAACGTGCAAGTAATTGCTGATGGCGCAGCACCAAAACAACGTTTACCCATTGTTCAGTGCTTAGCTGCAATGCCGGTTCGGGGTTGATAAACAACTGGCACAATAACTGATTAAGCGACAATTTATAACAACTCCTGCTCTAAAAATTTTGCTACCTCTGATACATCGTTATAACGAACTTCAAATACAGGAACTTGCTCCATAATAGCCGACAAGGTATCAAAACCCTCTGTACCAATAACACCATAATTAAACGCATTGGTTGCAAGCTGCATAAAGCCTTGTGTTTGATTAAGCTTATAAATATCTAATTCTGTGTCATCGGTATAACAGGGAAAAACAACGCCAACAATTTCCGCAGGAATCGTTGCAGCCTGCCAGCTTTCAACTGGTGGAGATAAATGAATCACATCGCCCTTATGTGTTCCCTTTGCAACGCTAGAAAACACTGCATTAGGAAACCAGCTTTGCGCTAATGTTATAGAACGATTTTTCAGACAGATTGGCCGAACAAAGGGTTGAACAGTTCGCGTGCGAGGTAATATCAGCGCCATCTCATCGGATAACAACCGCCAACCATTAAAAGCTAAATACGCAGTTAACGTACTTTTACCAGAGCCAGGTGGGGCTGGGAACAAAATCGCTTTATTGTTTTTTGCTAACACCGCTGAGTGTATAACAACATATTGCATTTCATTACAGGCAACAGTCCAGTTCATTCCCCATTCCAGCATGGCGAAAGCCTGTTGTGATTGCAAAGGTTGAAAGGGTTCTAGCTGATCAGAAAAAAAACGAGCCTGAGGTTTTAAAAAACGCCTAATACCAGATGAATGGCGCACTCTTAATTGATAATCTGGTAATTGTTCAGTATTAAACACCGCATGCTGATAAATATGTTTTAGATTGTCGAGAACAAGTGGCAGGTCAGTTTCAATATTAAAGCAAAACGGAGGTAACAGTAATCGCTTAGTAGTTTTCATTCATCAGGCTTATTACAGCTAATTGGAAATTCAATAACTTTTTTTAGCTCTTTAACAGCTAAGACATCGGATAAAAGTGCGTGCTCATTAGCCAGAATTCGGACCATATCTGCAGCGTCAAAAGCTAAACCTAATGTTTCACCGGTGTTGTTATTAAAAAAAACGGTACCAGAACCATCGGAAAAACTGTGAAAAATAAAATTTTTCTTAACTTTTAACAACAACTTAGCTACTCATCATTAAACGTGATAGTCATCAACCATTTTTGATAGCGCCATCCCAGTGCCAGATGGATTCATTAAAGCCTGCTGATATAAATAACTTGCAAAGCTTTGTAACGTCTTGAATTGTTTGTCAAATCCAACGACTGGAAAGGATATTCCGTGAGCCGTACTTCTCGAGTTGTAGCAGTAACAAGCATTTAAATAAATACAAACTAAAAAATAATTCACGTTAGATGGACCACCCAAACCTTTCTTAGGGCTTTCACCTGGGTTGTTTAATACGTCTTGTAATGTCCAAATAGTTGTTTTCTTTGTTGCAGGAGAAACAGGATTACCACCAAATATGTCTCTAAATTTAGCACTATTATAATTTTTAGCAGAATTCTTAAAATAGCCCGGTGAACGTAACGCAAAATTAACGGTGTCTCCCATATCAGAGCCATTGCTAGAAACAACAATTGAACCTGTCACACCTGGAGTTCTTGCCCAAACCGACTTACCAGGTATAGATGCAATAACCAAACCGGCACCGGTACGGGTGAGAAACTTACGACGACTGACTTTAGCATCGTGTTGGTCTTTCGGGTGATTTCCTTGCATATAAACCTTCCTACAACAAGTTGAATTCTGTGAGCTTACAATTAAACATGCAATTTACACACCAAAAATACAGTTCCCTGATTTTTATGGGATTATTATAAATACCATATGAGTGCTATTAGGTTAGTGTAAAAAAAGCTGACGTTATTTAATTACAATAGCTTACCTATAATTTAGCCGGTTTCCGGCAACTTGGCAAATTGCCTGCTGCTTTTCGCTGTGTATAAAAACCATTCGCCTCAGGCATCATGTCTTGTAAGGTTGTAATCCTGGTTTCGGGTACAGGGTGGCTCGACAAAAATTGTGGGCCAGCAGGGCCACTGGCCTTCGCCATATTGCGCCATAAGTTAACCGCTTCACTTGGGTCAAAACCCGCTTTGGCCATTAATTCAAGGCCAATGATATCAGATTCTGTTTCATGCGCTCGGCTAAACGGTAAGGCAACGCCTAATTGCGCACCAACACCTAAGGCCGCCATTAATTCTTGCTGATATTGCACGCCATAGGCTTTAGAGCCGGCATCGCCTAGGGCTAGGGCCATTTGTAAAAATTGATTGGTAGAAAGCCGCTCATTGCTGTGGCCCGCCATCACGTGCGCAATCTCATGCCCGACTACGGCAGCTAATTGTGCGGGCGTTTCTGCCACTTTTAACAAACCGGTATAAACACCAATCTTACCACCGGGTAACGCAAAGGCATTTACTTGTTCGCTATCAAATACCACAATTTCCCAGCTCTGTTGCTGATACTCATCAGGAGTCACTTTCAGTAAGGCATTGCTGACACATAACACGTAGCGATTAATTTCAGCATCGTTACTGATTTTTTCTGCCGCTTTCATTTCTTCGAAGGTTTGTGCGCCCATGGTGCTTAATTGTTGGCTATCATACAGCATCACTTGACGACGTCCGGTCGGTGACTCAGCACAGGCCACCAATAACACGGTACAAATGGCTGACACCCATAATTTCTTTATCATCTTAAATCCTTTTGCAAACACATCGAACACATTTGACCAGTTTACTCTGCTGGCATAAAAAAACCACCCGATTGTGGGTGGTTTATTTTTTTACTAAAGAAATTAATTAGTTAAATCATCAAAAAACTTCTTCACACCATCGAAGAAGCCTTTTGACTTCGGCCGATGTTTGGCTTCACTGTCGCCAGCCATGCTATCGTCTAGTTGTCTTAGTAGCTCTTTTTGCCGCTCAGATAAATTCACTGGCGTTTCGATTACCACTTTACACACTAAATCACCGACACCCCCACCACGCACTGATTGCACGCCCTTGCCACGTAGGCGGAACATTTTCTCAGTTTGTGTTTCGGATGGGATCTTCAATTTAACCCGGCCATCTAAGGTCGGCACATCAATTTCACCACCTAAAGCTGCGGTTGCAAAGCTTAACGGCACATCGCAATACAGGTTGTTGCCATCACGCTGGAAAATAGCATGTTGCTTAACGCTAACCTGCACATACAAATCACCCGCCGGAGCGCCATGCATGCCTGCTTCGCCTTCGCCGGTTAAACGAATACGGTCACCGGTATCTACACCCGCAGGGATTTTAACTGCCAGCGTTTTGGTTTTTTCAATGCGGCCTTCACCATGACACTTATTGCACGGATCAGGAATAATCTTGCCACGACCACTACAAGTAGGACAGGTTTGTTGTACCGCGAAAAAGCCTTGGCGCATCGTCACTTGGCCAGCACCATGACAGGTTGGGCAGCTCTTGGCTGAAGTACCTTTTTTGGCACCTGAACCATCACAGCTATCACAACCGACCATCGTCGGCACTTTAATGTCGACTGATTTACCTTTAACGGCTTCTTCTAATGTCAGTTCTAAGTTATAACGAAGATCTGAGCCGCGCTGAGCCCGTGATTGGCCGCGACGGCCACCGCCTCCAAAGATATCGCCGAACACGTCGCCAAAAATATCACCAAAGTCAGCATTACCGCCACCACCCGCACCACGATTCGGATCTACCCCGGCATGGCCGAAGCGATCATAGGCGGCTTTTTTCTGGTCGTCAGACAAAATCTCATAGGCTTCTTGCACTTCTTTAAACTTCTCTTCCATGGCTTTATCACCCTGTGTGCGATCGGGGTGGAATTTCATGGCGAGGCGTTTATAAGCCTTTTTGATCTCTTTATCATCGGCGCCTTTAGCGACACCTAATACTTCATAATAGTCACGCTTGGACATAGATCTGTGCTTAATTCTCAGTAAAAGGGCTACAGATTATGCTGCAGCCCGATATGGGTGATAATTACTTCTTGTCGTCTTTAACTTCTTCAAACTCAGCGTCAACAACATCATCGCCACCAGACTGCTGAGCGGTTTCTTCACCACCCTGCTGACCTTTAGCTTGTGCTGCTTCCATCAGTTTTTGCGAAGCTTGTAACAAGGCCTGGGTTTTCGCTTCGATGTCAGCTTTATCGCTGCCTTTCATCGCTTTTTCCAGATCGGTAATCGCGTTCTCGATAGCTTCTTTATCATTGGCAGCTAACGCAGAACCGGCTTCTTCCAGCTGTTTGCGGGTAGAGTGTACCATAGCATCGGCTTGGTTACGTGCCTGCACCATTTCTTCGAACTTTTTATCTTCTTCAGCATTCGCTTCAGCATCACGCACCATTTTATCGATTTCTTCCTCACTTAAACCTGAAGAAGCTTTGATGGTGATCTTTTGCTCTTTACCAGTGTCTTTGTCTTTCGCCGACACGTGTAAAATACCGTCCGCATCTAAATCGAAAGTTACTTCAATTTGTGGCTCGCCACGACGGCCTGGGCGAATACCTTCTAAGTTAAATTGGCCCAGAGATTTGTTATCTGAAGCGCGCTTACGCTCACCTTGAATCACATGAATCGTTACGGCAGATTGGTTATCATCAGCCGTTGAGAACACTTGCGACTTTTTGGTCGGGATAGTGGTGTTCTTCTCAATCAGTGCTGTCATCACGCTACCCATGGTCTCGATACCCAGTGATAACGGGGTGACATCCAGTAATAAGACGTCTTTAACATCACCTGACAATACTGCACCTTGAATAGCGGCACCTACTGCAACGGCTTCATCAGGGTTGACATCTTTACGAGGCTCTTTACCGAAGAAAGCGGTAACGGCTTCTTGTACTTTCGGCATACGCGTTTGACCACCAACCAGAATAATCTCGTTGATTTCGCTGACGCTTAAATCGGCATCAGCAAGCGCCTTTTTCAATGGTTCTAGGGTGCGTTGTACTAAATCTTCAACCAAAGATTCTAATTTAGCGCGAGTCACTTTGATGTTCAGGTGTTTTGGACCTGAGGCATCTGCGGTGATGTACGGTAAGTTAACTTCAGTTTGTGAAGCAGATGACAGCTCAATCTTAGCTTTTTCTGCTGCTTCTTTTAAACGTTGCATTGCTAAAGGATCATTACGTAAATCCATGCCTTGCTCTTTCTTAAACTCTTCAACTAAGTAGTTGATTACGCGGTTATCAAAGTCTTCACCACCTAAGTGAGTATCACCGTTAGTCGCTAATACTTCAAACGTTTGCTCGCCATCAACATCATCAATTTCAATAATAGAGATATCGAAAGTACCGCCACCTAAGTCATAAACTGCAACTTTGGTGTCGCCTTTCTTTTTATCCATACCGTAGGCTAATGCCGCAGCTGTCGGTTCGTTGATAATACGTTTAACGTCTAAACCTGCGATACGGCCAGCATCTTTCGTGGCTTGACGCTGCGCGTCGTTGAAATAGGCTGGAACCGTAATAACGGCGGCAGTAACCGCTTCACCAAGATAATCTTCAGCGGTTTTCTTCATTTTTTTCAAGATTTCAGCTGAAATTTGTGGCGCAGCTAATTTTCGGTCTTTTACTTCAACCCAAGCGTCACCATTGTCTGCTTTAACAATTTTGAACGGCATGATTTTGATGTCGCGTTGCACTTCTTCGTCTTCAAAACGACGACCGATTAAACGCTTGATTGCATATAGAGTATTTTTAGGGTTGGTCACCGCTTGACGTTTTGCTGGTTGCCCCACTAAAACTTCACCATCTTCTGCATAAGCAATGATGGATGGCGTAGTACGAGCGCCTTCAGCATTCTCTAATACTCTTGGCTTATCGCCATCTAAAATAGCCACACAAGAGTTGGTTGTACCCAAGTCAATACCAATAATTCTACCCATAATTTCTCTCCACCTAATATTCTGAACAATGTATCGTTGCGATGGTAAATTAGTGGGGATTAGCCCTGTTCTATTCAAGGTTATCAAAGTGATTTTTTTTGATTTTGTCTCAGTTAAATGACTTTAACGCGGCTTTTGTTGAAAAGCGGTTAACTTAAGCCACCGCTCAGGGCTATAATCGACCAACACGTTTTTTTTAAATAGGATCCGCTATGCCATTACTTGATAGCTTTACCGTAGACCATACCATTATGCGAGCACCTGCTGTTCGGGTCGCGAAGAAGATGAACACGCCTAAAGGGGATGCAATCACCGTATATGATTTACGTTTTTGTGTACCAAACGAAGAAATCTTATCTGAGAAAGGTATTCACACTTTAGAACACTTATTTGCCGGTTTTATGCGGGATCACTTAAACAGTGCAGACGTTGAAATTATTGATATCTCACCAATGGGCTGCCGCACCGGTTTTTACATGAGCTTAATTGGTACGCCTGATGAGCAACGTGTTGGTCAAGCTTGGCAAGCCGCGATGACGGATGTGTTACATGTTGCCAGCCAAAAAGATATTCCAGAATTAAATATCTATCAATGTGGCACTGCGCAGATGCATTCATTAGACGAAGCCAAACAGATTGCGCAAAACATTTTAACGCGCGGTGTGGGTGTTAACCGTAATGATGAATTAGCACTCCCCGCTGAAGTACTCAGCAAATTATAATTGTATCGCTCACAAAAAGGTCAGCTTGCTGTCATACAGAACAGTTAACGTGTTTAGCATGACTGCTGGCTGCCCTATTGTAGAGTTTTTAATGTTAATCATCCTCAGCAACACAAATGCGATTTCGGCCCGTTTCTTTTGCGTGATATAGCGCGTCATCCGCCGCAACGAGCATCTTTGCCGCATCAGTAAAAGGCTGGTTACTGGTTGAAACCACGCCCGCAGAGAAAGTACAGCTAAAGGTGTTATCCTCAGCCGTAAACTTTAACTGTCTAAACGCATCGAGAATACTTTCAGTTATTTTTTTGGCTTCTTCGGCACCGCAATCGGGTAACACCAGTAAAAACTCTTCACCACCATAGCGACCGGCGCGATCCGTTTTACGGATACGTTTGCGTAATAATGTTGCCAAGGCCGAAATAACCATATCACCAATGGCATGACCATAATTATCATTTACCGATTTAAACAAATCGATATCCAACATCACCACGCTCAGCGGTTGCTGTTCACGCCGGGTACGATCTAATTCTATATCCACAGCACTTTTAATCGAGCTGTGTTTAATTAAGCCTGTTAAACCATCTTTTTCAATTAAGTTTTTAATCTGAATACTGCGTGCTAACCGCACTTTTATTGCTTGTGTTAACTGCGTATCGTCAATTGGCTTGGTTAAAAAATCATCTGCCCCATGTGCCATGGCGCGCAACTGCAGGGATTTGTTAACCTCTGAAGAGAGATAAACAATAGGTATACGCTTCAAAGAGGGATATTGCCGAATCAGCCCTGCTAGCTCAGCACCTGAAATTTCTGGCATATAAATATCCATTAAAATCAGATCGGGCTGAAAGCGCATTAACTCGTTCACAATATCGCGGACATTATTGACAATCGCTGTTTCAATACCGACATTTTGCAAAACTAAAGCGTAATGCTCAGCCAATAAGGTATCATCATCAACAATAAATACCCGGCCAAAACTGCCACTGTGAGTTTCAAGTAACTCAGTAATGGTAGAAATACAGCTAGGGATATCTAAAGGTGCGACAAAAAAGGCATCGGCACGCTGTTGTGCTGCTTTAATACGTAAATCAAAATTATCCTTAGCAGATAAAACCAGCAAACGCGCATGCTTTTTAACTAACTGGTCTAAAAGTAGCGTCTGCTCAAACAACAGGCTGCCGTCAGCTAAAGAAATGGCTGAGAACAAAATAGTCGGTGCGGTGTTTTGCAGTCGCTGCAAGCAATCATCAAAGCCACTAAATAACTCAACTTGCATCCCAAATGCGGTCAACTGCTGGCTAAATTCATCAATAATGGTTTTAGAATCGAGAATTAACCAAATGGTGTTCGGTTGCAATATTATTGGATCAGGAATGCCTAATTCACTGTATTTATTGCGTAAAGCTTTGTCTACAGCAATTCCGAACTCTAATACCGCGCGCTTTAACGAGGGTATGGCTTGCTGTTGATCAACATCCGTTTTGTTAATAATAATTAAGGTTAATTGCTCAATTTGCCGGGCTTGTATACCTAAACTGGCGTATCCAAAGGTACCGCAAGCACCTGCCAATTTATGTGCTTCGGACATGAGCTGTGTTAAAGGCTCTTTGCTGACATCGGCTTTTGCAAGCTTTGCCATACGCGCTAATCGTTCTGGCAAACCGTGCTCAAAACGCTGTCGCAACTGCGCAAACGCTTCAGACGGCGATCGTTTAGCAGGGGTACTATTCATCAGGATCTTCCTGTACAACAGAGATAAAATCAGGTTTTTGACAATATGGTAACACAAAACGGAAGGTGCTGCCCTCTGCAAGAACAGAGTCAAAGCTAATGGTTCCCTGCATTTGCTCAATTAATTCTTTGCAAATGGCTAAACCTAAGCCGGTTCCGCCGGTTTGTCGATTATTGGAACCATCCGCTTGAGCAAAACGTTCAAACACGCGATGTGTAAATTCAGGGTCTATTCCAATACCGTTATCCGTGATCGAGATTTGCACTTTGTCACCCAAATGCTCAGCGTTAATGGCCACTGTACCCTCAGGGTGTGAAAATTTAACGGCATTAGAGATCAAATTAGTCAGTACTTGTTGTAAACGCATGGCATCGGCTAACACACACAGACGGTCATCACATTGCTCAATATTTAAGGTGATTTTATATTGCTCAGCGTAAAGTAATAAATTTTCCAGTGCCTGCTGCAGTTCTGTTGCAACATGCAGAGGTTGAATATTAAGCTGTACCTTACCCGCAGTTAACTTTTCAATGTCAAGTAAGTCATTAATTAAGTTAGATAAACGCCCGGTATTACTGGACGCAATTTGCAACATCTTTTGCATCTTATCGGAAATTTGATCCCTGGCGCCCGCATTTAATAAACTTAACGCCCCTTTAATCGCCGTCAGAGGGGTGCGTAATTCATGGCTTACCGTCGATATAAATTCATCTTTAAGTTGTTGTAATATCATTCGTTCAGTAACATCTTGCACCGAACCTACCAACAATTTTTCGGGGTTTTCGGTCAGTGGCAACAATTTAGCCACTCCATGCACCCAGCAAATGGTGCCGTCTGGGCGAATAATGCGATGGATAACATCATGCACGCCCGTTTCTTGCGCCATTAGCTCACTTTGTTCCACTAACTGACGATCATCCGGATGCACAATACTTTTAAACAAGGCTATGCTCGGCTTGATATCTTGCTCATCAAAACCAAATAATTGATAAATCATCGGTGACCACCATAACTCTCCTGTCACCAATGATGCCTGCCAAAAACCGATGGCGGCATTTTTACTGGCACTATCAAGCCGTTGCTGAGCCATTTTTAATTCACGATTCACCCGTTCTAACTGCAAATAGTATTGTTTAATAGTGGTAATATCTTGAATATAGCCATGCCACAACGTACTGCCATCGGGCATGGCTTCTGGCTGAGACGAACCGGATAACCAAATTATGGACTTATCTTCATTGATCACGCGATACTCATGATACCATTCAGCTAGAGTTAGCCTCGATTGTTCAATACTCTCTACTAAACCGGTTAAATCCTCTGGATGAATTTTAGCAAACGCCATTGATGCATCTTTTTTTAACTGCTCCAAAGAAATACCATAGACTCGCTCCATCGCATTACTTGCATAAGGAAACGCCACACGACCATCTGGCCACTGCTGATACTGGTATACCGCGCCGGGTAATTGTGATGCTAAAGCGGACAACTTGTGCTTAGCGAGCTTTTCTTCAGAGATATCCAAAATAAAACCATCGAGAAAACGCACATTGCCATCTTCGGCGTAATCGGCTTTGCCACGCTCTTCCACCCAATGGATCTCACCGTTTTTGTGTATAACACGGTACTGCAATTGCCAGCTTTGCTGCTCTGCCACTGCTTGGTCCACGGCCTTTTCTAACCAGGCACGATCTTCAGGATGGATTACACTGGCATAAGTACGTACCTTGTTGTTAATAAAGTCACTGGCTGGATAACCCGAAACCGGATCAATACTGCCGCTCATGAACAGCATGGTCCAGTTTTTATCTACCATACATCGATAAGTAATACCGGGAATATTCGATACCAACGCTTGAAACTGATCTCGGCTGGCTTTTATTTCTAATTCTGCCTGTTTTTGGGCAGTAATATCAGCATGGGTACCATACATCATTAATGGCTTGCCATCATCAGTCCAAGAGATTACCCGACCACGGTCATGCACCCAAATCCAATCGCCGGTTCGGTGTCGAATTCGACATTTACAATCATAAAAGGCTGACTCGCCGCGAAAATGCTGTTCTAACAGTCTGTTAGACTGTTCAACATCCCCAGGGTGTGCAAGATCAAACCAGGTAGAAATGGAAATAGGCGCTAACTCAGCTAAAGTGTATCCCGCCATTTCAGCCCAGCGTTCGTTAAACGTGGTTTCGCCGGTTTGAACATTCCACTGCCAAGTCCCTATGCGCGTACCTTCTAATACCGAACGATACATTAATTCTCTTGCCGCAAGCTGTTCATGCGCATGCTCTTGCAGTCGATCATTAATTTCTTGTTCTATAAGCTCCGCAAACTGTTTGAGGCTTTGACGCTCTCGTTTTGATAAACGACGCGGTACCTCATCAATTAAACACAAGGTGCCAATACGTTCATTCGCTAAGGTTAATGGCGCGCCAGCATAAAAACGAATAAAAGGTGACGTTGTCACTAACGGATTATCATCAAACCGTGCATCTTGCTGCGCATCGTACACTTCGAAAACATCATCAGCTAAGATGGCATGGCCACAAAATGAAATATCCCGATGTGTTTCACACACATTTAAACCTTGGCGTGATTTCAGAAACTGACGTTCTCGATCAACCAATGAAATGAGCACAATTTTCACATTGAAACATTGCTGCACTAAACGCGTAATGCGATCAAACCTAGCCTCGGGATCGGTATCTAGCAGCTGTGTTTGCTGTAATATCTGTAATCGACGCTCTTCAGATAAAGGAATTTCTGGTTTTTGCATAATGCCTCGTTACAGCCTTAGCTAGTTTCATCATTTAAACAGGATCCTGGCTTAGCCAGCGCAAAGGCCAACCAGAAAGTACTACCAAGACCATATTGAGAATCAAAACCCACCTGCCCACCCATCTTTTCTGTGAGTTCTTTTGTGATGGCTAACCCTAAACCTGTCCCACCTTTATTTCGATTACTCGAGGCATCGCCTTGGGCAAACTTCTCAAAAATACGTGATTTAAAATCATCCTTAATACCTTGTCCACGATCTATCACTTCAAGCCGAGCTTGATTATGCTCAGCGCTCAACACTAATTTAATTTCACCACCGTGCGGTGAGAATTTAATAGCATTGGATAACAGGTTAACAATAATTTGAATCAACCGCTCTGCATTAACATTAGCATAAACCGCTGGTGACAGAACCTCGATACGAAAACGAATTTGATATTCGTTAGCAAAACTCATCACTCCTTCGACTGCTTTCTCTAATAGTGGTTGTAATAGCTGTATCTGTAATGGCATAACAAACTTACCCGAGATTAACTTCTCGATATCCAGCAAATCATCAATCAATATTGTCAGTCGTTCGCAATTCTGCTCCGCTACCGTTAGCAGCTTTGTGGTTTTGCTATTTAATTCGCAAATTTTCCCAGAGTTAACCAAACGCAAAGAAGCATAAATGGCGGTTAAAGGGGTGCGAAGTTCATGACTTACCGTAGCAATAAACTCGTTCTTCAAACGTTCTGTCCGATGACGTTCTGACACATCACGCGCAATGCCAAGATAGCCGCTAATCTTACCTGAATGATCACGGATCACCGTTACGGTTAGTGATACTGGGATAGGCCGGCCAGATTTGTGTAGATAAGTCCATTCATGCGTTTCCGTTCCTTCTTGTTCGGCTTTAATTACAAAAGCACGAAAACCTTGTACCGGTTCAGCCAGCTCTGCATTAAGTTCTTTAACGCGGTTCATCACTTCTGAAGATTGATGCAAAATTTCTGGCGTTTGCTTTCCTACTAATTCCTCAGCTTGGTAGCCGAGCATTTTCTCTGCTCCAACACTGAAAAACTGAATAACACCGTTGGGATCAGTTGCAATAATCGAAAAATCGGATGCTGCCGATAAAATAGCATTTTGCTGGCTATTACTGTGTTGTAACGCCTCCGTTCGTTGAGTTACTTGTTGCTCTAACTCACATTGCGTTATACGGCTGCGTTGAAAGGCATCGTTTAAATGAGCACTCATCTGTGCCAAGGTTAGCGACAAATTGCTGTACTCCAACACACGACTTTGCGGCATAACGGTTTTTTGTTGCTGAGTAATATCAGCCTGTATGCGCTGACTTGCCACATCAATTCGTTTCAAAGATAAGCTGATTGCTTTGCTTAGCAAGGTACTAATACCTATTGTTAGTCCCAAAAACAACACAAAACGAACCATCTGCTGCGCACTGTCTTGCTCTAATTGCGCAACAACACTCTTTGCGGGCTGCTCTATCACTAACCAAAATTGTTCGTTCTGCCAACGCAAAGGATAAGTAAAAACATACCGACTTTTGCGCCAGTTTTGAATGGGGATGAGTTCTGAACTGGGTTGCCAGTGTTGAAAACCAGTAGATAGTGCGTTCGCTGCATTGGCGGTAATCGTCTGGTTTTGCCCCATCAACTGAGTAAGCTGCTTTTTACTATCTAAGAGTGCCAGCGCGTAACCTCGATCAACAGGTAAACTCGTGGTAAGTTGTTGCAGCTCACTCGGCAACAAAGTTGAGCTGGGTTTTGGTATATGTTCTAGCTGCAATGCAATGACGGCCGAGATCTCTGCCATGCGTTCCACCACCGCTAGCTCGTATAACGCTTTTGATTTTTTAGCATCGAAAATGACGGGTAAACTTCCAGCGAGCAGGGTTGAACTGAGCAGGGTTAGAAAAACCAACTGCCCTAAACTGATTGCGGGTAAGGCAAGTTTTTTACTGAGTGTTTTGTTTAGTTGCATCATTGCAACCAGTACAGCCACAACCAAAGTATTAAAAATACCATTACTAATCTGCTTTAATGCAATCAGCACAGCGGTGTTTGAGGGAGCGTTAAGCACAAGCGCATAACAACCTATTATTACAGGCAACGCTAATAGCCAAAACTGCAAATCTAACAGAACTAAATTCGTCTGATTATTTTTACCATAGCGAAAATTTAACCAGAGTATTTCACTACTGAAAATAAACCAAGCAAAGGGATGCTGCCAGATCAGCACAGTTGCACTTGCAGCAATAATACCGACGACAATAGCCGCTTTTGTTCCAAGCAGTACCAGTGCCAAAACAGCAAAAACAGAGCCAAAAATAAAGTCTATGTCAAAAAAAAGCGGCAATCGTAAAAAATTAAAACCAAAGCCCAACAGCGATAAAAGCAGTATCAGCAACAATTGGGGTAATGTTGCCAACCTCAACCACCCTCGGGCGTGATGTTCAAATTTCATAACAACGTGTTTATTACCTTAGTTAGTGATCTGTGCTTGCTCAAACAACTGCTGCAATCTGTCGCCCAGAGCCATTGGTTCAAACGGTTTGTCTATCACTGCAATAGCTCCTGCATCAAGATAATGCTGCTTCTCAGCTTGCTGAATTTTTGCTGTCATAAAAACCACAGGCACACTAGCAAGTTCTGGTATGGCTCGCAGTGCGGCTAGCGTTTGCATGCCATCCATTTGTGGCATCATGACATCCAATAATATTAATTCTGGATTAAAACCACTTGCTTGAGCCACTGCACTTGCACCGCTGTCACAACTAAGCAGTTCGAAACCAGCAACATCAACCAAAGCGATTTCAGCTACCGCTCGAATCGACTCATCATCTTCTACATGCATTATCCGTTTTAATGCCATAAGAGCCTCACTTAATTTACCTGACGATTTAACTTGTTTGGTAATTAGATTAAATACAAATCAATCCTAGCATACTCTAACAATAGCGCCTGTATATCGCTTTTTGATCTTGCCGTGCTCAGCATGATTTCGAGTTTCGTCACTACTTTTGCGACAAACTAAAAAAACGCTATTTTTCTCATAGAACTTTGCTAAAGTTATTTAAAGAAAGTAGAAAGTTTAAATCGCATGAAGCAAACCGACAAAAATAAATGGCGAGCCATGCAAATTCAATATCGACTGAATTTGCGACACAAAGCAGAAAGTATTCAGCAAAACTGGATGGCACTGCAGCAAAACACCGATCTCGGTGCTTTGACGCAACTGCAACATCTCTCTCATCAACTTGCTGGTTCTGGCAGCATTTATGGCTTTCCGGATGTTTCTCGTTATGCCAAGTCGCTCAACCATTTGTTACAGAGTGTTGAACCGACTAAAGTCAGTAATGACACTACGATAAAACTGCAGCTCGCCGATTTAATTCAGGAGCTTAATAACCACTATACAGATGAATACGTTGCTGATGAGCCTGAAGTACCCTTAGCCGCGTTAGGTTTTAACCACGCTAAAATAGTGTTTGTTGATGATGATACTGACATGCTGCAGTATCATCGAGCGCCATTAGAAGCGGCTGGCTATCATGTTATTGAATTACAAGATATTAAGCAACTTTCTGCGACCGTTGCTGAACAGCAGCCGATTGCTGCAATTTGCGACATGGTATTCCCTGAAGGCGAAACGGCAGGAGCCGATTATCTAATAGCGCTGCGTGAGCAGCAAGGTATTAATTTCCCTGTTATTTTTATTTCTGCTTTTGATACCTTTGACAGCCGGCTAGCCGCAGTGCGGGCTGGCAGTAGTCATTTTTTAGCGAAACCGGTTTCTTCACAGGCATTAATTCAGATGCTGGCGAACCTGTTACAACCACAGGAAGCAAACCCTTATCGGATCTTATTAGTTGATGACGATGCCGATGTATTACGCTTTTATCGTCAAGCCTTACAACTGGCAGGCTATCAAATTTTCTGTACTAACGACCCCAAAAACGCTCTGACTTTAATGATTAAACACCAGCCAGAGTTGGTTTTAATCGATTTACATATGCCGGGTTGTCATGGTTTAGAACTAGGGCAAGTTATTCGCCAACACAATGAATTAGTCAACATTCCTATTGTATTTATGTCAGCAGACGAGAGCACCGATGAAAAACTCGCTGCCGTGCGTTTAGCCGGTGATGAATTTATTCATAAACCCATTGCCCCTTGGCGTTTACTTATGGTGGTTGAAGCCCGCGTTAAACGCAGCCGACTGCTTCAACAGCAAAAGCGCCAAATAATGCGCCAGCCCGAATTAGTGCAGCACCTCGACACCCTTACTGCGCTGCCCACTTTGTGGCTGTTGAAAAAAGATATTGAGCATTTGCAGCAAAATCGCCAGCCTTTTTATATTCTTAAATTGAATCTCAATAAATTTCATTTGGTCAATGATGTATATGGCCATGGCACAGGTGATTTACTGTTGCAAACAGTGGCATGGAAATTAGCACAGCAACTGCGTGCAGAGGATAAATTGTATCGGCAAAATGGCGATGAGTTTTGGCTTTTAATTCACTCAGCAGATGTCAATGCAGTGCAAAAACTGGCAGAAAAATTGCTATTTCAACTCTCGCAACACTCCGAGGCGTTTCATGCCAATATTAATTTATCGGCAAGTATTGGTTTATGCGCTTCTCATGATCAAACAGCTAATGCCGATACATTAATGCAACAAGCCAATATGGCACAACATGAAGCCAAGAAAACACCGGGTTATCAAATTCGCTGCTATAACAGTACGATGCAATCGAACATCAGCAAGCGTTATCAAATACAACAAAGCTTGAAACAAGCCTTATTAGACGAGGCGTTTTATCCCGTTTATCAACCTATCGTAAATAGCCAAGGGATGTTAAAAGGCTTTGAGTTATTGTCACGATGGCAGCACAGCGAGTTTGGTCCGATTGCTCCAGATACTTTTATCCCGCTGCTCGAAGAAGAAGGGCTAATTAGCCTACTCACCCAACAGATGTTGCATAAGGGCTTAGCGCAACTAGCCCAATGGCGTAAAACGCTGCCCGAATTGACGTTAAGTATCAATTTGAGTGTACCAGATATCGCCGATGCGCAGCTGCCTGAATTGCTTCAACAATTACTCCAAAAACAACAATTACCAGCAACAGCGCTCACCTTAGAAATTACCGAAAGCATTTTAATTCAACAAAAAGATCATATTACGAAGAAGCTAGAGCATTTGAAAATGCAAGGCTTTAGCATCGCTTTAGATGACTTTGGTACAGGCTACTCTTCATTAAGTTACTTGAATAACTACACGGTAGATATTTTAAAAATAGACCGCAGCTTCGTGAGTAATTTATCCGACCCAAAAGCCAGACGACTCACCCTAGCGATCATTCATCTGGCCAAAGAACTAGAGTTAAAAGTGACCGCAGAAGGGGTGGAACAATTACAGCAACTCACCATTTTACAAGACGAATATTGCCATTTTTATCAAGGCTATTACTTTAGTAAACCCCTTACGGTTAACGAATTAGAGCAAAGCCAATGGCTAAAACCCTCTTCGCAATTACTTGATAATTAGCTGCACTGATCTAGCACATACATCAGATGCTGATATTCTAAACCACTGTGTCGGCTTAAACCGATTTCACAGGTTCGGCTACTGGATACCCCTCGTGAGCACTCACTTACTTGAGAAGCTAAACTAGATAAAGCCGACTCATTTAATTCAGGCATAAAGAAACCTTTATCTCCGGCAAAACCACAACAACTGATATTGTCAGGCAGCACGACCTGCTCGGTACAAGCGCGAAGTAATGTCATTAGTTTATCTGCTTGCCCTAACTGCTGCGCACTACAACTTATATGCAACGCAATGGGCTGGTTTACCTTGCTGAGTGTCAGCTTTGGCAGCACAAACTCTGTAATAAAGTCGATACTGTCATAGAGTTTTAAGCGTGGATCGAGTTTACCTTGCAAGGTTAAACTACAAGGGCTGGTATCCGAAAAAATAGGGATCTGACCTTGCAAACTATGGTGCAACAACCAGGCGTTAAGTTGCTGTTGCTGCTGTTGTTGCGCGGCAAATTGCCCCTTTGATTGCATTGGCATACCGCAACACTGACTGGCTAAATCGGGGGCCAAAATCAATTGATAGCCAGCCTTAGCCAGTAAGTTGGCACTTACCTGCTGTAGTGAACGGCCATCACTGCTACCTTTAGCAGGCCCCATCACTCGGTTACTACAACTGCTTAAATACAAAACCGGTTTTAAACCCGTTTGCTGGGGCAACACTGGCATGCGGTTGGCGGTGGGCATGGCACTGTGCCACATGGGTGTATTTTTACCCAGTACACCGTAAGCTAACTGCCCCACTCGCAAGCCCAACTTTGCCAACTGAGTTACTTTGGCAAATTGCGTAACGACTTGTCTTGAGATTGGCTGCCACGACTGATTATCTTTGCTGCGTAATTGCCGTGTTAAATCGCCCATATTGATACCCACCGGACAAGCTGTGCTACACATGCCACAAGCTGCGCAACTGGCATTACCTTGATAAGCATAATCTTTTGTTAACTGCTTTAAACGTGCCGGCGCTTGCCCTGTTGTTTGTAAATGGCTAATTTCTCTTTGCACCACAATGCGTTGTCGCGGCGTTAAAGTGAGTTTACGTGACGGACACACCGGCTCACAAAAGCCACATTCAATACATTTATCCACTAACGCATGAGTTGCAGGTAAGGCTTTTAGATGTTGCAGATGTAAGGTTTTATCCTGGCTAAGCACCACATCTGGGTTAAGAATATGCTTAGGATCGAATAACTTTTTAAGCTGCCACATAAGTTGATAAGCCGCACTCCCCCACTCCAACTCTACGAAGGGCGCCATATTGCGTCCAGTGCCATGCTCGGCTTTTAATGAACCACCATACTCAACGGCAACCAAATGCGCGACATCTTGCATAAACGCATCATAGCGCGCCACTTGCTCAGCGTCGTTAAAACTTTGCGTGAACACAAAATGTAAATTGCCTTCCAACGCATGCCCAAAAATAATCGCCTCGTGATACTGATAACGGTCAAATAATTGCTGCAATGCTTGCACACCTGCGGCGAGATCGGCTAACGGAAAAGTGACATCCTCAATGATCACCGTAGTACCGGTTTCACGAACGGCGCCCACCGCTGGAAACGTACCTTTGCGGATCGCCCACAATTGCTCTGATACCTTCGCGTCGGTACTAAAATCAACGCTTTGCTCAAGGCTGAATTGTGCAGATAAGGCGGCTATCTCTGTTAATTGCCGCTGCAAGGCCGCCGGTGAGTTAGCTCGGCTTTCAATCAACAAAGCGGCAGCACCATCGGATAACGTTTTAACCCAAGGGGGTAAACCGGCTTTACCTGATACCGAACGTAAGCTTCGTCGATCTAACAGCTCTACTGCCGCGACCGGCGCCGTTTTCAATAAACTCACTGCGGCACAGCAACTGACAATATCTGGAAAAACCCATAACGCTGTCGCTTTATGCGCATGATCAGCCACGGTGTGATAGGTGACACTGCTGATAAAACCCAAGCAGCCTTCGGAGCCCACCATTAAATGGCTGAGGATATCGATAGGATCGCTAAATTCGGTGAGGGCGTTCAGTGAAAACCCCATGGTATTTTTTAAGCGGTACTTATGGCGAATCTTCGCCAATAACTCGGCGTTTTGCTGAGTTTGCTGTGCCAGTTCTGCCAATTGACGCAGTAATGCCGCATGCGATTGCCGAAAACGCGCCACACTATCGGCCTCTTCGGTATCTAGCACGGTGCCATCAAATAAGACTACCCGCATTCCCGCCAGGGTATTAAAACTGTTTTGCGCCGTACCACAGCACATGCCACTGGCATTATTGGCGACGATACCGCCAATTTTACAACTATTTATCGAGGCAGGATCCGGCCCTATTTTTCGACCATAAGGGGCTAGCCATTTATTCGCTTGTGCACCAATCACGCCGGGGCCTAAACGGATCTGTTCCCCTAAACCAAAAATGCGATATTGCTGCCAATTTTCGCCAAGCACCAATAATACGGAATCCGTTACCGCTTGCCCTGACAAGCTGGTACCCGCAGCGCGAAACGTCACCGCCACTTGGTGTTGCAAAGCCAGTTTTAGCAACGACACCACTTCAAGCTCAGATTCGACTCGCAACACCAATTGCGGATTTAAACGATAGAAGCTGGCATCAGTACCAAAAGCTAAGCAGGATAACGCATCGTCAAACCAACGTTCATTGGGAATAACGGCACGGGCAGAGGCTAAAAAAGCAGGGCTAATAGCAGGGCGGCAACTCACAACATTTACCTAAGAAATCAGTTTTATACTAATTAACAGTTTTTTCGAACAGAGGCTAGCGCTTGTTGTGCTTTGCGGGTGATTTAACGAAGAAAAACCAATGAACTGCGGTAGGCAGCAAAGCCAACGCTTAACAGCGCGTTAGCTTTGCTACGAGGGCGTTACTCTGCTGCTTTTGATACGCCAACCATAGCCGGACGTAACAAGCGACCATTTAACTCATAACCTTTTTGCATAACAAAGGTCACGGTATTGGGCGGTACATCATTTGACGGCTGAATGCTCATCGCTTGATGTTGTTCCGGGTTAAACGGCTGCCCCGCAGGGTCAATTTGCACCACACCAAACTTAGCTACTGTATCTAAAAAGCTCTTCATGGTCAGCTCTACGCCTTCAATGATGCCTTTAAACGCTTCATCTTCACGGTTGATAAAGTTCAGTGCGCGCTCAAGGTTGTCGGCAACGGGTAATAAATCACCGGCAAACTTTTCTAACGCAAACTTGTGCGCTTTTTCAACATCTTGGCTAGCACGACGGCGAGCATTTTCAGCATCAGCTTTAATGCGCAGCATTAATTCGTGTTGTTCGGCCAACTGGCTTTGCGCTTTAGCCAGTTCATCTTCCAGCTTAGCAATAATGGTCTGCTCAGAAGACAGCTCTACCGTATCGGTATTAGCATCGTTAGTGGCCTGATTCGTTGCTTCTGTGGGTTCGGAAGGCTTTTGTTGCTCAGTCATTGTTACAATACTCCAATTAATGTAGGGGTATTATGGGGATCAATTCTGCCGATTCAAGTTTAAATTTAATTGTGCCGCGCATCCTTCGAGTAAAGGGATTAATTTTGCGTAATCCATCCGCCGCGGGCCAAGCAAAGCGACAAAGCGATGTGGCTGCGTTTGATAGCTTTGGGCGATTAAACTTAATTGCGATAACTCAACAAATCCAGACTCTTTACCTAAAATGAGTTTAGGTTGAGCATCACGGGTGACCGTTTGTAACAACGTAATTAAACCCGAGGGTTGCTCCAGCATTTGCACGACTTGTTGTAATGCAGGGTTTTGCTGGTAATCCGGCGTTAGCAATAATTGATGTTGTCCATAAATCAAGGGTTGATGCTGCACAAACTCATCTAAGCTTAATTGGCCTAACACTTTTTCAATGAGGATCTGGCCAAGGCCCGTTTCATTGCGCAAAATCGTGTTTAAACGCACCATGCCATCTTGCCATTGTCCACCGGCTAAAGCGGCATTAAGTAAGCACAACACCTTGCTCATGGTGGCTGAATCGACACTTTGCTCACAATTAATAATACGATGCAGGATGTCACCGTCTTCATCGACCACCACCAACAACAAACGATCGCTGGCTAAGCGCACTAAGTCCACTTGCCGCACTTCGCGCCCTGCGGCTTTAGGAGCGCTAACAATGGCCACACAACCGGTTAAGTTCGCTAATAATTGTCCGGCTTGTTGACACATTAATGACACCGGCAATTGCGGTAGTAAGCGGCTGGTTATTTCATTTTGCCACTTGTCACTCAAAGGCGCCAACTGCAGCATTTTATCAATGAATAAACGAATACCTAAAGTGGTAGGGATCCGCCCTGCCGAAGTATGCGGTGAGCGAATTAATCCTTGTTGTTCCAGTTGCACCATGGTGTTGCGCACCGTTGCAGAGCTCACATCGAGCTGTTTATGCTCAGCGATCAACTTTGACGCTACGGGCTGGCCATCGAGCAAATATTGCTCAACAATCAACTTTAAAATCAGCTCTGTTCTGCTTAATGTCACAGCCATGCGCAATACCTGTAATTCAATTAAAGAAGTAATGGGGTTTTTATTCTCAAATTCAAGCAGTTTTGCATAATCGCTCGATAAAGCGGTTTTGTCTAAAGATGTTAAGTCCATAGCGCTTTGCCCAAAAGCTTAGTTGATTGACAAGGCTGCAACTTCTTGTGGGTTATGTATATACTGAACGGGTCTGGATAAGGAAGACTGTTGCTATGAGCTCTACATTTGCCAAAGTTGGTTTAATTGGAAAACCCCATCACCCTGGCGCGAATCAAACATTGGCCAGCCTTTATCACTTTTTAAAAACCCAAGGCCTCAGTGTATTTGTCGAAGAGCAAGTCGCTCAAAGCTTACAACTGGCTGATGCGGTGATCCTTGATTTGGTTGAATTGGGCAAAACCTGTGATTTAGCGATTGTGGTAGGTGGAGATGGGAATATGCTGGGCGCCGCGCGGGTGTTAGCCCGTTTTGATGTGGCTGTACTTGGCGTGAACCGTGGCAATCTAGGCTTTTTAACCGATCTGGCGCCTGAGAATTTTGAGCAGCCGCTAAAAGATGTACTGGCCGGTAACTTTGTGACAGAGAAACGTAACTTACTGGAAATTTCCGTGCATCGACACGGCAGTATAAAAAGTAGTAACAGTGCGGTTAACGAAGCGGTGTTACACGCCGACAAAGTGGCCCACATGATTGAATTTGAGGCCTATATCAATAATGAATTTGTCTATAGCCAGCGCTCTGATGGTTTAATTATCAGCACGCCTACAGGCTCTACCGCCTATTCCTTATCCGGTGGAGGCCCTATATTAACACCGGATCTGGATGCCATGAGCTTAGTGCCGATGTTTCCACATACCTTAAGTAGCAGACCCTTAGTCGTTTCCGGTAACAGTGAGATACGCTTAAAAGTCGCTGAAACGAATGATGCCCATCTGCAAATAAGCTGCGACAGTCATGTTATTTTGGCTGTTATGCCGGGCGACGATATCTATATTCGTAAACACCCCAACCCACTGCGCTTGGTGCATCCTCCGGGCTACAGTTATTATCATGTCCTGCGCAATAAATTAGGCTGGGGCAGTAAACTGTATTAACCGGCAAATATTTGTGCATCGACAACTTGCCAAAACAAAAAATACTGTATAGATTTACACTGTATACTTAAACAGTTGTCGGAGTGGATATATGCTGTGTCATCTTCATATCAGTAACTTTGCTATAGTGCGTGCGTTGGAAATTGACTGGGCCGCAGGTATGTCGACTATTACTGGTGAAACCGGTGCCGGTAAATCCATTGCTATTGATGCCCTTGCTATTTGTTTAGGAGAGCGTGCCGATGCGGCAGTGCTCCGCCCTGGTGCAGACAAAGCCGATATTGTTGCCACCTTCGATATTAGCCAACTGACTACCGCCAAAGACTGGCTACAACAACAAGATTTACTCATGGGAAATGAGTGTATTGTCCGGCGGGTAATCAGTGCTGAAGGCCGCTCACGAGGCTATATTAATGGCGTACAAGTACCGGCACAGCAGTTAAAACTACTAGGGCAGCATCTGCTCGCCATTCATGGTCAACATGCACATCAATTACTGCAAAAAGCTGATTATCAACGCCAATTATTAGACGCTTTTGTGGGTAAACCAGAGTTACTGCAACAAACACGTCAAAGTTATCGCTATTGGCAACAACTCAAGCAAGAGTTTAGCCAATTGGAGCAATCGCAGCAGCAACGTGATGCCCAGCGCCAATTGTTAGAATATCAAGTGGCTGAGCTCGATCAATTTGCGCCACAAGCCACTGAATTCAAACAACTTGAAGCCGAGCACAGCCGTTTGAGCCATGGCCATACTCTACTGACACAAAGCCACCAATGCCTACAACAACTGTACGATGACGATAATCAAAATATTTATCGTGCGTTATCGCATTTAACCCAGCAATTAGATGAATTAGTTCAGCTCGATCCGGCTTTGCAAGATGTGCAAAACATGTTGAATGACGCTTTGTTGCAAACCGAAGAAGCCAGTCGTGAATTACGCCGCTATGCCGATAAAGTAGAACTGGATCCTGAGCGTTTACAAGAAATTGATGAGCGCATGGGCACTTGGCTTAATTTAGCTCGCAAGCATCAAGTTAATGTTGAAAACCTAGCCGAGTTACATCAGCAACTGAGCCAACAACTGGCTGAATTAACCGGCCATGACAAACGCCTAAACGAATTAGCACAGGCGATTAACCAAGCTGCAGACGTGTATCAAGTAGCGGCAACCAAGCTCACAGAAGCTCGGCAACTAGGGGCAACAGAATTAAGTGCGTTAATCACCCAAAATATGCACGAACTCAGTATGGCTAATGCCCGATTTGCTATTGATTTACAAAATTTACCACTAGAACACGCTAGCGCCATGGGTTTAGATCAAATTAGCTTTACCGTTTCCACTAACCCTGGCCAGCCCTTACAAGCGCTGGCGAAAGTCGCATCGGGTGGAGAGCTGTCGCGGATCAGTTTAGCCATTCAAGTTATTTTAGCCGATAAGATCACCACACCCACCTTAATTTTTGATGAGGTTGATGTCGGGATCAGTGGGCCTGTGGCTGCCGGTGTCGGTCGCCTGTTACGCCAATTAGGCCGCAGCACACAAATTATTTGTGTAACACATTTACCGCAGGTCGCTAGCCAAGGTCACCAACAATTGTTTGTTGAAAAATATACTGACGGCCAAGCCACAGAAACACGTATGCGTCAGCTATCTGATGATGAACGTATCCAAGAAATTGCCCGTTTACTCGCCGGTGAAAACATCAGTGCCAATGCTTTAGCTAATGCTCGGGAACTATTATGTGCGCCTGTAGTCTGATTCAGGGTTTTTCTGCACAGCTATCATAGGGTATGATAGCGTTATTCACTTTAAATTGATGATCATTATGAAAGCAGTATTAAAGACAGCATTACTCGTGGCCACTTTAGGCTTAAGCACGGCATGTAGCAGCTGGGTATACCGTATTGATATTCCACAAGGTAACTTCTTAGAACAAAAAGACGTGGATAAGCTACGAGTGGCAATGACAAAAGAGCAAGTTATTTATGTTTTAGGCAACCCTGTTGCCGCCAATCCGTTTGATACCAACACCTGGCATTATTTTTATGCTTTAAAAGGTGGTCGTGGTAACAACTTTGAAAAACGGCTAGTGGTCGAGTTTAAAGAAGACCGCTTAGTCAATATCAATGGCGACTTCACTAAACACGCTGACTTTGACAAACCGCTGGATATTTAGTTTTTAAGCAAAGCGACTTAGCTTATGAATACAAAAAACCACAGATGAAGCCTTTGGACTTCATCTGTGGTTTTGTTGTTTTGGGTATTCCCCTGTCGCTGCAGTATCTTTTTAAACCAGTGTTTAAATTTAGCGCTTTAGCGGCTTGGCAAAACGCCGCCAAAACGGCCTAAAATCATACAAACCACTGACTTAGGTACGGTATCAAGCGGTAAGTGTACTCACTTATCAAACTCGGCATAAAGTCACTTCAGCCACTTTTCAAAAGTACCTGTAGTTAATTTGGCCGGCCGCCTGTTACTCTATCAGCGCGGCCTTCTTCTTTAGCTTTTTCTGCTCGGCGCCGCCGTAAATCTTTCGGATCAGCAATTAATGGGCGATAAATCTCAATACGATCGCCCTCTTTTACTTGATCGGATAACTTAACCGGCCGACTCCAAATACCCACTTTTTGCGACGTTAAATCGATCTGTGGGAATTGTTGTAAGATACCTGACTGCTTAATAATCTGTTCGATACTTGCCACACGACTTACCGCAAGTGTTAACAGCACCTGACGCTCAGGTAAGGCATAAGCCACTTCAACCGTAATACGATCGGCAGCTGCCGCCCCCGCACTGGAATTATCCATAAACTTGTTTTGCCCGTTGTGTAAAAGCCTGCACCATGGCCGCGGTTAACTCTTGAAAAATCTTACCAAAAGCAAACTGTATTAACCGACTAGAAAATTCAAACTCTAGCTTTAAAATCACTTTGCAGGCTTGATCGTTTAAAGGTTCAAACTCCCAGCCACCACGTAAATGTTTAAATGGCCCATCGACCAATTGCATCTCAATACGTTGAAAAGGATGCAAATGATTACGAGTTGTAAAAGATTGACCAATACCGGCCTTGGAAATATGTAACTTCGCCACCACCTCTTTCTCAGCACGACTAACTATGTTGGCAGCACTACAACCTGGTAAAAATTGCGGGTAAGCATCGACATCATTTACCAGTTCAAACATTTGTTGCGCGCTGTAAAAAACCAAGGCACTGCGCTCAATTTGTGGCATACTCACTCCCCTTACATCAGGCCACAGATTGTAACAGAATAACGCCCAGCGACAACCTTGCACCGTGTAGCCTGCATAACTGAATATGAATACATGATGGCTGCAACTAGCCAAAAAAGTGAATTATGAGTAAAAAGCAAACAAACAAAAAGAACAATGGCACCATCGCGCAAAATCGTAAAGCGCGCCATGAATACTTTCTAGAAGAACGGTTTGAAGCCGGTCTGAGCCTGCAAGGCTGGGAAGTAAAAAGTATTCGGGACGGTAAGGTTAACTTATCGGATGCTTATGTCATCTTACAAGATGGCCAAGCTTATTTGTTTGGCGCGCAGATCCAACCCTTGAATAACGCCTCTACACATGTCATTTGCGATCCTGACCGCAGCCGTAAGTTATTACTGCATAAACGCGAGTTAATGAAGTTAATTGGTTTAAAAGAACGTGATGGCTATACCCTTATCGCCACGGCGATGTATTGGAAAGCCTGCTGGGTAAAATTAGAATTTCACTTGGCAAAAGGTAAGAAAAACTTCGACAAACGTGATGATATTAAAGATCGCGATTGGTCTCGTGAAAAAGAGCGCATGATGAAGCATTCAAAACGCTAAACAAGCTTTTATTTTGATTCGACGCTTGAAAAGCGTGCAAGTGAACCTAATAAAGTAAAAATGTTTGTAGTAACACACTGCTGTGCCATTGGTAATTAGCAGATTAAAGGCGTATACTAGAAATTCACTGAAGGTGTTAGTGTTAGACCACAGAATTCGGGGCTGATTCTGGATTCGACGGGACTCACGAAATCTTAAGTGCATGCCGAGGTGCGGTAGGCCTCGTAAAAAAGCCGCAAAAAACTAGTCGCAAACGACGAAAACTACGCAATCGCTGCTTAATAGGCAGTAGATAGCTCTTCCCCTCACGCATGCCTATAAGCTGAGACTCTGGAAGATCACCCCTAATAGGATCGCGTCGCGTCTTCGCCTGGAGACAAACCGTTAAAATCAATCAGGCTCGCCCGACGATAGCCTGCCACTCGGCGCTCATAGGGTTAACTAAATGAATGGCTAAGCATGTAGTACTGACGATCTAGGTTTTTCGGACGCGGGTTCAACTCCCGCCAGCTCCACCACATTGATAACGGCGCTTTTTAAGCGCCGTTTTTCATTTCTGCAACAACATTCTGTGTTACTGAGCTTTCCTACTAGATATACTTTTTTGCAATAAAACCGCTCATTTTGTAAAACGATTAAGCATAAGTTAATCTTAAAATAATTTTATTAAGCGATTTCTAACATAGAAATAGTAGAACCCGCTATCAGCCTTAAAATATTTAATTAGATATTTCATTATATTAAGTAAGATCCTGCTTATGTTGGTAAAAAAACAGCTGTTCTGCATTGATCTCGTTGCATCTTGTCGGCATAGTAGTTGATTCGCGGCATGTTTTTATTCTGGTGTGTTAGGTCTTTTCACCCAATGAACGTATAACTGCTGTAAAAAAAATAAACACTTTTGCCGCATTTAGGGTTTTGCTATGTATCAAAATAATCAGGCTGTTGTCGCGCCGTCTGAACAGTGTGTGACGACTGTTACAGAGAAAGCACCACAAAACTTACATTGGACCACCTGTTTTAACCAAGATTTTGAGCTTAAAAAAGCTTTTAGCCGCGAAGATCGAGACCGCGTTTTCCGCTTAAGACATCAAGTCTACTGTGAAGAATTAGCCTATGAACCTGTCAGCCCTTCAGGTTTGGAGTTAGATGATTACGACCGCCGTTCTATTCACTGCTTATTGCAACATCGCAAAACAGGCGAATCTGCGGGTACTTTACGGTTAATTGCTTCAAACAACGACGCCGAACTGTTGCCTATCGAACATTATTTCAAAGACGAATTCACTCAACCTGACTTAGTTCCCAGCGCTTTTGATCGTGAAGCCGTGAGTGAGTTTTCTCGTTTAGCGGTTGCCGCTTCATTTAGAAGAAATATTCAAAGCCAACAAAACCCCATTTTATCGCAAGTCGCCGCGGTTTCAGATTCTGATACTCAAACACACTATCGCTACATTTCTGCCGGTTTATACCTCGCAGCCCTAGAGCAAGCACGCTTATTAAATTTAAAGCATGCCTATGTAGCGGTTGCCCCCGCTTTAGCGCGAATGCTCAATCGTGTTGGGTTTCAGTTTCAGCAAATCAGTAATCCGATTGAACTAAATGGCAAACGTGCAGCCTATTACCTAGACATTGATAAATGTATTCATACACTTTGCGATGATTATCGAGAGTTATGGCGAGTTCTTGCGGCACAGTTACGCAATGGCTCTTTTGAGCATTATAACGCTTAGCACCCCCAAACCTTTTTAAAGAGCATATTGTTTATATGGATTCACTATCTCAAATAGCACTGGGTTCAGCGGTCGCTGTTGCAGTAGTGGGTAAACACACCTCAATTAAAAAAGCCGCCTTATGGGGCGCTATTGCCGGAACACTGCCTGATCTAGATGTTTTAATCGATTATGGCGATGACCTTAGCAATATGGTACAGCATCGCGGTTTTAGTCATTCTTTGTTTTATCTAACCTTATTCTCTCCTTTGCTCGCCCTGCTCGTCTGTCGCATTCATAATGAAATGGCCCACTACAAACATTGGTTACTCGGCTTGTGGCTGGTATTGATCACCCATCCACTACTCGACACCATGACCATCTATGGGACACAGCTTGCCCTGCCCTTTTCTGACTATCCGTACGGTGTTGGCAGTATCTTTATTATTGATCCCTTGTATACCTTACCGCTATTACTTGGCGTCATTTGGGTATTACTTAAGGGCAAAACACTACTCGCTGCCAATACGGCAGGATTAGTCTTTTCAAGCTGTTATCTGTTATGGAGTGTGGCGGCGCAACAACATGTAACCGGTGTAGTGAAAAGCCAATTAACAGAGATCTTTAACCACTCCACGAAATTGTTGGTGCAACCTACCGCGTTAAATACGCTACTTTGGCGCGTGTTGATCCGAACGGATGAAGCCTATTACGAAGGGTTTTATTCACTACTCGAAAAGGAAGCCACCATTGAATTGGTGCGATTTGAACAAGACCCTCTTTTGCTTGAGCAATATGCTTTGCATCCTGACGTGCAGAAGCTAGCCAGTTTCAGCCATGGTTTTTATGCCTTAGAGCAGCAAAAACAGCAAATTGTGTTAACCGATCTGCGCATGGGACAGCAGCAAAATTATGCTTTTAGTTTTGTGGTGGCCGAGCAAGCAGCTGAAACCTCATTACGCTTACCGCGTAAATTAGAGCTATCAGCTACCCTCAATTGGATTTGGTTAACGCTAAAAGGTGAGGAACCTACTGAGTTTAGCCAATCACCTCATAACCAAACCAGTCCGGCTGCTGTGCTTGATTAGCCCCGCTCGGTTGTAGCTCAATATAGTAACCTTGCAGCTGATCGAGCTGAATCAAGTTATCAAGTTCCAATAAATCATCTTTGTGTGAGCTTTGTGCCTTAGTCAGTAACGCCGCCTTGGCACGCTTTTTAGCTTCAACCGCAGAGCCTGCCACACACAGCATAAACTCGTGCTGCTCTGCCATTTGCGATGGGTAATAGCCACCAAAGTTAACAAAATAAAGCTTTTGCTCTTGCTGCACCGGCTCAGCAACCAACGTGATGTGATAACCATCAATATCATGCACTTCTAAATAGCTGTCTAGGTGTAGGCCTTTAGCCTCACCAAACCATTGCTGCCGTAACTGCGGATAAGTATCTTTAATACTTTCACCGACAACAAAGCGTATATCATGCACTTCAATATTCGCGCCCGGAGCGGTACCACCCAAATACACCATAAATAATTTCATGTTAAACCTTATAATTTTACGCTTAAACCATCGGTCAAGGCTTTTCGATAGGCCACAAATGCCGGAATACACGCCAAGACACTGGCTGCCGCTAAAATGCCGCCCGCCCAGTACAATGTTTCGGTGCTAAAAGGCATCACGCTAATAAACAGGCCATAATGGGCTGCTAGCCAATCTTGCAAACCAAATAACGTTAACAACAAAACTGCTGCCGACAGCAACATAGCAACCAAAGTTAATAACAGTACTTCTAATTGAATTAACCAAAAAACATACCACGGGTTCGCCCCTACCGCGCGTAAGATGGCCATTTCACGCTGCCGCTCGCGCATCGATGCCAGTAAAGTTGTCATCATGCCAACTAAACCGGCAGCAAGCACCATGAGCGTGATTAACAACAAAATATTCTCAACCATACTGAGCATTTGCCACAGTTCAGCTAAAGCCACACCAGGTAAAATAGCGGTTAACGGCTCACCACGAAACTCATTAATTTGCCGCTGCACAACAAAAGTGGCCATTCTTGAATTAAGCCCCACCATAAAAGCCGTTAACGCCTTTGGGGTTAAATCCATTTCTAAGGTTTGTTCAGCGCTAATTTTACGCCCAGGCATTGGCGCGCCTTGCTGCCAATCGATATGTATCGCTTCTATGCCCTCAAGGCTAATATGCACGGTTTGATCAACTGGTGTGCCCGTGGCCGCTAAGATACCTTTAATCACAAAAGGCTTATCTTTGTGCTCAGAGAAACTGACGGCGCCTACACCATGCGCCAGCGTGATTTCTTGTCCAAGCTGATAGCCTAATTGTTTAGCGACTTCTGCCCCCAATACCGCCTCGTAGACGCCTGCAAATTGCTCGCCAGCTGCAAAGCTTAAAGCTTGCTGGTTGGCATAGCGATAATGCTCAAAGTAACCTTGATTTGTGCCTAGCACACGATAACCTCGATGCGAGTCACCCAGGGCTAGCGGAATGGTCCAACTAATTTGTGGATGCTTAGCAATACGCTCATAGGTTGCCCAACTGACATTAGCGGTTGCATTGCCAATTCTAAAGACCGAATACAACAATAAATTTAATTGCCCAGAGCGCGCACCCACAATTAGATCCGTACCCGATACGGTATTAGTAAAACTGCTGCGCGCTTCCTTACGAATATGTTCGATGCCCAATAGCAACACTAAACTGAGCGTTAGCGACAACAGAGTCATTAACGCTGTACCTTTCCGATTCCATAAACTCAGACGTGCCAGTTTGATTAACATGCCACCACTCCTTTAGCCAAATCAGCCATCGACAACTCAAAGTGAAAATAGCGCTTGAGTTGCTGATCATGGCTAACAAAAATGACTGTTGTTGCACACTTATCCGCTTCGGTTAACAGTACTTGCATAAAGGCATCGCGATTATTCGCATCCAGCGCCGAAGTCGGCTCGTCAGCGATTAACAAAGCGGGTTGCGTTAACAAGGCGCGCGCAATGGCCACCCGTTGCTGTTGGCCAACACTTAAGGCACTGGCACGCTGCCGCTGTAAATCATCGGTGAGTCCTAGCGCCCTTAATAAATCGATGGCACGTGGCTGTAAAGTGATAGCTGCTTGACCCGCAAAGGTGGCACGTAACAGTACGTTATCTAAAACTGAAAGATAAGGAATTAAATTAAGCTGTTGAAACACCACACCAATTTGACTGGCTCGCAGCTTATCGCGCTTTGCTGCGCTAAGTTGATGCATGGCATGGCCTTGCACCCATAATTCTCCGGCACTGGGTGCTGTGATACCCGCCAGCAAATTCAACAAGGTCGTTTTACCCGAACCTGAAGCGCCTTGTATAAATAAATGTTGGCCATGTTCGAGTGTTACTGCCGGTAGTGACAATTGCCAAGCACCGGCGCGATACCAGAATTGCAGATCTTTGAGTTCAATAGCAGGAATTTTCGGCTTGGTGGTCACAGGTACTCCATTATGCATGCTATGATAGCCTATAAGCTATTATGCAAAATTAAGAGGCGAAGCTCCAATGTTCAAGAAGTTGTCTGTTGCGTTTTCTCTGGTACTGGCCGCAAGTTTGGCTTTTAGCGTGCATGCCAACGAAGTCAAAACCATTGAGTGGACAGATTTAATGCCTGAAGATGATTTACAGGCGTTAATGGCCATGCCCGAAGTGGCGCATGATTATAGCCAACCTTCACCGTTTGAAGAAAACTACAATGGTGAAGATCCTGCCGCACAAGCCTGGCAGCAAATTTTGCAGTCTGCCAAAGTTAAACCCGAGTTCAATAACGTTAAAATCAAGATCCCTGGCTTTATTGTTCCTCTGGAATTTGATGCTGATCAGAATGTAACGAGCTTCTTTCTCGTGCCATACTTTGGCGCCTGTATCCACGTACCGCCACCACCACCAAATCAAATTATTTATGTGAGTGGTGCATCTAACCTGCGTGCAGATATGATTTATTCACCCTTTTGGATAATTGGTACTATTACGACCGAAAGCATGTCTCACGATTTAGCAAATGCGGCTTACAGTATGAAAGCAGATAAAGTAGAAGAATATACTTGGTAATGATACTCCGTTTATCTGCCTACAAAAAAACCGGTCACGTTAAATGACCGGTTTTTTTATCGGCTAGCGCCTGTTTAACCAATAAATGTGCTCACAAACGCACTCATCTGCAATCTACAGATAGTAATAGGCTAAAACGCATTACAGCACTGTTGTGCGGATGCATTAGGCTTTATTTAAAAGCGCACTTGGCTGTTACCCAGCGTCGCTTTAGCGGCACCTTGTTGACCATTTAACACCCACTGCACATCCATCGTTTGAAGCGACGGGAGCAGATTAAATAAACTCACATCAAGCTGTTGTAACAATGCCGGGCGCTGACATAAAAAACTGATATTGGCATAAAAATCGCCGTGACCACTGTAGGTGCGCTCGGTCAGATCCGTGCTCGCATCACTGCCTTGAATTTCACAGTTTGCATCCTTACTTAAATTTAACCACTGACCTTGGGATAGGATGTCTAATGCCAGCGTTAATTCTTGCTTTTGCTCGGCAGTACGCGGGGCATGTTCAAAGCCCACAATAGTAGCCGCCGCAGCTTGCAATGCTAACTGCAACTCATTTCCTTCTAAAATCAATGTCAGGCTGGCAACCCCATGCACATGAGTACCAAGCTGTGTAAAATCATCGGCCTCATGTGAATGCTCTGCAGCAGAATGCGTATGCTCATCGCCAGCATTATGCTGATGCAACTCGGGTACCTCTGCGGCAACCTGACGTTCAGTTTTAGCGGTTGAGGCGGCTAACGCCTGATCGGTAGCTTGAACTTGATAAGCCAATACACTGCCTGTAACCATAAGCAAAGCAACTAATTTTCTTTTCACAGCACATACCTCTTAAATTTATTGCCACCATCATACTCAGATTTAGTCTGGCCGCAATGCTGATCTAGCTGATCTAAATGGGCGGTTAATCCCGTATCAGGCGATATTGATTGTAGTGGTCTGACGTAATGCCCAAACTTATTGTTATTTTAGGTGATCAACTTAGCCCCGCGATCGCCAGCCTGCGCGAAGCCAGTGCGGATGACGTCATTTTAATGGCTGAAGTTGGCAGTGAAGCCAGCTATGTGAAACATCACAAGCATAAAATTGTGCTTATTTTCAGTGCCATGCGCCATTTCGCTGCTGTTCTAGAGCAACAGGGCCGCAAAGTTTGCTACGTTAAATATGGCCAGCAAGCCGGCATCCATAGCATGACAGACGCCGTAGCCTATGCGCTTGCGCAAACCGATATGTCAGAAATTGCCATAACGGAATGCGGTGAATACCGTCTGCATCAAGAAATTCTCGGTTGGTCAGCGCATTTTCAGCGGCCTGTCACCATCCTCGAAGACGACCGTTTTCTCTGCTCGAAAGAGATGTTTAACCAATGGGCTAGCGGCCGGCAGCAACTGCGCATGGAGTACTTTTATCGGCAAATGCGCCGCTACACCGGCTTACTGCTGGATGCTAAACAACAACCGGTTGGTGGGCAGTGGAACTTTGATAAAGAAAACCGTAAAGCCTGTCCACCCGATTTAGTGGCCATCCCCCCCCTTAAATTTAGCCACGATGACATTACTCAGCAAGTGTGTCAGTTGGTTGCGACTGAATTTGCTGATAACCCTGGCTCTGTCGATAATTTTCAATATGCTGTAACCGGTAAAGACGCGCGCCAAGCTTTTATGCATTTTATCGAACAACAACTGGTCAACTTTGGCGATTATCAAGATGCGATGTTGGTTGATCAGCCATTTTTATTTCACAGCCTCTGCTCCATGTATTTAAATGCGGGTTTACTTGATGTGCGCTGGATGTGCCAAAAAGTCGAAGCCGCTTGGCGTAGCGAGAAAGTCAGTTTAAATGCCGCCGAAGGCTTTATTCGCCAGCTCATAGGCTGGCGTGAATTTGTACGCGGCCTGTATTGGCTAAAAATGCCAGATTATGCCGCGCAAAATTATTTCTCTGCTACGACGCCGCTGCCCAGTTATTTTTGGAGTGGCAAAACCAAGATGCGCTGCATGCAGCAAGCCATCTCGCAAACGATGGAATACGGCTATGCTCATCATATTCAGCGCTTAATGATTACCGGTAATTTTGCCCTTTTGGCGGGCTTAGATGTGCAAGCGATATGCGATTGGTATTTGGCGGTCTATGTCGACGCCTATGAATGGGTAGAGCTGCCGAATACCATGGGCATGGCGTTGTTTGCCGATGGCGGAGAGTTAGCGTCAAAACCCTATGCGGCTAGCGGCGCTTACGTAAATCGAATGAGTAATTACTGCAAAAATTGCCATTACAAAGTAAAAGATGTTACCGGTGAGAAAGCCTGCCCGTTTAATGCACTGTATTGGGACTTTTTAGACCGAAACCATGAGCAATTAGGTCAAAACGCTCGGCTGCAACTGGCTTTCAAAAACTGGCAACGCAAAACGCCTGAACAGCAAGCTGCAATTAAACAGCACGCGTCTGTGTTGCTGAATAAGCTGGAGCAATTATGAGCACCTTAGTTTTACTGAATCAGGCATTACGCTTACGTGATAACCCGCTGCTCAATGCTGGCAGCGGTACTTTACACGCGGTAGTAGTATTAGATAAAGCCCAATTTTTCGGCAAACAATACGGGCTTTATCGCGCGAATTTATGGCGTTTAAATCAACAGATACAGGCTATCTTACAGCTGCAACAGGCCTTAGCCACTAAGCAGATCGGTTTAATATTACGGTTTGGTGATACCACCAGTACCTTGCAGGCACTGGCAAATGAGCTGAATGCCACAACGCTGATTGCGGCCGAGCCTACCTCGCCGCACGAGTACGCTGCGTTGCAGCAATTAGCAGGCCCGATAACGCTAACACTGATCGATTGCAACAGCTTATTCGGTGCAGCACTTCGGCTTGATATCAATCGAGTGCCAGACCGTTTTACTGCGTTTCGCAAAAACCACGAACCGCTGTTGCAAGTATCGTTACCCGTTCCACCTTTTATTCCCCGCTCTGAACAACATTGGCTAACACCGCAACAGGCTGAGCATCACCACGCCAATTGGTCAGCATTAGATGATTATCGACATGCGAGCAGTGCGGCTACCCCCCCCATTATTACTGAAACAGCTGCTTGGCAACGCTTGCAGCAGTACATCTGGCAAGAGCAGCATATTTTACATTACAAAGAAACGCGTAATGCGCTGCAAGGTGAGCATTACGCCAGTTTCTTTTCTAGCGCTTTAGCGCTGGGCAGTTTATCCACGCGCGATCTGTGGCAACAAATTGTTGAATTTGAGCAACAAGTACAAGCGAATGATTCAACCTATTGGCTTAAGTTCGAGTTGTTATGGCGAGAGTTTTTTCGCTGGCAAATGCGTAAATACCAATCTCGTTGGTTTAGCCAAACGGGTATAAAAGGTCAGCCGAATTTTCAACCACCGCAGCTTACCGCAACACAACGGCGTAAGTTTGCAGCATGGTGTGCTGGTCAAACTGGCATTCCTTTTGTTGATGCCAATATGCGCTTACTTAATCAAAGTGGTTTAATGAGTAATCGCGGTCGACAAAATGTGGCCAGTTATTTAATCCATGATTTAGCCATAGATTGGCGTTTGGGTGCGGCATATTTTGAACAACGCCTGCTCGATTACGAATGCGCCAGCAACTGGGGAAATTGGGCCTATATTGCCGGTTATGGTAATAGTGAAGCGCGCCCTTTTAATATGATAAAGCAAGCATTGGCCTATGATCCAAAAGCCGATTTTGTTCGACACATGTTACCCGAACTCACCGCTAAGGATAAAACAGCTCATCGCCCACAAGCCAACACACCGATCCCTGCTCAATGGCATAATTGGTTAAAAGAGTTGGACTAGCCCATGCATCTGTTATGGCTAAAACGCGATTTACGCTTAGCCGACCATGCCGCCTTGCACTACGCTGCACAACAAGGTGCAGCGGTTTTACCGGTGTATATCATCGAACCCGATTACTGGCAGCAACCTGATACCTCTTTGCGCCATTGGGCTTTTATTTGTTCAGCTTTAGAACAGCTACAGCAACAGTTCTCTGCCTTGGGTCAGCCTTTATTGGTCTTCTATGGCGCCGCAAGCCGAGTCTTTCGACAACTAACCGAGCAGTTTCCCATTACGGCGGTGTATAGCCATGAAGAAACCGGTAATTTATGGAGTTATCAGCGCGACCTGGCGGTAGAAAAGCTATGGCATGAGCTAGCAATACCTTGGCATCAGTATCGGCAGTTTGCGGTATTTCGGCGGCTTGCCGATCGTGATCTTTGGTTTAAACAAGCGGATGAGTGGCTAACACAGCCATTATTTCCTATTCCCAAACAGCTTCCTTTTATTACTGCCGCTAACTGGCAAGCCCCTCTGCAATGGCCAATACGCAGTAAAGATTTGCCACTTTGTCAGTCACCGCAGCAGGCAGCAGCACTGAGTAACACCTTACAGAGCTTTCTAACCAATAGAGTGAAGAGCTATCGGGGTGGCATCTCTTATGCTAGTAAAGCTCCGCAGGCCTGCTCACGCTTAAGCCCCTACTTAAGTTATGGCTTGCTCAGTATGCGCCAATTGCAACAACAGGCCTGGCAACAGCGCAAGACCACTGAGCACGAGAATCAACAACGCGGTCTTGATGCTTTTTATAGTCGCCTGCGTTGGCACTGTCATTTTATGCAAAAGCTCGAAGATGAACCTGAACTAGAAATGCGTAATCTGCATCGTGGCTTTGATGGCATGAGAGAAAATGATTTTTCTGCGGTATTATTTCAGGCCTGGGCTACGGGGCAAACAGGCTACCCGATGATAGATGCGGCCATGCGCAGTTTGTTAGCTACCGGCTGGCTGCATTTTCGTGCCAGAGCCATGTTAGTGGCTTTTGCCTGTTATCACCTTTGGTTGCACTGGCGCCCGGTTGCTTTGCACTTAGCCCGCTGCTTTGTCGATTACGAGCCTGGGATCCATTATCCACAAATTCAAATGCAAGCTGGCACCACGGGCATTAATCCCAATCGCATGTACAATCCTGTGAAACAAAGTATTCAGAAAGACCCAGAAGGAAAGTTTATACGGCATTGGTTGCCTGAATTACAGCAGGTGCCAGATGGCTGGTTGCATCAACCCTGGTTGCTGAACCGCCAACAACAACAGCAGTATGTATGTCGATTAGATATCGATTATCCCGCGCCCGTTGTGCCGCACGAGCAAGCGATTAAACTGGCTCGCCAGCGTTTAAAACACTGGCTGCAACAGCATCAAACGGATTGGAAAGAACAAAAACAACGAATTGTTCGCAAACATGCTAGTCGTAAGCGACCGACGACACGAAGCAAGCCCATATCACGCAAGCAATTAGCGTTATTTAACGATTAAAGCGCTTCTTCGTCTTCTTCGCCCGTTCTGATGCGCACCACGCGTTCTACATCGAATACAAAGATCTTACCGTCACCAATACGCCCGGTTTGTGCGGTTGTCACGATCGCTTCAATACAACGCTCAACTTGGTCATCGGGTACGACAATGTCTAATTTCACTTTGGGTAAAAAATCGACCATATACTCCGCACCACGATATAACTCGGTATGACCTTTTTGCCGACCAAAACCTTTTACTTCGGTGACAGTCATACCTGTGATGTTAATTTCAGCTAACGCTTCTCGCACATCATCAAGCTTGAAAGGTTTAATAATCGCTTCAATTTTTTTCATGTTTTTTCGTCCATTCCCTCATTGATAGCCGCAGTATAATACAAGCCGCATAAGGCTTCAGCTTTTGTCTAATAATTAGTTGATCTTCTTCTGCTGAGATACGTTAAGATAAACAGGTACTAATCAATGAGGCTATTATGACTATGGAACAACATATTATCCGGGAAATGCGGGTATTGCCGCAAATTGACGTTGAACACGAGATCCGTCGCCGCATTGATTTTATTAAATCGCGACTTACCGCATCAGGCTTAAACACATTGGTGTTAGGTATTAGTGGCGGTGTCGATTCGACGACCTGTGGCCGCTTAGCACAACTCGCTGTTGATGAGCTGAATGCCGGCGCAGCAAATACTTATCGCTTTATCGCTGTCCGTTTACCTTATGGTACACAAAAAGACGAAGACGAAGCACAACTGGCATTGGGCTTTATTCAGCCTAGCCATGTTGTCACTGTAAATATCAAAGCCGCCGCCGATGCCTTACATCAAAGCACCCTAGCAGGTATTGAAGGCTTACCTCAAGCCAATGCAGCTCAAGCCGACTTTGCCAAAGGCAACGTTAAAGCGCGCTGTCGTATGGTGGCACAGTATCATATCGCGGCCCTGCAAGGTGGCTTGGTGATAGGTACCGATCACTCTGCTGAAAACATTACCGGCTTTTATACTAAATGGGGCGACGGCGCTTGCGATATGGCACCGTTATTTGGTTTAAGCAAACGTCAAGTTCGTGCCTTGGCAAAACATCTTGGTGCACCCGCCACACTGGTTGAAAAAACGCCTACGGCTGATTTAGAGTGTCTAGCACCACAAAAAGCCGATGAAGCCGCGCTTGGCCTGACCTATCAGCAAATTGATGATTTTCTGGAAGGTAAAACAGTCGATGCTGCGGTTTCAGAGCGTTTAGTGCAAATTTTCCAAAAGACGCAACACAAGCGTCAACCAATCCCAACTATTTATGATCTGCCATAAATAAACATTTTTTTAATTTAAATTCAACTTTCATGGATTCTTGGCTACACTCTTGATTGTTTGATACAGCAGGAGTGTCGCCATGATCTCACGCGGTTTAAGCTTAATCGAATTACTTGTTGCTCTACTTGTACTGGTTATCCTGTTATCCATTGCTGCTCCGGCCATGTCTGAACTGATGCATCGGCAACACGCCAGCAGCTACATGCAACAGTTCAGTCGACATTTACACTTTGCGAGGATCCAAGCGAGCAGTAGCCAACAACCGGTCAAAATCTGTCCGATCCAAGGTCAACACTGTCAAGGACAATGGCAGCACGATCCCATTCAATTGCTGTTACTTGATCCAATTAATAATGAAACCGTGCTGTTACGCGAACTGCCCGCGCTTAAAAACGACCATCGACTAAGCTACCATCGACAACAATTACAATTTCGGCGCGACGGTAGCTTAGATGCTCTGGAAAATGGCACCTTTTACTATTGCCCTCCTAGTCGCTATCAATGGCATTATCGCTTAGTGTTAAACCAAGCTGGCCGCAATCGTTTAAAGCGCTATGAGCAGGCTTGTCCGATTTAACAGGTCGCTAAACGGCCGTTAGTTCCAACACGACAGCGGCTCAGTTAAAGTATGATTGCGCTGCCCCAGATGATTAAGACTAAAACGTAAACAGTCACGATCTTGGGTTTGCGGCCCCTCTGCCGTTACGCGCAACTGATAGGCAAATTGCCCTGCCGTGAGCTCAACAGTAATTCGATAACGCCCTGACTCAGATAAGCTTTGCACAAAGCCTAACTGAGCCAAGTCAGCGGTATAAGCACCATAATCTGCTAACCTTTGCTCTTGCCTATTCGCGAGAATGAGCAAGGTTTTCACCGCTTCAGCGCGATAACTGCGCAGCACATACTGCTGATAAGCGGGATAAGCGATAGCCCCTAATATGCCGATCAGTAGCACTACAATCAGCATTTCAATAAGCGTGACACCACGCGCTTGCATTAGTGAGCCCCTTGTTCACTTCGATAGGTTGCTAAACGCTGCCAAATAGGAAACTTATCCAAACTTAACGGCTCACTGCAGTGATAACACTCTGCACTCACTTTACGTAAATTCGTTAATAACAAGCGGTTTTGAAAGTCTGAACCTAACTCTAATTTAATGCTTTTATCCGCATTTTGACGCAAACGCAGTTGCGCATCCGCCAGAAAAGGCACCGTCATCATTCGCTCTGCATAAACTCGACCGCCAGTATGCACTTGCAGCGCATATAATAACTGCTCAGTTTGCTCTGTTTCACACTCTGCAGCAGTGTCTGTTTTGGCGACAGGGGCATACAAAACACCGGCAGCGACCAACGGTTTGCTGCTAATTTTGCCTGGTAAATGTATCTTCCAACCGGCATTAGACAGTAATGCGCGCCAATCTTGTGCACTGAGTGTTTGGGGTTGTTCTGCTGGATCTAATAAGGTTCGGTCGGCGAGGTGTTGATAATGAATAACGCTTTGCTGCAACCGATTTAAACCAAATCGTAATAGCATAATGCTATCGTGCCCGGTTTGCGGGTGACGGCCAATAACCAATACTAAATACTGATCGGCAATACCCCAACTGGGTGGCGCTAGGGTCGTTGGTAGCTTCGTTCTAAGTAGGCCAGCGGTTGCAATAAAGCGTAGGCCACTTGCGGTTAAATCTGCCATTTCTCGGGCAACACCAAACTGACCATCGGCATAGGGTAAACGCCAAAGTAAACCTTCACGACTGAGTAACCAAATATGATCGACGACACCATCAAGGTTACGATCTTCAACTAAGGGTTGAGCTTGAATACGCGAATGTATACCCGTTGTGGTAAGCTCAAGGTGAGCGACAACCTTCCCCAGTTTATCTTCAGTTAATAGCAACTGCTGAGCTGATTCACTACTTTGCAACCACAGTTGCCCGTTCAGATCATGCTGAAGCTTCACTTGCGTTGCCTCGGGGGTTAAAGGTGGGCAAAGCGCATGTACTGGTAGCGCTAAAATGGCTAACAATAGAAGAAAGCGCATCATGGCTTATCCTCCGCAAACCGAAAGCGTTTTCGCAGCAAAATGCTATTATAACGAGCGAACACTGGCCGCTCATCACTGCGTAAAGCTGTTTCAACAAATAGCAGCTCACACTGCAATTCAGGATCACTCCACGCTGCGTAAATGGCAGGACAAGCAGGCATATCCCAGCTATTTCGAGGTAATTCTTCAGGATCAACATTATTTAACATCATCAAATGTTGTTCTAAAGCACGAAACTCTAACTGCAACTGCTGCTGAGCTGCCTGTGCAGACTTAGCACTTAACTTGCTGATAAATAAATTACTGCCTACAACTAATAACATAACCGTTAAGAACAACAGTGCAGTGAGTAAAACCATGCCGCGATTTCTCATAGCGCCTCCGAAGTATCAATAACAATAATGTAACTAACCGTTTTACTGCTCTGCCAGAACAGCGTTTTCAAAATAGACAGCGCCACTTAACTGCAAGCGACGATAGGCATCACCTGGCGCCTCAAACTGAATGCTACCAAGTTGATATTGCTGTGTATTGTTATAATGATGGTCAGGTTCCAGAGACCTTAACAACACATGATATTGCAAACCCACAATCCGGCTTTGTTGTTGCAACCAATGCTCTACTGTCATTTGGTGGCTCGCTAAGCTGAAGTTAGGCCGACCATCCAAATCACTATCAATCATAAATTCAAAATGTAGCCGCTCAACACCATCAATAATAGAATCCGTACTGATACTGGCTGCCCCCGCTGCATTGCGAACTAATCTTTTACGCATTAACACCGGGATAGTTTGACCATTTTGGTTTTGCTGCTGCAAATAAAATACTAGATGCTGATAAGGAAACAACATCCCAGCATTCAGCTGTGCGGCATCAACCGCAACAAATCGACCTTGCTGCCAATCAGCTTGCCAATAAAACCGATTCGCGCGCATTTCATCAGGTGCCACAATTAAGCCAATACTACGTTTTAACTGTAAAAACTCTGTATCTCTGATCAGGTTATTTAAACAACCTAATTGCCGACCACCGGTTGCCCTGGCAGCATATAAAGTGAGAAAAGACTGACCACTCATCGGAAAACTGCCGCTATCTAACCCTTCAGCAACACAGTCGCCGGCCGGTAAAGGTAAGGTTGCGGCTTCGGCTAATTGCTGTTGCGGTAACCCACCCCAAAACCCCGTATTTTTTAATTCATTGTGCAGTAAATTTAATACCAACTGACCATTTTGCTGCAATTGGGCTAATTGCCGTGTTTGCGTCGAACTTTGATTTAGCGCAGTAAAAGTGGTTAACATCAACAATAACAACATCAGGGCTAACGCGGCTGCAATCAGTAATTCCACTAAAGAGAAACCAGCTTCCCGCCGAATCATCAGAAGTTACTCTTGGGCTAAAGATAAACCAGAGCGGCCATTTCCTACCTTACAGGTAGGCGCTATGCCCTGTGCAAATGCTGCATTTTGCTGCCAACTTACCGCTAATTGCAGCTGGCCATTGTGCTGCTGCAAACAAAACTGTGGATCGAGTAATAAACCATAACTATGCGCAGAGCCCTGCCATTTCGCTTGCCAACGTGACAAAAGATATTGGCGCGCCTCGGTATATTGACAAGGAAGATGGGCACTGCATTCAGAGGCAGGCTGTTCAGCAAGCTGAAAATCGCTGGCTTTGTGAGGAGAATTAAAACTATGCAGTTGTTGTACAATTTCTTGAGAGAGCGCAATAGCCGTAGTGCGCTGAGTGGCATCAGTAACCCACTTCAGTGCCAGCAGTTGCCCAGCTAGCACGCCAAGTAAACCAATTTTGATAATCAGTAAGGTGATCAATACTTCGATCAATGTTGCACCACGCTGCTGCTTCATATTGACCTCGGTTTTTTATCCTCGGAAAATAAACATAGCAGCAGCGGTTAATAGATCAAGTCAATATTGTGAAAATATTGCTACCAACACGATTGTACAGCTGCGGCACTAACTTCACCATTCGCACCTTTTTGCCCAGCCTGATTCAACGTCAATGCGCCACAGCCATCACCTGACTGGATGCTCGTTGGTGTAGCGGTAAGCGTAAAAGTTCTTGCGGTTATAGTAGAGAGCGCAAAAGCATAGCGTGTTGCCAGCTCTTGCTGGCATTGCGTGTTGGGTAAGACAAAGCCCGCTGGATTATAGCTCATATTTTGTGTGTAGGTTCTTTCCATCAACTGCGCTTGCTCTACTAAACAAGCCGTTGCTGCGGCTCGATTAGAGCGCAGCACATAGTTGGTATATGAGGGATACGCAATAGCCGACAAGATACCGATAATAGCAACGGCAATCATTAGCTCAATCAAGGTAACACCACGTATTTTTTGCATTAGTTTACTACCTCACGCCAGGAGATCCGGCCTCTTCTTAATTGTAAGTTGACTAAGCGAGAATCAATAGAGACTCTTGAATCGCCCACTAGCATCTGCTCACCAACAAAAACAGGTTCACCTGGCATTCCTTCAAATTTAAGACCACTCGCTACATTGATAACGCTCTGTTGCCCATTCGTTGTCGTGATGCCATCTGAATCATTAAATTCGCCATCATTGGATAAATCAAACAAGTGATATTTCAAGCGGCTGCCACTAAAAGGGTCTATTGCCATAACCCAACCATCACCCTGCGGATTACATAGATCAGAATCGGGAATAATCGTATTTAAAATCAAGTTAGTGCCGACAACACGAGCTTTTGAGGTGACACGCTCTCTAGCATCGATTAAATCCATATACCAGCCACGTTTATTGACCAAATCATTCGAACTTCCAGCAGTCACTGTCCTTGTTTGCTCAGTAATAGTTCCGTTGGTGTAGGTCGTATTCGTCATATAGCGTGGTACTAATTGACCACGATTGCTAATAATTGTGCCATCAACAATACCATACCAGCTTTGTGTATCTGTATTTAAGCTATCACCTGTTTCTAAATATTTTCCTGTACCAAAGAAAATCCATAATTCGCCAGTTGTTGGATGGCTCGATAACGTTATACCGCCGGTAATTGGCTGCGCTTTATTACCCGCATCTTTAGCAGTGAACAGTGGTGTATTGTTGTAAGCCACCCCCCAGTTTGTTGCAGAGATTGAAGATAAGTCAAATTTCCAAACATTGCCGTTTAAGTCACCAGCAAAAAACCAATCGGCATTACCATTGCGATTCATATCCCAGCCTTCTGGCTGACCTAGCTCGCCTGCAGTATTCGGTAACTCAAGCTTAATCGGCGTGCCACCATTTTGAATATCAATGACTAACAAACCACTTTTATTGGTGCTGTTATTGTAACCATAGGGCATTACTGCTGCCCAGCGACCATTATTCAAACGGGTGATAACGGGTTTGGCTGTCATCACACCTAATTCTGGAATAGTCAGATCCCACAACAAGGTAATATTGGTCGGATCTGTAACGTCTAAAGCGAAAACACTATTACCACCTCGGCCTAGAGAGCTGACCAAGACAGAACGCCATTGACCGTTAATGTAAACGTCACCGACTGTCGGTGAACCATCAACATAAAAACGATGTGCGTAGGTTTCTTTAGAATAAGACGCTAATTGTGCTGCGGCAGTCAGCATTTTTTGCGGAACATAAGCATAAGTTTCAATACCTTTGGTTGAGCTGGTGGTATCAGCATTAAAACCATGCAACATGCCATCATTAGCCCCCACAAATACCATCGGAGCGCGATCTTTTTTATCTGCAACAAAAGCCGCATAAGATGACGAGCCCGCCCAGCCGTAACGTTGATAATTACGATTTTGTGGTGCGCCGACATAAACGGGAGAAGAATGTGCAATATCACCTAAAATAGACACGCGCTGTCTTAAGGTTCCTGACGGTTTTTCATTACTGCGATCACCACGCAAATAATTAACCACAATTTCTGACTCTAATGCAGGACGCTCCACAAGTGGTAATAAATTATCCCATGTAAACGGAAATGACGTTGTAATACCTAAAATAGTGCGACTAGTTTGAATGTTACGACTCTGCCACGCAGGAAAGTTTGCCGACCACTGTAAGGATAAATCATCCACATCACGGCTAATTAACGTACCACTCCAACTTGCAGTATTAAACGAAGCTTGGAACACACTGTTATCTTCTAACAATGACGTTGTGGTGGCTGCTAAATTAGACGCTGAAGCAATACGGTCTAAAATCGCTTTTAATGCAGTAGTAATTTGCTTACTAAAGGTTACCGGATCTTTAGCACTGAAAAATTCACCATCGCCATTCACCGCAGCGTGTAATAAATCATCAATTTTACGATCGTCATTATTTGGGTTTGGCCAACGGCTATCATTTGGCGCCCAATTTTTAGCCACTTCAGGATCTAATGTACCTTCAACCCCTAAACCTACACCAAAAGTCACCATATGTTGCCAATTAGGCGAAGTTGTCTTACGTTTTGGTACATTGTTGGTTAAGCCTGACATCAGGTCATTTTTATAATAGTAACTTGCAACATCGCCTAAGGTAATTGAATTGGAATCACCGTCAGCGTTGCCAATTCTACTATTAGGATTATTTCCGTTCCACGATCCGTCTGTTGTCAAAATGCTGAAGTTTTGACGACAGCTCACCAACGCACTGCTAGATTTTGTTGGATCCGCTCGATAAGGCTCATCAGTTTTAAAATACTCCCCCGCATACTCTAAAGTTCGACGAAGAGGGGTGCCGCCCGAAGCGTCACTGTCATACAGCCATTCATAGAATTTCTCTCTTCCACTATTGTTAAATTCGCGAACACCACTTTTTAACCCTTTATTTAAAGCACCATAGCCCACACGAACATCATCGGGTAATGTATAAAACGCGGTACCAACACCAGAGCGAGCTAACAGTTTACGGCTACGATAATAAGAATACCAAATCGCAAAGTTTGACTTTTGTGCAGCAGTTGCACTGTTCATTGAGACATAGCTATAACATTTGTTTTGTTGCGGATTACTATTACAACTGACAAGATCGGTGGCACTAGGCGCATAGTTGTAATAGAAACCACCTTCCGTAAACCTTAAGGTCCCGCCATTGGTAATCATGTCAAATTCATCACTCAGATCTCTGGAGTTACTTTTGTCAAAACCATCCATCCAAGCTTTAGTATAAGTTGGAACATTAGTTAAGGTGCCGCCTTCATTCGGAGGTATTTGATAAACAACATTTGGGTCATAGTAGGTTTTGTTGACTTCAGAAGAGTAATACCAATAGTTTTGCACATTAGCTCCCGTTCTGATTGTTTTCTCCGTTTTGCAGTTTCCATTGCCTCTATATTCTGTACAGACTTTTGAAGTTGGTGCACTGTAATTATTGGCAATGGCATTCGGCATATATTCCCAAGCCATAGACCCCGAATCATCCAACAAAAACATGATATTTGCCGGAACATCACTGCCCGTTTGCAGAGGGACGTTTGGAATAGATAATGTCGCAGCGGAAACCGACATGGCAACACCAAAGTTCAAACCACACATAAACCAAACGGATTTTTTCATTAAAGCTTGCATAATTTTTTCCTCACTAGCCTTATAAACGCCAGATGGTTTGCATAATCACACCTGGACGATTGTCTGCAGGCTGAGTACGAGCGGTAATTCTAAAGGTTGGCGATAAACAATCTGCTTCAATGGTTGTTGCACTGTCGCAATCGGGTGCCGCAGGTGTTGGCCAGTCACCAACATATTCAATAATGTAACGCGCTTGTAAATCGAGCATTTCATTCACCGCAGGAGCAGCTTGCCATACCGTAGCAGGGTCCTCCCAACGATCAGCTTGGCCTGCTGTTGGAATACCGTAAAATCCAGGTGTACCCACTGCAGTAGCAGGATTAGGTAACAGGCCAGCCAACACATTTTCTGCCACGCGCAGCGCTGATTCGGTTTGTTGAACAAATAATTGATGCTCATACAAGTTTGCTGTCATTCGCTCTTGCAAGGTAGAACGCTGCATACTAGACAGCGTGAGTACTGTAATGGCCACCAGCAGTAATAGCGTGACGACTAAGGCAATACCTTGCTGTTGCTTTATTCTTGGTAACATAAACACCTCTAACGATTTCTAACCGTCGTAAAAAACTCGATAGTTCGCGTATCATTGGCCATCGTAATGTTTGAATAAGCCGCTGCGTCTAGCAAAATGGTGACATTGACACCTGTGACCTGCGTCATATCTAAAGCAGCGGAAAATGGCACCGGACCAAAAGCCGCGTTACGCATTTGATAGGCAAAACTTAGCCTTTCAACGCCAAATAACACTTCTTCTTGCACCACAGCGCCATTCACCACTATTTCCCGAAATAATGAATTTAACGTATTATCCACTTCACTGGCAGCAACGAACCAACGCACCGTTTCAAAACGCATTAGCATGGCATCGGCAGGATAAACTCTTGGACGAGCAGTTGCACAAATAAACGGATTGGCAAAACCCAGATCAGCAGAACAATTCAAACCTGCCGCGGCATGCTCAGCCCAGTTATTACCAACAGCTGAAACCTGAAAGATCGATGTTAAAGTATCATCACAAATGACACCTAAATCACCAACAGACAAATTAGTGTCTTGGTTAAGGTTCATCCGCGGTGGAACATGCGTGTTTATGCTGGCACTTTGCCCAGCCGCGTACATAATGCGCATAGACTCATTATTAGCAGCATCAGCTGCGGTGCCAACAAGCCCCCCCTGCCAATTTAGCCATACAGGTAAAGCACCCGCAACTTGTACCACGGAAATCACTCGCTCTGAATTGTTACAACCTAAAAACCCTGCGCTGCGTAAATCGTAAGACATCACTTGAAATGCTAAGCGAATACGATCTTGTAAGTTAGATAAGTCTTCAGTGGTTCTAGACGTGGTTTGATTTGACAGAAAAACACCTAATACACCGCCGAGTAATAAAATACCTAATACTAATGCAATCAGTAGTTCAGTTAGGGTCACACCTTTTTGCCATTTCATGGGCGTGTTTCCATTACAATTCTAGAGTCAACATCAAGTCGCTGATTACTCCAATCAATTGTCACGGTATAAACGCCGTTATTCCATGCAACTACGGCACAGGTTTCTGGAGAGGTCGCCGCCCGAACATCATCAAACCATTGTTCAGTACCCGCCACTGGAGAACTGCAATCCATAGCAAAGTCACCGGCTCTGGCAGCGGCAGCATTGGCACGCATAACTTCAAATAAGGTTTCAGTTAAGATAACAGCCATTGCGCGCTCGTGTGCCATGTTGGTACTTTTCAGACTGACGGTTTGTAAACCAGCAATTCCAAGCAAGCCAATCGACAGCACTACGACTGAAATTAATACTTCTAGCAAAGTAATACCTTTTTGTTTTTTCATCATCTTTAAAGCAGGCATTAGTAACTCCTTATGGCGCTGTACAACTGGTAAGGGTCAAAGTATCAACCGCAATATGACCACCCGACCGAATGATCAAATCTCGAGTATTGTTATCGTTGCTGTTATTGATACAAACGCGAAGCACACCATTAAGTGGTCTACCATTGGTCGTTCGCACCAGACCTTGGGGTGAAAAACGTACTTGCGAGTCAGCATCAGCAATATTGTTGTTCGCGCGTAATATCAATTGCCCCGTTTGTAAGAAACCCGTAGCCATCATACTGCCAGCAACAATCCCGGCGCTTTGATCAGTTGGCGCTAGGCCTATCAACCAACCTTGCCATGCGCCATCATCAATATCAGAACACGTTGCGCCATCACTACTGTGGCAGAACACCACATTTTGATTCATTTTAATCGCTTCAGTACGAGCAGCACTTAAAGCACCTACTAACTGATTGATTTGACCAGTTAACTGATTAGACTGCACAAGAGAAATAAAAGAAGGCACCGCGATAGTCGCAACAATGCCGAGCACGACCACAGTAATCATCAGTTCAATCAAGGTAAAGCCTGCGTTACGTCGCATTAATGACTTGCTCCAATAGTTCTATCATTTTATTACTATAAAGGATTAACTTGATAAACCAAGTGGTGTAAGGACTAACGGTAGGATTAGCCGATAAACGGTCAGTGTTAGTCTAGTTGCAGTGCGTGTTTAACTTGCGTTAACGCGCGACGACTAACGGGGAGGGATTCGGCGCAGGATGATAATTGAATAACATATTGTCCGGCATGTTGTTTTAGAGCAGAAAAATACTGTGGATTAATAAGATAACTGCGGTGGATCCTTAACAATTGTGTATAACGTTGCTCTAATTCAGCCAAAGACAAGTCTAAATAAGCTTCGCCATGCTCAAAGATGGCCTTAACGTATTTACTATCGGCGACAAAGTAATAAACTTGTGCCAGAGGCACTGTTTTTGTCACATTTCCACATTGATAAGCCAATTTGGTTTCAGTACCGTGTTGCCGCTCAATATGAGCTCGAGTTAATGCACCCACTTTAGTTAAGGTTTGCTGCAATCGCTCAGGAACTACTGGCTTTAAAAGATAATCGGCTGCAGACACTTGATAGGCCTTTAATGCATGTTCAGGATGAGCAGTTACAAATACTAAAGCGGGGGGCAACGCTAATTCAGCGATCCTTGCAGCTAGGCTTAATCCATCTTCACCTGGCATATCAATATCTAATAACACAACATCTGGCTGTAATGTACCAATCATCTCCCAAGCTTGAGCTGCATGCTCAGCCGCGCCAACACAGCTAACTTGATTTATCGGTTTTAATAAACGTTGTAAGCGGCTTCTTGCCAAGGGTTCATCGTCAACAATTAATACTTTCATTCCCCCTCCAGCGGTAACACAAGTTTCACTCGATACATATCAGCCAACTCATAAGTTGTCAGCTGAGCGGATTGGCCAAATAATATTTTTAGCCGTTGCTGAATATTAGCAATGGCTATACCGTTTTTATTTTGCTTTTTATGACTCGTTGCGACAGGGTTTTCAATAACAATACTTAGCTGTTTTTTACCTAGATACACTTTGATATCTAGTACCCCCGCTACCGTTCGTGTTTCAAAACCATATTGCACCGCATTTTCTAGTAGTGGTTGAATAGTTAACGCCGGTAAGTTTAGTGTGGGGATCGTTTCGGGCAGTTGCCAATTTACCACCAAACGCGAGCCTAATCGCCACTGTTCTAGGGCTAGATACTGTTTGCATAGTGCCAGTTCATCTTGCAAGCTTATATTTTCAGCACTGGCCATTGCCGCCCGAAATAAGTCTGCTAAATTCAACAAGGCTTGTTCCGCAGCGTCTTGGTCTGTATGGATTAATTCTGCCACCGTGTTAAGTGAGTTAAATAGAAAGTGCGGTCGAATACGTGCTTGTAAAGCACTCAGCTTAGCTTTTTGTTGTGAAGTGATACTGCGGGCTAATTCATCATACATAATTAAAAACTGAATAAGCACTAAACCTACAATAAAGGCAATAATCAAGTTGTTAGCAGCTTCAGTCCAGAAAGATACTTTGTTGCCATCCTGTAAGAACCAAAAACTGAGATAAGAGCATACAAAGGTCACGCTGAGTAATATTAGCTGTACCGCCAAGGCAAATGGCATCAGTGACATAAAGCGCAAACGAGGTTGTAAACGACTAAACACTAAACAGCTACCTAAGCTGATCCAGTGAATAAAAAGACTGATAGTACCGAGGCTGCTCCAAAACGGCTCAGAGGAATAAGGCGCTAATGCCAGTATTAACGCAAGAGCTTGCGAGAACACCACCACACGAAGCAAATGACTTGCCTGAGTGAGATCTGGCAGCTGCAGTTCGAGACGAGGCACATCCTGCAGCTTTTTCATGAGGTATTTCCTACTTAACGCAGCTCAGCCGGAATAGCAAACACCACTCCTTCTTCGCGACCTTGCGTTTCGGTTACCGTCTTGCCGCCCCACATTTTTAATTGGGCAATCACATCTCGCACCAGTACTTCTGGCGCAGATGCGCCGGCCGTTACCGCCACTTTATTGACACCGTCTAACCAGCTTTGTTGAATGTCGTTGGCAGTATCAATTAAATAGGCAGTACAACCCAGTTTTTCAGCTAACTCGCGTAAGCGGTTTGAATTACTGCTGTTCTTTGCTCCCACCACTAACATTAACTGCGCTTTTGATGCCAACTCGCGCACGGCATCTTGACGATTTTGCGTGGCATAGCAAATGTCATCTTTGCGTGGCCCTTCAATGTCTGGGAAGCGTGTTCTTAGGGCATCAATTACATCCGCAGTATCGTCTACCGACAAGGTGGTTTGGCTGCTGTAGCAAAGCAAGGCGGGATTTTTAACTTGTAGGGTATGGACATCTTCTACCGATTCTACCAAGTAAATGCCACCATCGGCATTGTCATACTGGCCCATGGTACCTTCAACTTCAGGATGGCCAGCATGCCCAATAAGAATACACTCGATGCCTTTACGACTGGCACGGGTGACTTCCATATGCACTTTAGTGACCAATGGGCAAGTCGCGTCGAATACTTTTAAGCCACGCTGTTTAGCTCGTTCGCGTACTGCTTGCGAAACACCGTGCGCACTAAAAATAACGATATGGCCATCGGGTACTTCATCTAATTCATCGACAAACACGGCGCCGCTGCGGCGTAAGCCATCAACTACAAATTTGTTATGCACCACTTCGTGTCGTACATAGATCGGATGCTCGTACAACTCTAACGCACGCTCTACAATACTGATCGCCCGATCAACACCGGCACAAAAACCACGAGGATTAGCTAACAAAATGTCCATTTCAGCTCACTTGTACAATTTCGATATTAAAAGTTAGGGTTTGGCCAGCCAGTGGATGATTAAAATCAATCGTCACCGAGTCGCCCACCACTTCACGTACGAGCCCCGGTAACTCAGAGCCATCTGGCATGGCGAAACCAATAATAGAACCAACCTTGGCTGGGGCGTCTGCAGAAAACTTACTGCGGTCAACATAATAAATATTATCAGGGTTTGGCGTACCATAAGCGTCTTCTGGCGCTAGGGTAAAGGTTTTTTTATCACCGGCCTGTAAGCCTAATAATTGTGCTTCAAACGCCGGAGATAAACTGCCATCACCCAGTTGGGTTTTAGCCGGTTTATTGTGCACTCGGGTGCTTTCAGCGGCAGAGCCGTCAGTCAATTTGATATCAAAATGAAACACCACGGTGCTGCTTGGGGTAATCATACTCATTTTTTTGCTCCAGAATCACTGCTAAAACTATCCCAAATTAACAGTGCAGCGCCAATACAGATCACTGAGTCGGCAATATTAAAAGCGGGGTAATGCCAATCCTGATAATACAAATGAAAGAAATCAATCACATAACCATATATGCTACGATCAATTAAATTACCTATGGCGCCAGCCAACACCAAACTTAATGCCAAACTGAGTTTGATTTCGTGGCGTTTTAAGCGGCTCATCCAAACGGCAATGACCACACTGATCCCGATCGCAATACCGGTGAAGAACCAGCGCTGCCATCCACCCGCATCACTTAAAAATGAGAATGCTGCACCATAATTTCGTACATAGGTTAGGTTAAAAAAAGGCAACAACTCAATTGAATCAAATAGGGCCATTTGTTGGTGCACTAACTGCTTAGTCAACTGATCCAATAGGAGCAGCAACGCAATTAACCACCACCAACGCCATGCAGTTTCTTGAAATAAACGCATTACGCAAATTCCCGTGTTTCACCTTGGCCACTGACGTTATCAACACAGCGACCACAGATCCCCGGCTGCGCCGGATCAATACCCACATCATGCCGGTGATGCCAACAACGCTCACACTTCGCCGCGCTAGACGCTGTGACCAATACACTTAGCCCCGGAATTGCCGTAGCAATCGCGTCAGCGCTCGGCGCTTGTGCACTAACGGTTGCCGTAGAAGTGATCAGTACAAAGCGTAATTCGTCACCTAACTGCTGTAAGGCTGCTGCTAAACTGGGCTCGGCAAACAAGGTCACTTCGGCTTGCAAAGAGGCACCAATCCGCTCTTCCCGACGTGCCGCTTCTAACACTTTGTTCACCTCGTCACGTACCTGCAGCAGTTGCTGCCAATAAGAATTACTGAAACGCCCTGCTGGTAACTCGGTAAAACCGCTGTACCACACATCCGTAAACACGAACGCGTGTTGTTGACCCGGTAAGGCTTCCCAGATTTCTTGTGCCGTAAAGCTCATGATAGGTGCCATCCAGCGCACCATGGCTTGTACAATATGATACAGCGCCGTTTGGCAGCTACGACGCGCTTGGCTGTCTTTGTGCGCGGTGTACTGACGATCTTTAATCACGTCCAGATAGAAACTACCCAGTTCAACAGTACAGAAGTTCATCAGCTTTTGACTGACCTGATGGAACTGATAATTGTCGTAGGCATCGATGATTTCTTGCTGTAACTGTGCAGCACGATTAACCACCCACAAATCTAACTCGACCAATTGGTTAAATGGTAAAGCATCGGTTTCTGGGTTAAAACCGTTTAGGTTTGCTAACAAGAAACGCGCAGTATTACGAATGCGGCGATATTTATCGGCCGCACGATTAAGGATTTCATCCGACACCGTCATCTCTGAGGTGTAATCCGTTGTTGCTACCCACAAACGTAAAATGTCGGCACCCAATTTGTTCATGACATCTTGCGGTGATACCACATTACCCAAAGACTTTGACATCTTGCGGCCTTCACCATCAACGGTAAAACCATGGGTTAATACTTGTTTATACGGTGCGCGCTGTTTCATGCTCACGCCCGTCATCAGGGATGACATAAACCAACCACGATGCTGATCTGAGCCTTCTAAATACAAATCAATCTGCTCAGGCTGGTGAAACTCTGGTCGCGCATCCACCACCGCAGCATGGGTAATGCCCGAGTCAAACCAAACATCGAGCGTGTCGGTTACTTTGGTATAACGCTCACTATCTTCGCCAAGCAATTGTGCTGCATCAAGATCAAACCAAGCTTGAATGCCGCCCAACTCAACTTGTTTCGCCACCAGTTCAATTAAACTTGCGGTTTTTGGATGTAAGGCGCCGGTATCCTTATCTACAAACAATGCAATAGGTACACCCCAGGTACGCTGCCGTGAAATACACCAATCGGGCCGGCCTGCTACCATGTTTTCAATACGTTGTTGACCCCAATCAGGGATCCAGCGGGTTTTAGCAATTTGCTCTAACGACATTTGTCGTAAGCCTTGCTGCTCCATGCTGATAAACCATTGGGGCGTAGCGCGAAAGATAATGGGTGTTTTATGACGCCAGCAATGGGGATAACTGTGCTTATACGCTTTGTGCAATAACAAAGCGCCAGCGGCCTTTAATGCTTCAACAATAGTGTCATTGGCTTTAAAAACGTGCTGGCCAGCAAACATCGGTGTATCCGGCAGATAAACGCCATTGGCACCGACGGGGTTCGCCACTTCTAAATGGTATTTTTGACCAACAACAAAGTCTTCTTGACCGTGCCCTGGTGCCGTGTGCACACATCCTGTACCCGATTCAGTCGTAACATGTTCACCCAGTACCACCGGCACTTGGAAATCGTATAACGGATGCTGCAGCTTGACTAAGTCTAGCTGCTTGCCTTGGCAGAACCCCAAGGCGTGATAATGTTCAATATTAGCGCGCGCCATCACCTCTTTTACCAAATCAGTGGCGATAATCAAGCGCTCAGCACCTTGTGGTCCTTGCTCAACCTGCACCAGTGAATAGCTCAGCTCGGCATTAAGCGCCACGGCGCGGTTTGCTGGAATCGTCCAAGGTGTGGTGGTCCAGATCACCACAGCCAACGGGCCATGCCCCCGATGCGCTTCTGGATGATCAAAGCGATCGACGACCGATTCATCCACGACTTGAAAGCGCACATCAATAGCCGGTGAAATCTTGTCTTGGTATTCCACTTCCGCTTCGGCTAAGGCCGAGCCACAGTCAGTACACCAATGCACGGGTTTGAACCCTTGCAACAAATGGCCGTTTTCAATAATTTTACCTAAGCTGCGGATAATATTAGCTTCGGTTTGAAAATCCATTGTCCGATATGGCTTATACCAATCGCCCAATACGCCCAAGCGGATAAAGTCAGTGCGCTGCGCATCAATTTGCGTTAACGCATATTCACGACACTTCTCTCGAAATTCGGCAGGCGTTAATTTTTGTCCGGGCTTGCCGTACTTTTTCTCCACCACCAATTCAATCGGTAAACCATGACAATCCCAACCCGGTACATAGGGTGCATCGAAGTCAGATAACGTTTTTGCTTTAACAATAATGTCTTTAAGGATCTTATTAACAGCATGGCCGATGTGAATATTACCGTTCGCATAAGGGGGGCCATCGTGCAGAATGAAGGTTTTTTTACCCTTTTTGGCTTCACGGATCTGACCATATAAATCGGCTTCGGTCCATTTTGCCAACATTTGTGGCTCACGCTGTGCCAGATTGCCGCGCATAGCAAAAGCCGTTTCTGGTAAATTCAGGGTATGCTTGTAATCGCTCATCCGTTTAAATTCCGTTAAGTTAGTGAGTTCAGTAGCGCAGGCTGCTGACTAAAATACTGTTTCGCTGCCGCTTCATCGACGGCGATTTGCTGTTTTAATGCATCCAGATTGTCGAACCGCTGTTCGGCTCGAAGTTTGTGCCGCAGCACCACTTCAATCTGACTACCATATAAATCTTGATTAAAATCAAATAGATGCGCTTCTAGTTGTTCACGCACACCCTGTACGGTTGGCCGATTACCAATATTAGCCACCCCTTGAAACACCCCAAAACAGGTGCGAGCAGTGATGGCATACACACCGGATACCGGTAATTTTTTACGATACAACCAGACATTCGCAGTGGGAAAGCCAAGGTTTCGGCCTAACTTACGACCATGTCTTACTCGCCCAGTTAATGCAAAAGGCCGCCCTAGCATCGTTTCAGCTAAATGCAGTTGGTCGGCTTGTAAGGCACTGCGGATCAACGTACTGCTGACCCGTTGCTGCTCCAGTTTTAAACTTGAGGTGCTGTTTAAACCAAAACCATACTTTGAGGCGGCACGTTCTAATAACGCGTAATTACCGCTACGGGCTTGGCCAAAATGAAAATCATCACCCACAATCAAATGCTGTACGCCTAACTTATCAAGCAGTAAATCTTCAATAAACTGTTCTGGATCTTGTGCCGCAAAAGCACGATTAAAGCCAACGCAGAGTAATCGGTCGATGCCTAATTCCGCCAACGCTAAATACTTTTCACGAAAGCGAGAAATCCGAGCCGGCGCATCACTGCCCGCGAATAATTCCAGAGGTTGGGGTTCAAACACCATTACGCAAGACGGCAACTGCTTCGACTGTGCCAGTTGTTTAACCTGAGCTAACACGGCTTGGTGCCCCAAGTGCACACCGTCAAAATTGCCGATGGTTAACACACAGCCTTTATGCTGCGGTAATATGTTGTGGATGCCGCGAATTAACTCCATGCCTGCCTTAAATTATGCCTGCGGTTGCTTGTCAACTGACGATTATAACCCGATCACCGTTGGCTTTCAGCAACAGTTTTTGCTTTAAAATCAGCCAAACGCACCCCAAACAGGAACAGCAAGGCAAAGTACGCTATTACAGCCAACAGACACAAACTGGATAATTGCACTATTTGCGACGTTAAAGGCAGCGCCACCCAGACACTTAAGCTTGGGCTTACGACATAGAGCGCTGAAGCCATCAATACACTGGCCAAAGCAAATTTAGCCAGCATCACCATACTAAAGCGGCTTAATTGATACACCCCAGCGATTTTTAAACCACGATACAATAAAAACGCATTTAAACTTGCCGACATCGCCGTAGCTAAAGCCAAGCCTACATAACTTAAAAAGGGTGCTAACATCAGATTAAACACCATATTGGCCACCATAGCGATAATGCCAATTCGCACCGGCGTTTTAATGTCTTGCCGCGCATAATAGCCAGGTGCTAACACCTTGATTAGCATATAACTTAACAAGCCACAGCAATAGGCCAATAAGCTGTACGACACCATTAACACATCTTGCTGGGTAAATTCACCGCGCATAAACAGCACCGTGATAATCGGTTGTGCCAGCACCATTAACGCCAGCATCGCCGGTAAACCAAACATCGCCACAAAGCGCACTGACCAATCCAGCGTGTGAGCAAAGCGCGCAGTATCTGCCGTGGCATGATGCCGCGATAAGTTCGGCAGGATCACCGTGGCAATCGCGATCCCGAATAAGCCCAATGGAAATTCAATTAACCGATCCGAGTAATATAACCAGCTTACGGCCCCGGTTAGTAAAAACGAGGCAATCACGGTATCGAGCAGCAGATTGATTTGGCTTACAGAAACACCAAACAGTGCTGGTAGCATCAAAGTACGGATCTTTGTCACGTTTTCATCTTGCCAATGCCATCTTGGCAGCACCAACAAACCGGCTTTAGCTAAAAACGGTAATTGAAATAATAACTGTACAATACCGCCAATAAACACGCCCCAAGCCAATGCCATAGCGGGTTCATCCAACTCAGGAGCCAGATACAGCGCCGAGCCAATAATCGCAATATTTAAGAAAACGGGCGTAAAGGCCGCTACCGCAAAACGGTTATAGGTATTTAACACCGCGCCCGATAACGCGACTAAAGAAATAAACCAAAGATAAGGAAAGGTAATTTTTAACATCACACTGGCCATTTCAAACTTGTGCGCGTCAGGCCCGTCATTCAGCCATTCGATAAACCAGCCCATACCAAACAGCAAAGCAATCAGAGGCGAGCCGACCACCCCCACCAGCGTCACCAGAGTGACAATAACACCCAGCGTTCCCGCCACCTTGGCCACTAATTCTCGAACCGCATCATCACCATGTTTAGCTTTAACTTCACTTAACACAGGCACAAAGGCTTGAGAAAAAGCGCCCTCGGCAAAGAGTCGACGTAAAAAATTCGGAATACGGTTAGCAAAGAAAAACACGTCAGCAGCAGCACCCGCACCAACAAAATTGGCAACCACCACATCCCGCACCAGGCCTAACACTCTTGAAATCAACGTCATAAAGCTGACAATCAGCCCTGACTTTAGTAATTTTCCTGACACGGGAGACTCCTTTATTTGCTGCGGCGCTATTTTCACCTGTTACTGAGATCAATTACCAGTGCTCACTGCAATTTAATTACGGGCCTTTTCGTTTAAAGCATTTGACAATGGGCCAGTAAATAGGCATATTATGCGGCCTTTAAAGAGTCCGGTTTTAAGTTTTTAGGAGTGTTACCTTGGCTAACATCAAGTCTGCTAAGAAGCGCGCAATACAATCAGAAAAACGTCGTCAGCAAAACGCCAGTCAACGTTCTATGATGCGTACTTTCATCAAGAAAACCTACGCAGCAGTATTAACTGCTGACGCAGTAGCTTCTCAGGAAGCGTTCAACAAGATGGTCCCTGTTATTGATCGTATGGCAGCCAAAGGTCTGATCCATAAGAACAAAGCAGCTCGTCATAAGTCTCGCTTAAACGCCCATGTAAAAGCGTTAAAAGCAGCCTAATTGGCGATGTAAAACAAAAAAACCAGCTTCGGCTGGTTTTTTTGTTTGTTCATTTCGGCTACACAAAGCAGCCGACAATCAGTGCACAGCGCGACAAATTACTCAGCGCAATACAGTTTGTGTAATAGTGCAATGACTTCGGTTACTTCATCGCTTGAGATCCGATAAAACACCGTTTGCGATTCTTTACGCGTTTTCACCAATTTATTTTTGCGCAATAACGCGAGATGCTGTGAAAGTGCAGATTGGCTTAAATCCAACTTGCTGTTTAATTCACCTACCGACAGCTCGCCTTGCAACAAATGGCATAAAATAATTAAACGGCGCTCATTCGACACCGCTTTCAGTAACTTCACTGCTTCCGCTGAATTTTTCAGCATATCTTCTAAATTCATGTTTTGCACCGCTCATTAAACTAATACTAGCCTGATCTCATTACGACAAAATAATGCTAGTCCAGATCAGACACTACACGACAATAAGGGTTGAACCAGACTTGAGATTCTTTCTGCAGTAAAAGGTTTCACTACAAAAGCTTTTGCTCCGCCTGCTACAGCTGCTTTCAAGTTATCGACACTGGAATAAGCCGAGATCATAAATATATGTGATTGCTGGTCAACACACCTGAAACGTTGCAACAATACCTTACCGTTTATGTCTGGTAGCTGAATATCCAAAAAAACTAATTGTGGTTGATGCTGCATAAACAAGGCTTCGCCTTTGGCGCCGTCGGCTGCCTCTAGCACCTGAGTTACACCAAGTTGCTGCAAGATACTTTTAAGGTAAGCACGCACAGCCACCGTATCATCAACAACAAGCGCCGTTAACTGTTGGGTTACAGGAGTGGGGTTATAGCAGGTTTGAATAAATGCTTGCATCCTTGCAGCGTCTCCATTTTTCGGCTGGTCGAGCAAAAACTGACGTCCAGCGAGTTACATAGGTTTAATCCGTAAAACATGATAACGTTTCCACATCAGTCAAAACTAAACAGCGGGAACAAACCATGAAAGTGTGGATAACAACAATACTAGCAGCTTTTAGCCTAAATGTGCATGCCCAAAATGTAACTATTGATAAAGATTTAGCTTACAAATTAGTTGAATCGTTAACGGTAGAAGTAGGTCCGCGCTTAGCCGGCAGTGAGGCCGATATGCGCTCGGTACTGTGGGCAGAGCAAAAATTTACCGAATTGGGTTTTGATAAAGTCTGGCGCGAACCCTTTGATATGCTGTACTGGGAGCGTGGTCAAGCGAGCTTAAAAGTGGCAGCACCTTTTCATCAATCTTTAGTGGTCACCGCTTTGGGTGGTTCAATCGGTACCCCGTTTGATGGCATCAACAGCCAAGTTGTCATGTTTAATACCTTAGAAGAGCTCAAAAAAGCGGACGCTTCTAAAGTGAAAGATCGTATTGTTTTTATTAATCATGCCTTAGAGAAAGATATTCGCGGTGGTTTTTATGGCCAAGTCGTCGGGGCACGCGCCACGGGTGCAGTTGAAGCAGCAAAACTTGGTGCAAAAGCCTTAGTGATCCGCTCAGTCGGTAGCAGCAATAACCGTTTTGCCCACACCGGTCAAATGCGTTACGAAGATGGCATTGAACGTATTCCTGCGGCAGCCATTTCCGTACCCGATGCGCAGCAATTGAGCAAGATGCTGGCGATTAACCCAGAACTGACGCTAAACATGCAAATGAGTAATAATCTCCCAGGTACTGTTACCAGTCACAATGTGATTGCCGAGATCAAAGGTAGCAAACGCCCCGATGAAATCGTGCTAATCAGTGCACACTTAGATTCTTGGGATGAAGGTACTGGCGCATTAGATGATGGCGCCGGTGTGGGCATCGTGATGGCGACAGCCGCTTTATTAAAGCAAGAGAAGCCTGAGCGTACCATTCGCGTGGTGCTATTTGGTAATGAGGAAGGCGGTTTAATTGGCGCCCGCGCATATGCCGCTAAACACCATAAGCAATTACATACCCATGTGTTTGCTTCAGAATCAGACTTTGGCGCAGGTCGTATTTGGCGTTTTGACACCGGTATGGGTGAACAAGCATTAGCCTTTGCCCAGGAACTGCAGAAAAAATTAGCACCGCTGGGTATCGCTATGGGCCCGAACACCGCGTCTGGGGGGCCAGATGTGTCGATGTTAAAAGCACAAGGCGTACCCGTCGCGAGTCTGATGCAGGATGGTACGGATTACTTTGATTATCACCATACCCCAAATGATACGCTGGATAAAATTGATCCCACTGCATTGCGGCAAAACCTCGAAGCATGGTTAATTATGACGCGTGAAATTGCCAATAGTCAGGTTAATTTACGTCAGTAATTCGTGACATTAGCGCCGCTCGCTGCGGCGCTAATCCTTTTGTATTCGCGTTATCGCCTTTGGCAAATCCAGCAAAAAATCCATTAAATAAACTAATCTGAAAAATGTAATTTATCTTAGTTGAGTAATTACTCGACTCTGCTCATAATGCGCGCCATTGCGCACACTATGCCGGAGCATTAACATGGAAAATCTGTTCTACGATATTATCAGCTGGATTGGCCTAACAATTTGTATCGGCGCTTTTTTTATTAAAGATGTGTTCTGGCTACGATTAGCTACATTAATCGGTTGCAGCTTATTGTTTGTGTATTACAGCCACATCGCCATTCCGCAAGGGGTGATTTCCAACTTATTAGTTTTATTGATCAATGCTTATTACCTGCTGCGTTTTGCTGCTGCACGTAAAAAAGCCCAAGCCGCCGCAGCAACCGCCAATGATCTGGCGAATATTGAGTTACAAGCGCAAACAAAATAAGCGGCTTTTTTCCAACAGCCTGACAGGCTATACTCGGCTCTTAGCAGTAAGCATCGGAGTCAGACATGTCACAAGACGAATTTGAGCTGTTTCTGAGCGAAATGGCCGATGTTAAACCCCTACCGCAAGATGCGGTACTTCAACAAAATGGCGAATTCAGTCCTACCTTAGCGCAGCAGGCCAGACGCAAAGCCGCTGAACAAGAGATGGAGTACGATCCTCAATATTTGAGCATGGAATACGTTGATTTAGTTAAACCCGACGACGTATTTGCCTATTGTAAAGATGGCGTACAACAAGGTGTGTATCGCAATCTGCGCTTAGGCAAGTATCAATTAGATGCTACGCTTAACCTGCTTGGTAAAAGCTTGCAAGAAGCTCGTAGTCAGTTACTGCAATTTATTACCGACTGCCATAAACGTGGCGTCAGAACGTTATTGATCCAGCATGGTATGGGCCGAAACAGTAAGCCACACCCTGCTATTTTGCGCAGCTATGTTTTTAAGTGGTTACCCAGTTTTGCCCCCGTTTTAGCCGCTCATACCGCGCAGCGCCAGCATGGGGGTTACAGTGCTACCTATGTGTTATTGCAGAAAAATGCAGAGCAAAAACGCGAGAACCGTGAACGGCATACTAAATAGCGACGCGTCGAATTAATAAGATCATCAGGTATAAAAAAACAGGGCTGGATAACCAGCCCTGTTTTTTTAGATCAGCCAACTGAATGCTTCAGCTTTGGTAAAAAACGCTGTTAACGCCATAAGGACCACGGCAATAGCGAGTGTGGTAAAGCCAAAACCACGATTGGACGCTTTACTCATAATAAACCTCAAATGACTTCTTCTTATTCTCTATTTCTACTAAGTACTGCAAAATCTCATTAGCAGAATCAGTCTAATAAAGATAATACTACTATTCAAGTCATTATTTTCAGTAGGGTTAATAGCCTTGTTGTAAATCGACTTCATTAACCAACGATTGCCCCTGACAACTGCGTTGGTAGTTTTCCGCAATTTGCGCCACCACGGTCTCCACTTTAGTCACCGCAGAAATATGCGGTGTAATCATAATGGCAGGATGCCGCCAAAACGCATGCTCCGCCACAAGGGGTTCTTGACGGAACACATCTAAACAGGCGGCCGCTAGTTGGCCACTGTCTAACGCGGCGAGCAACGCCTGCTCATCGACGATGGCACCACGCGCCACATTAATCAGAATGGCACCAGGCTTGAGCATGGCAAAAAAGTCAGCATTTAACAGGTTTTCAGTTTGTGCAGTTAAAGGCAATAAACAGATCAGCAAATCCGCTGAACCGACGGCAGCAGCCAATTGCTCGGTACCCGCAAAACAATGAACACCGGCTAATTGTTGTGGGCGGCGCGACCAACCGTTCACTTGATAACCTTGAGCTTTAAAGTGTAATGCCGTGGCCGTACCCAGTTCACCTAAGCCAAGTACACACAATGTGCTTAAACGCCGCGGACTTTTCGGTCGCCACAAGGCTTGTTGCTGTTGTTGCTGAAACAGATCGAGCCTCAAACGGTAATACGCTTCAATGCCCGCCAGATAACTAAGCATTGCCTCGGTTAACGCCGGGTCGACAATCCGAGCCAAAGGTAAACGCGGTAAGCTGGCATCACTGAGGATCCCATCAACACCGGCACCAAAACTTTGCAAAGCTTTAAGATTCGGCAAGCTGGCCACTGAGCCTGTGGGTTGCTTCCATACCACGGCAAACGTCACGTGTTCTGGCTTTGCGATATCGGGCCAAATTTCAATTGGCGTTGTGGGTAAGGCTTGCTGCAAACGTTGCTGTAAATCATCTAGTTTTCTATCGGGAATAATCAGCGCAATACTCAAAACAACCCCTATAATGCTACTTGCTATTAATGCTTTATCTTAGCATAGCACTGTTAAATGGGTCGCTAAGATAGTACTTAAATATCCCCGTTCACTGCGAAAACAGCTACAGCATTTCATATGTTTGCTGTGTCAAAACTGCCACAAAACTGCCACTTATTTGTCATCTGCGATGAGTAGTCTACAAGGATTCGTCTAGATCGCCAGTCTATCTTGCCTTGGGAATAAATCATGCTTAACGTAGAGCAACTATTAGAACAGCACTTCATGTCCGATCAACCAAAGCCCTGGTGGTATCGCCCCGGCAAAATGCTCCTCAGCTATTTATTGCACGAGCGGGAATTCCAAGCTTTTGCCGCTCGCTATCCACATTTACAAGGCATGGAGTTTGTTGAACAAGTATTAGAATACTTTCAGTTTAGCTATAGCGTGCGTGATGATGAGCTAGATCATATCCCTTCGACCGGCCCAGTGTTGCTGATTGCAAATCACCCAATAGGATCGTTAGACGGTTTAGCCCTGTTAAAACTGGTCAGTGGGCTGCGCCCAGATCTGAAAATCATGGCCAACCAACTGCTGATGAGCTTAGCGCCAATGCAAAACTTATTGTTGCCTGTTAATAACCTTAATGGAGGTACAGAACGGCACAAGCTTGAGGCGATTCAACAGCATCTAGCCGCAGCTGGGGCCTTAATAATATTCCCCGCTGGCGAAGTATCACGCTTACGCCCGCAAGGTGTTCGCGATGGTAAATGGCACAGTGGCTTTTTACGCTTAGCCAGCCAGGCTAATGCACCAATAGTCCCACTGCATCTGACCGCACGAAATTCATGGGTTTTTTATGCTGCCTCAGCGTTATACAAACCCCTAGCCAGCATGTTACTGGTAAGAGAGATGTTTAAACAAAAAGGAAAAACCATGGCGGTTCGTATTGGCGAACAAATCCCCTGTAACAGCTTTAGCCAGTTATCATTGCCGGTTCCAGTAAAAGTAAAACTGTTCAAAAAGCAGCTATACCGGCTTGCTACCGATCGCCCCTCACTTTTCATCACGCAAACCGCGATAGCAAGGCCTGAACCAAGAGCAGTATTAAAAAAGGCAATGAGTCAGTGCCAACGGTTGGGTGAAACCCGTGATGGGAAATTAATTTACTTATATCAACATCAACAAAGCTCGCCCATCATGCGGGAAATAGGACGCTTAAGAGAATTAGCTTTTCGAGCTGTCGGGGAAGGCACCGGCCAACGCCGAGATATTGATCGCTTTGACAGCCACTATGCTCATTTACTGTTATGGGATAACGAAGATTTAGAAATTGTAGGCGCTTACCGCTTGGCTGATACTAACAAGGTATTAGCAGAACAAGGGCCAACAGGCTTATATACCCAAACCTTATTTCAGTTTTCTCCGTCCATGCAGCCTTACTTAGCTCAGGGTTTAGAGTTAGGTCGAAGTTTTGTGCAACCACGCTATTGGGGTAAGCGCAGCCTAGAATATTTATGGTATGGCATTGGTGCCTATTTAAAACAAAATCCGCAGGTGCGTTATTTATTTGGCGGCGTGAGTTTGTCAAATAGCTATCCCGTACCGGCCAGAGATTTATTAGTGTATTTCTATGGTTTGTATTTTGGGTCTGCTCTACCAAGCGCTGAAGCGAAACGTCCTTACCCATTAGCGGCGCCAACGGTGCAGCAATTAGCCCAACATTTTACAGGTAACGACTATGCTGCAGACTTTAGCCAATTAAAACATTTACTAGCGAATATGAAAGTCAGTGTACCTACGCTATATAAGCAATACAGTGAGCTTTGCACCCCGGGTGGCACAACGTTTTTAGCTTTTGGCATTGATCCTGAGTTTGCCAATTGTGTTGATGGCTTAGTGTTAGTCGATTTATCCTTAGTAACAGCAACTAAACGCGCTCGATATCTAGACTAGTGCTAAGATTGTTTAAAGTTCAGCCAAGATTCAGCCATCTTCCTTTATAACTTGAGTGTATGCTACACCAACGAGTGTTGTGGGCCAGTTGCCAAACGCAGCACTGAGGAGGAATTATGCAAGTCTATCGAGCTTTGCAATCGGTGTTATTGCTCACCCTGCTATTAGTGAGCACAGGCTGTGCTTCGCAAACGCAAAGTAACAATGCCACTGTGCAAATCAGTGATGCAGAATTTGATCAAATGCTGGCCCCAGTGGCCCTGTATCCCGACAGTGTACTGACGCATGTGCTGATCGCCGCCACCTATCCATTAGAAGTGGTGCAAGCGGCACGTTGGTTAGAACAAAACCCCAACCTTACGGCAGAAATGGCGGTTGAAGCAGCGAGCTTACAAGATTGGGATCCTAGCGTTCAAGCGTTAACGGCCTTTCCTCAATTGCTAAACCGCTTAAATGAAGATCTGCAGTGGACACAGCAACTTGGTGAAGCCTTTTTAACCGACGAAGCAGCCTTATTAGCCAGTATCCAACGTTTACGTGAACGCGCCTATGCGCAAGGTTCACTGCGTAATAGTGAACATGTCATCGTAGAACGTCAGCGTGAGGTGATTGTGATTGAACCGGCGCGGCGCGAAGTGATTTATGTGCCCTACTACGACACCCGCGTTGTCTATGGTAACTGGTGGTGGCCTACCCATCCACCGGTTTATTGGCATGGCCCAGCTGCATACCGCAATCAAGTGAGCTTTTACTGGGGCTCGGGTTTTCAGATCCGGCCATCATTTTATTTCAGCATCTTCGATTGGCAGCATCGCCATGTCGTAGTGCAACATAACTACTATTATGAACCCCCACGCTATTACCCTAAGCGTCAGCATTTCCACCAGGCTCCCCGCTGGCAACATGATCAATACCATCGCCGGGGTGTGTATTATCGTCAACCCCAGATCGTACACCGCAATAACCACTGGCGTGACGAGCGTAAGCATTCTAATCGTCCGAATGTACAGCCTGAACAAAACGTCGGAAGCTTTATCCCTGCCGACAGTCGTTTACGTCAAAGTAATGTAAGACGTGAACAAGAAGCGGCCCGTCAAGCGCAGCGCAGCAATGCGTCGACAACCCGACCGAATGAGCGAGAACGCAACACAGGCCGGATTGCTGAAAAGTGGGCAGAGAATGAGCAACGGACCCAACCGATCACTGCGCCTGTGACCTCTCAGGTAAAAGGCCAGCAAGACAGAGTAGGCTCTGAACGCATACAACCCTTTAATCGCCACAATGAACATCGGATCCAACCGATTGATCGTGCTAACACCGCAATACAACAGCCGCAACCTCGTAGCCGAAATGCATCCGAGCAGCGCATCCAGCCTGTTGCGCGCGCAGAGCAAGAACAACGTATCAAAAGCGTACTAAGTCGCAACGCGCCAGAGCAGCGCGTACAACCAGTTACACAACCCGTGCAACAACAGCGCATATCATCCGTTAATCGCAGTGTGCCAGAACAACGTGTACAGCCTGTAACTCGGCCCGTGCAAGAACAGCGCATGCAACGCAGTACGCCTGAGCAACGTGCACAGCCGGTGATGCGACCAGTGCAAGAACCACGTACACAGCCAGTAACGCGACCGGTACAAGAACAGCGGATCCAATCGTTTAATCGCAGTGCGCCAGAGCAACGCGCGCAACCTGCGACACGGCCAGTACAAGAGCAGCGGATCCGTCAACGCCCAGACGCTAATCAATCTGCGCGCGTCGAGGCAAATACACCTCGTCAACAACAGCAAAATTAGCTGTGGCGCTTTTATTGATTTAAAACAAACTCCACAGCAAAAAGCCTGTCTCCCGACAGGCTTTTTTGATCCAGCCCAAAGTATCTGCAGACTAACCGCGCACAATAGCGACAGTTAATTATCTGGAGAACAACATGAAAGCCATCTTTACCGCAGCAGCCTTAAGTTTAACCGTTTTCAGTGGCACCGCCTTAGCTGATTTTTCTGTCAATGTCGGCGCAATTAGCGTGCAGCCAAACGATAGCAGTAGCCATCTTGATGTTGTAGAAAGCGTTGCCGGTTTACCTGCAGGCTCTACCAGCGTTAAAGTTAATAACAATACCCAACTTGGCTTAACATTCGATTATAAATTTGAAAACAATTGGGCAGTACAACTGATTGCTGCCACCCCATTTACGCATAAAATGAGCGGTGATGGCGCCTTAGATGGTTTAAAGATTGGTAAAACCAAACATTTACCCCCGACGCTATTGGCACAATATCACTTTGATATTGGCAGCGATAACATTCAACCGTTCGTGGGTTTAGGGGTGAATTACACTAACTTTTTTAATACCGAAGCCGATCAACAATTAGTGACAACCTTGGTGGCTTTAGGTGCGGCGAACAATGGTGATGCGGTAACCATCAAACTGAAAAACTCTTGGGGTTTAGCGGCTCAAGCCGGCGTTAATGTGAAGTTCTCCGAAAACTTAGGGCTGCATCTGATGATCAGTAAAATGGACATCGATACCGATGCGCAAGTTCGAGTACAAGGTAATACCATTCAACAAGTGGATGTCAATATTGATCCGTTTGTTGCGATGATTGGCTTACGCTGGACCTTATAATATCTTCAAACGATAAACCTCTCCTGCTGGCGCTTGCCAGCAGGTTCACTAAAGGCTGCAGCCAGCTGCATCCGACCAAAGTTGGGTCTGTTCCCGCTGCACAATCTAGACTACAGTAAGGTCTAGCATTTTCGCTGCGGAGTTCACATGGCGCAAAAAACCATTTCATTGAATTGGCAACAGTTATTAAAATCCGGTAGCCGTATTTTTATTGGCTCGCATGCTGCGGTCCCCACGTTATTAATTGACGACTTAATTGCTAATGCCAAAAGTCTGCACGATATTGAAATTGTGCAATTGGTGACCTTCTCTGACAACCGTTGGGCCTCTCCCGAATTTCAGCATCTGTTCAAAGTAAATACCCTATTTATCGGCGGTCATACTATTCGCCAAGCGGTCGCAGAAGGGCGTGCCGATTATACCCCCTGCTTTATGACCGACATCCCGGCGTTGTTCACGGACGGTATTTTACCTTTAGATGCGGCATTAATTATGGTCAGCCCTGCTGATGAGCACGGTTATCACTCGTTAGGGGTTGCAGTCGATGTCATTTCGGCTGCAGCGAAAGCCGCCAAAATAGTTATCGCGCAAGTTAACCCAGCGATGCCAACAACCTATGGCCAATCCTTTATACATAAAGATGACATTGATGCGTTCTTCTATGCCGAACAAGCCTTACCGGAAATCGAACCTCCCGAATTAGATGCGCGCACCGAGCGGATCGGCCAATATGTATCACTACTGGTCGAAGATGGCGCCACCATCCAAATTGGTGTCGGCAAAATTTGCGCGGCGGTCACACGTTATTTAAGCAATCACAAAGATTTAGGCTTACATACCGAGTTATTAACCGATGGCGCTTTAGATTTGATTAAAAAAGGCGTGATTAATAATCGGCGTAAAACCTTTCACCCGGGCAAAAGCGTCACCAGCTTTTGTATGGGCACAAAAAGGCTATACGACTTTGTCGATAAAAACCCTCATATCGGTTTTTATCCCAGCGAATATGTTAACTCACCGATTAATATTGCCCGCAACGATCGCATGGTATCGATTAACAGCGCGATTGAAGTGGATCTGACCGGTCAGATTGTTTCTGATTCGATTGGCCATATGTTTTACAGTGGCGTCGGTGGGCAGGTCGATTTTAGCCGCGGTGCTTCCATGAGCCAAGGCGGTAAACCGATTATTGCCCTGCCCTCTACCGCGAAAAACGGCACCATTTCGCGCATAGTGCCACATATCAAAGAAGGTGCCGGCGTAGTCACCACCCGTGCGCATGTACATTATGTGGTCACCGAGTTTGGCGTTGCTTCACTGCGCGGTAAAAGTATTCGTGAGCGCGCGCTTGAGTTAATTCGAGTGGCACACCCAAAGTTTCGGAATCAGTTATTAGCCGAAGTTCGCAAAAATTATTGGGTACCGCATTATCAATTACAAACACCGGTCGATGTACCTGAGCTTGGCCCAGTGGGCTTTAAAGAGTTAACCTTTAATGGCGAAAAATTTGATATTCGGCCACTAAACCCGTCTGATGAACGGCGTTTGCAAGAGTTCTTTTATTCGCACACCAAAGAAACGCTGCAAATGCGCTACAACTCTGTGCCAACACAAATGAGCAGAGAAAAATCCTGTACCTTAGTGAGCGTTGATCAATCAAAAGACTTGGCTTTGTGTATTGTGAAACAAAAAGGCTCGGTGGTGGAGATCCAAGCGGTGGGACGTTATTACTTGATCCCAAATGAAAATAGCTGCGAAGTGGCCTTCGTGACTCGCGAAGTATTACAAGGCCGTGGTATGGCTAAACGCTTATTGGCCGAGATGATCAATATTGCAACCAGCCGAGGTCTTAACTCCATGCAGGCTTTTGTTCGTTCTGAAAATAAACCCATGCTAAAAGTGTTTGAAAATGCCGGTTTTGTGCGTTTAAAAAGCGACGATCCCACAGAAGTCTATTTAAAATTAACCATCCCAGGTAAAGGAGAAAACTGATGGCTATTACCATTTTTAGTCATCCCAGCTGTTATTACCATGACAACGGCGTCGAACACCCCGAGTGCGGTGAACGGCTGTCGGCCATTAATGATCAAATCATCCGCTCGGGAATGGAATATGTGGTTATGCAGTTCGATGCCACCCCAGCCAGTCGTGAAAGTTTGTATTTAGCCCATGGTAAACATTATGTGGATGAACTCTTTGCCAAAGCGCCGACCGAGGGGCATATTTGGTTAGATCCTGACACCGTGATGAGCCCGAAAAGCCTTGAAGCCGCCATGCACGCCGCAGGAAGTGGTATCAATGCGGTCGACCGTGTTATGGCGGGCAACAATGAACAAGCATTTTGTGCCGTCCGCCCACCTGGCCATCATGCCACCCGTGAGCAAGCCATGGGCTTTTGTTTAATTAACAATATTGCGGTAGCCGCTGAACATGCACTCAATCACTATGGTTTATCCCGTATAGCCATTGTCGATTTTGATGTCCACCACGGTAATGGTACCGAAGATATTTTCCAGCACGAACCTCGGGTACTGTTTTGCTCCTCTTTTGAACATCCGCTTTATCCTTATACCGGTGCGGATACCGAGAATGATCACATCATCAATTTACCTTTTGCCGGTGGCTGTCGCAGCCAGCAATGGCGCGATCAAGTCTCTGAACATTGGATACCGGCTATTGATGCGTTCGCGCCACAGCTCATTTTAGTGTCTGCGGGTTTCGATGGTCATGCCGAAGATGAAATGGCGCACTTTATGTTGCGCGAAGACGATTACCAGTGGATTGGCAACGAGTTAAAACAACTGGCGGATAAGCATTGCGAAGGCCGCATTGTCGCCATGCTAGAAGGCGGCTATGCACTTAGCGCACTCGGCCGCAGTGTGGTGGCTTTTTTAAAAGGGATGATGTAACGAGCAGCAGAAACAAAAACGCCAGCACGTTTTGCTGGCGTTTTTCCATTTAGCGAAAGGTTAACCTAACCACACTCGCGCATTACGGAACATGCGCATCCATGGGCTATCTTCTTGCCAATCATCCGGGTGCCACGAGTTCGCCACGGTGCGGAATACCCGCTCTGGGTGCGGCATCATAATACTCACGCGGCCATCAGTGGTGGTCAGGGCGGTAATACCGGCTGGTGAACCGTTCGGGTTCGCCGGATATTGCTCTGTTACCTGACCGTAGTTATCGACAAAACGCATCGCCACATTGCCACTTTGATTGGCCGCAGCAAAGGCCGCAGCGCTGGCAAATTCCGCATGGCCTTCACCGTGCGATACCGCGATTGGCATACGAGAACCGGCCATACCGCTAAAGAACAATGACGGGCTTTGCTGCACTTCCACTAAGCTAAAACGTGCTTCAAACCGCTCAGACTTATTACGGACAAAGTGCGGCCAGTGCTCAGCACCGGGGATCAGGCTCTTCAGATTCGACATCATCTGACAACCATTACAGACACCCAAAGCAAACGTTGATTGCCGTTCGAAGAAGGCTTGGAACTGTTCCCGTGCTTGCGCGTTAAACAGAATCGACTTGGCCCAACCTTCACCGGCGCCTAATACGTCACCGTACGAGAAACCGCCACAGGCAGCTAAACCGTTAAAGTCGGCCAACTTAACGCGACCAGCTAAAATATCACTCATGTGCACGTCAACCGCATTAAAGCCGGCGCGGTTAAACGCCGCGGCCATTTCTTGTTGCGAGTTCACGCCCTGCTCACGCAAAATAGCGATCTTCGGTGCAGCACCTTTTAAAATAAAAGGCGCGGCAACATCAACGTTAGCATCAAAGCTTAATTTTACATTTAAGCCCGGATCCTGCTGATCGGCTTTCGCCGCCATTTCTTGCTCAGCGCCAGCTGGGTTATCGCGCAACGCTTGCATCTGATAGGTGGTTTCCGCCCAAATGCGGCGTAAGCGGCTGCGGCTATCGCTAAAGACGGTTTTACCTTGCTGCGTGATCACAAACTCATCGCTGGCACTGACTGCACCCAATAAGTGGCTTAACGGCGCTAAGTTATGCTTGGCTAACACTTGCTGAACATAAGCTAAATCCGCGGTTTTCACCTGAATCACCGCACCGAGCTCTTCGCTGTATAGCGCAGCAAGCGCATCAGCGCCTAATTCACTAATATCCGCTTGCAGACCGGCTTTACCGGCAAAGGCCATCTCGGCCAGCGTAACCAATAAACCACCGTCTGAACGGTCATGATAGGCCAGCAATTTTTGCTCACGGGTTAATTGCTGCATCGCATGGAAGAAATTCAGCAATAACTCTGGACTATCTAAATCCGCCGCTTTATCGCCTAATTGCTTATACACTTGCGCTAAACAAGAACCACCTAAACGGTTGGCTCCTTGGCCCAAATCGACTAACAACAAGCTACTGTCACCCAAGTCAGTGCGAAGCTGTGGCGTGACGGTTTTACGAATATCTTCAACACGAGCAAAAGCGGTAATCACCAACGACAATGGTGCAGTGACGGCTTTTTCTTCACCGTCTTGCTGCCAGCGCGTTTTCATCGACATCGAGTCTTTACCGACCGGAATGGTCACGTTTAATGCTGGGCATAACTCTTCGCCCACAGCCTTAACCGCGGCGTATAAACCGGCATCTTCACCTGGGTGACCGGCCGCGGCCATCCAGTTTGCTGATAATTTAATCCGGTTTAAATCGCCAATATCCGTGGCTGCGATATTGGTAATGGCTTCTGCTACCGCTAAACGGGCAGAGGCAGCAAAATCAAGCAATGCCACTGGCGTACGCTCACCCATTGCCATCGCTTCACCGTGATAAGTATCATAGCTTGCTGCGGTAACTGCGCAGTTAGCCACCGGCACTTGCCATGGGCCAACCATCTGATCACGTGCCACCAAGCCGGTTACCGTGCGATCGCCAATGGTCACTAAGAAGGTTTTCTCGGCAATGGTAGGTAAACGCAGTAAACGCTCGGCGGCATCGGCAATAGTAATGGCACTGCGATCGAGCGGTTTGCCAACGGCTTGCAAGCTTTGCACTTCACGGTGCATTTTCGGTGCTTTACCCAGTAACACATTTAACGGCAAGTCGATTGGCGTATTACCAAAATACTGATCGCTTAAGGTTAAATGCTTATCTGCAGTGGCTTCACCGACTACCGCATAAGGTGCGCGCTCGCGCTTACAAATCTCTTCAAACACCGCGAGTTTGTCAGCCGGAATGGCCATCACGTAGCGCTCTTGCGACTCATTACACCAAATTTGTAATGGCGACATACTCAGTTCGTCGTTCGGTACGTTACGCAGTTCAAACTTACCGCCCACACCACCATCGCTCACTAATTCAGGGAAAGCATTAGATAAACCACCGGCACCCACATCGTGGATAAAGCAAATAGGGTTATCGGCGCCCAACTGCCAGCAGCGGTCGATCACCTCTTGGCAACGACGTTCAATTTCTGGGTTTTCGCGCTGTACGGAAGCAAAATCTAAATCTTCGTTCGATTGCCCTGAGGCCATTGATGAAGCCGCACTGCCGCCTAAACCAATGTTCATAGCCGGGCCACCTAGCACTACCAGTTTAGAACCTGGTGCTAAATCGCCTTTTTGTACATGGTCTTCGCGGATATTACCTAAACCACCGGCAATCATGATTGGCTTGTGATAACCACGCACTTCTAAACCGTTATGGCTGTGTACTTGCTCTTCATAAGTACGGAAATAACCGTTGATCGCTGGGCGACCAAATTCGTTATTAAAGGCTGCGCCACCCAGTGGCCCTTCCAGCATGATGTCAAGTGCACTAACAATACGGTTTGGCTTACCAAAATCGGTTTCCCAAGGCTGTTCAAAGCCAGGGATACGCAAGTTAGATACCGAGAAACCCACTAAGCCCGCTTTGGGTTTTGAGCCGACACCGGTAGCACCTTCATCACGAATTTCGCCACCCGAACCCGTTGCCGCGCCTGGGTAAGGAGAGATTGCCGTTGGGTGGTTATGCGTTTCAACCTTCATCAAAATATGGATCGGTTCATGGTGATACTGGTATTCATTACTACCCGCTTGCGGGAAGAAGCGCCCCGCTTCAGAACCGACCATCACTGCCGCGTTATCTTTGTAAGCCGATAACACGAAATCTGGCGAATGCTCGAAAGTATTCTTAATCATTTTAAACAGTGATTTAGGCTGGGCTACGCCGTCGATAGTCCAATCAGCGTTAAAAATTTTGTGCCGGCAATGCTCTGAGTTAGCCTGAGCAAACATATACAGCTCAATGTCGTTCGGGTTTCGGCCTAATTGCTGAAAGTTAGTGACCAGATAGTCAATTTCATCTTCCGCCAGCGCTAAACCCATTTGCTGATTGGCTAGCACTAATGCTTCGCGACCACCGGCTAAAATATCAACTGAACTCAGCTCTGCTGGCGCAGCTTTAGCAAACAATGCTTCTGCCTGCTGCAGCTGAGTAAACACCGTCTCCATCATCCGATCATGCAATAAGGCTTGCACCTGCGTTAACTGCGTTGCAGTTAAGTCCTCAGCTAGGAGATAATACGCCACGCCGCGCTCAAGGCGTTTAACCTGCGGTAAGTTACAGTTATGGGCAATATCAGTCGCTTTTGATGACCATGGCGAAATGGTACCCGGCCGCGGCGTAACGAGTAACAACAGACCGGTCGGTTGATGACTGGTGACCGTGGGGCCGTAACTCAATAATTTATCTAATGTGTCCTGTTGCTCTGCACTTAACGGTGCAGCAAGATCAGCAAAATGCATATATTCAGCATAAATTCCGCTTACCGGTAAATTTTGCTGGGCACAAAGATCGAGTAACTTTTGAATTCTGAATTCGGACAGTGCAGGCGCACCACGCAGGATCAACATAGGCTTATTTCCGTTGGTTGAACGACAGTGGAACCTAGGGCGTTTACACCCTAAAAGGCGGCATATTATAAAGAAAATTCACGGCGAGGGATATGCGAAAAACCTGACTGACGGCAAGAAGTTTGCTATAACAGCCATTCATCAAAGAGGTTGGACCGCCATTATGCACAAAACGCTGTTATTACTCTGCTGTTGCTTACTGTTTGCTTGCACGCCACCGGCGGTCGAGACAAGCGGGCAATTGGCCGACATTTATCAGCGCAACAGCTTGCGAGTGGGTATTTTACATGGCCCGACAAGTTATTATATTGGGGTAGATGGCCCGACTGGGTTTGAATACGAACTGGCCAAAGCACTGGCCGACCGCCTCGGTGTCGAGCTGAGTTTAGCCCCTAGTTTTCACCTTGATGAGTTACTCGATAAACTGGAAACCGGCCAAGTTGACTTTATCGCCGGAGGACTAACCTTAACGCCCTCACGTACTGAACGCTTTCGTGCCGCACCGCCTTATCGCTGGATCAATGAAGTTGTGGTGTACCGACAAGGAGCAACTTGGCCGCGTGAATTTGCCGATCTTGCCGGGCCGGTTGTGGTGATGAAAGCCAGTAGTCATGCCGAAAGCCTGGCCATTTTACAACAAGAAAACGCTGACTTTCAGTATGTAGAAGATCCCGAATTAGATGCCGATGAATTACTGCAAAAAGTCATCGACGGCAGTATCAACTATACCCTGACCGATTCAAACCAACTGGCGGTAAACCGCCGTTTGTTTCCGCAACTCAGTATTGCCTTTACTCTCAATGAAAATTTGCCGGTGGGTTGGCTACTTCAAAAAAGCCAAGATGACAGCTTATACAGTGTCTTGATCGAATATTTTGGTCATGTTTATCAAAATGGCGACTTAGTGACATTAGAAGATCGTTATTTCGGCCATGTTGAGCTGTTTGATTACGTTGATACCATTAAATTTATTCAGGCTATCGACCACACCTTGCCGAAGTTCAAGCCATGGTTTCTGGAGCATGCCGGTGAATTGGATTGGCGTTTATTGGCAGCGTTAAGCTATCAAGAGTCGCACTGGAACCCGAAAGCCCGCAGCCCCACGGGTGTGCGCGGTTTAATGATGCTAACCATGCCCACGGCTCGGCAAATGGGCGTAGACAGTCGGCTCGACCCACAAGATAGCATTGATGGGGGCAGTCGTTATCTGCAACTGTTATTAACGCGTATTCCAGAGCGGATCCCGATGCCAGACCGATTATGGTTCGCCTTAGCCTCATATAACATTGGCTGGGGTCATGTTGAAGATGCGCGACGTTTAACCCAGAGAGATGGCGCCGATCCCGATAAATGGCTTGAAGTGAAACAGCGCTTACCTTTATTACGCAAAAAGTCGGTGTATCAACATACCCGTTTTGGCTTTGCCCGCGGTGATGAAGCGGTAATGTATGTCGAAAATATTCGTCGCTATTACGACACCCTTGTGGGTGTGGACGAACGGCAGCAACTGGAAGATAGAATGGAACAACAACGTCAAAAACTGGTCGAAGAAACAAATGAATCTGAAGAGTCGTCTGCCTTAGCACCACCCTCTTCATAATAAATTCATACCGGCTGCTTGTAACTGAGCTTACGCAGTCATACTATTAACAAAATCGTAAACACTTTAGGTAACCCTATGCTAAATAAAAAAAGACCGTCGCTAAAACGGCGGCGGCGTTTACTGACCGTCTCGTCAAGTCGGCGACGCCTAAAACGCAGTGTGAAGACTGTTAAGTTAAATCGACGTCGCCGTCATTACCAAACGTCTTTTCAACAATTTCCAACGGCCCCTTCTGCTGTTTAAGCCTCTTTTGCTCAGCGCGACGCCGCTGGAAAAACGTCGATAACATCATCGAACACTCTTCAGCCAACACCCCAGCGGTCACCTCTAATTGATGGTTTAACTTGGGATGACACACCAAATCCATGATAGAGCCGGCCGCTCCCGTCTTATAATCGCTGGCCCCAAACACCAGCCGTTTAATTCGACTATGCACCAACATACCGGCGCACATGCTGCACGGCTCTAGCGTGACATACAAAGTACACTCTGGTAGCCGATAGTTTTGCAGTAATTGGCCCGCTTGGCGCACGGCTAACATTTCAGCATGTGCCGATGGATCGTGCGAACTGATCATCTGATTCCAGCCTTCAGCAACCACTTGCTGATCCTTAACCAACACCGCCCCCACTGGCACTTCGCCTGCGGCTTCTGCTCGAGCGGCTAACATTAAAGCGTGGCGCATCCAATCTTCATCAGTCATAAAGTTTTACAAAGTTTTGCTATCGTTGGCGAATTTTACCACTAGACTGAAGTCAGGCTGACGATTATTTTGGGTAAAACACCACCCTTGCAAAACAACAAAACATAACACATTGATATTAAACAGTTTAAACTTTGGCATTTTGTTTGCAGTGTTTTTTGGTTTTTACACAGCCAATAAATCAGTCAACAGATCAGCCTCATTGACATAAAGCTTGGACAAACGCAAAGGAGAACAAAAAAGTGGATATCGGAGTGGTGGTTATTGTCGTCGTCGCGATTGTCGGTGGCTGCTTTTATGATGCAATGAAAATGCGCTACAAGTATCAACATTTAGCATCAGGCAAAGGTGATAAAGAAATTCAAGAAGAATTACAAAAAGTCAAAACTAGGCTTGCCGCTTTAGAAAGTATCGTCACTGATAAGAAATATCAGTTAAATGAAGAAATTAATCGTTTAAATCGTTAAAGGAGTGACTAATGGGACCTTTTGAAATTGCCGCCATCGCTATCGTATGTGGCTGTGCCGTTTCCGGCTATAAAACCTATATGGAAGGCAAAGCAAAACATAACAACGAAGATGTTAGCGCGTTACAAAATGAGATTGCTAAACTAAAAAATCGCGTGGCCACCCTCGAAAGTATTGTCACCGAGCCTAGCTATCAGTTAAAAGAAAAAATCAATAAACTCTAGCACCGCCCTCAAAACTAAAAGTGTATGTTGCCAGCACAAGTTCATCGCCGATATGATTATCGGCGTTTTTGTTTGAGCTAATATTATAGCGTTTAAATTTTTGACCAATTCTTAGTCAAAATCACTACGCCTGTGTGATTAATCTGTCACAACCGCCAACCTATAATCATAAGATATTGAAAAAATTTAATTTATTTTTTGGCATAGCTTTTGATTGGTATACAAGGAACTTGCTGAATCCAGCGGTAAACCTCTTAATCAAAAGGAATGACTTATGAACAGAACACTCGCAACCATACTAATTATCGCTATCGGTATTTACTGCTTACCTACATTACTCGCCATCTTAGCCACGGTATTTGCTGTTCTCATGGGTGTTATCGGTGCCATTATCGGTATTGGTGTTAGCTTAGCCGTCACCGTATTACCCCTGCTGATTTTAGCTTATCTGGTGTGGTGGTTAGTGCGTGATAAGCGCCAGCCACATTCTTCATAAATAATCCTTGAATTACAATGCATCTTCAGGGGATAGCCTTCACTGTTAAGCATGCGATATAAATGCTTTGAGCAGCCAAAACAAGACCAGCGCCCTTGATACACATCTCTCCCTCTACAACGCTCTCGTCTCCGCTACGCTTGCCGTACCGGAGACGCCATCTAACGAACCCATCACTACAGCAGTGCTAAGCAGCGTTTATGTTTTAGGAGTAACAGTTGCCCCTGCAGTGCCCGAAAAAGGCAAAATTAAAGATCTGAGCGCATACTACACGCTGGCGCTCCCATCCCGACTTTGCATTGCGCTATCATCAGGTTAAACCTGCCTGAGTCGCTTTCATTACCGTATGCACTCTATTAGCCAACGGTTGCTGAGCTCGGGTGGCTAAATACAAGGTTTCACTGACTGGCTGCGGCAAACGGTGAACTTGAATGAGGCTTTGCTGCGCAAACATTTCTACAGCATAAGCCGGTAATACTGTAAAGCCGAACCCCCGACTGACCGGCTCTAAAATCAGGGCGATTTGATTGGAAAAGCCGTGTTTTGCAATAAATGATACGCCTTGAAACTCTGGGTAATTAGCCGAAAGTAACAGCGCCGCATGATGAGCGCCATCGGGATGATCAATAAAACCGAGTTGTTGCAAATGGGACCAGCTAAGATCATCACAACCTGCCGGAGTGACCAACAATAATGGCTCCGTGGTTAAAGTTTCATAACTAACGTTGCTGAGTGTGGCAGCACAACTCATAATACCGATATCGGTTTCGCCATTGGCGACGGCCTGTTCAATACTGCGATTAGGTGCAAAACGATAATCAATTATCAGTTGTCGATGCTGCTGTTGTAAGCTCAGTAAATGCGGATACAGCTTTAAGCCCACGCTGCCCGGCGACATCAGTCTCACTTCTCCCTGAAAAGCGGGATCATGCCCCAAGCGCTGCGGCAAACTCGCCAAAGCCGCGACCAACTCACGCGCCTCAGCGTACAGCCGTTCCCCCGCATCCGTTAGGGTAAATTGTTTACCATGGCGATCTAACAGCGTCACGCCAAGCTGTTGTTCTAATTTATGCATATGCTGGCTGACACCCGATTGCGTCATATGCAAGCGTTGTGCGGTTTGGGTAAAGTGCCCTACTTCAACTAAGGTGCAAAAACTGCGTAACCATTGCGGATTAATCATTACGTTTTATACTTATTTTAAGTAAAAATGATAATTTCAAATAATTATAGCGCCTTTATATACTGTGATCACTGTTAAAAAGGAGCTAAATGATGAGCAATACTTATCCAAGAAATTTTTCACATATCGGTATTTCAGTGCCTGATCTGGAAGCGGCAGTAAAGTTTTACACTGAGGTACTCGGCTGGTATCTGATTATGACGCCCACTGAGATCACAGAAGACACGAGTGCCATTGGTGAAATGTGTACTGACGTGTTTGGTGCCGGCTGGGGCAGTTTTCGCATCGCCCATTTATCCACCGGCGATCGCATTGGCGTAGAGTTATTTCAATTCTCCAATCAGCAAAACCCGGAAAACAACTTTGAATACTGGAAAACCGGTATTTTCCATTTTTGTGTGCAAGATCCAAACGTTGAAGAATTGGCAGAGCGTATTGTTGCAGCTGGGGGTAAAAAGCGCATGCCGAAGCCACGTTATTACTATCCGGGCGAAAAGCCGTATCGCATGATCTATATGGAAGACCCGTTTGGGAATATTTTAGAAATTTATAGCCACAGCTATGAATTAATCTACAGTGCCGGCGCTTACTAAACTCACAGCGCTAACATAAAACAATATAAAAACGCGATTAGCTAGGATGCCAATCGCGTTTTTTATTTTTGACCGAACTAATCAGCTAAATAGCGGTTAAACCAGCCTATGGTGCGCTGCCACGCTAAATTAGCAGCGGCTTCGTCATAACGTGGCGTGGAGTCGTTATGAAAACCATGGTTTGTGCCAGGATAAAAATGCCCTTCATAGGTTTTGCCAGCGGCTTTTAATGCGGCTTCATAGGCCGGCCAGGTTTCATTAATCCGTGGATCGGTTTCCGCAAAGTGCAGTTGCAACGGCGCTTGAATAGCAGGCACATCTTCAGGGCGCGCTTGCCGCCCATAAAATGGCACCGCCGCCGCTAATTCCGGGTATGCCACTGCAGCGGCATTTGAGACACCTCCACCGTAACAAAAGCCGGTAATACCAATTTTTTGGGTGGTGAGTGCGCTGTCACGCAAAAACTCAATACCGGCAAAGAAGTCATTCATCAGCTTTTCTGGATCAACTTGGCGCTGTAGCTCGCGTCCCACTTCATCGTTACCCGGATAACCGCCCACCGAACTTAAACCATCTGGCGCCAGCGCAACAAAACCCGCCTTGGCTAAGCGCCTTGCCACATCCTCAATGTAAGGGTTTAAACCGCGGTTTTCATGCACCACCAAAACGCCGCCTACTGGTTTGCTATGATTTGCAGGCACCACCATATAACCGCGCACTGAGCCGTGGCCGTTAGGTGATGGGTAAGTAATGTAGCTGCCTTTAATTTCTGGATCGTTAAAGGAGATTTGCTCGGCTAGCGCATAATTAGGCGTGAGTGCCGATAAAATGCTTAAGGCTGTCATACCGCCAATGGCATATTTGGTGGCTTTTTCTAGAAAATCACGCCGGGTTAATTGGCCATGCACATAAAAATCATACAGTTCTAGCAATTCGGGGCTGAAATCGGCCGCGGTTAAACGAGGCATAAGGCTCTCCTGTGGATAAAGGTTATTCTTATTTGCAGTGTTACCGCAGGGCAACAGCTCGCGACAGGCTACTGCAATGTACCTTTGAGCACAGTGCAACATCAGCCGAAGCTTTCAATGATAAGTTACGCTTTAGCTTAGCAGTTAGTTTGCTTAGCTCAGGGGGGATTTAACGCAAGGAAGTCCTTGTTCAACGCATAAAAAAGCCAGGCTTAACCTGGCTTATCGTTATTGTGTATCTTGCGCTTACTTTTCGTGATGTAACCGCATATGTGGGAAAAGGATCACATCACGGATAGACGCAGCATCGGCCAGTAACATCACCAAGCGGTCAATACCAATGCCTTGGCCTGCTGTAGGCGGTAAACCGTGTTCTAACGCCGTCACAAAGTCTTCGTCGTAGAACATTGCTTCATCATCACCGGCGTCTTTTTGTGCGACTTGCTCACGGAAACGTTCGGCTTGATCTTCAGCGTCATTTAACTCGCTAAAACCGTTACCTAATTCGCGACCACCAATAAAGAACTCAAATCGATCGGTAATTTCTGGATTGTCGTCGTTACGGCGCGCCAGTGGCGATATTTCTGCGGGGTATTCGGTGATAAAAGTAGGATGACGCAGTTTGGTTTCAACTAATTCGTCAAACACTTCCATCAAAATACGACCGTGACCGTAGTTAGGTTTAACGTCAATTTTCAGTGACTTCGCTAACTCAGCTACCGCTTCACGCGTGGTTAACTGCTCAAGCGTCAGCTCTGGATTGTAATGTAAAATAGACTCGGTAACCGACATACGCGCAAACGGCTTACCAAAATCGAATACTTCACCTTGATACGGCACTTCGGTGCTACCCAGCACATCCAATGCTAAACCACGGAATAACTTCTCCGTTAAATCCATTAAATCGTTGTAATCAGCATAGGCCCAGTAAAATTCTAACATGGTGAATTCTGGGTTATGCCGCGTTGAAACGCCTTCGTTACGGAAGTTACGGTTTAACTCGAATACTTTTTCAAAACCACCGACCACTAAGCGCTTTAAATACAACTCTGGGGCGATACGCAAAAACATCTGCATATCTAAAGCATTGTGGTGTGTTTCGAATGGCCGTGCCGAGGCACCACCGGGGATGGCCTGTAGCATCGGTGTTTCAACTTCTAAGAAGCCTTCTTCATTGAAGAAACGGCGGATATAAGACACCGTTTTGCTACGCACTAAAAAGGTTTTACGAGATTGATCGTTCGAGATCAGATCTAAATAACGCTGGCGATAACGCGCTTCGTTGTCGGTTAAACCGTGGAATTTATCTGGTAGCGGACGTAACGCTTTCGTCAGCAAGCGAATTTCGCTTAACCAAACGGTTAACTCGCCCGTTTGCGTTTTAAATAAATGGCCTTTTACGCCAACGATATCGCCCAAATCCCACTTTTTAAATTGCTCGTTGTACAGCCCCTCTGGCAGGCTATCACGCGCTACATACACCTGAAACTTGCCGCCCATATCTTGCAGCGTACAAAAACTGGCTTTACCCATAATACGGCGCGTCATAATACGACCGGCAAGGCTCACTTCAACCTTGGCCGCTTCTAACTCTTCTTTGCTTAACGCATCATATTTAGCATGAATTTCATCAGAAATATTGGCGCGACGAAAATCGTTAGGAAAGGCATTACCTTGCTCGCGGATCGCAGCCAACTTCTGTTTTCGCTCAGCAATCAGTTTGTTAACATCCTGAATTTCTTCATGTTGAGTATGCTGTTCAGACATTTTTTGATTCCTGAGTGAGTTTATAAATAAGTCAGTTATAGTTTATAAACCAGCTTTTAGGCTGGCTTCGATAAATTTATCCAGATCACCGTCTAGCACGGCTTGCGTATTACGCGTTTCAATGCCGGTGCGTAAATCTTTAATGCGCGAGTCATCTAACACATAAGAGCGGATCTGGCTGCCCCAGCCGATATCCGATTTTGTGTCTTCGAGTGCTTGTTTCTCGGCATTTTGTTTTTGTAATTCAAACTCGTACAGTTTAGCGCGTAGTTGCTTATACGCGTTGTCACGGTTTTTATGTTGCGAGCGATCGTTTTGACACTGCACCACAATATTGGTCGGTAAGTGCGTGATCCGTACAGCAGAATCGGTGCGGTTAACGTGCTGACCACCGGCGCCTGAAGCGCGATAGGTATCGATACGCAAATCGGCCGGGTTGATATCGATTTCGATATCATCATCAATTTCGGGTGAAACAAACACCGAGGCGAACGACGTATGGCGACGATTGCCCGAATCGAATGGGCTTTTACGTACTAAACGGTGCACACCGGTTTCGGTACGTAACCAACCATAAGCATAATCACCGGTAAATTTAATGGTACAGCCTTTAATACCGGCCACATCGCCATCGGTGACTTCGTAAAGTTCAGGTTTAAAGCCTTTATCTTCACCCCAACGCAGATACATCCGCATCAGCATGCTGGCCCAATCTTGCGCTTCCGTACCACCAGAGCCTGATTGAATGTCGAGGTAACAATGGTTCTCATCGTTTTTACCCGAAAACATCCGGCGAAATTCCAGTAAAGCCAGTTGTTTTTCTAGATCGGCTAATTCGCTTTTTGCTTCATCAAAGGTCGCTTGATCTTCGGCTTCTACCGCTAATTCCACTAAACCCGCGACATCTTCTAAGCCTTGGTCTAGTCTGTCGATAGTACCCACCACTTGCTCTAGTGCCGAGCGTTCTTTACCTAATGCTTGAGCTTTATCCGGTGTGTTCCAAATGGCAGAGTCTTCCAGTTCGCGCGAGACTTCCTCTAGGCGTTCTTTTTTGCCATCGTAGTCAAAGATACCCCCGAAGCACGTTAGTGCGTTCAGTCAGATCTTTAATACTGTTATAAACCGGATTTACTTCAAACATGTTGTGGTTAAACCTGTAATTCGACCAAAAAATTGGCGCGGATTATAACAAAAAACTGCCACTTAGGGCAGTTATTATCTGGAAAATTAGCGCAAGCGCTTAACAAGCCGCAACTTAGCTTACAGCATCCATATGTCGCACAATTAATTGCAAGTTTTGTTGCTCGCGATATTCATTAATATCTAACTGATAAGCTAAGCGGACTTGCTGAATATTCACATTTGGCCACGCCTTGTTATCGGCATTAAACCAAATGGCATCCACTAACTTGCCGCCAGGGCCTTGCAGCAGCATTTTTAAATGGCGGTCGGCTAACATCTTTTGACTGAGCAGTTTAAATTCACCATCAAAGACCGGCTCAGGAAAGGCCTGGCCCCAAGGCCCGGCATTTTGCAGTAACTGCGCAAAATCAAGCTCAAAGCAATCACGTTCTAATTCGCCATCACTCATGATCACGGCGGTTAACTGCTCGGGTGTTAAATATTTTTTCGCGGTAAAACTCAGCGCCACCTTAAAGGTGTCTAAACGCTCTTCAGCAATAGTTAAACCGGCGGCCATGGCATGGCCACCAAATTTTTTAATTAACCCAGGGTACTGGCTGGCAATTTCTTCTAATAAATCGCGCATATGTAAGCCGGGTATCGAGCGCGCCGAGCCTTTTAATTCACCGTTATCACCTTGAGCAAAAGCGATGGTTGGCCGGTTAAATTGCTCTTTAATGCGGCCGGCTAAAATACCGATCACACCCTGATGCCAATCGGCGCGGTATAAACATAAACACTCTGGTAACTCGCTACCATCAAAAGACAGCTGACTTAAAAATGCCTGCGCTTCTTGCTGCATGCTTTGTTCGATGTTGCGTCGCTCAGCATTTAACGCGTCAAGCTCTGCCGCATATTGCCGTGCTAAACCAATCGACGGCGCCAGTAAACAGCTGATACCCAGCGCCATATCATCTAAGCGCCCGGCGGCATTTAAGCGCGGCCCTAGCGCAAAACCAAAATCTGCTGCTGTAAGTTTTACGGCCGTGCGATTGGCCACATCAATTAACGCTTGGATACCCGGCCGACATTTACCGGCACGGATGCGCATTAAGCCCTGATGCACCAAAATACGATTATTGGTATCTAGCGGCACGACATCGGCCACCGTACCTAAGGCAACTAAATCCAGCAGTTCCGCCACATTCGGCTCAGTTAAACCCTGCTGTTGAAAATAGCCTTGCTCCCGTAAGGTCGCACGTAGGGCCAGCAATAAGTAAAAAGCCACGCCAACACCGGCCAACGCTTTACTCGGGAAAGTACAGCCAGGTTGATTTGGATTAACAATCGCATCGGCTTGGGGCAATTCGGCACCGGGTAAATGGTGATCGGTGACCAGCACTTTCACACCGGCTTTTTTAGCTAAGGCAACGCCCTCTATTGCAGAAATACCGTTGTCGACGGTAATGATCAGTTCTGCGCCCTGCGCCACCACGATCTCAGCCAGCTCTGGCGTTAAACCATAACCGTATTCAAAGCGATTCGGCACCATATACTCGAGGTATTTAAAGCCAAACGCTTTTAAACCGCTCATCAGCACTGCCGTACTGGTAGCACCATCGGCGTCAAAGTCACCGACAATAACAATACGTTGTTGCTGGACAAGTGCTTCAATTAACAGTACAGCAGCAGTATCGATACCCTTTAATAAATTAAACGGCAACAGGGCAGCGGCATGCCGTTGCAATTCATCGGCATGCTGTACCCCTCGGCCTAAATACAACCGACGTAACACCGGATGCAAACTGCTATCTAATTCGGCTGCTACCGTGGGTAAGGCGCGGCGCAGGATCTGTTTTTGCTGCAAGCGTAACTCCTAGAGCGTGTTGACCTTTGCTACTCGGGTTGCCGTGTTGGGCAACCCATAGCGCACAATATCTGCTAAGTAATGGCTAATTTTGCTCTAACCTGCGCTAAGTTCTTTAATCATGGCTTCTGCGGGCATATAACCTGGGATCAACTGACCATCAGGCAGGATCACCGCAGGAGTGCCGGTAACACCGATAAACTGTCCCAGCTCGTAATGCGTGGCCACAGGGTTTTGACACATGGCTTTAGCCACCGATTTATCGACCTTGGCATTGTCCATGGCGCCGCGTTGATCTTTGGCACACCAAATATGTTGCATTTGCAAACCGATTTCTGAAGCAACACCGGCACGAGGGTACGCTAAGTAACGCACCGTAATACCGGCTTTTAAATAATCTTTGATTTCTGAGTGTAATTTGCGGCAATAACCACAACTGGGATCGGTGAACACATGCACTACATATTTTTCATTGGGGGCTTTGTATTCAATAACGTTGTCTTTTTGCTCGGCCAGCTTTTGAACAATAATCGGGGCCATTAACTGTTCTTTTAAGTTAGTCGGCACTTGTTGACCACGAACTTGCTGCCAATTTTGCATATCCAGCACATTACCGGCAACCAAAAACCGGCCATCGTCTGACATAAAGAACAAACCACGATCGGTCAGCACTTGCGATACGCCAGTCATTGGCGAAGGGCTGACTTGTTGCACCGTTAGCCCAACTTGGGCCAACGATTCAGTAATTTTAGCCTCATTTGCTAAAGCGGTCAGCGGTAGGCTACTGGCGATAAATAATGCCGCTAAAGTTTTTAAACCGAATGTCATAGTGTTCCTTGTTCCGCACTAACCCCGCGGATGATGTTGTTGATGCAGTTGCTGCAAGCGCACTTGGGCAACATGCGTGTAAATTTGTGTTGTCGACAGATCACTGTGGCCCAATAACATCTGTACGACCCTTAAGTCGGCCCCATGGTTCAGTAAATGCGTGGCAAACGCATGTCGTAAAGTATGAGGTGACAAGGTTGCCTTAATGCCCGCCACTGTTGCATAAAATTTGATACGGTGCCAGAAGGTCTGTCGGGTCATCATTTGTTGTCGATTACTCGGAAACAGCACATCTTGCGCACTCCCTAACAGCTGTGGCCGCGCTTCGCGTAAATAACGACTTAGCCAATGCTGTGCTTCTTCACCCATAGGCACCAAGCGTTCCTTACGGCCTTTACCCAGCACCCGCACCACACCTTGTTGCACAGACAGTTGCTGCATGGTTAAGCTAACCAACTCGGTCACGCGTAAGCCGGTGGCATATAATAACTCTAACATGGCTTTATCACGAAATTGGATCAGCTCGCTTAAATCCGGTGCGCCAAGCAAAGCTTCCACATCGGCTTCTGATAGGGTTTTCGGTAAGCTACTGCCAATTTTGGGGTTTAATAAATGCTCCAGCGGATTCGTACTTATCAACGCCAATTGCTGCCAGTAACGATAAAAACGCCGTAAACTACTTAACACCCGAGAGGCAGAACGCGGGCTAATCCCGTGATCGTAGCGCGTGGCTAAATACGCATTCACATCATCACCGCTAACACTGAGCAGTTTGATATTTTGCTGCTGACAAAACAGCGCAAAATGCCGCAGATCCGAGCCGTAAGCACTTAACGTGTGCGGGCTGGCATCTTGCTCTAAATAAAGCTGATCCAAAAATTGTTGAATACGCTGCTGCGTATCGGCTGTCAAGGCAGCATGTATTGTTTGGCTCATAGCAAGCTTAACGATCTCAGGTGTGCCAATAGTAGCGGATTTAGCCATCAAGGCATAGTGTATGGGCGAGCGCAGGCAAGTCTGATAATATACCGCCATGTTTCACTACACGTGCTATCAGATGAACATTGGTCTTTTTTATGGTTCCACCACCTGCTACACCGAAATGGTGGCAGAGAAAATTCAAGTACTACTCGGCCCCGAGTTGGTGACGTTACACAACTTAAAAGATACCGGTTTGGCCGCCATGCAAGATTACGACATCTTGATTTTAGGCCTCTCAACTTGGGATTTCGGCGAAATTCAAGAAGACTGGGAAGCACGCTGGCCTGAGATCAGCCAAGTTGATTTAAGCGGAAAAATAATCGCCCTTTACGGTATGGGCGACCAAATTGGTTATGCCGAATGGTTTCAAGATGCGCTGGGCATGTTACATGAGGCGCTGGCACCACAGGCTATCACCCGGGTAGGTTTCTGGCCAAACAGTGGTTATGAATTTATCGCCTCAAAAGCGCTTACGCCGGATGGCGAATGGTTTTATGGCTTAGCACTGGATGATGAAAATCAGTATGAGTTAACTGATGCCCGGCTGCAAAGCTGGGTCGAACAGGTGTTAACCGAAATCGCCACCATCGGCTAAGCATCGGGTTAAAACTTCAAATAAAAATCCCGTAGCAAGGCGCGATATTCAGCTGAATAAGTGCCGTTTTCAGCGTGGATCAGTAAGCTGCTTAGCTCAACTGCTTGCCTCTTGCCAGCAATGCGCCAACTCTGTAAGTAACGACTGACCGGCTTGTTCGCTTTACTTTGCACGGCACAGCGGCGCAAGCAATGCCAGCCTCCCTCGGTTGCTGCTGCATCAAAAGCCGGCTGACTTACCGCAGGTAACACTAAACAAAATTCCCCTTCGGGGCTTAATAACGTTGCCGCTTGTTGTAACAAGGCACTAAAGGGCAAGCTATCGGTATGCCGGGCTTGTTGTCGTAATGGATCTATACTGGGCAAAGCCGCTTGAAAAAAAGGTGGGTTAGACACGATTAAAGCGTAACGTTGCGTGCTCTGATAGGTTAGAATATCGCCTTTTATTACCGTGATGGCCAATGGCCACGGACTGTGTTGCACATTATCTGCAGCCTGTGCCGCCGCGGCAGCATCCAGCTCGATGGCAGTAATTGCCTGTTTACCCTGGCTGCGCTGCGCTAACATTAAACTAAGAATACCGCTGCCTGCGCCAATGTCTAACATAGCACCCTTGGCTGGCAGCCGGGCCCAGGCCCCTAATAGCAGCGCGTCAGTGCCGACTTTCATCGCACAATGCTGATGCGCAATAGTAAATTGTTTACATTGAAAACCTGCTGACATACGTCCTCCGCGCGCCAGTTTAGCCTGAGTGCCAGCCGATGTCATAAGGAAACAGCATAACTTTGAGGTACTACCCATGTCATTTGCCGAGTTTCAACTCGACGACGCCCTTAATCGCGCACTCGAAACGGCCGGTTTTAGCGAGCCCACTCAGATCCAACAACTGGCGCTGCCACTGGCGTTAGAGGGCCGCGATATTATGGCGTCTGCCCCAACCGGCACGGGTAAAACGTTGGCGTTTGTGTTACCCGCTATTCAATATTTATTAGATTTCTCGCGCCGCGATCCGGGTTTTGCGCGGGTTTTAGTGATGACACCAACCCGCGAACTCGCTTACCAAGTGTATGATGAATTCCGTCAGTTCAGCCAACATACGACTCTGAACATCGGTTTAATTACCGGCGGTGTGAACTATGGTAGCCATAAAGACACGCTTGAAAAAAACAATGACATCTTAGTCGCCACCCCTGGTCGACTGATTGAATATCTCGATGAAGAAAGCTTTCAAGCGGATGAAGTGGAAGTACTGATCCTCGATGAAGCGGATCGGATGCTCGATATGGGCTTTGTTGGTGAGATGAACCGTATCGTGTTAGAAGCGCGCCGCCGCCGGCAAACGATGCTGTTTTCTGCCACTTTAGAAGGCGCCACGTTAGAGCGTTTCGCCAGTCATTCGTTAAAAGAGCCAGAGCGGATTGAAGCGCACCCATCGCGCAAAGAAAAAGCCAAAATACTGCAGTGGTGTCATTTAGCCGATGACATTAACCACAAGCTCGCTTTGTTAATTCATATTTTGCAGCAAGAAGACGTGACCAAGGCGATCGTTTTTGTGAAAACCCGTGAGCGTTTAGCCACGTTGTCGGGGCAATTAGAAACGGCCGGTTTACGCTGTTGCTGGTTACAAGGTGAAATGCCGCAAGATAAACGGCTGCAAGCTTTAGCACGTTTTACCAATAACCAAGTACGCATCTTAGTGGCGACTGACGTAGCGGCGCGCGGTTTGGATATTGACGACATCAGCCATGTGATTAACTTTGATATGCCACGTAGCGCCGATGTGTATGTGCACCGTATTGGCCGCACAGGTCGCGCCGGTAAAAAAGGGACGGCGATCTCGCTAGTCGAAGCACACGATATGAGTATTGTTGCCAAAGTAGAACGCTATACTGAGCAAAAACTTAAACGTCGTAACATTGAGGGGCTTCGCGCCAAAAATAAAGAAGCGAAAGTCGCAAGTAAAAAGAAAAAGCCAGGTAAATTAGCGGCCAAAAAGCTGGCAAAAAAAGCGCCTAAAAAATAATAACCATGTTGTTTCTGGCCAGTAGGTAATCGCACTTATTGGCCGTCTTCCCCTCGTTCAATGCTTTTCAACACCAGGTTCGTTGCCCCACTCCCTTTTATCTTTTTAGCCCAACGCATCAACGCAATTTTTAGTCAAATCCGCTGTAATTATTCCAAAAGCATGCTATCAATAGGAATAAATTATTATTAGCGGAGCGGTCGGTGGATAAACGTCAATTTCTAAAAAGCAGTGCAGTTGCGCTTAGCGTATTACCATTAGTCGGTTGTAGCCTCACGGCACAAGCGGCCAGCACAACCTTAGCCACTAACGGTCGCATCTTGCCGAAACGGTTACAAAAAGGCGATACCGTTGGCTTAATTGCCTCATCCGCCGCCGTTGCCGACCAAGAAGATTTAGTTATCGCCACTGAAGTACTGCAGGCGCTGGGCTTTAACGTTAAAGCCGGCCGTTTTTATACCGAGCGTCATGGTCATTTAGCTGGCCGTGATGCGGATCGCGCCAGCGATCTGAACGCCATGTTTGCCGATCCCGAGGTAAAAGCCATTATCTGTGCCCGTGGTGGTTCAGGTGCCGCGCGTATTCTGCCGCTGCTTGATTATGAGATGATCCGGCGCAACCCTAAGCCGTTACTGGGTTATTCCGATATCACTGCGCTGCATAATGCCTTGCTGGCTAAAGCCGGTTTAGTGAGTTTTCATGGCCCCAATGGTATTGGTAGTTGGAATGCCTTTAATGTGGATCAATTCGAACGAGTGTTTTTCCAGCAAGAATTGCTCACTTACCAAAACGAACAAGAAAGCAAAGGTGAACTGGTTAACCGCGAAAACCGCACTCGCGTGATTACTCTAGGTAAGGCACAAGGCGAGCTAATGGGCGGTAACTTAACGGTTTTGACCTCCTTGGCTGGCACGCCTTACCTACCAGATTTTCAAGATAAAATTCTCTTTTTAGAAGACATTGAAGAGCAGCCCTACCGCATTGACCGCATGATGAGTACGCTAAAATTGATGGGTGCGCTGGATAAAATAAAAGGCTTTGTGTTTGGTGATTGTAACCGCTGCACGCCAGGCAATGGTTGGGGCAGTTTAACGCTGGATGAGATTTTTGCCGACTTTATTAAACCGCTGGGTGTTCCAGCTTATCGCGGCGCGATGATTGGCCATATTCCCAAGCAATTTATTCTGCCGGTAGGCGCAAAAGTAGAAATGGATGCCAATGCCGGCACCCTACGCTTACTCGAGCCGGTATTTCAACGCTAACCGAACAAGCTGACTGCTAGGGGGTCATTCCTAGCAGTCTCACCGGCGAGTATAGATCTCACCTCACGGTGAGATTATCTTTTAGCGACGCAAAAGAAAGTACCTCGCCAACGGCGAAAGCATTAGCCTAAGCTTCTAGTATGACCTCTCTGCGTAAAACGCGGGCTGGAGAACGCGGTAAATACATCCCTGTACGCTCCTCTTTTTCATCCCTGAAAAAGACGTCTCCAGCCAACGTTTACTGCGAGTAGTTACCAACAATCTAAACCTGATCCACATTAACTCTGACAGCGCTGTGCTCCGTTGTTAATTCCATTACGTTGCAAGCCAGTCAGCCTTGCCCGGCCAAGGTTTTAAGACGAGGGGTGTTTGAGCGAGGCACGGTAGTGCCGAACGAGTTACCTCGTCGCCTTGGTAGGATGAGGTTGAGCCGGGCTCTCGCGGCAACGTGGAGTCGCATTTTCTTTGGGTACTTTCTTTTGGCGAAACAAAAGAAAGTACCTCGCCAACGGCGAAAACACCAAGGGTCTGTATCTGCCCCCGAAGCGGCACCTCGCCAGCGGCGAAAACGTTAAGCACGAATTTAATCAGTAAAAAAACCGTCATTTTGATTCAAGCGGTTCAAACTCTCCGTGTTGCAAAAAATACAACGTTTGCGCGATCACCGCATCGTTTTTCATCATAAACGGATGCGTAGTCGGTAAGGCAATAAAATCTGTCATCCCCTTAACTTTAGTTGACTCCAGTGACACTTTGCCATCATCCGGGTTGGGCAACATTGTCGAAAGCAACAAATTGATACTTTGCGTACCGGCAATCACGCCTAACTCAAAATCGACCGGACCTAAGCGTTTCGGCATACTCGCTTCATCCGTACCAAGCTGCTGACCTGCTGGGCCATTCAATAATTCAAACCCGGGCACATCTTTTAAATTATCCACGACCTCACTGCCTTGATTAGGCGGACCAAGCATGACCACGCGGCCAAGATGAGCAATAGGCTGCTGCGTTAAATAGTATCTCACAAGGATGCCACCTAGCGAATGCGTAACAAAATGCACTGGCTGTGCGGATTGCTGCTGACAATGACGCAGCCCCTGATCAACGGCCAATGCTGCTAATTGTTCAATAGGGTACTGCGTTGAGGGGTAATCGACATTACTGACCACATAACCGGCCTGCTGTAAGCGTTTTTCTAACACTTGCATAGCATCGGCACTACGCGCTAAGCCATGCAATAAAATCACGCACTCTTTAGCCTGTAATAGCGCGCTAAAGCAAAGCAGAATTATGGCAAACAGGTAATTCATACTGTCTCTTTTTTTTAGTGTTTCGACCTAGCAGCCGCGTAGTGTTATCAGCTTAACTAACCGTATCGGCTAACGCGAATGCTACAGCCGCTTGTGCATGCAGTGCCGTGGTATCAAACAACGGCACAGCGGCATCAGCTTGACTGACTAATAAACCTATTTCAGTACAACCCAAGATAATTCCCTCAGCACCTTGCAAGGCTAAACCGGCCATCACCCGCCGCACTAACTGCTTTGATTCCGGTTTAAGTATTCCCTGACAGAGCTCTTGATAAATAATCTGATGCAAACGATCACGCTCAGCTTCAGTGGGTAACAGCACCGTGACACCGTACTTTTCACTTAAGCGCTCTCGATAAAAAGGCTGCTCCATGGTGAATTTAGTTCCCAGCAAACCAACACGGCTACAATGAGCTTGCTGCAAGGCGGTTGCGGTGGCATCGGCAATATGTAACAGCGGGATAGCCACCGCAGCTTGAATTTGAGCAGCAACCTTATGCATGGTATTGGTACAGAGCACAATAACCTCTGCACCTGCTGCAGCCAGTGCTACAGCCGCTTCAGCTAACACCTCACCGGCGCCTTGCCAATCACCCGCATGTTGTAAACGTTCAATCTGCTGAAAATCGACACTGTATAAAATACATTTAGCCGAATGCAACCCACCCAACTGTTGCTTAACCCCCTGATTAAGCAACCGATAATACGGTATGGTTGACTCCCAACTCATTCCGCCAATTAAACCTATCGTTTTCATGTTAAGCCACCAATGGTTCTCAGAAGCAATACCATGACGCAAAAGGCCTTTCTCTGCAATACCGCGAAGCTTTGCACAGCAGCTACTTGGCTCTCGGTATCTAACCTCGAAGTTTGTCCTTTGGGTACTTTCTTTTGGCGAAACAAAATAAAGTACCTCGCCAACGGAGAAAACGTTAAACACTGCGTAAAGCTTCCGCTGGAGCACGCGGTAAATACCTCCCTGTACGCTCCTCTTTTTCATCCCTGAAAAAGACGTCTCCAGCCAAAGTTTACTTCGCTATTAACTCGCTCTGCTCCGACCCTAGATCTTCGCTTTGGATATTCATTCCCCCTTTGTAGCGAGCCGACTGATCATCGTTGGCCAAGGTTTTAAGAAAACGGGTGTTTGAGTGCGGCGACGTTAGCGCCGCGCGAGTTACGTTTTCGCCTTGGACAGCGCATGAGCAGTTGGGCTTTCGAGCGAAATTGGGGTCGCATTTTCTTTGGATACTTTCTTTTGGCGACGCAAAAGAAAGTATCTCGCCAACGGCGAAAACGTTAATCGTTTCGTAATAGAGTCTTGCTATCTGCCCTCGAATAAAGTCCCAACAAAAAAGGCGCCGCAGCGCCTTTTTAATCCATTTAAACTGAACAGTTTAAACGATAAAACTTATTCCCACTCAATCGTCGCGGGTGGCTTACCGCTGATATCATACACCACACGAGAAATGCCGTTGATTTCATTGATAATACGGTTAGACACTTTACCCAGTAAATCATAAGGTAAATGCGCCCAATGCGCAGTCATAAAGTCGATGGTTTCAACCGCACGCAGTGATACCACCCAATCGTACTTACGCGCATCACCCATCACACCCACCGATTTTACCGGCAAGAAAACCGTAAAGGCTTGGCTGACTTTATTGTATAAGTCGGCTTTATGCAGCTCTTCAATAAAGATCGCATCAGCACGGCGCAGTAGGTCGCAGTATTCTTTTTTCACTTCGCCCAATACCCGAACCCCTAAACCTGGGCCAGGGAAAGGATGGCGGTAAAGCATGTCATAAGGTAAACCCAGCTCTAACCCGACTTTACGCACTTCATCTTTGAATAATTCACGCAACGGCTCAACTAAGCCCAACTTCATATGCGCCGGTAAGCCACCGACGTTATGGTGCGATTTAATCACATGCGCTTTACCGGTAGCAGAGCCGGCAGATTCAATGACGTCAGGGTAAATAGTGCCTTGCGCTAGCCACTTGGCGTTTTCCAGTTTTTGCGATTGTTCATCGAACACTTCAACAAACACACGGCCGATAATTTTACGTTTAGCTTCTGGCTCGTTTTCACCGGCTAAGGCGTCTAGGAAACGATCTTCGGCGTCTACTTTAATGATATTTAAGCCAAAGTGATCACCAAACATATCCATAACTTGCTTGCCTTCGTTTAAACGCAACAAGCCGTTATCAACGAAGACACAGGTCAAATTTTTACCAATAGCGCGGTGCAGCAACATGGCCACAACAGAACTGTCGACACCACCGGATAAACCTAAAATAACTTGGTCATCACCAATTTGCTGCTTTAAACGGATCACCGCATCTTCAATGATGGATGCGGGTGTCCAAAGGCGGTCACAACCACATATGTCTACAACAAAGTGTTGCAACATCCGCAGGCCTTGGCGGGTATGCGTGACTTCTGGGTGGAACTGCACACCGTAAAACTGACGCGCTTCATCCACCATACCGGCATGCGGGCAAGTGGCCGTGCTGGCACAGGTTTCAAAACCGGCTGGGATTTCAACCACTTTATCACCGTGGCTCATCCAAACATCTAATAAGGCATTGCCGTTAGCGCCAATGTGATCTTCAATCTTGGCAAATAAATCATTCGGAGCAACCACTTCAACCTGAGCATAACCAAATTCACGCAGATCAGAGCCTTGCACCTTGCCGCCTAACTGCTCAGCCATGGTTTGCATGCCATAACAGATGCCTAACACGGGTACACCCGCTTCAAACACATATTGCGGAGCACGTGGCGAGTTTTGCTCAGTCACGCTTTCTGGGCCACCCGATAGAATAATACCGGTTGGATTAAATTCACGAATTTGTGCTTCAGTAACATCCCACGCCCACAACTCACAATAAACACCAATTTCCCGCACGCGGCGGGCAATCAGCTGAGTATATTGAGAACCGAAGTCGAGGATCAGAATGCGATGATGATGAATATTCTTGTTCATACTAACCTTTTGAAAAGTACAGGGGCTGACCTAAGTCAGCCCTGATAGCAAAAAACAGTTACCCTAAACGGTAGTTTGGTGCTTCTTTTGTGATTTGCACATCATGCACGTGCGATTCCCCCATGCCTGCAGACGTCACTTTAACGAACTGAGGCTTGGTGCGTAGCGTGTTGATATCTGGGCTTCCGGTTAAGCCCATGGCAGAGCGTAAACCGCCCATTTGCTGGTGAATGATGGTTTCGATTGGGCCCTTGTAAGCCACTCGACCTTCAATACCCTCAGGAACCAGCTTTTCGGCATTATTGCTGCCTTGGAAATAACGGTCTGATGAACCATTGCGCTGCGCCATGGCGCCTAATGAGCCCATACCACGGTAAGATTTGTAATAACGGCCTTGATACAGTTCTACTTCGCCTGGTGCTTCTTCAGTACCTGCAAACATAGAACCCACCATCACACAATTTGCACCAGCCACTAAGGCTTTTGCGATATCACCAGAGAAGCGAATACCGCCATCGGCAATAATGCACACATCTAAACCTTGCACACCTTCAACGGCATCAGAGATAGCGGTAATTTGTGGTACACCACAGCCAGTAACAATACGCGTAGTACAAATTGAGCCTGGGCCGATACCTACTTTAACAGCATTGGCACCCGCTTCAGCTAACGCTTTTGCGCCTTCGGCTGTTGCGACATTACCTGCCACGATTTGAAGATCGGGATATTGAGCACGCGTTTGTCTTACGCGCTCTAACACACCTTCAGAGTGACCGTGCGAGGTATCAATTAACAGAATATCCACACCGGCTTCAACTAACGCCGCGATGCGCTCATCTGTACCTGGGCCTACACCGACCGCAGCACCCACGCGTAAGCGACCTAATTCGTCTTTACAGGCGTTAGGCTTACTGGCGGCTTTGTAATAATCGCGAACTGTGATTAAACCTTTTAATTTGAAATGATCATCGACCACCAACACCTTTTCAATCCGATGTTGGTGCATCAGTTTTAAAGCATCTTCTCGTGGCGCGTTTTCATTTACCGTGACCAGTTTTTCCCGTGGCGTCATCACAGCAGTTACTTTGGCTTGCAAATTTGCTTCAAAGCTCATGTCGCGACCGGTCACAATACCGACTAACTCGCCTTGTTTGTCTAAAACGGGGAAACCTGAAAAGCCATGTTGTTCGGCTAAGGCTTGAACATCACGCACCGTCATATCCGCTAGTGCGGTAACCGGATCGGATACTACGCCACTTTCGTATTTTTTTACTTTGCGTACATTGGCTGCTTGCTCTTCGATGGTCATATTCTTATGAATAAAACCAAGGCCGCCTTCTTGCGCTAAGGCAATAGCAAGGCGTGCTTCCGTTACAGTGTCCATTGAAGCGGAAACCATAGGAATGCTAAGCGTGATTGTTTTGGTTAACTGAGTGCGTAAATCAGCGGTGTGGGGTAGCACATTTGAGTGCGCCGGAACCAATAACACGTCGTCAAAGGTTAAAGCTTCTTTAATGATCCTGAGCATTGCAACAATCTCGCTGTGTGGATGAAAAGATAGGGAATGTTGCGGTGCAATTTTAGCGGAAATAGTGCAACAGAACAAACGCTTTTTTCTTTTTGTCAGGATAAGGTTTGATAACGTACACTAGGGGCATGAACAAGTCGTTGAGTTAATCATGCAGCAGTCTGAGATTTATACCGTTTCCCGTTTAAATAGCGAAGTACGCCTTACCCTCGAATTACAGTTTCAGCAATTGTGGTTAAGTGGTGAAGTGTCGAATTTTGTGGCGGCCGCGTCGGGGCATTGGTATTTCAGTTTAAAAGATCAGGCAGCGCAGGTAAAAGTGGCCATGTTTAAGCAAGCCAACCGCAATGCACTGATCCGGCCGCAAAATGGCCAGCAGGTTTTATTACGCGCCCGAATTAGTGTCTATGAACCGCGCGGCGAGTATCAATTATTAGCCGACTTTATTGAGCCCGCCGGCGATGGTTTATTAAAACAACAATTTGAACAGTTAAAAAATAAACTGGCTGCCGAGGGTTTATTTGCAGCCGAGCGCAAAAAAGCGCTACCGGCTAATCCGCGCACCGTCGGCGTAATTACCTCTCCCACCGGTGCCGCCGTGCGCGATATTATTACTGTGCTGCAACGCCGTGCCCCCGGTATTAAGGTGATCGTTTACCCATGCCAAGTGCAAGGTGACAGCGCCGCTGGGCAGCTACGGCAAATGCTCAGTACAGCCATTCAGCGTGATGAGGTTGACGTCTTAATTATTGGCCGTGGTGGTGGTTCGTTAGAAGACTTGTGGTGTTTTAACGACGAAGCCTTGGCCAGAGCCGTGGCGCAGTGCCCTATTCCGATTGTCAGTGCCGTGGGGCACGAAATTGATTTTGCACTCACCGATTTTGTAGCAGATGTGCGGGCGGCAACCCCTTCCGCGGCGGCTGAACTGGTGTCACCCGATCAAAGCCATTTTGTGTTGCAACTGCAGCAATTGTCTAGCCGCTTAGTTCGAGCCCAGCGCTTGTTTTTACAAAGGCTGACACCCAAGCTCAGTCAGTTACAGCTACGCTTACAACAACTGCACCCACAACGCCGTTTAGAACAACAGCAACAGCGCCTAGATGAGTTACAACTGCGCTTACAACGGGTGATGCAGCTACAGTTACAGCAAGCTAAACGCCAGCACAGCTATTTACAACAAAGTTTGCTGCATCTCTCGCCCGCTAAAACCTTAAAGCAACAACACAACCTGTTGCAGCAACTTCAACGACGCTTGCAGCACGCGCAGCAACAACAGGTAAAACAGCAACAACAAAAACTGGCGAAACTCAGTGCGCAACTGCACACCGTTAGCCCACTCGCCACCCTAGCTCGAGGATACAGCATAAGTTTTAATGCCGCAGAGCAAGCCATTACCAGCAGCTCACAACTAAAGTTAGGTGATACTATCAATACGCGTTTAGCAGAGGGCCGCTTTATGGCAACGGTGACAGAAGTGATTCACAAATAAGGGGAAGATAAGCCATCTTCAACAACCTATTTAAATGAGTCTTTTTTATCAACAGATATGCTTGATGGTATTGTAAACAATGCGTTTGAACATCACGTTCACTGGCCAAATGAGGCATGATATTGCTCGGCGTATTGTCAGGCATACCTTTATTGAAGCTTAGTTTGAAAGGCTATTCCGCCGGTTTTTTTTGCCACGAAGTTGTATGCGATACAAAAAATAGCGACTGATATATAAGTAGCTGCAAAAGTTAACACGGGTAAGCATAAAAATAAGAAAAGCTTGCCCCCGTTACTGTTAACCGTTATCGAAATTATGTAGCTGAATGCGATTGTAGTTTCGACGCCGGCGGCTAATGACACTATACCTATAACGGCTATTAGCGAACTGATGAGTGCAGCGAGGAACGACAGTGTTTTTGCTGTTTGAGCTACGTTGATTGTTATGATTTCCGATTTCATTTTGACCTTCCTTGTTTGTCTGCCTTAAGCAAAACTTTGGGGCTGCTAGAACGCAGCATAAGCCGTCCAAACCATGGTAGCAGCGACAACAGCCTTGTTAGGCATGGCTTTATAACACTTTAATTTGAGACACTTGAGTGACACGAATATGTGTCTGGTAATAGTATTTACCTGTAGGTTGCCCCCTTGATGTAAAATCAATTCTAACCCGGTTCGCATCACCAATAACCTGAATCTGTTTTCCTTTAAAAAACTCAATAGCAGCTTGCCCAGTATGGTCATTTAATTCTTTTACAGCATCATGGGACAGAGCAATAGTGATATTTCTTTGGTCTCTGTAATCTAATTCTGTGTTTAGAAAGATTCGATCATCGCCAATTTGCGAGCCAGTAGATTGAATTGATAAGGTGTATTTTCCATAAACGCCAGCTGGGGCAGAGTCTGCAGCGGCTTTTATTATTTGCATCGTGTCGGCTGTGGTTAAGATTGGTGTTGTTGCACACCCTGTAAATATGGCTAACGAAAAAATTATTAACAAACATCTCATTTCTTTAAGTTCCTTTTAAATGCCTAACCGCTATTAAGTAGACCTCTTAGCAGCATCCAAAAGGCTAAACAAATTTATACTTAGGAGTTTACCGAAAATCAACATATTGAAAAGATAATTAGTTATTAAATTGACCAAATTATTAAGAAGTTTCAGTCATGCTCTTTGTTTTAAAGAAATATTCATCTAGAACAGAAAAAAGAAAGTGCCTCGCCAATGGCGAAAACGAAGTATTTCGGTATCTGACTTAAAGTTTGAAGCTTACAAAACGTTAAACGCTGCGTAAATCGTCGGCTGGAGCACGCGGTAAATACGTCCCTGTACGCTCCTCTTTTTCATCCCTGAAAAAGACGTCCTTAGCCAACGTTGACTTCGCTGTTAACTCGTTCAGCTCCACCCAAATGTTTTTCAAAAGCCATGACAGTTTATTGCTGTTAATCCCATTAGTTTACAAGCCGGGCAACCCTTGCGAAAAGATTGGTATCTGACCTCAAAGGTTTCCCCCCTCTGCGGCGAGCCGACTGTACATCCTTGGTCAAGGTCTTAACGGATGTTTGAGTGCGGCGTTGCTGCGCCGCACGAGTAACGTTTTCGCCTTGGGCTATAGCAGGAGCAGCCGGGCTTTCGAGCGGAAGTGGTCGCATTTTCTTTAGGTACTTTCTTTTGGCGACGCAAAAGAAAGTACCTCGCCAACGGCAAAAACGTTAACGCTTCGGTTCACCGGTTATAACTTGATTAGTTAACTTGGGCCCCATTTCTGCGGCAAAAGCATTACAGCTAAAACTCACACCACAAGCGGTAGTCACCATTGATGCACTGCCTTTAGAGTAAACACCTTTACGCTGAAGTTGCGCAATCACATCGGATAATATGGAATCGGGATTGTGGTCATTGGTTGATACCTTAATCACCTCTACTGCATAAGCTTGCTGTAAATCGGCCACTAACCCTGTGGTGTCGGGTTTCGTTGCAAGCATGGCAATCGTTTCTTGTAAAAAAGGTCTAGAGGCTTCATGGCCCGATATCATTAGGCGTTTAAAAAGTTGAGCCGCGCCTTCTAAATCAAGTTGGGTAAAGAGACCTTGCTGTTTCAACCTCGCTAGCAAAAACATCGCTTCAACGGAACGCTGGTCACTGGCTTGTTGTAATAAGGTGATAGCTTCATCTGCAAAAACGTTGGCTTCATCGGCATTGGCGGCATCAGCCTGCTGTAATAACAATAAAGTCTTTTTGTACTGTGCAGACACGTGTCCAAGTGATACCGCTTGCGCTAATAATGCATCAGCTTGTGCTAAATTTTGTTCTACAACAAACCCTTCTCGATACCATTCCGATAAGGTAAACACGGCCATCGGGTGTTGACTCGCCGCTGCACGCTCTAAGTAGCTTAACGCTTTTTTGTGATCAACCTCACGGCCGTCGCCTGTCGCGTAGATCATACTGAGTAAGGTCATTGCAGGGTAGTTATTGTGACGCGCCATTTTATGTAGTTTAACAATTTCACTTTCACACTGATCATCGCTACACAGTAAGTGAGTTGAAACCTGAGTATTTGAATGCACTTGTAAAGGAAACAAAAAAGGCAAAACCACTAAGCCGGTTAAGAATAAATTCTTATTAAAATTCTTCATCTTCAATCCTTATCAATAAAAAACCTGATTAAACATTAGGCCTCAAAACTCAAAATGGCAACCTTAAAAAACAAAATAATTAAACAAATTTACTTATTTTTCACTCAGAATCCATTTTATTTCAGGGTAAAATCCCAAAACGACTTTCTGGCAAAAACTCGAAACAGGCTGCTTTGTGATATTCTCAAATACTCATTATCGTTTTATGAGCGGCGAATTGTTACGATTAATGATTAAGAACATTTTTAATTTCAGCTGTACGGAGTGCTATGTCACACAATACCATCGCTTTAAATCAGCAACGCCAACCACTTGATCACCTCGACTCGGTGTGGCTGTTTGGCTATGGCTCATTGATTTATAAGGCGGATTTTCCTTATCTACAGCGCAAGCCTGCCTGTATTTATGGCTGGCAGCGCCGTTTTTGGCAAGGCTCACATGATCATCGTGGTACACCAGAGGCACCTGGTCGTGTCTTAACCCTGATAGAAGCCCCTGGTGAACGCTGTGCCGGCATGGCCTATCAGGTGACACCTCAAACTTTTACTCACTTAGACCATCGTGAGAAGAATGGTTATCTGCGCTTTTTTACTGAATTACATTGGCAAGATGAGCCCGGCCAAACGGCGGGCTTGGTATATTTAGCCAGCGCCGATAATGAAGCTTATCTAGGCCCAGACAGTGATGCGGCCATTGCGGCACATATTGCGGTAAGTGCTGGCCCAAGTGGCCCGAATAGCGAGTATTTACTGCAGCTGGCCGCTGCGCTACGCGAGTTGGGTGAACATGATGAGCATGTATTTGCGATAGAGCGAGAACTGTTAAACCTGCTAGCGTGAGATACCATGTATTAACATAAGCCTGCGAGTTTAAATTAAACGCATAAAAAAGGTCGCACTAGGCGACCTTTCATTTAAATAACATAATAGCGGTTTTGGTTAAGCTTCTTTTACCACATCAATAAAGTACTTCACTTCACCGTCGACCAACTCACGCACTAAACCGTGCACGTCGGTTTCAAAACCGGGGAACTCGCCATTGAACGCACGGGTAAACTTCAGGTAGTTGATAATGGTTTTATTGAAACGCTCGCCTGGCACCATCAGTGGAATACCTGGTGGATATGGCGTCACTAACATGGCCGTTACCCGCCCTTCGATTTCATCAATCGATACCCGCTCAATTTCACGGTGAGCCATTTTCGCCCAAGCATCGGCGGGTGTCATGGCAGTATCAATTTGTGACAAGTACATTTCAGTAGTCACTTTGGCCACGTCATACTTGCGATACATATTATGAATGCGTTGACACAGATCGCGTAAACCGACTTTTTCATAACGCTTGTTCTTACCCGCAAACTCTGGCATGACGCGCCATAACGGCAAGTTTTGGTCGTAATCGTCTTTAAACTGCTGTAACTCGGTGACCATCGAGTTCCAACGACCTTTGGTAATACCAATGGTAAACATAATAAAGAACGAATACAGACCGGTTTTCTCGATAATAATACCGTGCTCAGACAAGTATTTACTGACAATCGCCGCCGGGATCCCGGTTTCATCAAACTGGCCATGCAAGTTCATACCCGGTGTGATGATAGTGGCTTTGATGGGGTCCAGCATATTAAAGCCTGACTCGATATCACCAAAACCGTGCCAGCTATCGGTGGCATGTAACACCCACTTTTCGCGATGGCCAATGCCTTCGTCTGGCAGAATATCGGGGCCCCATACTTTAAACCACCAATCATCATCGCCAAATTCGTCATCGACTTTGCGCATCGCCCGACGAAAATCGATGGCTTCCAACAACGACTCCTCCACCAGCGCCGTGCCGCCTGGTGCTTCCATCATCGCCGCTGCCACGTCACAGCTAGCAATAATGGCATATTGCGGGCTGGTCGAGCTGTGCATCAAATAAGATTCATTAAAGCGGTGGGTATCTAAATTACGCTTTTCGGCATTTTGTACCAAAATTTGCGAAGCTTGAGATAAACCAGCTAACAATTTATGGGTAGATTGCGTAGCAAATACCAGCGTTTCTTCCGAGCGCGGTCGATCTTTACCAATAGCATGCATTTCATGATAAAACTCATGGAAACTGGCATGCGGTAACCACGCTTCATCAAAGTGCAAGGTGTCGATTGTTGAGCCCAGCTCTTGCTTAATTTCTTCCACGTTATACAAAATACCGTCATAGGTACTTTGAGTAATGGTTAAAATACGCGGCTTTTTGTTCTTGGCATTGCGAGCAAACGGATTGGCTTCAATCTTTTTGGCAATGGCTTCGGGCGAAAACTCACTTTTCGGAATAGGCCCAATAATGCCGTAATGGTTACGGGTGGGCATTAAAAACACCGGAATAGCACCGGTCATAATGATCGAGTGTAAAATCGATTTATGGCAGTTACGGTCAACCACCACGATATCACCGGGTGCCACCACAGAGTGCCACACCATCTTATTCGAGGTGGAGGTCCCGTTTGTGACAAAGAACAAATGATCGGCATTAAAGATACGCGCCGCATTCGCTTCACTTTCGGCCACAGGCCCAGTGTGATCAAGCAGTTGGCCTAATTCATCTACCGAGTTACACACATCAGCCCGAAGCATGTTTTCACCAAAGAATTGGTGGAACATTTGGCCCACCGGGCTTTTTAAGAATGCCACGCCACCAGAATGACCTGGGCAGTGCCATGAGTATGAACTGTCTTGGGCATAATCCATCAGCGCATTGAAAAATGGTGGCGCTAAGGCGTCTAAATATTTACGAGCTTCACGAATAATATGCCGCGCAACAAACTCAGGCGTATCTTCGAACATATGAATAAAACCATGTAGCTCGCGCAAAATATCATTCGGTATATGCCGACTGGTACGGGTTTCACCGTACAAAAAAATCGGAATATCGGCATTGCGCTTACGTACTTCTTTAACAAAAGCACGCAGCTCAATCAGCGCTTTATTCACATCATCGTTGCTGCCACTGCCAAACTCTTCGTCATCAATCGACAAAATAAAACAAGATGCGCGGCTCGCTTGTTGGGCAAAAGCGGTTAAATCAACATAGCTGGTGTAACCCACTACTTCAAAACCATGGCCACCAATCGCTTGGGCGAGATCACGAATACCCGAACCTGAAATATTTTCTGAGCGGAAATCTTCGTCTATTACAATAACCGGAAAACGGAATTTCATCTGTTAGTCCTTGCTGTTAATCTTTTTTAGCCACTTTTTGACGGGCTTTCATTAAGCGCTCACGCTTATACTTTTGCAGCGCAGTCTCAGTATTTTTCTTAGTGGGTGTATAGGGGTTCTCACCCTCACGGAATTCTATACGCACTGGCGTACCCATCATTTGCAGCGCTTTTCGGTAGTAATTCATCAAATAACGCTTATACGAGTCCGGTAAATCTTTTACTTGGTTGCCGTGAATAACAATAATCGGTGGGTTATAACCACCGGCATGCGCATATTTCAATTTAACGCGACGACCGTGCACCATCGGTGGCTGGTGATCTTCTTGCGCCATTTTCATGATGCGGGTTAATAACGAGGTACTTACGCGTTTCGTGGCAGAATCAAAGGCTTCTTCAACCGAGTCGAATAGATTACCCACGCCAGAACCATGCAGAGCCGAAATAAAATGTAAGCGGGCAAAGTCGATAAAACCAAGGCGACGATCTAACTCGCGTTTAATTTCGTCTTTCACACCGTCGTTTAAGCCATCCCATTTGTTAACCGCTAACACTAAGGAACGCCCGGCATTCAATACGAAGCCCAAGATACTCAAATCTTGATCTGAAATGCCTAAACGAGCATCCAATACCAAAATGACCACGTTGGCATCTTCAATCGCTTGCAATGTTTTAACAACCGAGAACTTCTCGACCATATCATCAATCTTGCCACGACGACGAACACCCGCAGTGTCAATCAAGGTGTAATCACGCTCATTACGCTGCATCGGAATATACACTGAGTCACGGGTGGTACCCGGCATATCGAACACCACTACCCGCTCTTCACCCAGAATACGGTTGGTCAGTGTCGATTTACCCACATTAGGCCGGCCAACAATGGCTAACTTGATATGTTCAGAGCGCAGTCTGGCCGCTTCTGCGGCAGCGTCCTCTTCAGAGACATCCGTGTAATCACTGATCACAGAATCTTCGCTAGCCGTTTCGTCTTTTTGTTGTTGCAAGAACGGCAATAAGGCATGTTGCAACAAGGAAGAAACACCTCGGCCATGTGCAGCAGCTATGGGATAAACCTCGCCTATGCCCAAACTGTAAAAGTCGGCAACGGCGGTATCTGCGTCTAGACCATCGGTTTTATTGGCAACCAAAAAGACGGGCTTTTCCACCCGCCGAATATGAGCCGCAATCGCTTGATCGCCCACCGTTGAACCGGCGCGTGCATCGACAAGAAACAGCACAACATCGGCTTCAGCAATGGCTTTTAACGATTGATCAGCCATTTCGACTTCAATGCCGTGCTCATTGCCGTCGATACCACCGGTATCCACCACAATAAACTCCATGCCTTCGAAGTTGACCGAGCCATATTTGCGATCACGTGTTAATCCCGGAAAGTCAGCAACAAGCGCATCGCGGGTGCGGGTTAAACGGTTAAACAGTGTTGATTTGCCAACATTGGCGCGCCCAACCAGGGCAACTACAGGTAACATTTAGTCAACCTCAAAAATAAGAAAACAGGCCTCAGTTTAGGCCTGTTTTCTGTTAAGTAGATTAATACGCAGTTTAAGGCGTTTGTAATAATACTAGCTCACCATCACGAGTTGTGACGACTATATAGTCATTATTGGCAACAGCTTCACGATAAAAGCCCGAATCATCAAAGCTTTGTCTGGCAACAAAGTCACCAGTGTTGCGATCAAACCAATGCAAATTACCTTTGCTATCGCCGATAACCAGGTAGTCTTTATACACGGTAGGGCCAGTTAAAAAGTGTTTATGTAAACCGGTTTGACTCCAGATCTCCGACCCATTACGACGATCGACCGCATAAATACGACCTTCAGAATCGACCAGATAAATCACTGAACCGCTGATCGCCATATTGCGGAAACTGGCATAATCGCGCTTCCAAGATTGCTGACCCGAACGCAGATCTAGTGCAAATAACTCACCGTTAAAGGCGATAGTGTAAACTGTCCCCCCAACGACTAACGGCTTAGCATCGACATCGACCAAACGTGATAAGTCGGTACTGCCTTTTGGTGTCGCAACCGTTTCTTCCCAAGCTTGGAAACCACGATCCACTAACAATACGCCGATACGACCATTCGCATTACCGTAAATAACGCCGCCGCTTTCAATAACCGGCTCGCTGACACCGCGGATCGTTAAAGGAGGCTGTTCGTTTTCAAACACCCAACGCTGCTCGCCATCATCTGGGTTTAATGCCAAAAGCGTACCGGTACCTAATTTAACTACCACAAAGCCATCGCCGACCGCAGGACTCACTAACACTTCACCCGGCACTTGCGCACGCCAAACTAAACTGCCCGTAACCGCATCAAGCGCAACCACTTCGCCATTTTCAGTACCTAAAAAAAGCTTGCCGTAACCTTGGCTAATACCACCAGCAATGCGGGCATTACCTTCAGACCAGCTTAAATTTAATTTTTGCCAAGCAGACACTTGCGCGTCTTGGCGTAGATCAAAGGTCCATAAGCGTTTGCCTGTGGCTAGATCTGCTGCCACCACGATGCCTTCACGGCTGGCCATAAACACTTTGTCATCTAAAATCAGTGGCTTTAAGCCTGATTCGTAATGGCCAACGCCGTCACCGACTTGCATCGACCACACTTTCTTGGGGCTAATGCGATTTTCGATATCGGGCAGTACTAATTTATCTTTGCTAGAACAAGCAATCAACGTTAGCGAAATCAACGCCAACGCCGCATGTTTTAAGGCAAATTTCATATCGGCCCCTTAGTTCGCAGCAGTGATGTGCGCCAGCTCATCAAGTTTAATCTGCAATAATTGCGTATTTTGGCCGGCATTGCTAAAGGCGACTTGATAAGCCGCTTTCGCCGCGACTAAATCACCCGTTGCTTGTAACACATCGCCTTTCAGCTCTGCTTGTTGCCCAACAAAACTGGATGGTACAGCTTGCTCTAAGGTTGCTAAAGCGCCGGTATAGTCACCTGTTTGACGTTGTACACGAGCTAACCGTAACTGAGCAATCGCCTTAACGCTAGCGTCTTTGCTGTTTTGCTGTACCCAGCTTAACTGCTTAATCGCTTCGGCAAAATTCTCAGCGGTCACCGCATCTTTCGCCGCTAATAACGCCGCGAACACGGCATAATTATTATTACCTTGCTCGCTAATAAAAGTTTGCGCTTCTGCTAAGAAATCATCCTCACTGGCTTGCTTTTGCACCAGTTGAGCATAACTGTTAGATAAGGCTTCGGCGCTAGCTCGCTGTTCAGCCTGATAAAAGCGCCAGCCATATAAGGCAGCTACACCAATAATTACACCACCAAAAATAGCTTTGCCATATTCATTCCAAAACCGTTTGAGGGCTTCAACCTGTTGTTCTTCGTCTGTGTAAATTTCCACCTAACTACTCCATTATGCTCTCAGGCCAGATGCTGAGCCAATTCGCTCAGTTTCAAGGTTTGTTGTGGCTGATCCTGACGTAACCATTTTAAGGTGATTTCGCCACGGGCCAGTTCTTCATCGCCTAAAATCAGTGCTAATTCGGCACCTGATTTATCAGCCCTTTTAAATTGTTTTTTTAGATTGCCGCCACCGCAGTGCAAGATAACACGTTTGGTCGGCAAATCGCTACGCAGCCTTTCGGCAACGCTAACAGCTGCAAGTTCCGCAGACTCACCCATTGCCATCAGATAAATATCTGCGGTTGGGGCTAATACTGGCGCTAACTCTAATGTTTGCAGTAATAAAATCAAGCGCTCTAAACCTAAAGCAAAACCAACGGCCGGCGTAGGTTTGCCGCCAAGCTGTTCGACTAAACCATCGTAACGACCACCGGCACACACGGTACCTTGCGAACCCAGCTCTGTGGTTACCCACTCAAACACGGTACGATTGTAATAGTCTAAGCCGCGCACAAGGCGTGGATTAATGGTAAAACTAATGCCCGCCGCGGTTAAGCGTGCTTGTAATTGATTAAAATGCGCTGTTGACTCTGCATCTAAATGATCGGCTAGCTTTGGTGCGGCGGCCAGCATCTCGGCCATGGCCGGGTTTTTGCTGTCCAGCACCCGTAAAGGGTTGCTGTACAAACGACGCAAGCTGTCTTCGTCCAGCAGATCTTTATGCTGTTCCAAATAGGCTACCAAAGTATCACGATAGGCCGCGCGCGCTTCATTCGAGCCTAATGAGTTCAGCTCTAAGCTCACATAAGGGGTTAAACCCAGCTTTTGCCATAAACGCGCACTTAAGATGATCACTTCTGCATCAATATCAGCACTGCCAATACCAAAAGCTTCTAAGCCAAATTGGTGAAATTGGCGATAACGGCCTTTTTGCGGCCGTTCATGACGAAACATCGGGCCGGTGTACCACAGGCGTTGTTCTTGGTTATACAGTAAGCCGTGCTCATTACCCGCACGCACACAGCAGGCAGTGCCTTCTGGTCGTAAGGTTAAGCTGTCGCCATTGCGATCGTTGAAACTGTACATTTCTTTTTCAACGATATCGGTGACTTCGCCAATAGAGCGTTTAAACAGCTCGGTCATCTCCACAATGGGAAAGCGAATTTCACTGTAACCATAGCTAGCCGCGGTGTCGCGAAGGACTTGTTCTACATATTGCCACAGACCAGAATCCTGCGGCAGGCAATCGTTCATGCCACGAATTGCCTGAATTTGCTTAGCCAAAATAATGCTTCCGTTTAACTATTACGCAAAGAGCACCGCTAAGGTGTCTGCAAAAGCAGGGATTATAGAGCCTGCGCCGCAAAACACCAAGCATCCTACTCTTAGAGTTGTTTTACTGCGATACGTTGTTGCAAATACTGCCGTACTTGAAACTCGAGTTGTTCAGCAATTTGCCCGTTATCCAACCGCAGCTTTTGCCGCTCGCCGTTGATATAAAAGCCACTTTTACGATTGGCGCCGGCCACACCCAGATCTGAAATTAACGCTTCACCCGGGCCATTGACGACACAACCAATCACGGACACCGTTAAAGGATCAACAATATCTTCTAAACGTTGCTCTAACTCGTTCATGGTTTTAATCACGTCGAATTCTTGGCGTGAACAACTAGGGCAGGCAATAAAATTAACACCACGTGAACGGATCCGCAGCGATTTCAAAATATCAAACGCCACTTTAACTTCTTCAACCGGATCGGCCGCTAATGAAATGCGCAGTGTATCGCCGATACCTTCTGCCAATAACATTCCTAAACCAATGGCCGATTTAACTGCGCCGGCTCTTGCGCCACCTGCTTCGGTAATGCCTAAATGCAGTGGTTGTTTAATTTGCTTTGCCAGTAAACGATAAGCGCCGACGGCTAAGAACACGTCGGAGGCTTTTACGCTGACTTTAAAATTGTCGAAGTTAAAGCGATCCAGAATATCGACATGCCGCATGGCTGATTCTACTAGCGCTTCGGGCGTCGGCTCACGGTATTTCTCTTGAATATCCGCTTCTAATGAACCGCCATTCACACCAATACGGATGGGAATATTGTAATCTTTAGCGGCATCGACCACCGCGCGAATACGATCTTCTTTACCAATGTTACCCGGATTAATGCGCAAACAATCAACACCATACTCAGCCACTTTTAAAGCGATTCGATAATCAAAATGTATATCGGCAACTAAAGGTACTGGCGATTGCTGTTTAATCAGCTTAAAGGCTTCGGCAGCTTCCATGGTTGGCACTGAAACACGCACTAAATCAGCACCAGCAGCTGCAATGGCGCGAATTTGTGCCACGGTCGCGTCAACATCCGTAGTGCGAGTATTGGTCATTGATTGTACGGCGATTGGCGCATCACCGCCAATTAATACATTTCCTACTTTAATTTGAGTAGATTGCCGACGTTTAATCGGATTTTCTGCAAACATTATTCGTTCTGTCCTGACAAAGTAAATTTGGCAACACGGCCTCCAGGATATTTCGACATATCATAAGGCTGTTGGTTTAATTCGATGGCGACCACGCTGGGATTGCCTAAGGTAATCACAAACGGTGCCTTGGCATTCAGTTCCATAATGTAGCCAGCTTGCTTGGTGCCATAAGCAACTCGCTCACCACTGGCATCCACAACATCAATCCAGCAGTTTTCGGCAAACGTCATTTTTAACCGATCTAAACCACTGTCGTTACTGTCACCAAAAGACTCTGTGGCCAGTTCGTTGTTTTCTGGGGCAAGCAGCGTGTCGGTAATGGGCGCTGCCAGCTCAACCATGGGCACACTGCTGGGTAATGCAGACGAATCGCTTTGCGTTACCGACTCGCTTACTAAGCTTTCTGGCTCATTGCTGTTATCTGCTGCGTTATTGGCCGCTGGTGGTGACTCCCAGCTGCTAGGCTGTGATGCGGTTTGCGTAAGTGGAATAGTCCCGCTCGATTCTGTCAGTGCAGGCGTTGTGCTGCTGGTCGGTAGGCTATCGCTTGTGACAAAATCACGCGAGCCCTGCCAAAACCAAATGGCTAACGAGGCCAGTAAAATAGCGGCAATCAAATAAGTCAGCCACATAAAGCGAGCTTCAGTTTGCTGCTTGGCCTGCCGATTAGAAAAGGTTTTCATGGTTTTCACCGGTGCACTATTGACATGGTGCGCCTGTTCAAACTGTTTTAGTAGCGGCAACTCAGGTAATTTTAAATACCGCGCATAGGCACGAACATAACCACGCATAAAGGTCGGCAGGATGTTTTTATCAGGTTCATCGGCTTCTATGCATTGCAACACTTCGGCTTTTAAATTTAGCTGTTGTGCTACATCCTTTAAAGATAAGCCGCGCTTCTCACGTGTTTGCCGTAAGATCTGACCGACCGTCAATTCAGGTGCTGAGCTCGCTTCAAGTTGTTCGTCATTAGTCATGATTAATTGATGCCGGATCCACAATGTAAAGTTTTTGCCCGATGGTTAAACGGCTTTGTTCCGTTAACGCATTCCAGGCCATGAACCGCTCTAAACGAATATTATAGCGGTACGAAATAGCAAACATAGTGTCACCTTCAGCAACCAGATGAAAATATTCATCGACTGGCTGCGCATTGGCCAATCGCACTGGCGGTGCACCCGAATCTGGCGGGGCATCACTCGGAGCTAACCAGATTTTTTGTCCTACCCGCAATTTAGAGGTTGGCGTTAAGGCGTTCCACTCTTGCAGGCGGGTTAATAAAATATTGTAATTTATCGAGATGCTGTGAAGTGATTCGCCCTCGGCGACTTTATGAAAAGGCACATCACTGATATCAGCAATAAGCTCGTTATTGCTTTGTGGCATGGTTATGGTGAGCTGTGCAGAAGAGATAGGTTGCACTGACGCGACAGGATCAGCGGCAGGTAAATTCGCTGTAACAGCGGGCTCTGCAGTATCCACCACGGTTTGTTTCGTTAAAGGATCAGGCTGAACGGTCAGCGCGGCGGCTGGTTCAGTTGACATCATGCTTGGCGCAGCGCTATCCACAGCTGCTGTTGTTAATGTTTCTAATGCCGCCTTGGTCTCAAGCGCAGGCGTAACCGCTGACGGCTCTTGCGCCGTTTGTTGGGAGCTCGCCGTGGGAGTATTAGACACAGCAGTAAGCTGCGCTTCAGGAGCAGCGCTGGTGGCTGTAGCAGGGTTTAACCTTGGTTGCGCAGTAACGGCGCTTTCCAGTTTTGTTGCTTGCAGCGCCGAATCGCTGCGCGATGTTGTGGTCTTGTTGCTGGGCTCGTTTTGCGTGATGAGCGCAGCTTGAGCACTGAGTTCTTCAGCTGTAGCAGCCGATGTATTGTGGGCAGCATTCACGGTTTTGTCATTTAACAGCACATGCTCAACCGGTAAAGCCGGTGGAAGTTCAGCCGGCTTGGTTTGTTGCGCACTAAAGCTGTTAGCAATATCCGCCACCGAATGCGTCGGCTCTGGCTGACGAGTTACCGCCGCAGTGGGCGGTGTAGGGTTATGGCTTAGCGCAGCAGCAGGCGTATTCGCTACAGGCGTATCGTTAACCGGCTCGGCTTCGGTCGATTTGCGTCGTATCCGCAACTGCGGGTTAGCAACCGGTTGCCGCTGTTGTTTGGCGGCAGGTGTATCAGTAACCACAGGTTGAATGCTAGCCAGAAGTTTTTGCTTGTAGCGTTCACGCAACTGCTCAAACTCGCTATCCAATGTACGTTGCTGTAACAGCAATTTGGCTTCAGCCGTATCAATATACAGTGTCAGCAATAGCTGCTCGGCATGGCGCATGGTTGCCATATCACCCTGCTTTTCAGACACCAAATAATTTAATAAGGTGCTGCGCGCAGAGACACGGCCTAAACGTTGAATACGCTGCAAATCGGCTTTGGCATCAATTAAGTTGCCCATGGCATAGTTAACCGAAGCACTGTTGATTAATGCACTTATCCGCGTGCCATTGTGTGAGATAGAAAACCCTAAATAGGTTCGGGCTTGTTCAAAACCGTTTTGTTCTAACTGACACAGGGCTAAATTTTCGTAACTTTCCGCCACGCGGATATAACCGGGCTTGGAAATGGCCGATAACAATAGCTGTTCAGCCTCGACGTACTTTCCTATTTGGCATAAAAATGCACCATAGTTATTGTAAGCATCCGCATTGTTTGAATCTTTAGCAATGGCTTGCTTGTAGGCGTTTTCAGCCTGAGTATGCTCCCCCACCGTTTGGTAATAATAAGCCAGGGCGTTAAACACTTCTGGCAAATTAGGTGCCATCGTTTTGGCACGCTCAAGATTATAAAGCGCTTGCGTCGTATCGCCACGACGCAAATAGTTTAAACCTAGCGAAATTCGGGTTCTAGCCGCTTCGGTGTTATCCACACTGCGCTGGCTAACCTGGCGCTCATTCGCAACATAAGTGCTCTCAGAAACACATCCTGAGAGTATTAACAATGCCGTAAGCGCGGTGACAACAGGAAATCTCTGCATTACCACTGGCGTTCCCTTTTGTTATTGCAGCTCTTTTATTGTGATTGACTCACCTTTTTGCTGCTTTTTCATTAAACGTTTAGTTCGGTCGATAACATCACCAACCAGCTGCCCGCATGCCGCATCAATATCATCGCCTCGGGTTTTACGTACCATAACAGTAAAACCATGTTCTTGTAAGACCTTGTTAAAACGATCAATCCTAGAATTGCTCGAACGCTTATAAGGCGATCCAGGGTAAGGATTAAATGGAATTAAGTTAATCTTAGCAGGCGTTTCTTTTAAAGCATTAGCCAGTTCATGCGCTTGCTCCATGCTGTCGTTGATGCCATCAAGCATAACGTACTCTACGGTAACTTTATCATTGGCTTTTGATTGCGCAACATAACGGCGCGAAGCCGCTAAAAACTCTTCCATGGGGTACTTTTTATTGACTGGAACCAACTGATCCCGTAAAGCATTATTGGGGGCATGTAACGAAATAGCCAAAGCGACATCAATGCGCTCACGCAATAAATCTAACGCGGGCACAACACCCGAAGTGCTTAAAGTGACACGACGTTTAGATAAACCAAAACCGAAGTCTTCCATCATCAGTTCCATCGCAGGCACAACGTTATTCAAATTTAATAATGGCTCGCCCATGCCCATCATCACCACATTGGTAACGGGTTTTACACCCGTATCGCCATAGCTGCCGATAATTTGGCAAACACGCCAAACCTGACCGATGATTTCTGAGACAGATAAATTACGGTTAAACCCTTGCTGCGCTGTAGAGCAAAATGAACAATCCAGCGCACAACCCACCTGTGAAGAAACACAAAGTGTACGGCGATCTTTTTCTGGGATCCAAACGGTTTCAACTTCTTGACCACCCTCTAAGGCCATTACAAACTTGATGGTGCCATCGGCGCTATCTTGCCGCGTCGCCACGACCGGGGCTTTAATTTCGCAGCGCGTTTTTAAAACATCGCGCAGCTTTTTGTTAATGTTGGTCATCTTGTCGAAATCATCGACACAGTAATGGTATATCCACTTCATTACCTGATCGGCACGAAACGGTTTTTCGCCAAGCGTGACAAAAAATTCCTGCATCTGCGATCGGGTAAGATCTAACAAATTAACTAAAGTGGATGAGCTACTCATTCCAGGATACTCCTGCTAACCAATATAACTATCTTTTCAGAACAATAACTTACGCTATTGTCGTCATGCTCACCGCAGTGAGGGCATTAATGCACAAAAGGGGCTCGCGCCCCCTTTGTTTGTTCACTAAACGCTGAAAATTAACGTGTGCGGCTGCACAGCTCAGCTTCAGTGAAAAAGTAAGCGATTTCACGTGCAGCAGAAGCAGCAGCGTCAGAACCGTGTACCGCATTCTCGTCGATGCTAGCAGCGAAATCTGCACGTAAAGTACCCGCGAAAGCATCTTTCGGGTTAGTCGCACCCATGATTTCACGGTTTTTACGAACGGCATCTTCACCTTCTAACACTTGAACCATTACTGGGCCAGATGTCATGAAAGAAACTAATGCATTGAAGAATGGACGCTCTTTGTGCTCAGCGTAGAAACCTTCAGCCTGTTCTTGGCTTAAGTGTAACATCTTAGCAGCAACAATGCGTAAACCTGCAGATTCGAAACGGCTGTAGATAGCACCGATGTGGTTCTTGGCTACGGCATCAGGTTTTACGATAGAGAAAGTACGTTCTAAGGCCATGTCTGGCTCCTATTAATCTAATAAAGGGTTAAAAAATTTGGGCGGCAAATTATACGCTAAAAGTTATAAAAAACCTAGCTTGAAGAAAAGATTGCCTAGGGAGGTAAAACACTTACTGCGCTCTGTGCTGCGACTAGACAGCGCAGAGCGCTAGCGGGGCTTAATGCCCTTCGCTGACCATATTCAGGGTATATTTCGGGATCTCAACCACTAAGTCGTCATTGGCAATTCGCGCCTGACAACCTAAGCGAGACTCTGGCTCTAAACCCCAAGCCTTATCCAGCATGTCTTCTTCTAACTCGTCACTTTCGTTTAACGAGTAAAAACCTTCACGTACCACAATATGGCAGGTAGTACAGGCACAAGACTTTTCACAAGCATGTTCAATGGCAATACCGTTGCGCAATGCAACATCTAATACCGTTTCGCCACTTTTAGCGTCGAGAGCCGCGCCTTCAGGGCATAATTCGGCATGGGGTAAAAATACGATTTGTGGCATAACTTAGACCTCATCTACCTTATGACCTTGCAGCGCTAAACGAATAGATTTATCCATGCGAAGGGCTGCAAATTCATCTGTTAACTGGTTGGTATGTTCTATGGCAGCTTTAATGGCCGCGGTATCTTGTTGCTGACGTAACTCACTTAAGGTGGCTAACGCCTGCTTAATGTCGGCTTGCTTCTGCTCATCAAGTAACGCCGCATCAGAGGCTAACGCCACACTAACGGCTTCAATGACTCGTTCTGCTTCAACTTGCTGCTCACGCAACAAGCGCTGCTGCATATCTTGTCTGGCGTGCTGCATCGAGCCACTGATCATACTAGCAATTTGATCATCACTTAAACCATAAGACGGCTTCACTTGAATACTGGCTTGCACACCGGTCGATTTTTCTTCGGCACTGACATTGAGCAAACCATCGGCATCAACCTGAAAGGTTACGCGAATATGAGCACCACCAGCAGGCATCGGAGGAATACCGCGTAATTCAAAGCGTGCTAAAGAACGGCAGTCTTCGACTAATTCGCGCTCACCTTGCACGACATGAATCGCCATCGCCGTTTGACCATCTTTGAAGGTAGTAAACTCTTGGGCACGCGAAACCGGGATCACCGTATTGCGTGGAATAATTTTTTCGGTTAACCCGCCCATGGTCTCAATGCCTAACGACAATGGGATCACATCAAGCAACAAGGTTTCATTGTCTGCTTTATTACCCACCAGCACATTGGCTTGAATAGCCGCGCCTAAGGCCACCACTTTATCAGGGTCGATACTGGTTAATGGCTCGGTATTAAAAAACTCTGCTACTTGCTGCCTGACAAGGGGGACTCGGGTTGAACCACCGACCATGACCACTTTTAACACTTCATCGGTGGTTAAGTCAGCATCGCGAAGGGTTTGACGGCAAGCCCTGATGGTTTTTTTCACCAACGTCAGGATTAACTGATCTAACTCAGTACGGGTTAAAGTTCCCTTAACCTCTTGTTGATCAGCAGTAAAATGATAATCACAACGATCTTTATCGGTTAACGCTTCTTTCAAGGCCCGAGCTTGCTGCTGATATTGGCGCTGAGCACTAAAGGATAAATCAGTTTGGCCGCTACGTTCTTTCAATTCGCTAACAATGGCTTGATCAAAATCATCACCACCGAGTGCTGAATCACCCCCGGTCGCAAGTACTTCAAACACGCCGCGACGCAAACGTAAGATGGAGATATCAAAGGTACCGCCGCCTAAATCGTAAACGGCAATGACGCCCTCTTGGCCACTGTCGAGGCCATAAGCTAAGGCTGCCGCTGTTGGCTCATTTAATAAGCGCAGTACGGTTAAACCGGCTAACTTAGCGGCATCTTTGGTTGCCTGGCGCTGCGCATCATCAAAATAAGCCGGTACGGTAATGACTACGCCATTCAGTTCGCCACCGAGTGTTTCACTGGCGGTATTCGCTAAAGTAGCCAGAATTTCAGCAGAGATCTCTACCGGGTTTTTGATACCCTGTACCGTTTCGATAGCGACTAAGCCGGTTTGCTCAACTAAGCGGTAAGGTAGCGCATTGGCTAAAGCCAGCGTTTCTTGATAGCCCTTGCCCATTAAACGCTTAACCGAAACAATCGTATTTTCAGCATCGCTAACGGCAGCGGCTTCGGCAGCACTACCGACTTGCACACCGTCTTTAGTGTAACGAACCACGGAAGGAACCATCGATTCGCCGGCTTGGTTCAGCAAAGTTTTTGCTTCACCACTGCGTACCGTTGCAACTAAGGAATTAGTGGTGCCCAGATCAATGCCTGCGGCCAACCGATGTTTATGCGGGGCCGCACTTTGGCCCGGCTCTGCAATTTGTAGTAAAGCCATAGTGAAATTAGTCTTGTAGTTGCTGTTCGATTAACTCCAGCTCTTGCTGCAGTTTATAAAAGAATTTTAATTTACGCACCAACTCGGCGGCGAGCTGATCTTGTTCAGCGCTCTGCTCAACCAGGGCTTCGCTTAACGCCTTTAATAGCTGTTTGCGTTGCTGCTGGATCTGTTGCTCAATAGCAAACAAGGCCGCTTCTGGATCGACCTCGTCTTGTAATTCTGCTAGTTGCTCGCGCAATTCCATTTGCTGCATTAAAAACAGCGGGTCGGTAAAACTGCGCTGTTCATTGCTAATTTTCAAACCACGTAACGCTAACATATGCTCAGCCCGCAGCAAAGGCTGCTTTAGGCTATGATAAGCATCGTTAATGTTGGCCGTTTGCTGCACCGACATCAAGCGATCACGCTCAGAGCCGGCCGCAAAATTATCGGGGTGAAAACGCTTTTGCAACGACAAATAACGCGAACCTAATTCGGTTAGATCCAGTTCAAATGTCTCAGGTAAATCAAACAACCGAAAGTAATTCATGCTACCTCAGGGTCTGCATTACACTGTAAAGCTTTCGCCACAACCGCATTCGCCGTTGACGTTCGGATTGTTAAATTGAAAACCTTCATTTAGGCCTTCTTTAACAAAATCAAGCTGCGTGCCGTCGATATATACCAAGCTTTTGCCATCAACAATGAGTTTTAAACCATGATCTTCAAACACTTGATCATCGTCGTTCAACTCATCAACAAATTCCAGTACATATGCCAATCCAGAACAGCCAGTGGTTTTAACACCAACGCGCAGGCCAACACCTTTACCGCGATTATGCAGATAACTACTGACCCGCTCGGCCGCCGCTGCTGTCATTGAAATCGCCATCGGGCATTAGCCTCCGTGCTTTTGTTTATAATCTGCGATAGCGGCTTTAATAGCATCTTCAGCTAAAATTGAGCAGTGAATTTTCACCGGTGGTAAAGCGAGTTCCTGCGCAATATCAGTGTTTTTAATTAGCTGTGCTTCATCTAAGGTTTTCCCTTTTACCCACTCAGTAACCAGTGAGCTTGAAGCGATAGCACTACCACAACCGTACGTTTTGAACTTCGCATCTTCGATGATGCCTTGCTCATTGACTTTGATTTGTAGTTTCATTACGTCACCACAAGCCGGCGCACCCACCATGCCGGTGGCAACGGTTGGATCATCTTTAGCAAAAGCGCCAACGTTGCGTGGATTTTCGTAGTGATCAATAACTTTATTGCTGTAAGCCATGTTAATACCCTCTGTTGTGGCGATAGCGCCTAGTGTTTAGTGCGCCACCCAGGCCACAGTGTTTAAATCGACACCGTCTTTATACATATCCCATAACGGCGACATTTCACGTAATTTATCGATAGCGGCATGCACGATCTTAATAGTGTGGTCAACTTGCTCTTCCGTGGTGAAACGGCCAATACTAAAACGAATGGAACTGTGCGCCAGTTCGTCAGTTAAGCCCAGTGCGCGCAGCACATAAGATGGCTCTAAACTGGCCGACGTACAGGCAGAACCTGACGATACCGCAATGTCTTTTAATGCCATGATTAAAGACTCACCTTCAACATAGTTAAAGCTGATGTTAGTGATCCCTGGCACACGATGTTCGGCATCGCCGTTTAAGAAAACTTGCTCAATATCTTTAATGCCATTCCATAAGCGATCACGTAACGCGGTGATCCGAATATTTTCAGAAGCCATTTCTTCTTTAGCAATGCGGAAAGACTCGCCCATCGCGACGATTTGGTGCGTGGCTAAAGTACCAGAACGCATACCACGCTCATGACCACCACCGTGCGTTTGTGCTTCTAAGCGAATGCGTGGTTTACGCCGCACATACAAAGCACCAATGCCTTTAGGGCCGTAAGTTTTATGACCAGAGAAGGCCATTAAATCGACTTTTAAGGTTTGTAAATCGATCGCTACTTTGCCGGTTGCTTGCGCCGCGTCAACATGGAAAATAATCCCTTTACTGCGACATAATTCACCGATAGCCGCAATATCTTGCACCACACCAATTTCGTTGTTGACAAACATAATGCTGATGAGCGTGGTGTCAGGGCGGATGGCTTGTTCTAACTTCGCTAAATCGACTAAACCGTTAGCTTCAACATCTAGATAGGTCACTTCAAAGCCATCGCGCTCCAATTGGCGCATAGTATCTAATACCGCTTTATGTTCTGTTTTGACCGTGATCAGGTGTTTACCTTTTTTGTGGTAAAACTCGGCCGCACCTTTAATGGCTAAATTATTTGATTCAGTGGCACCAGAGGTAAACACGATCTCACGTGGATCAGCATTGACTAAGTCGGCGATCTGACTGCGTGCAATTTCTACCGCCTCTTCAGCTTGCCAGCCAAAACGATGCGAGCGTGACGCTGGGTTACCAAACTGGCCATCCATTGTCAAAAATTGCATCATCTTTTCTGCAACCCGCGGGTCAACCGGGGTTGTTGCAGCATAGTCTAAATATATTGGTAGCTTCATGGTTTGCTCCGTTGCGCTTACAGCTGACAACTGACGTCAATATCAGTGGCAGGATTCTTTAACTTACGGCTTTGTTGCTGAGCGGTTTGCCGCACTTCTTGTTGATTGACCAGTTCTTCTAACGAAATATTGGTCAGAAAGTCTTCTATACGGTGGCTTAAATTACTCCACAGCGTATGGGTTAAGCAGCGAGTACCACCATGGCAATCGGATTTGCCTTGGCAGCGTGTGGCATCTACGGACTCATCTACCGCAGCGATCACGGCAGAGATAGAGATTGCCGCTGCTGCCATACCTAGTTGGTAACCGCCGCCGGGGCCACGTACACTGCTTACCAGCCCGTGCTTGCGTAAACGAGCGAATAATTGTTCAAGATAAGAAAGTGAGATCCCTTGTCGCTCTGATATGTCTGCGAGAGGTACAGGTCCCTGTACTGCGTGTAAAGCAACGTCTAACATTGCAGTCACGGCATAACGGCCTTTTGAAGTTAATCGCATAATTGGCTCCCATTTCAGAATGGGGTCCATTTTACATTCCTGACTATTTTAGTCAAGTATTAACCCTAGTGTTTTAGTCAGGTATTAACCGAATACCCGCCTGTTCAGTATGGCTTGTTTGCTCTAAATCAACCTTTACAGGCCAAGGGTGAACTGCAGCAATGCAGATAATCATCGCGCCTCAGGGATGATTCAAGGTTTATTAAGCTGAGCAAACCGCATCATGCTAAAGCCTAAACTTATCGGAATTCGCGATTAGCCATTAGACCCGCGGATCAAACACTTCCTCATCTTTACAGCGCTGCTCGGCAGCGCGTTGTTCCGCTTCCCGAAAATCACTTTCCTCAATATTGACCGTGGGCACTTCTTCACACACATTGCCCCCTAGCGCATTAACACTGTGACAAAGTTCAGCAACCTTATTGTCGAGCACTTGGATATGATCCAATAAACTGCCAATCGCATTGGCAACCGGATCCGGGTTATCTGCCGCTACCGCGTAGGCATCAAAGCCATATTTCTTGGCTAAATGTTGTCGCTGTTTAGACACATCGGCATCGGGCTTAGATACAACGCGTCCTGGAATACCGATAACCGTTGCTGCCTTTGGCACATCTTTAACCACGACCGCGTTGGAACCGATACGGGCATTGTCGCCCACCATTAACGGCCCGAGTACTTTGGCACCGGCACCAATGACCACGCCATTTCCTAAAGTAGGATGCCGTTTACCCGGATTCCAGCTCGTACCGCCCAAGGTAACGCCATGGTACAGCGTACAATCATCGCCAATTTCAGCCGTTTCACCTATGACCACGCCCATACCATGATCGATAAAAAAACGTCTGCCAATTTTAGCGCCAGGATGAATTTCCACGCCCGTTAGCCAGCGCCCAAGGGTACTGAGCCAACGCGCTAACCAACGCCACTGAGCACGCCATAAACGATGACTTAAGCGATGTAACCAAATGGCATGTAGGCCAGGGTAAGTGGTCAGTACTTCAAAGGCACTGCGTGCTGCCGGATCGCGCTCAAATACACTTCGGATATCTTCTTTGATGCCGGAGAACATGCCTATTATTCCTTGTGACTCGTCTGATCAATTTTTTCAAGACGCTGCATCGAGGTTAAAATGCCGCGTAAAATGTTGTATTCCGCCTCTTCAGGTCGAGCGCGAGTAAACAAGCGCTTCAGTTTTGTCATCACCACACCCGGATGCTGCTTAATAATAAAGCCCGTGTGCTGCAAGGCGGTTTCTAGGTGTTGATAAAAGTTTTCCATCTGCGCTGAGCTTGGATATTTTTCATCATCCGCGACCTCAGGTAACGGCTTGGCCGCTAAATGCGCCATTCGCACTTCGTAACAAATAATTTGTACGGCCATCGCCAAGTTAAGCGAGCTGTATTCTGGATTGGCATCAATACACACATGGTACTGACACAGCTGCAGCTCTTCGTTACTTAAGCCGCTACTTTCTCGGCCAAACACTAACGCCACCGGTGCTGCCGTAGCTTCTGCTACCGCTTTTAAGCCACAATCACGCGGTGACAACATTGGCCAACTTAAGGTGCGAGAACGCGCACTACTGCCGACCACTAAACTGCAATCGGCCACGGCTTCGGCTAAAGATTCGAACGTTTGCGCGTTAGCTAAAATTTCACTGGCACCCGCTGCTAAGGCATAGGCTTGGCCGTCAGGGGCGGTTTTCGGTGCAACCAGACAAAGCTGTGACAAACCCATCGTTTTCATAGCTCGAGCAACCGAACCCATGTTACCCGTATGTGTCGTGCCCACCAATACCACTTTAATCTGATCTAACATAATGCAACTCACACTAAAAAAGGGGGCTATTCTAGCATAGCCACGGCAGATTGTAGCTTGAAAATTAGCAGTCTAGCCACCTAAAAAAACAAAAGTGCCTATTTATTGGGCAACGAAAGACGCTGCAATTCTGCAGTTGCTTTGCTAAACTACAGCCACCCCTAAAAGGAGCTCACCATTATGTTACGTTTCAGCAAAATATTAAGCCTGACTGCTTTATTATGCAGCTTGCCACTTGCCGCAAATGAAGCTTTAGAAACCGCTGTAAAAAATCCGCTACGTACGCCTGAATATTTACAGCGTGATCAATACCGCAATCCGGTCGCTACCTTGGCCTTTTTTGACGTTACGCCACAAAGCACCGTTGTTGAAATCTCTCCCGGCGGCGGTTGGTACACGGAAATTATCGCGCCACTCGTTGCTGAAAAAGGCATGTACTATGCGGCACATTTTCCTGCCAACTCGTCAGAGTATGGTCAGCGTAGCCGCAAAGCCTTTATCGAAAAAATGGCGAGCCAACCACAATACAGTAAAGTTCAGGTCACCGAGTTTTCGGCTGCTGGCGGTGTCACTATTGCTCCTGCTAACTCAGCCGATGTGGTATTAACCTTCCGTAATTTACACAATTGGTATATTGGCGGTGGTGAAGACGCGCTGGTTGCAGCCTATAAGCAGTTTTTTACCGCATTAAAACCGGGTGGCGTATTAGGTGTGGTTGAACACCGCTTACCTGAAAGCCAATTAAACACCGAATGGACACGCAGCGGTTACATGCCACAAAGCATGGCGGTGCGTTTAGCAGAGCAAGCGGGGTTTGTATTTGAAGGCAGCAGCGAAATCAATGCCAACGCCAAAGATACTGCCAACCACCCTTCAGGTGTGTGGACTTTGCCACCTACTTTACGTTTAGGTGAACAAGATAGAGCAAAATATCAAGCTATCGGCGAAAGCGATCGCATGACGTTAAAATTCCGCAAACCCATTAACTAACTGAGCAAACGGACAAACTGATGAAAGTATTGGTAATTGGCGGCGGTGGTCGTGAACACGCCCTAGCGTGGAAAGCAGCACAATCTCCACTGGCAACCGAAGTATTTGTCGCACCAGGCAATGCGGGCACCGCTCGCGAAGAGGCGTTGCAAAATGTCGCTATTGCTGCCGATGATGTGGCAGGTCTACTGGCTTTTGCCCAACAAGAACAGATTGATCTGACGATTGTTGGCCCTGAAGCGCCTTTAGCCAAAGGCGTAGTCGATCGCTTTCGTGCAGCTGGTTTAGCCATTTTTGGTCCAACCCAAGCTGCGGCACAATTAGAAAGCTCAAAAGCGTTTGCCAAAGACTTTTTGGCACGGCACAACATCCCTACAGCCGCTTACCAAAACTTTACTGAAATTGCTCCGGCGAAAGCCTATGTAAAAAGCCTCGGCACGCCGATAGTGATCAAAGCCGACGGCTTAGCCGCAGGTAAAGGTGTCATTATCGCGCAAACCGAGGCAGAGGCTTTTGCCGCTATCGATGATATGCTGGCGGGTAATAAATTTGGTGATGCTGGCAGTCGCGTGGTCATTGAAGAATTCCTGACCGGTGAAGAAGCCTCGTTTATTGTGATGGTGGATGGCAGCCATGCTCTAGCCTTTGCCTCTTCGCAAGATCATAAAGCGCGTGATAACGGCGATAAAGGCCCAAATACAGGTGGAATGGGTGCTTATTCTCCTGCCCCCGTAGTCACCCCTGCGGTGCATGATTGGGTTATGCAGCAGGTGATTATGCCTACCGTTAAAGGTATGGCCGCTGAAGGTAATGTATTTACCGGCTTTTTATATGCAGGTTTAATGATTGCCGCAGATGGCTCGGCTAAAGTGTTAGAGTTTAACTGTCGCTTTGGCGATCCGGAAACACAACCGATTATGCTGCGCTTAGAGTCAGATCTCGTCGCTTTATGTCAAAGTGCGGTGCAAGGTCAATTAGCACAAACCGACATTCAATTTAGCCCTAAAGCGGCAGTAGGTGTGGTGATGGCTGCTGGGGGTTACCCTGATGCTTATGCTAAAGGCACAGTGATCCATGGTTTAGACGATGCCGCAGCCCTTGCGGGTAAAGTGTTTCATGCAGGTACCGAACTGGTTGGCAACGATGTCGTGACGAATGGTGGCCGCGTGTTATGTGCCACCGCATTGGGTAACAGCGTTACCGAGGCACAACAAGCGGCCTATCAGCTTGTGACAAAAATTCATTGGGATAATGTGTATTATCGCCATGATATTGGCTATCGCGCTATTGCGCGTGAGCAACAAGCTTAACGTTTTTATTGGCCATTAGGCTAATTAGATTTGCCCTAATTAAAGGGTGTTAAAAGGTGCTTCGGCACCTTTTTTATCGGCTTTCATAGGATAGATTATGCGAATTATTGCTCTCGGTTTTATCAGCTTATGTCTGGCAGCATGTCAGCAACCGCCCTCCGCTTGTGGCGAAACCACTCATAGCATTGCACAAGTTCAAGGCACGGCAGAAATCAGCCCACTGCTTGGACAGCGCGTTACGCTGCAAGGTGTGGTATTAGCCCCCGTCTACCTCGATGGGCCTATGCCAGGCCTCATGTTACAAAGTGTCGAACCTGATAACGATCCTCAAACCGCTGAAGGGATTTTACTCAGCCTCGCGGATGCAGCAAATTATCAAGTCGGGCAGATCTTAACGGTACAAGGCACCGTCGCTGAAATTGAACAGCAGACCAGCCTAGTGGATGCTACCGTGCTTAACACCTGCGGCCAGAGCAGCACACAACCTATAGCCTTGAGCTTACCGCTGGCAGCAGAGCAAAGTTGGGAAGCTTATGAAGGGATGTGGGTGGCATTTAGCCAACCGCTGTTAGTCGCCGATACTTATCCTTTAGGTCGTTATGGCGAAATTTTACTGGCGAATGAACGCTTAATGGTGCCGACGCAAGTCGTCAGTCCGGGCGAAGCTGCTGCAAAACTGGCAGAGCAACAAAACCGCCAAGAAATCTGGTTAGATGATGGCCATTGGCAACAAAACCCCGACCCTCTGCCATATCCTAATAACGGCTTAAGCGCCAACAGCACTTTACGGATTGGCGATCAGGTATTAGATGTTGCCGGTATAGTACATCAAGACGAGCGCGGCTATCGCATTTTGCCCACCTCACCCGCTAAGTTTGTCAGTGCTAATCCACGGCCTGCTGTACCGACACCGGTGCAACAGAACGAACTGCGAATTGCCAGTTATAATGTGCTGAATTTCTTTAACGGCCATGGCCAAGATAAGCCTTTCCCAACACGCCGAGGAGCTCGTTCACCCGCTGAATTAGCCAGACAACAAGCCAAATTAGTTGAAGCACTCGTCGCCCTAGACGCTGATATTATTGGTTTGCTAGAACTAGAAAATAATGGCTACGATGAGGGCAGCGCTATTGCGACGTTATTAGCCGCTGTTAATGAGCGCAGTGCTTCACCGTATAGCATGATTACAACCGCGGTGGCACCAGGTTCAGATGCTATAAAAGTCGGTATGTTTTATCGCTCAGAGCGTATTGAAGCCATTGGGCAAACCGCAGTTAATACCGCAGCGCCATTTACCCGTTTGCATCGGCCACCGCTGGCGCAAAGTTTTCGGCATCTTGCCTCAAACCAACAACTCACCTTGGCACTTGGTCACTTAAAATCTAAAGGCAGTTGCCCTCGCGCCAATGCCAGTGATTATGCACTGCAAAAAGATCAAGCTGATGGTCAAGCGTGTTGGAATGCAGCTCGAGTAGAAGCCGTGACTGCGTTACAGCAATGGTTAACGACCACGCCCACTGGCATTGCCACATCCTACCAAGTGGTGCTAGGTGATTTAAATGCCTATCGTTTTGAAGATCCGATTACCTATTTAGAACAGCAAGGCTGGCAATATTTAGACGAGAATAAAGACGCCTCCTACTCTTTTGTATTCAGAGGCCGAGCCGGATCTTTAGATCACATGTTAGCTAGCCCAGCCTTGGCACAACAGCTAAGCCATTTTCAGCACTGGCCCATTAATGCGGATGAACCGGTATTACTGGATTACAGCTTACGCTTTAAATCAGCGGCGCAACAGCAACAATTATATGCGCCAACACCGTATCGCTCTTCTGACCACGATCCGATTATTGCTACCTTCCGCTTTTAAGGTAATTCGGCTAACGCCATCAGCATTAAGCTGATGGCTGCCGCTACCGAGCCAAGCCAAATTAAACTGCGTGCAGCCGCCCAATTTAACCAGTAGCACAATAAATAGCCCAGTCGACAAACCACAAACAACCAAGCAGCGATTAGCATTGAGCTTGTGACGTTCCCCGCTGCAACCACAAATACTATCGCAGCAATATATAACCCTAAGGCTTCAAAACTGTTGTAATGCGCCGCAGTACAACGTTCCCCAAAGTCTTTTAATAATGCTTGTTGCCGCCGAGGATAATGATTGTCATAGCCCCCGGCCTGTTGCATTGCCCACACCAAAGGCGCCTTCGCTAAATAAGGCATCACTGCAACAATTAATAAGGTTAGCAGCATATCTGCCATGGCATTCTCCAAAAATATCGTATTAAACCTACTGTGGCTTTGTACTCGTTCAGCTCATTTCGGATCAGTTAAATCTCGCGTCAGTTGTTATTTGTGGCGGTTAGCATAACCCAGTAGCTTACTCCAACAATACGCTGCCTTTGCCAAGCTTAACCCCAGCAAATCCCAAAATTTAATCGGTCATACGACACAAACCTGAATGGATAATAGTTGCGTCGCTAGGCCCAAATCCGATAAGGTGAAGCTAATTTAAGTTACAGGGTGACACTATGTCGCACAAAAATCCTATTATTGCGGTTACCGGTTCATCGGGTGCAGGCACATCAACTACGACCAATGCCTTTAAACATATTTTCCGTACACTGGGTATCGATGCAGCCTTTGTTGAAGGTGATTGCTTTCATCGTTTTAGCAGACCTGAAATGGATTTAGCGGTACGTAAAGCACGTGAAGAAGGTCGACATATTAGCTATTTTGGCCCAGAAGCCAACGATTTTGCGGCTTTAGAGAGCTTTTTCGCTAGCTATGCTGAAACCGGTACTGGACGAATTCGCCACTATTTACATACCTTCGATGAAGCGGTGCCCTATAACCAACTGCCGGGCACTTTTACACCGTGGCAAGAGTTACGCGCGAATACCGATCTGCTCTTTTATGAAGGGTTGCATGGCGGTGCCGTTACCGAACAACAGAATGTCGCCCAACATGTCGATTTGCTGATTGGTATGGTGCCTATTGTTAATTTGGAGTGGATCCAGAAAATTATTCGCGATACCTCTGAACGTGGGCACAGCCGCGAAGCAGTGCAAGCCAGTATTGTGCGCAGCATGGAAGACTACTTTAACCACATTACTCCGCAGTTTTCTCGCACCCATATTAACTTTCAACGCGTACCTACGGTTGATACGTCTAACCCCTTTAGTGCCAAAGATATCCCATCATTAGATGAAAGCTTCGTGGTCATCCGCTTTCGCGGGATCAAACATGTCGACTTTCCCTATTATTTGAAGATGATTGATGGATCTTTTATGTCTCGTGTTAACACCTTAGTGGTGCCAGGCGGCAAGATGGGCTTAGCGATGGAGTTAATATTAACGCCGCTGATTGAAGCGTTGATGCAGAAGCGCCGTAATTCACAATTTTTGTACTAAAACTTGACGCTTAATGCGGTTTTAGCATAACAAGTTGCCCTGCCAGTGCCCTTGATGTTTGCTTTTTTAGTTTGGTGAAGCCGCGAAAAAACCTAATTTTCCGGCGCGCTCAACGGTACAAATTGCCAGCCTTGTTCGGCCAGGTATGTTAGTTGAAATTGAAGTGATTGCAGTAAGGCCAAAAGCCAAGTAATACAGCAGTACGGGTAACAGCGCCCCTCTGCTGTTGCCCGTACTGTCTGTCGTTGCCGTTATTTTACTTCTGGCAAATTGCGACCGTAGAAAATTTCACGGATTTCGCGAAACACCTTACTACTGATGTCTTTTTGTTCATCGGCGGTCATCGAATCCGTGCCCATCCCAAATAAGTAATTGTTTAAATCACCTTCTTTTAGCATCATCTTGGTATGGAATAGATTTTCCTGATAAACGTTAACGTCAATCATTTGGAAGGCTTTCTTAGTATCGTAATCCATAAAGTTTTGGATCGATGTGATCGGATGGTCGATGTAGTGTTTAGTACCACTAATATCACGCGTAAAACCCCGTACCCGATAATCGATGGTCACCACATCCGATTCAAAACTGTGGATCAAATAATTCAGCGCTTTTAACGGTGAAATAATGCCACAGGTTGATACTTCAATATCTGCTCGAAACGTACAAATACCGGCATGCGGGTGCACTTCAGGATAAGTATGCACACAAATATGGCTTTTATCCAAATGCGCAACCACCGCATCAGGTAATGGCCCAGGGTTTTCAGTATTGTCCGGATCAACCAGTACCGGCTCTTCACTGACCAAAATGGTCACGCTGGCACCTTGAGGATCATAATCTTGCCGGGCAATATTCAAAACATTGGCGCCAATAATATCCACCACCTCGGTCAAAATATCGGTTAAACGATCCGCGTTGTATTGCTCATCGATATACTCAATATATTCTTGACGATGCTGTTCTGTTTTTGCATAACAAATATCATAAATGCTAAAACTTAAGCTTTTAGTCAGGTTATTAAATCCGTGCAGTTTCAGTTTTTCAAAAGGCTTAACCAATTCTTTGCTCTCCGCTAACGACGCCCAAATACGCCGTAGTTAACTTTCAGCCCGACCGTGCAGACAATTGATTCACTCAGCGTCTTCAACACTAAATGAGTGAGTTACTTTTACGCTTTGCGATAACATAATAGACACTGAGCAATACTTCTCAGCAGACAAGCTTACGGCTCGTTCTACGTGCTTTTCGCTTAAGGCTTTACCGCTAACAACAAAATGTAAATGCAGCTCAGTAAAGACTTTAGGCACAGTCTCAGCGCGCACACCGGATAATTCAACCCGGCAAGCTGACACTTGCTGACGTGCTTTTTCTAAAATACTGACCACATCAACCGATGAACATGCGCCGGCTGACATCAATAGCATTTCCATTGGCGTCGGTGCGGTATTACTGTCACGATCGGCATCGAATACTACGGCATGACCACTCTCAGATTGACCTAAAAAAGTTAACCCATTGACCCAACTGACCTTGGCTTTCATCTTCGTATCTCAGCTTTAAAACAAGGGTGAGTATTCTACGTAAAAGACCAGTGTGCCGCCAGTTAAATCGCACATGAACTGCCGAGCAGCCATAACGTTTATACGGGTAACATCAGTAATTGTTAATCAAATAATTCGGCAATGGCGTTATCAAATAAATTTTTAATTAACAGCGCGATCTCGTTAATTAATTCGACTTGTTGTGGCGTGGCGGTATTGTCTAATACCGAGGCAAGGATTTCTTGAAAATCATACATGATACCGTCAATCTCACGGATAATCAGTGCGCGATGATTCATTTCGAGTTCTTGATGTTGCGTGCACAAGGTGATAATTTGCTCTGCAATATGCTCTTCTAATAAAGCGCCTATCGATTTACCCGATGCATCTGCGGGGCCTTGAGTAGTAAATAAATCTAATTGTTCAGTTAAAAACTGAATAAGATGTTCATAACCGACCTTATCAATAACCATACTGTACCTATATCGTCATAGTGCGGCGAGTTTTGCTGATAAACAGCAAAATGTTGTGTTATCAACTCTCTTTATTTAAGCAAACAATGTTATGAAAAACAAATCGGCGCCGAAGCGCCGATAAACTGACGCACTTAAAATTGTAAGCCGGGTGACAATTGTTCGGGTAACACCACTTGTTCTAACTCTACCGACGCCACGGGATAAGCGCAATAATCGGCGGCATAATAAGCGCTAGCACGATGATTACCACTTTTACCTATACCACCAAATGGCGCCGCTGAACTGGCACCTGTGATAGGCCGGTTCCAGTTTACAATACCCGCACGAATATGCTTGTAGAAGTGTTGATACAGCTCATGGCTATCGCTTAACAAGCCCGCTGACAAACCAAAGCTGGTGTTATTCGCTGCAGCAATGGCGGCATCAAAATCGCTAAAGCGGAACACTTTTAATAAAGGGCCAAAGTGCTCTTCATCTGGAAAATCAGTAATGTGCGTACACTCAATAATACCTGGCGTGACCAAGGCTTTATCGGCATACGGTTGGCTTAACGGCAGTAAGATCTCACCGCCTAACGCTACCAGTTGCTGCTGCGCGGCTAACATCCCTTTCGCTGCTTGGACGGAGATCATGGCCCCCATAAATGGCTGCGGCTGGGCATCGTATTCACCCACTTGAATGTTGCGGCTAACCTCTAACAAGCGCTGTAAAATCGCATCACCTTTAGCGCCTACAGGTAAAAATAACTTACGAGCACAAGTACAGCGCTGGCCTGAGGTAATAAAGGCCGATTGCACAATATCGTGCACCGCAGCATCAATATTTGCCACATCTTGCACTATTAAGGGGTTATTTCCGCCCATTTCCAGGGCCAGAATTTTTTCTGGTCGGCCGGCAAACTGTTGATGTAAATAATGGCCGGTGCGAGAACTCCCGGTAAAGAACAAGCCATCAATGCCATCATCACTGGCCAAGGCTTTACCTGTATCAACTTCACCTTGCACCAAGTTTAACACACCGGCGGGAAGTTCGACTTGTTGCCATAATTTAACGGTTAATTCTGCTACTTTTGGCGTTAATTCCGACGGTTTAAACACCACGGTATTACCCGCGAGAAGTGCGGGTACAATGTGGCCATTAGGCAAGTGGCCTGGAAAATTATACGGGCCAAACACCGCCACAACACCATGTGGTTTATGACGTAAAAACGCTCGCCCTTGTGGCATCGGGTTTTCTTTGGTGCCAGTACGTTCTTCATAGGCGCGCACTGAAATGTCTATTTTACCGATCATGGCGCCCACTTCGGTTAGGCTTTCCCATAACGCTTTGCCGGTATCTTCAGCAATACAGGCCGCCAGTTGTTCTTTATGGCTGCTTAGTTGGGCGGCGAACTGTTTAACAAACACCACACGCTCTGCAAAACCCAAGCCTCCCCAAGCAATTTGTGCTTGACGCGCGGCGAGGATAGCTTGCTTAACTTGCGTGGCACTGGCCGCTTGGCCTTGCCAAATAACCTTATTTTTTGCGGGATCGATAGAGTGAAAAGCTTGACCTTCACCTGCCTGCCATTGACCGTTAATAAACTGCACTGCTTGGCTCATCTGTCTCTCCTATTATTATAGTTTGCTGATCCGCACCCACTCACCAGCATTGACCTGCAAGGCCTTAGCGAGTTCGGCGGGAATGCTAATTTCTGTACTATTGGCCTGCGGTTGTAACTCTGCCCAACAAGCTCGAAAATCGCTTAGGGTCGTATTACAAATCATATAGGCCTCACCACTTCCCGTTGCCTCAGCAATACGCACTTGTAAACGCTGGCTGTCTCGGATGGCTCTGATCTGTGAAATGCGCGCTTCTACCGTTGGGCCTGCATCAAAAATATCGACGTAACCACGACAAGAAAAACCTTCAGACTCTAACAAAGCGAGCGCCGGGCGGGTTTGTTCGTGCACCTGACCAATCACTTGCTGTGCGGCTTTGCTCAGCAAACTGACATAAATTGGATATTTTGGCATCAGTTCGGCAATAAACTCTTTTTGACCAATGCCTGTTAAGTAATCTGCCGTTGGAAAATCAACTGAAAAGAAGTGGGCTTGTAACCATTGCCAAAATGGTGAGTTACCTTGGGCATCAGATACGCCACGTAACTCGGCAATAATTTTATCTGAGAAACGTTCAGCAAACTCAGCTAAAAATAAAAAGCGCATTTTAGACAACAAGCGGCCATTAAACTTCTGGCGAAACGGCGGTCGCAAAAACAAAGTACATAATTCGCTTACGCCCGTGTAGTCATTACATAACGTCAAGATATCGACCGTTTTGTACACGCCTAAGGTTTTCGAGCTATGCACGACCTTACCAAGATGATAATGATAGAACGCATCTTCTAGCCCTACGGCGGCCTCTAACGCACTGGTACCACACACCTGGCCACTCGACGTATCCTCCAGCACAAACAAATAACCTTCGTCTCCGGGCGAACTGACGGTCTTATTAAAAGACGCCATCGAACGACTGATTTTACGCATCAGCAGCTCTTCATTAACCGGCAACGAGGTAAAGCCATGTCCTGACTCTACCGCCATTTGATACAGTGCGGGGTAATCATTCGCTCGGATCGGGCGAATCACCATCATGCTAGCTTACTCCATTCTGATACAGGCTGCGGTCGCAACTCAGGGCTAAAAGCCCCAAGTTTGACTGAGCATGCAGTTGAATTAACGATTATCGACAAGCAAAAACGCGTAAACCGCTTAGCCTTTGACAACTTGCGCCACGGCAGATGCAAAACGCTTCATACCTTCACGAATTTCAGCTTCGGTAATAACCAGCGAGGGTGCAAAGCGCACAACATCGGTGCCAGCAACTAAAGCAAATAAACCATGGTCAGCTGCCGCTAAGAAAAACTCACGTGAACGGCCTTTGTATTGCTCGTTTAATACCGCACCTAACAACATGCCTTTACCACGCACTTCGGCAAACACCTTGTGCTCGGCATTAATCGTGGCTAAACACTCGCGGAAAATGGCTTCGTTTTTCAATACCCCTTCTAATACTTCAGGGGTATTGATGGTGTCGATTGCGGCTTCAGCAACGGCACAAGCTAAGGGGTTACCGCCATAAGTACTACCATGGGTACCCACTTTTAAATGTTGTGCAATCGCCGTGGTGGTTAACATAGCGCCCACCGGGAAACCGCCACCAAGCGATTTTGCCGTGGTCAAGATATCGGGTGTGACACCGTAGTTCATGTACGCATATAACTGGCCTGTGCGACCAACGCCTGTTTGTACTTCATCAAAAACTAATAAGGCATTGTGCTGATCACACAGCTCACGTAACCCTTTTAAAAACGCTGCATCGCCGGGAATAATGCCGCCTTCACCTTGAATGGGCTCAACAACGATGGCGCAGGTTTTATCCGAGATCAGCGCTTTCACGCTGTCTAAGTTATTAAATTCAGCATGCACAATAGCACCAGGTTTTGGACCAAAACCGTCAGAATATGAAGCTTGGCCGCCGACCGTTACGGTAAAGAATGTCCGACCATGGAAACTCTTACCAAACGAGATAATTTCTTGCTTGCTCTCGTCAAAATTGTCTAAAGCCCAACGACGCACTAATTTAAAGGCCGCTTCGTTAGCTTCAGCACCAGAGTTACAAAAATACACTTTTTCGGCGAAGGTCGCGTCGACTAACTTTTTCGCTAAACGCAGCGCAGGCTCGTTAGTGAGAACATTACTTAAATGCCACAGTTTTTCAGCCTGCGTTTTTAACGCATTCACTAACGCAGGATGACAATGACCTAAGCTACTGACCGCAATACCACCTGCAAAGTCGATATATTCCCGACCTTCTTGATCCCAAACGCGAGCGCCTTGCCCTTTTACCGGTATCAATTTTGCTGGAGCATAATTGGGTACCATTACGTCATCGAACAAAGCTCGGGTTACTTGGATCTCTGCGGTCATATTCGTGTTCCTCTTTCGCTTATTTGTAGGGAATAGCTTGCACGTATAGGTGTAAGTATTGACATCGTGATAGCGCCATTATTACAGATTATACTGACGTTGTCTTGCATCTACATCTGTAGCAACACCTGAAAAAACAAGGGATACAGATAGATTTGCAGTGGAAATGAATATTCAAGCGCTTCTTAAGAATATTCAATGAAAGCGAAATGCTCGGCGAGATGCAGCAGCCTATGCCTTAGCGGTAAACCGCGCTATTTTTATGAAAAGCTTAAATAGTCACTGCTAAAAAATTTGCGAGCATCCGCTGTCCTTGCTCACTGAGAATCGCTTCCGGATGAAATTGCACACTATGTAGTGCTAAGGCTGGGTCGTACAGGCCCATAATTTCAGGCGGCTCGTTTTCATTAAGCGGAATAGTTGTGGCACTGACTTGCAGATTTGCCGGTAAGCTTGCGGCCTCTACCAACAACGAATGATAACGCGTCACACTCAGTGGTGAGGGTAACTGCTGAAACACCGACTGGTGCTGATGTTGAATAATCGAGTTTTTACCGTGCATCACGCGGGGCGCCCGCACCACTTTAGCCCCAAATACTTGTGCTATCGCCTGATGTCCTAAGCAAACCCCCAAAATAGGGATCTGACCGGCAAAAGCCTCAATTGCGGCTAAACTGATGCCCGCTTGACTAGGATTACCCGGCCCCGGTGAAATCACCAGATAACGCGGAGCCATGCTGCGGATCTGTTCGACATTGATGTCATCATTGCGGCGCACCACAACTTGCTGCCCTAAGGCAGCAAAATATTGCACCAGATTCCAAGTAAAAGAATCATAGTTGTCGATCATCAGCAGCATAGGGTATTAACTCCAGACCCAAACCAACTTAAGGCGTGACAAAACCAACAGCGGCATTCACCTGCTCTAACGTTTTGCAAGCATGCTCACGAGCACTGGCGGCACCAGCTCGCATGACTTGCTGCATATAGGCTTGATCCGCTCTGATTTCTTTAAAGCGCTGCTGTACCGGTTCTAATAAACCAATCACGGCATCGGCCACATCTGTTTTTAAATGGCCGTACATCTTACCTTCGTATTCATTGGTTAAGGTTGTTACCGTTTTACCGGTTACACCACTGAGAATATTCAATAAGTTTGCTACACCAGGTTTATTCTCTTGATCAAAGTAAACGCGTGGTGGATCTTCAGAGTCTGTCATCGCTTTTTTAAACTTTTTACTGATCACTTTGGGATCTTCTAATAAGCCAACGAAATTCCAAGGGTTTTCATCAGACTTTGACATCTTCTTTTGCGGCTCTTGTAGGCTCATGACACGCGCGGCTACCGCTGGGATAAAGGGCTCAGGCACCGTAAAAATATCACCATGCAAGGCATTAAAGCGGCTGGCAACATCACGAGCTAATTCTAAATGTTGCTTTTGATCTTGACCTACAGGTACTTGATTCGCTTGATACAGCAGAATATCGGCCGCCATTAACACCGGGTAAGTAAACAAACCGGCATTAACGTTATTGTTATGCCGCTCTGATTTATCTTTAAACTGTGTCATACGACTTAATTCACCAAACTGGGTATAACAATTTAATATCCATGCTAGTTGGCTATGTTCAGGCACATGTGACTGCATAAAGACCGCTGAACGAGCCGGATCGATCCCACAAGCTAAGTACAGTGCCAAACTATCCAAGGAAGCACTTCGCAGCGCCGTAGGATCTTGACGCACTGTAATGGCATGCAAATCGACAATACAATACAAGCAATTGTAATCATTTTGCATTTCATCCCATTGACGCAATGCCCCAAGGTAATTACCAATCGTCAATTGTCCTGAAGGTTGTGCGCCACTTAGCACTATCGGTTTACGACTCATTCTTTGCAGTATCCTGTTTTAAAACCATGTAAGCGCGATATTATACGCTGTTGTCGGCTAAGCTCGCAGCAAAAAAGCCATTAACAGCAGACTTTTGCTAATTCAACTCGCATCGCTTGTATCGTTGCCGCGTAATCGGGCGTGTTAAAAATAGCCGAGCCAGCGACAAACATATCAGCACCCGCACGAGCAATGTCAGCGATATTATCTAAATTAACGCCACCATCAACCTCTAAACGGATTGACCGACCACTTTGCGTAATACGTTGCCGTGCTGCTTGTAACTTATCGAGCGTGGCAGGAATAAACTTCTGGCCACCAAAACCCGGATTCACCGACATCAATAACACCACATCAATTTTATCCATGACGTAATCCAGATAACTGAGCGGTGTTGCAGGATTAAACACCAAGCCAGCTTGGCAACCGTGTTCTTTGATCAGCTGTAAGGTACGGTCGATATGCCGAGAGGCTTCGGGATGAAAAGTAATAATACTGGCGCCGGCTTTAGCAAACTGCGGCACCATGCTATCGACAGGCTCAACCATCAAATGCACATCGATGGGGGCCGTCACACCATAATCTCGCAACGCTTGGCAAACCATCGGCCCCATAGTGAGGTTAGGGACATAATGGTTATCCATCACGTCAAAGTGCACCACATCCGCTCCAGCAGAGAGCACCTTGGCTACATCGTCACCTAGGCGAGCAAAGTCAGCAGACAGAATAGACGGCGCGATTAAAAATGGTTGCATCAGTGTTCTCCTTGGAAAAACACCGACTTTACTGAATTATTCAACAGAATGCATCAACGGCTTAAGCCGTGCTGCACAAAATACAAGCATAGCTGCACCAAGATGTCGCAAAACTTAGCAAACCAAGTCGATCAAAAAAACTAAGGTGCTGTTTATTAATGAAAATTTCCACATGGCATATATCTTGGAAACAATTAGATGAATCCAATATGAGGGGAAACAATAATGACATTATTAAAAAAACTATCTGTAGCAACTTATAGCACCTTATTTGTAGCCATGAGCGCGGCCAGCATGCAGAGCCACGCGGTAGAAGTGAGTGGCGATGTCACCTTTGTTTCTGACTATGCCTTCCGTGGTATTTCACAAACGGACGAAGCGGCAGCCTTACAGGGTGGTTTAACCTTAAGTGATGAGTCAGGCATCTATTTGTCAGTATGGGGCTCAAGCGTTGATTTCGGTGGTACTGGCACTTTAGAGCTAGACGTGATGTTAGGTTGGAGCGGTGATATTGCTGAAGGTTGGTCGGCCGACGTAGGTATTATGCGTTATGGCTACCCAAACACCGAGTTCGAAGGCTCTAACTTCTGGGAACTATACGGTTCTGTTGCTTACAAAGACTTCAGCTTAGGCTTAGCCTACAGCGATGATTACTATGGCAACACTGGTAACTACTACTATGTCTATGCCGGTTACAGCTTAGCGTTAACCGATAATCTGGCTGTTGATTTTCATGTTGGTCAAAACGAATATTCAGACGATAGCTCATTAAGCTATTTAGACTACGGTGTCACGGTCAGCACTGAGGTATTGGGTCTTGGGTTATCATTAGCCTATATCGATACCGATGTTAAAGATTTATATTTAGCTGATAGTCGTGTGGTGTTTGGCGTCTCAAAAAGCTTCTAAATCTCGTTTCCATCACTAACTTACGCCACCGATACAGTGCTTAATAAATAATCAGCTTGTATCTGGTGGTGTAATCTACTAATATAAGGAAGTTATGCGTCGTTAACAGGATTTAACATGAAACTAACTAAAACCAGCAAATCAATGCTTGCCATCAGTGGTGTGGTGTTTGCTGTTGCGCTTTGGCAAATAGATAGTTTGTCGCAATGCTCTGACAACCTTGTTGGCTGTAAAGAAATTCAACGTAATTGGGTGAGTTGGTTGTCTGGCGATAGTCGCTCTGTACAGTTCCATTTTGTTGATTTTCTAGAACTTTTAAGTCGTATGTCTCCTAGCAACAATAACCCTTCTTAGTTTCTTGGTATGAGCCACACGAAAGCAAGTACTTGGCAAATTATCAAAGCCGTGCTCGGCGCTTTTATTGGCGTACAGTCTGAAAAACAACGCTTACAAGATTTTCAAAGCGACAGCGCGGTACCTTACATTATCACAGGCATTCTGATGGCAGCGCTATTTGTGAGTGTCTTATTATTGATCGTTAGCTTCGTCGTCCCTTAACTGCTTTTTTGCTCGGCCAGATATAACGCAAATAACTCTGCAACCTTACCCCTAGCACTGCCCTTTTGACTGATAGAACGACTAACGTTTATGGTGTGCAACTCTGCTTGCTGATAAATCTTCCGAGTCCAAGTCGTATCGTGATTACTGATCAACACGCTATGCCCATTAGCCTGCGCTTGCTCGGCTAAAATCGCTAACTGCGCCTGATCATCTAAAGTAAAACCCTGCCGCGCATAACTGGTGAAACTGGCCGTTTTACTTAAAGGGACATAAGGAGGATCACAATACACGGAGGCGCCAGCAGTTAACTGCTGAAAGACATCTTGATAGCTGCTACAGGTAAACTCGGCGAGCTGTGCTTTTTCCGCAAAGAAATACAGCTCGGCCTCTGGGAAATAAGGCTTTTTATAACTACCAAAGGGTACGTTGAATTTGCCAGACAGGTTGTAACGACATAAACCGTTGTAACCATGGCGATTCAAATACAAAAATAACAAAGCACGTTGATAGGTATCTTGTTGCTCATTAAACTGCTGCCGAAAGCGGATATAGCTTGTGCGCTCGTTGGCACTGGGCACAAAAAGTTGACGGGCGTCAGCAATATAACGCTCTGGCTGCTGCTGAACAATTTTATATAATTCAATCAGATCAGCATTAATATCGTTTAGCTTGTAAGACGGATAATGCGTGTTCAAAAAAACGGAGCCCGCACCGACAAAAGGCTCAACCAAACAATCAGCTGCGGGCAAATGCCGCTGCAACTGCTCGACTAAATTATATTTACCACCCGCCCACTTTAAAAAGGCACGACTTCTTTTCTGTACCACTTAATTATCCTGACTACTTTGGGCCAGTTGCAATCGTTGCCAAGCTTTGATCTCTTGCTGGACAGCACCCACACTTTTAATAAAAGGCCCAGCTGAGCTCAGCGCGCTGGGTAATTTTTGCACATACTGTTTAGCGGCGGTATTGCTGGCGAAACTTTGGCTGACGATGACCCATTGACCTCGCCCCTGCCAACTGCGTTGATAAACTTGTATCGATAATTTTGGATAGTTACGCTTAAATCGGCTTAACGCGTTTTCACTCGATAATACCGCGATTTGCACAACAAAATGTTGAGCAGGCGTGGCAAGTAATGCGCCGTGCTGATGCACCTTCGGCGTGTCTTGTTCGCGTTTCACTTCAGGCTCAGGGGTAAGCACTGATTCTTGTAATAACTTAGCAGGTAATGGCTGCACATTATTTAATGTGGTTGCTACTGTCGGTTCTGCAACGACAGTTTTGGCCTCGTCAATAACAGCAGCCTTAATGTTCTCAGCGTTGCTGGGCATAGCGACTATAGCGGGCTCGGGCTCGGCTTCTACTTCAGCTTCTGCTTCAGCTAACTCTGGCATCCTAGCGTCATTAGATAAATCAATCAGAGCTGATTGACTCGTTGCACCAATCGTTTCAGGGCTTGCTGTAGCTGATTGCTCTTGCGGTATGGGTACAATGGCCATCTCTGCAACAGGATTTGCTTGATCTGCTGAAGGTGTTGAATTTAACCAGCTAGTGAGGATAAACAATACGATCAGTGCCGCGCCTACGCCTGCTGCAATTAAGGGGGCTTTGGGTCTGCTAACCACGGGCTTGCGTGCCGCCCGAGCCGTTCGTGCAGGCGCTGGGCTAATTAATTTATGCAGGTTATTCTGACAGTTGGCAAAACGTTCCGCTAACGTTAAGGGATCTAATTGTTCTGCCTGTAACAACTGCTCGCAATCCGCTAAGGTAAGCCCAGGGATCGTCAAATTAAGCTGCATCTGACTATCCGCTTGCGTCGTGAAGACAAATAATGTCACCGGTAAACTTAAGATCCAAGCATATTGCTCAGTACTTAATAGCTCGGGATTATCGGTAATTAAAATATAACGGGTATCGGCGTCAACGTTTTGCAAACGCTGCAATAGATTTTGCTCGGTTAAATCACTGGTCGCGAACCATTGTTTGCCAAGCTGCGAAGCTAATAATGCCTCAGCAATCGGTGCTTGAAGCATTGCAACATTGACAGAGATTTCTTCAGCTTCAGAAAATAATTCAGCTAAGGCGAGAGCCAATGTCGATTTACCACTGCCTGAAGCACCAATAATAGCGAGGCGGGAAAAATCATTAAAGGCTAATTGAAATAATAAGCGCGATAACACATCACGTTGCGAGGGCAGCAAATACCCAGAATTGGCCAGCTGTTGTTGGAGGCCGCGTACTTTCATCAGGCAAAAACTTGGCTAAGTTCGTGCTCGGTTACATCCGCAACCACTTTACTGGCACCTAACGCCGTTGGCAGAATAAAACGCATCTTGCCCTCTTTCACTTTTTTATCTGTTTTCATATACGGCAGAAAGTCTGTGATGCTCATCTGTGCAGGTGCAACAGTAGGCAAGTTAAAAGCCTGCAATAATGCGATGGTTTGAGTGAGTTCGTTATCACTTAACCAACCTCGACTCTGCGCAAGTTTAGCCGCCATCACCATACCAACGGCAACCGCTTCACCATGCAGCCATTCGCCGTAGCCCAAAAAGGCTTCAATAGCGTGACCAAAAGTATGACCAAGATTTAATAAGGCACGGTCACCTTGCTCGGTCTCGTCACGACTAACAATATTGGCTTTCATTTGGCAGCAATGTTTGATCATTTGCGCTAACACTAGCGGCTCTTTACGTTGAATAGCCGGCGCATTCGCTAACAACCACTGAATAAAAGCAGCATCGCCTAATAAACCGTATTTCGCCACCTCTGCCATGCCTGCAGCAAATTCGCGATCAGGTAAGGTGCTCAACACACTAGTATTGATTAACACTTGCTCGGGCTGTTTAAACGCACCGATCATATTCTTACCCAACGGATGATTAACTGCGGTTTTACCACCGACGGATGAATCAACTTGCGCCAATAAGGTGGTCGGAATTTGTACAAAGCGCACACCACGTTGGAAACACGCTGCAACAAAACCGGTCATATCACCAATTACGCCGCCACCTAATGCGACAAGCACCGCATCCCGTGACACTTTTTGCTCTAACAAAAAGGATAGCACTTGCTCAAACGATGCCAGCGTTTTATAGGCTTCGCCATCTGGTAAAAGGAAATGTTTTACCGGTTGCTGGAATAACGCCCTGACAGCGGCCAGATATGGTTCAGCAACAGTAGGATTTGAAACAATCACTACCTGAGCCGCTTTCGCTAGCTCAGGGAGTAATGCAGGAAACGTATCGGAGATGATGATGGGATAACTGCGCTCGCCAAGTTGTACAGCAACTTCTTGCATATGCAGTTCTCCTTTAACGATTAAAAACCCAGTTGCTCAATAATCTGGTTAGCTACATTGCGGGCACTTTGTTCATCGGTACGAACAGTAAAGTCAGCAATCTCCGTATATAACGGGTTGCGTTCAGCTGCTAGACGTTCTAAAACTTCTTTTGGCTCTTCTTCTGTTTGCAATAATGGCCGCTTTTTATCACGTTGTGTTCTGGCCACTTGCTTTTCAATAGGCGTTTCTAAATAGACCACGATACCGCGGGCAGATAACCTATTGCGCGTTTCTTTACTGATAACTGAGCCACCACCGGTCGCTAATACTATTCCTTGTAATTCAGTTAGATCCTGAATGACATTTTCCTCACGCACCCGAAAACCCTCCTCGCCTTCAAGGTCAAAAACCCAGGCGATATCGGCACCAGTGCGTCGTTCAATTTCCTGATCAGAATCATAAAAATCAAGATGCAGCATGTCTGCTAAATGGCGGCCGATTGTGCTTTTACCTGCACCCATTGGCCCCACAAGGAAGATATTACGTTTTTCTGCCATATGTCGTATTGCTAAATCAGCTAACTCAAAGAAAAGTTGAATTCAAGGACCACTAGGCTCCCACGAAAATTTGAAGCGCTGAATTATGTCAGGAATGCCCTTTGATTGGCAAGTTAATTCTGACAGCGTCATCCGCACAAGCGATGGTCAGCGACCATCGCTTGTGCCTGAATTAAGGCTGGCCTTCAGTCAAAATACGTGGTGTAACGAAAATTAACAGCTCGCTTTTCTCGTTTAATTCGCTTTTGTTGCGGAATAACACACCCATGTAAGGCAGATCACCCAGTAACGGTACTTTAGTAACCGTTGATACCACTTGCTGCTGGTAGATACCGCCTAACACAATAGTTTCGCCATTGTCGGCTAACACTTGCGTTTTAATTTGCTGTGTATCAATAGCTGTAGCTGGGCCTGTAGGCGTTTGTACTGTCTCACCACGGGTATTTTGGGTAATGACTAAGTCTAAAATAATCTTGTTGTCTGGGGTGATTTGCGGTGTCACCGTTAAGCTCAACACGGCTTTCTTGAATTCTACCGTTGTCGCACCACTGGAAGCTGCTTGCACGTAAGGGATTTCAACACCCTGCTCAATACTCGCTTCTTTTTGGTTAGAAGTTGTGATGCGTGGACTAGCAATCACTTCACCTTTGTTTTCTTGCTCTAACGCCGATAATTCAAGATCTAACAAAGTCCCGTCAGCTAACCGAGCAACATGAAAGGCAATACTACCAGCAGGACTAGAAACGGGCAGATTTACATTCCAACGATCATCTAACGCTGGGAAACCACCCGTTGAAATACCATTAGCGCCGGTGGCATTACCTGAGACACCGCGATCACCGCCACTGGTACTTTGTTGATCACTAAAACCCCAACGAATACCAAGCTCATCCGTTACGCTGTCATTTACCGTGACAATACGCGATTCGATTAAAACTTGGCGTACAGGAATATCTAAACGTTCAATTAATCTGCGAACATTTTCAATGTTACGGGCTGTATCTTTGATTAAGATGGTATTGGTGCGTTCATCCACGACAACACTGCCGCGAGGAGAAAGTAATGTTGCATCTTTATTGGACAACAACAGCGCTAAATCAACGGCTTTTGCATAATTAATTTGTAAGAAATCTGAATACAAAGGCTCTAACTCTTCCACCCGCTGTAATACTTCTAATTCTTTCGCTTCTCGCGCGGCTAACTCTTCAGTTGGCGCCACCAACAGAATGTTACCTTCCATACGCTTATCTAAACCTTTAACACGCATCACGATATCTAAGGCCTGATCCCACGGAGTACCATCTAAGCGCAAAGTAATATTACCAACAACAGAATCACTGGTGACTAAGTTGAAGCCGTTATAATCGGCGATAATTTGTAGTACGGTTCTTACCGGAATATCTTGGAAGTTCAAAGAAATAGCACGGCCTTTATAATCACGACCACCACCTAAAATACTCCGGCTGGTCAAATCACGTTGCATAGTAACCGTAAAAATATTGTCGATTTGCTGATAGTTAAAAGTGAACTGATCTGTGGCATCAATCACTAAACGCGTAGAGGTTTTAGTTTTAAAAGTTTCAATACCTTTCACTACTGTCGCAAAATCGCCGACATCAAGCTGATAAAGTAACTCATCGGGAATATCGGTGTTATAGAATTCAATTTCTAATTTGCCAAGACGCTCTTGCACATCAACTGCCGCTGCATTTTCTTTTAAAAATACTAAAATTCGGCCTTCGCCTTTGTCACCACGACGAAAATCAATTGCTTGCAACTTATTAATAAAGCTTGGATTAAGCTCAGATGTCGAACCCGCTTTGACAATTTGCGGTGAATTAGCGAGGTGCACAGCATAGACATTACCATCAAGTCTGGTGCGGTAGACTTTTAAGGAATCCATGCTGATAACAGAATTAATGCCACCTTCAGACAAGGTAGACTTCACTCGGCTAACGCCGGCATTATTAATGGCCACATCCGCAATACGCTGTTCCAGCTCAGCTTCAGCAAAGCGCACGTTTAAACGTGATGGCTCATTTAACAGGCTGATGTCCGGCTCTTGCAGCAAGGGTTCATCGAACACGAACTCGATCTCGGTTTCACCATTAAGTAATGGATTGAAACGAACCTCGTAGAGCAAGGGCGCTGCACTAGCAGGTAAAGCAAGCAATAACCACGATAACAAACCAAGTCTGCTAACTTTGCGTCCTACATTTTTAATTTTTATTAATTTATCCATGATTCACTCGCACACCTAGTTACCTGCAGTCGCAGCATCGTACATCTGGATCCGTGTTTCACGTTCCACCCAGCAGCCAGAACCATCAGGAATTAATTCCAGTAAATCGATATAAGTTGGCTCTACATTGATTACTTTGCCACTGAATAAGCCCAAATAATTATCAATTGTTACTCTGTATAAAGACTTGTCAGCAGATTCAATCAAGCCCCAGAGTTTATCGCCATCCCCTAAAGTACCGCGCATTGTCAGGTTTTCCAACGCAAATCTTTCCAGCAGTTCTTTGCGCCGATTAGGATCCGGATACAAACAATCTTGTTGTTGCAAGAGTCGTTCCTGAATTGCTTCTGGCGTAGGTTCTGCAAAAGGACTACGTTCATTTGCAGCCGCATAACTGATATGAGAAAACTCTTTTACTTGCGGTAACGGTTCAATACGTTGCCGTGTATTGGCTTTTACATTATCCATATGAGCTTGAATATGGTCGACGCTGTCAAAACAACCGCTGAGTAGCAGCACTGAGGTACCGGCTAGCAGTAAGGCTCTCATTGGCTGTTCTCCTTGTAGCGATAGGTTTTTGCGACCACATTAAACCTTAGTTTACCGTCTTTTTCAGCTTGAATATTAAAGTCATGCAAACTGACAATACGCGGTAATTTAGCCACTTCGCTGACAAAGTTACCAAATTGATGGTAATCGCCGGTCACATCAATCTTAATTGGCAGCTCGGTGTAGAATTCTTTTTCAACTTCCGGTTCCCAGTTAATTTTGGAAAAAACTAAACCGCTTGTTGTGCCAACATAGGTAATGTCATCCAACAAACCAGGCGTTTCAGACGTGGTCGGTAGCTGTTTTAATAAGAAAGCTAATGAATCTTGCATTTCTTTCATTTGTTCGCGATACGCTTCTAGGTTCACCGCAACCGCATAGCGGGTTTGATACAATTGCATCAGTTCGGTTTCTTTTTGTTTCGCGCTCGCCAACTCGTCAATTTTACTGTCGATTAATAAGTAATAACTGATTACTGACACCAAGGCCGCTAAAATAGCAGCAAAAATCACTTTCACCAATACAGGCCAAGAGCCCATATTGTCTAAGTCTAAATCATTAACATCAATATCAGATAACTTCATGTTGAGGCTCATCTCCGGCCTCCCTGTGCATTGTTTTTAGTCTCTGCGTTGCTGTTGTCTAGGGCTTCAAAGCCGACAATTTTTAAGTGCATTTGAAAATCACTTAATAAACTTGAGCGCTCTTTGGCAGCTTGAATAAACTCGAGGTAAGGCTCTGCTAATAACTCTGACTGCTCCGCTTCACGCAGCATATTAGACAGTCGGTTATTTGACTCACTTTTCCCCACTAACAGTAACATCGAGCCTTTTTTCTCTAATTGTGTCAAATAAACACCGTTTGGAATGATGGTCGCAATTTCAGACATCACTTGCGTACCTAAATTTCGGCTGCTTTGCAGTTGCTCAATCAATGTTAAACGTTGTTGCAAGCTGCGTTTGGTTTCATTTAAACGGCTAATCTCGGCAATTCGTTGATCTAAGATGCTAATTTCACTTTGCAGATACTGATTACGCTTCGCTTGGCCTTCTAAACGTGCGTTGTAAATCATATTAATTAAAAAAAACACCAAAAAACTCATTAATGCGGTAAAAGCCAATACCATCACATAGTTTTTTTGACGTTCCTTTCTAGCCGCATCACGCCACGGCAGTAGGTTTATATGTGCCATGGTGAAAAACTCCTTAAGGCTAACCCACTGGCTACCATTAATTGTGGAGCATGCTTATCTAAAAGATCGCGGTCAATTGATGACGCCACTTCCATACTGTTAAAGGGATCAGCTATCACAGTGTGAATGCCTAACTCGTCAATTAATAACTTATCGATACCTTCAATCATACCTGAACCACCCGACACTACGATGTAATCCAGTGTTTCTTTACCACTGCTGGTTAAGTACATTTGAATACCGCGCCGGATCTGTTGCAGTAACATAGTTTGAAAAGGTGCTAACACTTCGAAAGTATAATTAGGGGGTAAATCACCAGAAACTTTGGCAGTTTCAGCTTCATCGTAGCTTTTATTGTAGTAAGACAAAATACTGCGAGTATATTGTTCGCCACCGAATACTTGGTCACGGGTATAGAGTGTTTTGCCACCTTCAACAATGCTTAATAATGTCATGGTTGCACCAATATCTATCATAGCAACCACTTTATTGGCGGCATCCGCAGGTAACTGACTTAAACATAACTCTGCTGACCGACTTAACGCATAGCTTTCAACATCGACAACCTTTGCTGTAAAACCGCCATCGGCTAATGCAGCAACTCGCGCTTCTAAACTTTCAGTTCGAGCAGCACTTAAAAGCACGTTAACTTTAGAAGGATCGGCTTCATTAACATCAAGTTTTTCAAAATCAAGACTAACTTCATTTAATGGATAAGGAATTAAAGTATCCGCTTCAACTTCAATTTGGCTTTCAAGTTCAGCGTCAGTTAATGACACATCCATGAAAATGACTTTGCTGATAACGGTAGAACCAGAAATAGCTGCAGCCGCAAACTTAACATTACGTGGAATTTTTTTACGAATTTTCGCTAGCACATTACCAACAGCTTCAATGTCTTGGATCTCACGATCTGCCATTGCGCCTTTTACCATGGGCTCAACTGCAAAGGCTTCTACCCTGTAGTAGCCACTGTGCATACTTAATAGCACTGCTTTCACGGTGTGAGAACCGATGTCAATGCCCACCATTATGGGTGATTGTTTACTAAACAGGCTTTTAATCATAGCGCCTTGCAGCCGTATTATTATTTATCGATTTTTGTTTAGGTATTCTTAGTCCAGTCACAGGTTTTTGGCAAGAAAAAGCGTTTAATCTCAACCTAATAAATATATACTAGCAGCGTTATTGTCAAATTGGGAGTTAAAAATTGGGGGCCAACGGTGTCGTGGGTTAAAAAGCTTTTTATTTTGTTCGTCTTAATGACATTTTTAGGTGTCGCCACTATCGGTATTACCTATGTGGTTCTAAAAGATGACCTACCTGATGTTGCCACTTTAAAAGATGTGCGGCTGCAAACCCCCATGCAAGTATTCACCGCTGATGGCGAACTGATCTCCCAGTTTGGCGAGCAACGCCGCATACCTTTAACCTTAGAGCAAATGCCCCCCTTATTGCTCGAAGCTTTCCTAGCAACCGAAGATACTCGTTTTTATGAACATCCTGGTATTGATATTATTGGTATTATTCGTGCCGCCAGTGTAGTTGCGACGTCGGGTGAATTAAGCCAAGGTGCCAGTACCATCACCCAACAATTAGCTCGAAATTTCTTTTTATCGCGTGAGAAAAAAATCATTCGTAAAGTAAAAGAGATCTTTTTAGCGATCCACATTGAACAGCTACTGACTAAACAAGAAATTTTAGAGCTTTATTTAAATAAAATTGAACTAGGTCAACGTGCTTTTGGTGTCGGTGCTGCTGCTCAAGTGTACTTTGGCAAGTCTGTCACTGAACTTACGGTTGACGAAATTGCCATTATCGCGGGTTTACCTAAAGCGCCATCCATCCTTAACCCCGTTCGTTCTGCCAGTAACGCTCGCGCTAGACGTAACGTGGTGTTAGGTCGGATGCTCGATACCGGCGCTATCGATCAAGCAACTTATGAAAACGCCATTGCTGCACCTGTGACCAGCCGCTTGCATGGTGCACAAATTACCGCATCAGCACCCTACATTGCTGAAATGGTTCGGCAACAAATGGTTGACTTGTTCGGTGAAGAAGTCGCCTATGCTGATGGCTTTAAAGTCTTTACAACTATCAATAGTCAACAACAAGCCGCTGCCAAACAAGCGTTACAGCAAAATATCTACGATTACGATGAACGCCATGGTTATCGCGGCCCTGTTGCCAGAGCGTGGCAGGCCGAATTTGTCAGTAACGATGATGAGTCTCCTGTGTTTAACGAAAGCGGGCGTTTAGATGACATGGCACTTACCCAGTTTCTTGACCAACAACAGGGAATCGAAGATTTAGTGCCAGCGGTAGTATTGAGCGTGGCGCAACAAAGTGCGGAAGTGATTTTAAAAGGCGGCCAAACTCTCACTTTGGAATGGGATGGCTTAAAATGGGCGCGTAACTTTATTGCTGATGATCGTCAAGGTGCAGCACCAAAATCTGCTGCCAGCATCTTAGCACCCGGCATGAGTATTTTAGTACGTCAGCAAGATAATGCCTGGCGTTTAAGCCAAGTGCCTTTAGTCAGTAGTGCTTTGGTGGCATTAGACCCGCAAAACGGTGCGATCCGCTCATTAGTTGGTGGCTACAGCTTCTCACAAAGCCAATTTAATCGCGTAACACAAGCTAAGCGTCAAGTCGGCTCAAACGTAAAACCTTTTATCTATTCTGCGGCTTTAGAGCAAAACTATACTTTAGCCAGCATCATGAATGATGCTCCCATCCATCAATGGGATAATAACGCGGGTATTGCATGGCGGCCGAAGAATTCACCCGCCGTTTATGATGGACCAATTCGCATCCGTGAAGCTTTAGCTAAATCCAAAAACGTCGTGTCGATCCGCTTATTGCGCGGTATCGGGGTTGATGCCAGTATTGCCCATTTGCAAAAATTTGGCTTTGCACAAAGCGACCTGCCACGTAACGAAACGCTTGCGCTGGGTTCAGCCTCATTAACCCCATTAGAAGTGGTTACTGGCTATGCCGTTTTTGCTAATGGTGGCCATTTGGTTCAGCCTTATGTTGTTGATAAAGTTATCAATGCCGAAGGTAAAGTGGTTTATCAACATCAACCGTTGTTGGCTTGCCAAGCCTGTGGCGAACAGCAAAATCCAGACAGTTCTGCCGAGCTGACCGACGCGACAGTAGATGAATTAACTGACCTTAACGCCATGGCAACAGAACAATATGCGCCACAAGTTATTTCAGCCCAAAATGCGTTCTTAATCGCCGATGCCTTAAAAAGCAGCGTTTGGGGCGGTGGCGATTGGCGACAAGGCACAGGCTGGAATGGTACGGCCTGGCAATTACAAAGCTTAAAACGTCGAGATATTGCGGGTAAAACCGGTACCACCAACGACTCTAAAGATACCTGGTTTTCAGGCTTTACCCCGCAACTTGTTGTAACAAGTTGGGTTGGTTTTGATGATGCTAACCGCAGCTTAGGCCGTGCCTTGTGGAATGCCAATTTAGACAGAAATCAAAGTGCAGGCACAGAGTCTGGTGCTCGTACTGCTCTGCCAGCTTGGCTAAACTACATGCGAGTTGTATTGCCCGCTTATGCTGAAAAGTCTTTACCAACTCCCGTAGGTATTTCTTCAGTACGTATTGATCAGGCCACTGGGCTGTTAAGCCGTCGTACCGATGACAGCAGTACCTTTGAATACTTCAAGTTGGGCACGGAGCCGACGCAATACGTTTCAGGAAGTGTACCGCAAATTCAATTTGGCGAAGAGCCGGTTGAAAAAACTGAAGAAGTCGAAGAATTGTTCTAAAAAAACCGGCGAAAGCCGGTTTTTTTTCAAATGGCCTTAGGCCAAAATACTATCCAACCAAGCTTGGCGCGCTTTTAACGCAGCCAATACGCGTTGTGGTGAAGTGCCACCATAAGCATTGCGCTTCGCTAAGCCGGCTTCGATGGTCAAAGCAGCAAACACATCATCACTGATCAGTTCACACACCTGCTGCATCTCTGCTAATGGCAGTGCTTCTAACGCAACCTTCGCCGCTGATGCCTTTAACACCAGCTCTCCGGATAATTCATGCGCATCACGAAACGGAATACCCTTCGCCACCAGATAATCGGCTAAGTCAGTGGCATTGCTATAGCCGAGCTCTGCTGCTAAACGACATTGCGCTTCGTTTACCGACAAATGCGGCAATACGGTTGCCAGTACTAACAACGATTGCTGCCAGGTACTCATCAAGTCGAAAAAGCCTTGCTTATCTTCTTGCATGTCTTTGTTGTATGCCAGAGGTAAACCTTTAATGACATGCAAAATGGCCACTAAATGGCCCAAGACACGACCGGTTTTACCACGCAATAACTCAAATACATCGGGGTTTTTCTTTTGCGGCATTAAAGAGGAGCCGCTACTGATCGCGTCACCTAATTTAAAGAAGCCCGCTTCGCCTGAGCAAAAGAAAATAACATCTTCTGACAAACGTGATAAATGCGTCATGCATAAAGTTGCGGCAGCGGATAACTCAACCACATAGTCACGATCGGAAACCGCATCTAAGCTGTTAGCTGCAGGTTCGGCAAAATCTAGGCGTTGTGCCAGTGTATGCCGATCCATTGCTACGCCCGTTCCGGCAAGTGCGCCACAACCTAGCGGACAACTGTCTAAACGTGCGACAGCATCATCCAATCGGCCCAGGTCACGTTTAAACATTTCTACATAGGCCAAGGCCCAGTGCGCCACTAATACCGGCTGTGCCCGCTGTAAGTGGGTAAAACCCGGCATCACGGCGGTTTCGGCGCGCTCAGCAAACACCAACAAGGCTTTTAACGCCGCCAGTAGTGATTGACGCACATGACCCGCATTTAAACGAGTCCAGAGCCGCAAGTCAGTTGCAACTAAGTCATTACGGCTGCGCCCCGTGTGTAATTTCTTCGCAACATTACCTAGCTTGGCCGTTAGTTGGGCTTCGACCCAACTATGAATATCTTCTTCTTGCGTTTGCAACGGTAACTTAGGATCAGCTTCAATCGCTACAGCTAAGTCGGCCAGGCCGGCATCTAACTGCTGCGCTTCTTGCTGATTAATAATACCGGCTTGCAGCAAGCCCGCAGCCCAAGCACGGGATGCGGTAATATCTTGCAATGCAAGTTGATAATCAAAGCTCAAGGAATCGTTGAACTCACGAAATTCTGCCAGTGTGGCCTCAGTAAAGCGCCCTCCCCACATAGCCATAATACTTAACCCTTGTTTGCGTGTAAGGCTCTGATCCGGCTAGCCAGACTATATAATCTGATAAAGCCTTCAGCGTCTTTTTGGTTATACACTTCATCACCTTCGAACGTGGCGAATGCTTCTGAGTACAAGCTGTTTGGTGAGCGACGCTTCGCTACCGTGACATTACCTTTGTATAGTTTGATCACAACATCACCGGTTAGCTGTGATGCTAAAGAGGTTGCTGCGGCAAGTAAGGCGTCTTTTAATGGCGTGAACCAACGTCCATCATAAACCAGCTGCGCAAACTCTAAACCCACTTCTTCACGGTATTTCAGTGAAGTACGGTCATACACTAAGGCTTCTAAACCTTTTAATGCGGCTAATAAAATTGTACCGCCGGGTGTTTCATAACAACCCCGAGATTTCATGCCAACCAAACGGTTTTCAACAATATCGATACGGCCAACACCATGCTCAGAGCCGATATCATTCAGTAACTCAATGGCAGCAACACCCCCCATCGCTTGACCATTGATGGTGGTTAATTCACCGGCTTCGAAACTTAACTCAACGTAAGCTGCTTGATCAGGAGCTTGTTCAGGTGATTTCGTCCACATCCAGATTTGATCTGAAGGCTCGTTCCACGGATTCTCAATTTCACCGCCTTCGTGTGAAATATGCCATAAGTTAGCATCACGGCTATAAATCTTGGTCGCAGAAGCGGTAGTCGGAATATTTTTCTCAGCCAAGTAATTAAGCAGTGACTGACGAGAGTTAAATTCCCATTCACGCCATGGCGCGATCACTTTTAATTGTGGCGCTAACGCGGCAAAGGCCCCTTCAAAACGTACTTGGTCATTACCTTTACCAGTACAGCCGTGACATAACGCATCAGCACCTAATTCTAAGGCTAAATTAACTTGGGCACGCGCAATCACAGGGCGTGCCATAGAGGTTCCCAATAAATATTGGCCTTCATACACCGCACCGGTTTTTAACGTCGGGAAAATCACTTCATTGACTAGCTCTTCACGTAAGTCAACGATGTAGCAGCTGCTAGCACCTGATTTAATGGCTTTTTCTTCTACACCGGCAAGCTCTTCGTCCCCTTGACCGACGTTAGCAACAAAGGCAATCACCTCGCAGTTATAATTATCCTTTAACCACGGCACGATAGCCGATGTATCTAAACCACCTGAATAGGCTAAAACTACCTTTTTAACGTTTTCAACGCTCATCATCAACCTCAACTAAATAAACTGACTAAAACGGCATTTTGTGCATGCATGCGGTTTTCCGCTTGCTGCAATGCCAAAGAATGTTCACTGTCTAACACTTCACTGGTCACTTCGTGGCCACGATGTGCAGGTAAACAGTGCATAAAATGTTTTACCGCTAAACGCTGCATCACTGCAGTATTGATCTGATAGGGTGAAAAAATTTCAGTAATTAACGCAGGATCAGAACGGGTACCCATTGATAACCAAGTATCGGTATAGATCGCATCAGCACCGGCCGCAGAAGAAACATGCTGGCTCAATGTTAACTTGGCGCCACTGCGCTGCGCGATTTCTTGCGCTTTTAATAATACATGCGCATCAGGGCCAAAACCTTGTGGTGTGACCACCGTTAAGTCCATCCCCATGATCGCAGCACCTAACATTAAAGATTGGCAAACATTATTACCATCGCCCACATAGGCTAAGTGTACTTGAGATAAATCGCCGTATTGCTCTTTTAATGTCAATAAATCGGCTAAGGCTTGGCAAGGGTGATAAATATCACTTAGAGCATTGATAACCGGTTTTTTACTGCTTAAGGCTAAACGCACTAAGGTTTTCTGTGAGTAAACACGCGCCACAATAGCATCGGTCCAGCATGCTAAGTTACTGCCGAAGTCTTCAACCGATTCACGCTCACCCATAGCGCCATTTTGCAAATCAAGATAGACACTATGGCCACCTAATTTGTGAATACCCACATCAAAGCTTACGCGGGTGCGTAACGAGGGCTTTTCAAACAGCAAAGCAATACTGCGCCCCTGCAAAGCATGTCGGTAATTGTTAGGTGATTGTTTGATATCTAAGGCGAGATCAAGCAGAGCAGACAATTGTTGTTGATCCAGTTCAGCTAAACATAGCAGCTGGGTTAATTTACTCATAGCACACGCGTTATCCGCTAAGCGGTATCCTTACTCAATGGCGCCAAGCAATGGCGCCGCTAATTAATACAAAATACAGGTGCCGACAGGCTTATCCTGCATCAAATTCATCAAATCGGCTGGATTTTGCCAGCCCGCGACCACAATATTGCTTTGCAACGCAGCCGCTGTTTCTAAAGCAGCATCTAGCTTCACTTTCATGCCGCCTTTAATCACACCCTCAAGCACTAAGTTACTGGCTTGTTCGGCAGAAAGTTCGTTAATTAACTGCATATTGGCATCGAGAATTCCCGGAACGTCAGTCAATAACACCAATTGGCCTTTCACTAGCTGGCAAATCGCCGCTGCGGCTAAATCGGCATTCACATTTAACAACTGACCATCGGCGGCAATGCCAATCGAGCTAAATACGGGGGTATAGCCTTGGGTTAATAACAACTCAATTAAAGTCGCATCAGCGGGTTTAACAATACCTACCGCACCAAGGCGCGTATTCACGGTGAATTGACAGGCATTACCCGCGGATAAATTTAAGCCAACAGGCAACAAACCTTGCAACATGGCACGGCTGACCATTTCAGCATTTACCGCGCCATCTAAAGCACCAGTTATCACAGGCATTTGTTCTGCTGGTGATACCCGTTGCCCATCAATTTTTTCTGTGACAAAACCAAACTTGCTCAGCCATTGATCAACCTGATCGCCACCACCGTGTACTAAAATGACCGGCCGTTGCTGCTTAATGTTGGCACATACCGCTAATAAGGCATCTAACGCTTGCCTGTCTTGCAGTAAGCGGCCACCCATTTTTAATACTAGCGGTTTCATAGGTTGGCTCCTGCTAATAAACCCGCTGTCTCAGGTTTACCAAAACGAACATTCGCCGCCTGCATCGCTTGCGCGGCAGCGCCTTTTAATAAGTTATCAATGGCTGACATAATGACTAATTGCTCGCCATCTTGCTGCCAATACAAATCACAGAACGGTGTACCCGCCACATCGGCAACATTAGGAGAGTTCTTAGTAAAACGGATTAACGGCTTACTGGCATAAGCATGCTGAAAAGCTGCCGCAACTTGCTCAGCGCTCACGCCGGCTTTTAACGTGACAACGCAGGTTGCTAAAATGCCGCGCTTAAAATTACCCAGATGAGGGGTAAACACCACTTTGCGTCCCAGATTTTGTTCAATCTCTGGGCGATGCCGGTGTTTAAAGAAACCATAAGCATTTAAACCGACTTCACAAAATGAAGTACTTAAGCTGGCTTTGCGGCCAGCACCCGAGACACCACTTGTGGCACTGATCACCGGAATGCAGTCTTTAGTTACTAAATCCGCTTTTAGCAGCGGTAATAACGCCAACGTACAAGCGGTAGGATAACAGCCAGGAACAGAGACTAGATCACCCAATGGAGTCGTTTGCCATTCCATTAATGAATACACCGCTTGGGCCAATAACTCAGGATGTTGATGAGCGTAACCATAGTATTTCGGGTATAAGTCAGCTTGCTTTAAACGAAAGGCACCCGATAAATCGACTACCGCAATGCCTTTTGCTAACAACAGCGGGGCAATAGCTTCACTGGCTTCATGTGGCAACGCCAAAAACGCTACCTGCACATCTAACGTCTCTACGCGCTCATCGGTCCAAGGCTCAACCAAAATATCGACTTGTTGCTGAAAACGAGGATATAACTGGGCGAAAGGTTCACTACTGCGACCGGCCGATGCAAAAGCATAGCTCAGTTCAAAATAGGGGTTAGCGCATAGCAAAGCACATAGCTCAGCACCACTGTATCCCGCCGCACCGAGTACGGCACTGCGAATTTTAATGTTTTGTTGTTCAACGGACATGGAAAACTCTTAAAAAGAAAAACTAGGCTACAAGTTATAGCACAATATGGCGCCTAGTGTAGAACGAAGGATATGCACAATCAAGAATTATTATGCTGTTTTTTTGAATTAATACCCAATATTTAACGCGTATTGTCCGCTAAGGCTAAGCGATTACGCCCTAATTTTTTCGCGTTATACAAGGCTTTATCGGCACTGACTAATAGCTGGGGTAATTCCAACTTATTATTCGTGGTTAAACCAATACTTATTGTGATATGCAAATCAGCAGCTAGATCAGTGAAGTTAAGTTTTTCTACTTTATGACGAAGGCGTTCACACACCTCTGAAGCATCCTGTAATGAGGTATCAGGTAACAACACCACAAACTCCTCGCCGCCCCAACGTGCAAGCATATCAACCGTCCGGCATTGCTGTTTTAACACTTCAGCCAAACGTTTCAGTACTTCATCACCTACCGCATGCGACAGTTGATCATTAACCCGCTTAAAATGATCAACATCTATTAATGCCAGACATAAAGTGGTGTTATTCCGCTGCGCGCGTTGATACTCATGCTGCAATTCTTCATCAAAAGCTCGGCGATTAGCCAAACCGGTTAAGGCATCTTGTCTTGCGAGCAATTGCAATTCGGTTGTTTGCTCTGCGACTAATTTACGCAAACGTTGTTCAGTGTGTCTTAAACTCGACATACGCCAACGCACCGCAATAATACTGAGTGTGGTGAGTAACAAGATAATGGCGAATTTAAACCACCAACGCTGCCAGAGATGTGGTAGTAGCGTAAAGGTATAGACAGCTTCTTGCTTGCTCCACTCACCGTCGGGATAACTGGCACTCACTAAAAAGCGATATTCACCTGGTGGTAAGTTAGTGTACTCGGCGGTAATGGCGGTGCCACGCGCCACCCAATCACGATCAAAACCGACTAACTTAGTGCGATACTGAATTCGCCCTGACATCACAAAGCCCAAGCCAGCGTAACTAATTTCCAATCGATTGCTGCCTGCTATAAGATTAACTGGAGAACCTAAGGGTAAAGCTTGGCCATCAACATGTACTTTTTCAATAACTACTGGCGGAGCAATTTCAGCAAATTGCTGTAAACGCTCAGGCTGAACCCGGGTGACTCCCATCGATGTGGCAAACCACACCGAGCCATCATGGTGAAGTGCACCCGCTTTAGCCGAGCCGCCATTGGCTTGCGAACTGATCATGCCATCGCTTTCGCCATAAAGTTCGACACTTAATGAACTACGCTTACCGGCTAAAAGCGCCAGGGCATGGCTGCGATTTAACCTTAAAATGCCCCTATTACTGCTGATCCAAAAAGAACCTTGCTGGTCTTGAACTAACTCAAATATTTTATCAAACGGCATGCCTTGCGCTCGGCCAATAATCTGTATGTCATTGCTGGCTAGATGATAGGCCATCAGGCCTCGATCCGTGGTTATCCATAAAATGTTTACCGGGGCATCATAGGTCATTCCAAAGGCATAGTGTGCATCATCGTATGCCGCTATATTTAGTGTTCTCAGTTGCTCGTTTTCATAAACGGCCACACCATTGCCGGTGCCAATAAAAATTCGCTGATCGGGTGTTTGAAACAGCGAGACAACAAAAGAACTGGGTAAACCATCTGCAACGCCTAAACTTAAAATACCATCATCCTTTATAAGACTAACACCATTAGACGTGCCTACCCACATTTGACCGTTGCCCAGAGGTAGGATGGCTCGAACTTCATTGGCTGGTAAACCGTTCCCGGTATCATAATGGCGTCGGATCTGATCATATTGCAGTTCAATTAAACCATCGGCATAGGTGCCCACTAACACCGTTTGATCGGGTCCTTCCGCTAGACTTAACACCGACTGCCCGACACTGACTGCCGTTAAATCAATAATACTGAACGCACCATTACAAATACGAGTTAAACCGCGGCTGCTACCAACATACATACAGCCATTAGAATGCGATAACAGAGCACGGGTATAATTTCCGGCTAATCCGACTTCGGTAGTCATGGTATTAAAAGGCGCATCTCTTAAACGAAAAATGCCGCCATTTGTTCCAACCCACAAATTACCTTCTTTGTCTTTTAACAAAGCTAAAATACGATTATTGGGTAAGCCCTGCCGCATATCTAAAGATTCAGTAATACCGTTATGTAAGCGTAATAAGCCTCTATCTATAGTGCCAATCCATAGAATGTCTGAGTTCTCCTGCAATATGGCCGACACCGGAACATTATCTAATAAAGTTAATGGCTTAGATTGACTTGGCTGTGCCAGGTAAAGGCCACGTTCTGTGCCCACTAGTAACGCTGCTTGATGATTTAATTCCAATGCAAATATCGGTACGCCATTAAATTCGTCTGCAGCAACCGGTTGAATTTGCAATTGTGCATCTAAGTAAACCAATCCATTCGCGGTGCCAACCCACAGTAAGCCGTTGGCATCTTGTTGCAAACTGTGAATTTGGAGAGAGGGTAATCCATCGTCAAGCGTAAAATGTGTGCGTTTACCGGTGGCATCTTGCATGTAAAGCCCCTGCCCCTCGGTAGCAACCCATAATCGATCTTGATTATCCATAAACAAACGATTAATCAATTCACCAAAAGGGGGAAAAGCTTGCCATTGCCCATCTTGTACTTTAACCAACCCGCCACGTGCACCACCTATCCACAAAACATTATGTTTATCCAAATGAAAAGTACGCACGCCGACATCTGGCAAACCGGTTTGGGGGTTACGATCAAAAATGCGAAATTCGCGACCGTTATACCGTGCAACGCCTTCCCAAGTGCCAAACCACATATAGCCATCCGGCGTTTGAGTAATAGCATTAATAGTGTTGTGCGGTAAGCCGGATCGAGTGTTGAGCGTTTCTTTAAAATAATTATCTAAGCTAGGAATATGCTTTGCAGCAGAAGCCGCTGCCGTATTAAAAAATACAGTACACAACAAAAAGCAGAAAAAATGATAAACATGTCGCCGATGCCGACACAGGCCCGATAAAAGCATGCAGAAGTCCAATTCCTTGGCTGTAGCGTTAGCGCTTAGCTACTAATGTACTTTAGATTAACCGAATTTAATTAACAATGCCAAGCGTGTTACCTGCTTAAGGAACTTGATTTTACGGTATAAAGAAACCAACAAACACGAACTAAAATAAAGAAATCATTAAGTTAATGAATTTCAGATATTAGCGAGAGCTCACATATTATTAAAAAATAACTTCGGCAACAAGCATTAAATCATCTGTTGCCTAAGCTAGATGAGTTGTTTTAGTCAGCTAAACGCTGAGCTACCACGTTTAGCGCTTGTTGCAAATCAGCACGTAAATCTGCCACATCTTCAATGCCTATTGATAAACGCACTAAGGTGGCAGCAATACCCGCTCGCTGCTGCGCCGCCGCATCCATCGAAGCATGCGTCATTGAAGCAGGATGACAGATTAAACTTTCAGTGCCTCCCAGTGACTGTGCCAAAGTAAAATACTCTAGAGCATTGAAAAAATCTTTTAACAATGCCGCAGGAGCGTTCAACTCAAAACTACACATCGCCCCAAAACCCAATTGCTGTTCTTTAGCAATCTGATGCCCAGGATGACTTGTCAGCCCGGGATAATACACTTTAGCAACTAAAGGATGCGCCGCTAAAAAATCGACCACTGCAGCCGTATTTTCTTGTTGCAGCTTTAAGCGCAAGTTTAACGTTCTTAAGCCTCGCAAGGTAAGATAGGCATCAAATGCTCCACCGGTTAAGCCTAAACAGTTTCCCCACCATTTTAATTCTTCGCCAACCGCCAGATCCTTAGCAATCACGGCACCGCCGATAATGTCAGAGTGGCCATTAATAAATTTCGTCGTCGAGTGTATGACTAAATCTGCACCTAAGGAGAGGGGCTGCTGTAATACTGGCGATAAAAAGGTGTTATCCACCACCACTTTGGCTTTGAGGCTGGCCGCTAACTGACAAACCGCTCGCACATCAGTAATTTGCAGTAATGGGTTACTCGGTGTTTCTAACCAAATCATGCTGGCTTGGCTTAACCGTAATTGCTCGGCCCAATCGGCATCTTGAAAATTGATAATGTGTAATTTAAAAGCCTGCTTCTTTTGCGCCAAATTGGTAAATAATCGATAACTACCACCATAACAATCATGCGGGATCACTAAGGTGTCAGAGGGTGTTAGTAATTGCAGTGCTAACAAACAAGCTGACATACCAGTATTGGTGATAATCGCTTTAGCACCGCCTTCGAGTTCGGCTAACGCCTCCCCTAATACATCGCGGGTAGGGTTATTTGAACGTGAATAATCATAAGGACCTGGCTGCCCTAATGCCGGAAGTTGATAAGTTGAAGTGAGGTAAATCGGTGGTGTCACTGCACCAAAGGCGGTATCTTCCGCAATACCCGCTCGAGCAACGATAGTCGCTGGATGACGCTTGGTCATAATACGCCCTTTTGGATGTTTAGATGTCCAAAAAGTATAATGCGTTAACACTGGAAGTCAAACCATTTAGCCGTCTATAATGTTTATTTGTTGCACAGTGTTTGACTGTAACAGAGAAAACAGTAGAATTTCGCACTTGCGCGAGCAATTTCTCTCGACCAATAACAAGGGACCCTTATGGCTAAGTGGAATGGTGAGTATGCTCACCCTTACGCGGAACACGGTAAAAAATCAGAACAAGTTAAAAAGATTACCGTATCGATCCCGCTGAATGTTTTAAAAGTGCTAACTGACGAACGCACTCGCCGCCAAGTGAACAACTTACGGCATGCGACAAATAGTGAGTTATTGTGCGAAGCCTTTTTGCACGCCTTTACTGGCCAGCCATTACCGGCTGATGACGATCTACGTAAAGATAATCCGCATCAAATTCCTGCTGAAGTTCGGCAGATTTTGACCAGCATGGGTAAACCCATCCCAGTCATCATTGAAGCAGAAAACGACGAAGAATAAAAAAACCGCCAATAGGCGGTTTTTTTTATAAGCGGCTCAGCTTACTTATAGTAATTATCAGGCAGTGGTAAACGAGCAACGCCAGAGTTTACCGCGGCTTCCGCCACAGCACGTGCCACTCGAGGTAACAATCTCGGATCCATCGGTTTTGGAATAATGTAAGATTTACCAAACTCTAAAGCTGATACATCAGCCGCCGCCAAAACTTCGGCTGGCACCGGCTCTTTAGCAATTGAGCGGATCGCTTCTACTGCTGCAAGTTTCATTGCGTCATTGATTTCACTGGCACGTACATCTAAAGCACCACGGAAAATAAACGGGAAGCACAAAACATTATTCACTTGATTAGGGTAATCAGAGCGACCTGTTGCCATGATCAGATCTTGTCGAGCCGCGTGCGCGAGCTCAGGCTTAATTTCCGGATCAGGGTTTGAACAAGCAAAAATAACAGGCTTATCTGCCATTAACATTAAAGCTTCTGCTGGCAACACATCGGGGCCCGATACACCAACAAAAACATCCGCCCCTTGTAAAGCATCTTCTAAAGTCCGTTTATCGGTATTATTGGCAAATAACGATTTATATTGGTTTAAATCTTCGCGCCGAGCATGGATCACCCCTTTGGTATCCAACATATAGATATGCTCACGCATGGCACCGCATTTAATTAATAACTCCATGCAAGCAATAGCCGCAGCACCCGCACCCATACAAACGATAATGGCGTGTTTAATATCCTTACCTTGGATTTCTAACGCATTAAGCATACCGGCAGCAGTGACTATTGCTGTACCATGCTGATCATCATGAAACACCGGGATGTTGCAGCGTTTGATTAACTCTTTCTCTATTTCAAAACATTCTGGCGCTTTAATATCTTCTAAATTAATACCACCAAAGGTATCGGCAATATTGGCAACCGTCGTTATAAACTCTTCCGTTGTGCGATGTGACACTTCAATGTCAATCGAATCTAAGTTGGCAAAGCGTTTAAACAACAAGGCTTTACCTTCCATCACCGGTTTTGATGCTAAATGCCCCAGATTGCCCAAACCTAAAATCGCAGTACCGTTAGAAATCACAGCGACTAAGTTACCTTTAGCGGTATATTTATAAACATTGTCTGGATCAGCAGCAATTTCACGAACGGGCTCCGCCACACCTGGGCTGTAAGCTAGCGCAAGATCGCGGACGGTTTCAGCCGGTTTGCTAATTTCAATACTAATTTTTCCTGGGCGGGGTTCGGCATGGTAGCGAAGTGCCTGTTCTCTGAAATCTGTCATTCTAATTGTCCTGGAGTAAGGTAAGCGGCGACAGGCTGCAATTATGCTTATTATTGTTTTACAGCAAGCCAGATGAAGGCTCATTTTAATGAGCTCTTTAATAGAAAAACACCAATTTGTTGCTGGACCTACCAGCCTAAGCAAGTATGACCACCTTCTTGTTGATATTTTCTTCTCTTCTTATAGCAAGAAATGCGCTAGCCATAAAGAAGCCTATACACTTAAAACCCAATCTCTTGCTGAGTATTTATATGTTGAACTAGTTACCACCAAAATTTAACATAAACAAAACAAATCACTATTAATTTTAGCGACATCCCTTGACCGTCATTAAAATATCACTACAATATCTGGTAAATATTTAGTTAATGAGGTTATGCCATGCGCCTTTTATCGATCTCTGCACTTATTCTCGTAAGTAGCATCAGTATTAGCCTGCCCGCCACTGCACAAAATGCCGGAAACAATGAGCAAATATGCACTGAAACTGACTGCACAAAAGAGCTGCGTAAATTGATGCGACTGGCTCGAGCAGGTAGCGGCGATGCCGCGGCGATCGTTGCCATGTCTTATGCGACAGGCGATGGTTTAGAACAGAATACCAGTCAAGCATTACGCTATCTTCGCCAAGGTGTACGCCAGCGCAACCCCATGTCAGTTTACTTGATGTCAGATTGGTTACGAAATGGCTTTGTTATTGAGCAAGATATCGCAGAAGCAGACCGGTTATTAGAACAAGCCATCTCTTTAAATTATGCTCCAGCCCAATATGCAAAAGCAGTAACATTGTTGCAAACTGAAGATCCAACGCAAATCGAGCAAGCTGTGGTATTACTCGAGCAAGCGTCAGAACAAAAGTTAGCAACGTCAATGCTGTTACTGGGCCAACTTAAACAACATGGTATTGGCACTGAAAAAGATCTCGTTGCGGCGGCGGAGTTGTTTAAACGCTTAGTGTTAACTGGGCAAACCCAAGCCAAACCTTATTTAGCGGAAGTCAGCGCTGAACTAGCAGCAAGCAATGAACATGCAGAATTAGTAAAAGATTTACAGCAAGTTGAAAACATTGAGGTCATCCGCGTGACGGGGCAGCAAATTCAAATGAACAACATGCTTGCCGGTTTAGTCAAACGGTTAAATTCTTCAGGGCTTTATGATAGCCGCTCTGTCGGTAGTCGTATTCGCGGAGTCAGTTGTGAGCAAAGCGGCAGCAACTGCGCCAGTATTAAACCAGACAGCTCTTCCTCTTCAATCAACCAAGTGTTATCAGGTGGTCAATAACCGGTTGTTTGAATTTGCTGTACCATCGTTTTAGCCATAGGTTGTTCCCACTTAACGCTATGTCTTAGCTAGCATGCTGAGCATGGCGTTTTTTTATTGTGCTACAACCATCGCCATGAAAACCCTACCGCTATGCTCAGTACAGATTAATACTAATGTGCACATGCAGCGTATTTTGAAGCAAAAAAAACCGGAGCCTAAGCTCCGGTTTTTTTTCGTTCGGTAATCGATTAACGATTGCCCAGAACAGAGAAACGTTTTTTGAAGCGATCTACACGACCACCTACGTCTAACACTTTTTGCTTACCAGTATAAAACGGGTGACATGCTGAACATACGTCCAAGTGGATGTCTTTGCAAAGTGCAGAGCGAGTTTTGAATGCATTACCGCAAGTACAAGTAGCAGTAATTTCTTTGTATTCTGGATGGATACCTGGTTTCATGGGTTACCTCGTTAGGCCGTATCGCTATCTGGTCACAATTTTTGGCGCCAGACACCATACGCAATTACAGTTAATTTAGGGCGCGTAGCTTAATTGATAGGCAAACAAGTTGCAACCTGCCCGCGGCAAAAAAACACTATTTTTGTTTTACTTGGCAAGCCGGATATCGATCCTTAAACTAACAATCCCTTTGCTTTGTTGTGGAAACCATAGTGACCGTTATTCGAGTGGCTCTGCCCGTCCCGTTACGCCAACATTTTGATTATCTGTTGCCTGAAAACAGCAGTGTAACAGTGGGGTGTCGGGTACAAGTGCCATTTGGTCAACGTCAGTTAATTGGGATTGTTTGGCAAATTGATCCGGATAGTCCTTTTGAACACTGCCAACTCAAAGCAGTAAGTCACATTTTAGAAGACGCTCCGGTGATCTCCGGCACCCTACGCCTTTTATTAAGCTTTGCAGCGGAATACTATCACCATCCGTTAGGTGAAGTGCTGACCGCAGCCCTTCCTGCGTTATTGCGTGAAGGCCGACAACTGCGCGATTATGCCCTAACCGGCTATCGATTAACGGCGGCAGGCGAAGCAGCACAAAGTAGTGATTTTAAGCGTTCGGCGAAGCAACTTGCCTTGTGGCAAACGCTGCAAACCAGCCCTTTAGCTGAAGATACACTACTGCAACAGCATCATCGCAGCACACTGAAACAACTGATAGATAAAGGCATGGTTGTTGCTGAAACACTAGAGCGTCAACCTTACGCCTATCAAGGTTTAGCACAAACACCCTTACAACTGACAGTTGACCAGGCTATTGCTGTGAGTGCGGTGCAGCAAGCTTACGGAAAGTTTCAGCCGTTCTTGTTAGAAGGTGTCACCGGCTCGGGTAAAACCGAAGTGTATTTGCAATGCATTGCGCCTCTATTAGCCCGTGGCGAACAAGTCTTATTGTTGCTACCTGAAATTGGTTTAACGCCGCAAACACTTCAACGTTTTGTACAGCGTTTTAATGTGCCCGTTTTAGCTTGGCACTCTAACCTCAGCGATGGCGAACGTTTGTCATGCTGGCTACAAGCGGCAAGTGGCAGTGCTGCGATTGTCATTGGCACGCGCTCGGCGCTGTTTTTACCGTTTCGACAACTCAGTTTAATTATTATTGATGAAGAGCATGATTTATCTTTAAAGCAGCAAGATGGCTTTCGCTATCATGCGCGTGATCTGGCGATTAAACGCGGCTCATTAGAAGGCTGCCCTGTGTTGCTTGGCTCTGCCACCCCCAGTTTAGAATCTTTATATAATTGCCAACAAAAACGCTATGTGCATTTAGAACTGCAACATCGCGCTACAGGGCAAAGCTTACCGCCATTCGAGTTAATTGATTTAAAACAGCAACAATTGCAGTTCGGCTTAGCCGATAGCAGTATTAAACAAATCCGCGGCCAGTTAGCCCGTGGTAAGCAAGTGATGTTATTTTTGAATCGCCGCGGTTTTGCCCCCGCGCTTAGCTGTCAAGATTGCGGCTGGCTGACCGAATGTAAACGTTGCAGCACCTTTACCACTTATCATAAACATAGTCGCCAATTATTATGTCACCATTGCGGCGCCAGCCGCCCTATTCCTAGACAATGCGGCTCTTGTGGCAGTGCTCGATTAGCGCCAGTTGGCCAAGGTACTGAACAGTTAGAAGAACATTTGCAGCAGTTGTTTGCAGATACACCCGTAACCCGCTTAGACCGCGATAGTACAAGGCGAAAAGGTGCTTTAGGGGAGTTGCTCAAGGATATTAATCAAGCTGGGCCACGCCTAATTTTAGGTACGCAAATGCTGGCGAAAGGCCACCACTTTCCTTTTGTGACTTTGGTGGTAATTGTTGATGTAGATGGCGCCTTATACAGCGCAGACTTTCGTGCGCCAGAACAATTAGCTCAACTGCTGACACAGGTCGCTGGCCGCGCAGGTCGAGGCAATGACAAAGGTAAGGTATTACTGCAAACACAGCATCCTGAACATGCCCTGCTGCAAGATATTATTCAAAACGGTTATGCGGCTTTTGCACGCAGTGCCCTGCTCGAACGCCAACAAACCACCTTACCGCCCTATCAGCACTTGGCATTATTTCGTGCCGAAGCCCTGCAAAGTGACTTATGCCAGCAGTGGTTACAACAGGTCGCAGAGCTTTGCCAAGCCTATAACGGTTTACAGCGGCTAGGGCCGTTATTATCGCCTTTAGAGCGCAAAGCGGGTAAGTATCGCTGGCAGTTGCATTTGTACAGCCAAAATAGACCGCTATTGCATCATGCCTTAGGGCACATCTTGCCAGAAATCACACGTTGGCCGCTGAGCCGTAAAGTAAAATGGCAGCTCGATGTGGATGCGCTGGATCTGAGCTAAGTACATAGGGCTTGTTGACGTTTGATGGTTGTTTTTGCAGCTGAGTGACTGCCATTTATACAAGGTAGAGCTTGTGCCGTGTAGTTATTCTACATAAACAAGCGACCCGTTTGTATGGAACAAACGGGAACAGCTCTGCTGGCCGAAGGCGAAATATAGGAATATTTCGTATAACGCAGTAGAAATGGCAGCCACACGCTGCCCGAAGGGTTTGTATGGCGATGCTTTGCTCTTTGTGGCCTACATGGATGTAGGTCAGGGGCGAGAGCAGGACGCGGTAGCTTCACTTGTCGTTTATTTAGAATAACAAACCGGGTACCGCGTACTGCACTCCTCGTTTCGCGATCAAAACATCGCCAAACGAACAAAATCTAAACAGCAAACGTCAACAAGCCCTAGGCAGAGTGATAGCTCTATTTCATTTTTTACTATTCAAGGTAGAATAGCCGCTGTTGTAATCAGTAGGTAATCAAACAGTCACTATGCCACAAAAAGATTATGTGCGCGCCAGTCGCCCGAAACCGGCCAGCAAGACCAAAGGCAAAGCCCGCCCAGCACGCGGCGCCAAAGCGCAAGCTGCCTCACAAAAACCTTGGATATTAATCGGCTTGGTGCTCTGTGTCTTATTGGCTTTTGTTTACGGTTTGTGGTTTTTACGCCAACAAGCTCCGGTGGTAACGCCGCCTGAAGCACCCGCTCCGGCTGTTACCGTGAAAAAAGATGAATTGCCTCCCAAGCCCGTAGCTGAGCCTTATCAATATATTGAAGAGCTTAAAAATAAAGAAGTGACCGTCGAAGTGACAGAGCAGCGTCGCAGTGGTCCGGCGCAACTGCAATGCGGCTCATTTAGACAGCAAACCCAAGCCGAAGCCATGAAAGCGCAAATCGCCTTTGCGGGCATTACCGCCGATGTGCGCCGCACCGAAGGTACTAATGGCGTGTGGTTTCGGGTAGTGCTGGGCCCTTATGAGTCTCGTCGTGCTGCCACCGTTGATATGAATCGGTTACGGCAAATGGGTATTAATACCTGTCAGGTGCGTAACTGGGCTTGAAAAGCTAACGCCTAAACCCTATCTATGCCCTAAGTTAATTCGCCATAGGGCATATTCATGACAACTATCGTATCTGTTCGACGCAATGGTCACGTCGCCATCGGCGGTGATGGCCAGGTGTCACTGGGCAACACCGTAATGAAAGGTAACGCCCGTAAAGTTCGCCGTCTTTACCATAATAAAGTCTTGGCAGGTTTTGCCGGCGGTACCGCTGACGCCTTCACCTTATTTGAACGCTTTGAAGCCAAACTTGACATGCACCAAGGCCATTTAATGCGCGCGGCCGTTGAGTTAGCAAAAGATTGGCGTACCGATCGCATGCTGCGCAAACTCGAAGCGTTACTGGCCGTAGCCGATGCCAACACCTCTTTGATCATTACGGGTAACGGCGACGTGATCCAGCCAGAACACGATCTCATCGCCATTGGCAGTGGCGGCCCTTTTGCGCAAGCGGCGGCGACAGCCCTGCTACAAAATTCTGATCTAGGCGCGCGTGACATCGTTGAAAAAAGCCTAAAAATTGCCGGTGATATTTGTGTCTATACCAATCACCATCACACCATTGAAGAATTATAAGCGGAACAATTATGTCTGACATGACGCCTAGAGAAATCGTCCACGAGTTGGATCGACACATTATCGGTCAAAATAAAGCCAAACGTGCCGTTGCTATTGCCTTACGTAACCGTTGGCGCCGTATGCAGCTTGATGAAAGCTTGCGCCAAGAAGTCACCCCCAAAAATATTCTGATGATTGGCCCAACGGGTGTAGGTAAAACTGAAATTGCTCGTCGCTTAGCCAAATTGGCTAACGCGCCCTTTATTAAAGTTGAAGCCACCAAATTCACCGAAGTGGGTTATGTCGGTAAAGAAGTAGAAAGCATCATCCGTGATCTGGCAGACAGTGCCGTTAAAATGTTGCGTGAACAAGCGATTGCCAAAAATCGTTTTAGAGCAGAAGAAGCCGCAGAAGAGCGGATCCTCGATGCTTTACTGCCACCCGCCAAAGACGCCTGGGGTGAAACAGAAAAAAGTAGCGAATCGAATACGCGGCAAATTTTCCGTAAAAAGCTGCGTGAAGGCCAATTAGACGATAAAGAAATCGAATTGGAATTGTCACAAGGCCCCATTGGCGTCGAAATTATGGCGCCACCGGGCATGGAAGAAATGACGTCGCAATTGCAAAGCATGTTTCAAAGCTTAGGCAATGACAAAAAGAAAAAACGTAAGCTGAAAATCAAAGACGCTTTTAAGCAACTAATTGAAGAAGAAGCGGCACGTTTGGTTAATCCTGAAGAGCTTAAGCTAGAAGCCTTAGAAGCGGTTGAACAAAATGGTATCGTATTTTTAGATGAAATCGATAAAATTTGTAAACGCGGCGAAACCAGCGGCCCCGATGTTTCACGCGAAGGCGTGCAACGTGACTTACTGCCGCTGATTGAAGGCTGCACCGTGAACACCAAGCACGGTATGGTAAAAACCGACCATATTCTGTTTATTGCGTCTGGCGCCTTTCAAATGAGTAAACCCTCCGATCTTGTGCCTGAATTACAAGGTCGCTTGCCGATCCGGGTTGAACTGGAAGCGTTAACCGCCGCTGATTTTGAACGCATCTTAACCGAACCTAAAGCGTCACTGACCGAACAAGCGCAAGCGATGCTCGCCACTGAAGGGGTGAACATCAGCTTTACCGCTGACGGCATTAAGCATATCGCGGCCGCGGCCTTTCAAGTCAATGAAACCACAGAAAACATCGGTGCTCGTCGTTTGTACACGGTGATGGAGCGTTTATTAGAGGAAATCTCTTATGATGCTGCCGATCATGCGGGGCAACAAATCAGTATCGATGCTGAGTATGTTGAAAAACATCTGGGCAACTTAGTACAAAACGAAGATCTCAGTCGGTTTATTTTGTAATGACCAAAAAGTTGGTTGGACTTCATTACCATCAACGTCGCCGTTTGCTCGACTTACAGTTTAGCGACGGCAGCCTCAGCAGTTTGAGTGCCGAGTTTTTACGCGTGCACTCCCCCTCTGCTGAGGTGCGTGGTCATGGCCAACCTAAGTTGGTCAGCCATAAACGTGACGTTGCCATCAAGCAGATCCAAGCGGTGGGTCATTACGCAGTAAAACTGGTTTTTGATGATGGCCATGCTACTGGCTTGTACAGTTTTGCTTATCTTTGCCAGTTGGCTGAAAATGAAACAACCTTGTGGCAAGACTATTTGGCCAAGTTAAAACAGGCTAATGCCAGCCGTGAACCGCTGATCAGTATTAAAACGCTGTAAGGGCCAGTGCACTGCCGTTAAGCATCCGCCTGTTACCACTTCTCTCTCAAGTAGAAAACCGCATTGCGTAAGTGACTTTGCCTAATGGTGCTCGAAGTTGTGCTTGAGCTTAGGTGGTAGCAGGTTATACTGTCTGCATACTTTTCTTGCAGTTTGGAGCCACCTTATGGAATATAACACCTCAGAGCTTTGCGATCTGTACGCGGATCAAGTTGATGTCGTTGAGCCGATTTTTGCTAACTATGGTGGTCGCCGTTCTTTTGGCGGAAAAATCCACACCGTAAAATGTTTTGAAGACAACGGTTTGGTGCGTCAAATGCTGACTGACAACGGCATTGGTAAGGTGTTACTGATTGACGGTGGTGGCTCAGCTCGTCGTGCTTTAGTTGATGCGGATCTGGCCTCTTTAGCGGCAAGCAACGGCTGGGAAGGCATTGTCTGCTACGGTAGCGTGCGCGATCTTGATGCATTAGAAGATTTCGATATCGGTATTCAAGCCGTTAATGCGATCCCGATTGGCGCTGACGATGCAGGCTTTGGTGAAACCGAAGTGCCCGTTAATTTTGCCGGCGTAACCTTCCTACCTGGTGATCATCTGTATGCTGACAGTACCGGCATCATTTTATCGCCGGATGCACTCGACATCGAGTAACGCATGAACGCCCTGCACTATTTGACTCAAGCGCAACTTGCGCGTTGCTGTCAGCAGCGCAGCGGCGAACAACGATTATCTGCCCAGTTACGCTTTCCTGAAGCCACTTTATCGTTAGCAGAGAACCTTGCCTTACATGCCGCTCACGGTGGCAAGTTTGTCATACTGGGGATCCCCGAAGATCTGGGCCCTAGAGCGAACGGTGGCTTTGCTGGTGCACAATTAGGCTTTCAAGCGTTTTTAAACAAATTCCTTAATCTGCAAGCTAATGCATTACTCGCCGGTGAATCTATTTTGATCCTCGGTGAGGTAGCTTGTGCCGATTTACAAGCACAAAGTACAGCATTAGATCATCAACAACCCGAGCATTTAAGCCAATTACGCGCCCTTTGTGCGCAACTTGACGAACGAGTATTCAGTGCCGTTCAACCTATTTTTGCGCAGGGCTTAACCCCGATAGTGATTGGCGGTGGTCATAACAATGCCTTACCACTGTTGCGGGCGTTAAGTGATTGTCAGCAGCAACAGGTTAATTGTATTAATTTGGATCCGCATGCCGATTTTCGTGCCTTAGAAGGCCGACATAGCGGCAATGCGTTTAGTTATGCGCAAGCTGAAGCGTTATTACAGCATTATTTTGTGCTGGGGCTGCATGAGCAAAAAAATAATGCCGCCAGTTTGACGGCCTTACAGCAAGCGAATTTTGAATATCTCAGCTATCAACAGATCTTTGTAGAAGGCCAGTACAACTGGAGCCAGGCCATCGAACTGAGTTTGCAAAGAGTGTTATCCGCTAACACCAAGTTAGCACTTGAAGTGGATACCGACTGCATTACCAGCATGCCGGCCAGCGCGCTTAACTACAGTGGTATTAGCGTAGCTGAAGCAGAGCAAGCCGTGTTTCACTTCGCCAAATTACCGCAAACCGCTTATTTACACTTAGCCGAAGCCGCGCCTGCGCAACATCCAAGTGGTGAAGCTGCAGGGATGAATCAATGCGGCCAAGTGTTAAGCCAACTGGTACAAGCCTTTTTAGCGGGAAAGCAACAACAGCCGCCAAGCATTGACTAAAGGGTGATCAGCTACACATTTTTGGCTAAGCGGCACAAGGTGCCACCAATGACCACTTGTTTTAGCGCACTGACGCCAAATTGATAACATAATTCTGCCGGTTGGCTAATCGCATAACAGGCAAAATCGGCACGCATTCCCACAGCCAAACTTCCCCGGTCAGTCAATCCCAGCGCCTTGGCAGCATGACGCGTCACGCCTAATAACGCTTCTTCTGGCGTTAAACGAAACAAGGTGCAGGCCATATTCAACATTAACAATAATGAACAAAATGGCGAGGTCCCCGGATTAAGATCGGTGGCAATCGCCATTGGCACCTGGTAGCGACGTAACAGCGCTATCGGTGGTAATTGGGTTTCCCGTAAAAAGTAATAAGCCCCCGGTAATAACACCGCAACGGTACCGGCGTTTGCCATACGGGCAATCGCTGCCTCATCCAAATATTCCAGATGATCCGCGGATAACCCCGAAAACTCAGCCACTAAGGCGCTGCCGCCTAAATTAGATAATTGTTCAGCATGCGCTTTAACCGGTAAGCCTAATGCCTTGGCCGTGTTAAATACTTGCCGACACTGCTCAACACTAAAGCCAATACCTTCACAAAACACATCAACCGCGTCCACCAACTGTTGCTCAGCAAGCAGCGGTAACATACGACACACTTCGTTGATATAACCTGCCGCATCCTCTTTAAATTCTGCTGGCAGTGCATGCGCACCTAAAAAGGTTTTTACAATATTCAGCGGATGATGCTCAGCTAACAACGCGGCGACTTCAAGCAGCTTTTGCTCATTGGCTAAGTCGAGACCATAGCCTGATTTAATTTCTACAGTCGTCACGCCTTCGTGCAGTAAGCTATTGAGGCGATCTTTACCTAATACAAACAATTGTTCATGGCTGGCTGCCCGAGTGGCTTTTACGGTACTGGCAATACCGCCACCGGCTGCCGCGATATCTTGATAACTGGCCCCTTGTTGGCGTAGCTCAAATTCATTGGCGCGACTACCAGCAAACAGCAAATGGTTATGACAATCAATTAAACCGGGCAGGATCCATTGGCCTTTTGCATCGTACAGCGGCGTACTTAATGCATCAAATTGCGGCAAATTAACTTGTGGCCCAACATAAGCAATCAAACCGTCTTTGATGGCCAATGCGCCGTGCGCGATAGCACCATAAGGCTGGCCGTTTCCCGTCATGCTGGCGATCTGAGCATTCACCCACACGGCATCAAATTCTGTCACTGTTCCTCCTGAGCACAATTCTGCTAACACTTAATCGCGCAACGACCTCTAGGGCTAAAGCCCAAACTATTAAAAATAGTCTATACGAAAAACTTGTATATACAACCAAGATCCGCTATTTTTATTTGCAGCTAATTTGTGGATCCGTTCTGACCCGCTGTCTGACTAACACGAGAATAACATGGCAAAATTTGCAGAAATAAAAGAGTTTATGCTACGGCAAATTGAAAGCGGTGCCTGGCCTGAGCACAGCCGTGTGCCATCCGAAAATGAATTGGCCGAGCAATTCTCCGTTAGCCGCATGACCGCCCGGCGCGCTTTGCAAGAGCTAACCGAGCAAGGAATTTTGTATCGAACGCAAGGTGTTGGCAGCTTTGTTGCGGCACTTAAATCCCAGTCATCTTTATTGCAAATACATAATATTGCTGATGAAATTGCCGGCCGTGGCCATACCTATAGCGCAACCTTAGTACAGCTAACCGAATTACCTTGCCCGACCATTGTGGCAACAGCACTGGGGTTAAAACGCAATGATCCTGTGTTTTTCTCACTGATTGTGCACCTGTCTGCCGGGCAACCATTGCAACTCGAAGCGCGCTATGTCAATCCGCTGCAAGTGCCACTGTATATCCAGCAAGATTTTCAAGAGCAAACACCGCATCACTATCTGAGTATGATTGCGCCACTGACCGAAGCTGAACATATCGTTGAAGCGATCTGGCCAGATAACTTTACTTGCCAGCATCTACAACTGAAAAAACCTGAACCCTGCCTGCGCTTGACCCGTCGCACCTTTAGCCGTGATGGTGCCGTTAGCCTGGCTTATCTCACCTCGCCTGGTAGCCGCTATCGGCTAGGCGGACACCTTAATTTTGCGTTACCCCGTTAACAGAGGTTGCTATGAACACGAACCGTATTGATAACAGCAGAGTGATCCGCGCCGCGCGCGGCAAGCAGATCACCGCCAAAAGTTGGCAAACTGAAGCCGCTAAGCGCATGCTAATGAACAACCTGGATCCTGAGGTGGCTGAGCATCCGCAAGCCCTGGTGGTGTATGGTGGTATTGGCCGCGCGGCTCGTAACTGGGCTTGTTTTGATAAGATTGTCGAGGTGTTAGACCGGTTAGAGGATAACCAAACACTGTTAGTGCAAAGCGGTAAACCCGTTGGTGTTTTTCCAACCCACCCTGATGCACCGCGGGTGTTAATCGCCAACTCTAATTTAGTACCGGCGTGGGCGAACTGGCAACATTTTAATGAATTAGATCGACAAGGGTTAATGATGTACGGCCAAATGACCGCTGGCTCATGGATCTATATCGGCACGCAAGGCATCGTACAAGGCACCTATGAAACCTTTGTGGCGATTGCTAAGCAGCATTTTGACGGTAACGCCGCCAATAAATGGATCTTAACCGGTGGTCTCGGTGGCATGGGCGGTGCACAGCCATTGGCCGCAACCATGGCCGGCTTTCATATGATCGCCTGTGAAGTGGATGAAAGTCGCATCGATTTTCGGCTAAAAACCGGCTATATCGACCAAAAAGCCTATGCTTTAGATGAAGCGTTGCAATTACTTGAGCAAGCGAAAGCGTCAGGCAAACCCACCTCGATTGGTTTATTGGCGAATGCCGCCGATGTGTTCAGTGAATTAGTTAAGCGAAACATTACGCCCGATGTGGTGACCGATCAAACCTCCGCACATGATCCTTTAAACGGCTATTTACCCCAAAACTGGACCCTGCAAATTGCAGCAGAAATGCGCCAGCAAGACGAGGCCAAAGTGGTTAAAGCCGCGAAACATTCTATGGCCGTTCAAGTGCAAGCGATTTTAACTTTGCAGCAACGCGGCGCAGTCGCTACCGACTATGGCAATAATATTCGGCAAATGGCCAAAGACGAAGGCATAGACAATGCTTTTGATTTCCCGGGGTTTGTTCCTGCCTATATTCGGCCACTGTTTTGCCAAGGCATTGGGCCATTTCGGTGGGTGGCCCTGTCTGGCGATCCCGAAGACATTTACAAAACCGACGCGAAAGTCAAAGAGCTGATCCCGGATGATACCCATTTGCATCATTGGTTGGATATGGCACGCGAGCGCATTCAGTTTCAAGGTTTACCCGCTCGTATCTGCTGGATTGGCTTAAAAGATCGCGCCCGTATTGCCCTAGCATTTAATGAGATGGTAAAAAATGGCGAACTCAATGCCCCTGTTGTTATTGGTCGTGATCATCTTGATTCTGGCTCGGTTGCCAGCCCTAATCGTGAAACTGAAGCCATGCTAGACGGCTCAGATGCCGTTTCCGATTGGCCATTACTGAACGCCTTATTAAATACCGCTGGCGGTGCTACGTGGGTGTCGTTACATCATGGCGGTGGCGTGGGTATGGGTTACAGCCAACACAGTGGCGTGGTGATTGTCGCGGATGGAACAGAGGAAGCGGCAGCACGTTTAGGTCGAGTGCTGTGGAATGATCCGGGTACAGGGGTAATGCGTCATGCCGATGCAGGTTACGACATTGCCAAAAAATGTGCCCATGAACAGGGCCTAGATCTACCAATGATGACGGGAGAACAACCATGACCTTCGCCTTAAACTTGATCCCTGGCCAGCTTAGTTTGGCACAATTACGTGCTGTGCAACAAGGCGCAGTAACGCTCAGCCTAGATACCAGTGCGCTCCCTGCTATTGCTCAATCAGCCGCTTGTGTCGCCGATATTATTAAACAAAATAAAGTGGTGTATGGCATCAATACCGGCTTTGGCTTACTGGCTAGCACACGGATTAAAAACGATGAATTAGAATTGTTACAACGGTCTATCGTGTTATCGCATGCCGCGGGCTTTGGCCAGTTTATGGCAGATAGCACCGTACGCTTAATGATGGTGCTAAAAATCAATTCGCTCAGCCGTGGCTTTTCGGGTATTCGCTTAAGCGTGATTGACATGCTAATTGCCATGGTTAATGCCGAGTTATACCCGTGTATTCCAGAAAAAGGCTCGGTTGGCGCTTCTGGCGATCTCGCGCCACTTGCTCATATGGTATTACCGTTAATCGGTGAAGGTGAGATTTGCTACAAAGGGCAAATTTATGATGCTAAAGAAGCACTCGAATTAGTCGGTTTAGCGCCGATTACCCTTGCCGCGAAAGAAGGTCTGGCCTTACTGAATGGCACACAAGCCTCTACCGCCCTGGCCTTACAAGGCTTGTTTAATGCCGAAGATTTGTACGCTGCAGGTTGCGTTATTGGCGCAATGAGCGTGGAAGCGGCACTTGGCAGTCGTGCACCATTTGATCCACGCATCCATCAGGCGCGTGGCCAAAAAGGCCAAATTGATACTGCCTGCATTTATCGGCACTTGCTGCAAACCGGCTCTGAAGTAGGCCATTCCCATGAAAACTGTGAAAAAGTACAAGATCCCTACTCGTTACGCTGCCAACCTCAGGTGATGGGTGCCTGTTTAACGCAAATCCGTCATGCGGCAGAGGTGCTGCAAGTTGAAGCCAATGGCGTTACAGATAACCCCTTAGTATTTGCAGAGGATGGCGATATTTTATCCGGTGGTAACTTCCATGCCGAACCGGTTGCTATGGCCGCCGATAACTTGGCCTTAGCCATAGCCGAAATCGGCGCACTGTCGGAACGACGTATGGCGTTATTAATTGATGCTAGTTTGAGTAAGTTACCGGCTTTCTTGGTGCCAAACGGTGGGGTCAACAGTGGTTTTATGATTGCACAGGTGACCGCTGCTGCGCTGGCCTCAGAAAATAAATCGTTAGCACATCCTGCTTCGGTCGACAGTTTACCGACTTCAGCCAATCAGGAAGATCATGTTTCCATGGCGACCTTTGCCGCTCGGCGCTTGGCAGATATGGCCGAGAACACTACCGGCGTGTTGGCGGTGGAATATCTTGCTGCGGCACAAGGCTTGGATTTTCGGGCGCCACTGAAAAGCACCCCGGTGTTAGAGCAAGCAAAAGCCGCTTTGCGCGACGAAGTCAGCTTTTATCAGCAAGATCGTTACTTTGGTCCTGATATAGAAAAAAGTGCCGCCTTGGTGCGTTCGGGTGTATTTAACCCCATGTTACCCAGCGGTATGTTATGTAGCTTTTAAACTCACACTAACCAGTGCATTTTCGTGCACTGTGTTCACCTTTTGCACAATTTTATGTCTAGCCAGACTGCTTTGCTGGCTAGACCAGTGTGCTAAAAACTGCTAAGTTGAAACTATAATAAAGATAATAAGTTTCTTCAAGCAGGGTAACTCAGCATGAAATTAAAAGTTGCACATAAAGTGAGTATTGGTTTTGCCTTTATCACCTTATTATTACTGTTTGCCAGCATCTCAGCACTTGGTATATTTCGCAGCATCACCCGTGCCAATACTCAGGTCAATGAACAAGCGCTGCCCGCACAACAACAAAGCAATTTAGCGCAAATTCAATTATTAAAACTGGCACGCTTATCCTCTGCAGGGTTTAATGCTGAACAACAAAATGCCATTGAACGCCAACAGCAACAGTTCCTTCAAGCACAACGTGCTTTTGCTGAGCTAACAGAGGGCTTTACCCAGCTTAATGTAGACAGTGCGCTGCAACAAAACCTGCAACAAGCGACTGAGTTTGCCAAAGGTTACACGGATGCCGCCGCAAAAATGTTTCAAGCGCGTTTAAGTAGCCTGAGTTACCAGCAGCAACTCAACAGTGAATTAGCTGAGTTAGAAATCCTGTTAGATGAAGCCGGCGCTAGCTTAATTGAATTGTCTGAATTAGAACTGCCACGCGATAAACAACTGGCTGCAATTATTGCCGGCACGGCTGCGCGTTTAGACGGGCAACTGGTAGGGTTAATTAACACGCTACGCGAAACCGCAGGTTACAGTGACTACGCACAATTTGCACCGAACGAGCAAAATATTGAATTTGCCGTCAGTGATATGCAGGTCAATGTCGATTATTTAGCGCAATTAGTGCAGGACATCAACAGCCAAGGTTTATGGCAGCAGTTTGCTGAAAATTGGCAGAACTTAAATACGGCTTTCGACAAAGAAACGAATTTAAGCCAACTGAAAAAACAGCATGTCACGGCCTTACAGCAGGCACGTTTACAACTTAATCAAGCAGAGGAACAAATTGAGCAAGCGCTTAATAGCTTAGATCAAGTGGTACAAGCCGCAGATCAGCAATTTTCGCAGCTACAACAACAAGTTTCCAGCGAATTAAACTCTGGCAGCCAGCGCACCAGTATCATCATGGTGATTTTAGTGGTGTTAGCCTTTACTATCGCCTATTTCACTATTAATGCCATGATCAAACCGCTTAAAGGTATCAACCATATACTAGGCTACATCGCACAAGGCGATCTCACTCGGCAACTGATGATTAAACAACAAGATGAATTTGGCAGCCTCTCTGCAAAGGTTAACAGCCTCATCAGTGCCCTTAGCGGCTTAATTAATAATATCCAGCACAATGCCCGTGCGCTGAACAACACTGCCAGTCGCTCTACCCATGCCGTCAGTGATATCAATCAATCGTTACAGCAACAACAGCAGCAAATTGGCGCGGTTAACAGTATTACCGAACAATTAGCCGATAATACGCAAGCGGTCGCAGAGCATGCGGCAGAAACTGGCCAAGCCATGCAATTGGCGCTGCAACAAAGCCAACAAATTAATACGCTGGCAGATGAAAACAGCAAACGTATCAGCAAGTTGGCTGGACAATTGGTGAATACCAGCAGCTTAATTAACAAAGTCAGTTCGGAGTCGACTAACATTGGCGGCATCTTAACAACCATCAGCAGCATTGCCGAACAGACCAACTTATTAGCGTTAAACGCCGCCATCGAAGCAGCCAGAGCCGGCGATCAAGGCCGTGGCTTTGCCGTAGTGGCCGATGAAGTACGCTCTTTAGCAAGCCGGACGCAGCAGGCGACCAGTGAAATACGCCAGATGATTGAACATTTACAGCAACAAACTAAACAAGCCGTAACGGCTGTCACTGCAGGAAAAACCGATGCGGAAAACTGCGTGCAAACCATGGCTGAATTAGTCAACGCTTTGCAGCAAGTGGCGGCAGCGATCCATGAAACCTTGAGAATAAGCGAAGCAGTTACAAGCGCAAGTGCCAGTCAATTAGCGTTAGGGCAGTCGATTAACGATAATATGCATGAAATGGTCGGGCTGGCGAAAACCAGTGCAGCTCAAGCTGAAGAAACGCTTAACCACAGTGCCGAAGTGGCAGCATTGGCCGAACAGTTACAACTTGCTGCCGCTAAGTTTAAAATTTAAGACGGGTTTACAAACAATCGGCTAACGCATCACGTGCATCACGATAGCGATAGCGAAAAGGCGTATCTCGCTCTATTGCTAGGCTCTCAACTTTGCGCCATGGAGCTGCCGTTTCAGTATCAAAAGCACTGTCTGGCAGACCAAGAGCAGCTGTTGCCGCATGATAAAATGCCTGCTTGCTCACCAGAGCAGGCGAGCTTAAGTTATAACAAGGCTGGCTTAAAGGCCAAACGGGTAGCAGGGCTAAAACAGCTTGCACCACCTCAGCACTGTGTAGCATATTCACAGGTTGCTGTGCATCTGCAAGCCGTTTACCTTGGGTAAAACGTGCCGGATGACGCCCTGGCCCCATTAAGCCGCCTAAACGTAACGTCAGCCAATTACCTTGTTGTTGTAAAGCCTGTTCCCCCTCAGCCAGCAACACCGCTCTAGGTTGAGTGTCAGACAGCGTGGTCTGTTCATTCAGTTGGCCATCGACTCCCTGATACACACCTGTAGAACTAAAGTGGATGCCCCCTCTAAAACCGGCTTGTTGGCAAAGCTTAGCTAACTGCTGAAGCGCACTGACATACCCCGTAGGCGAGGATCGACCCGGTGCAATACTGCAAATCACCCACGCATCCGCCAACATAGCCAATAACTTGTCGATCTCAAGTAGTGGTTGATTTAAAGCCAGCGTAAAACCCTGGATAGGTTCAGGTAATGCTGCCGCACTGGCACTCGATTGTCGGCTACCGAATACTTGATAACCGGCATGCACTAAAGGCTTCGCCAATTGCTGCCCTAGCCAACCACATCCAATAATGACGACCTTGTTAGTCATCGCTTTGCTCAGGTAATACGGCATATAAACCCACAAACTGCGCACAATGCTGTTCATCGACGAAAATATCTACAGTGATCTGCTGGCGTACTCTGCGACCACTGGCTAAGGGACTAAGATCGCCCCGCACATCGGCTAAATGACAACGCGCAGTGGGTGTTGAACGCACCGGTTGTAAATAACGAATATTGCCTTCCGCTAACACCTGCGCGCCTGCTAGGCCTAAACTTTGCAACTGAAGATACAACATGCCCCAGCCGGTTAAGGTTGCTAAGGTATAAATACTGCCAGCAAACATGGTCTGATGCAGATTAATATTCGGTGCCAATGGCGCCTGACATTGCAAACTAAAACCATCAAAAGAGGTGATCTGCAATTGCATAAACTGGCTTAACGGAATAGTGCTGTGCCATGTCTGTTGCAAATCTGCACACCACTGGCGGAACTCGCTGTCAGTGCCGGCTAGCGTAAGCGTTTTACTCATGCGTTGATGCACAATACCAAACATGCTGGGAGCCGAGCCCAACACATGATATTGCTGACGTAAGTAAAAAGGTAAGGCGCTATCGCGAGCGTTTAGCAGCAGCTTTTTATACCCTTGGCTTATCGCATAATGCTCCAAGCCTTGTAACACTGCGGCACCTGCGCCCTGGCCTTGCCATTCAGAGGCCACCGCCATATAACGCACTTGTGCCGTTTCGGCATCGACTTGATGTAATCGCCCCACCGCAATTAACTCGCCGGCTGCGTTAGTGAGCATCAGATGGTAAGCGTCTTGCTCTAATTCGTCGCGCTCACTACCTAAAGCTTGTAACCATGGCGCCCGTAAAATTTGCCAACGTAATTGATAATAGGCTTGCCAGTCGGCGGCGCTCTCTGGGCTGCGCAATTGCCAGCGCTGATTCAGTAAGTTCGCGTTCATCGATTTAACGACTCTCCAATAAAAAAGTTACCGGCCCATCATTGACCAAGCTCACCTGCATATTCGCGCCAAAACGCCCTCTCGCCACCTTAAGGCCAAGCGTTTGGCAAGCCTGGCAAAAAGCCTGATAATGCTGCTCTGCCAGTTGCGGGCTGCCTGCTGGGGTAAAACTCGGTCTTAAACCCGAACGTGTATCCGCCGCTAAGGTAAATTGCGAAACAACCAGCAAGGCTCCGCCGGCCTGTTGCACGTTCAAATTCATTTTGCCTTGTTCATCGCTAAACACTCGATAACGACACACTTTTTCAGCCAACTTTTGCACATCAGCAGCATTATCTGTCGCCTCTACGCCAAGCAGCACCAGTAAACCTTGCTCAATAGCACCCACTGTTGTGTGTTCAATCTCAACTTTAGCCGAACTCACGCGTTGAATTAATGCTTTCATGTTAAGCGCTCGGTATCAATAGTGGTAGGAGGCGCTTCATCCTGATCGGGTACCGCACAATCATCGCCTTCTTCACATACACCCTCTTCACGTTGTTGCAATAACGCCGTTAATTCTGCACCAAGCAATACCACCATCCACGATAAATGCACCCAAACGAACAAAATAGGTAATAAGGCTAAAGCACCATAAATCGTTTGATAGGTTGGAAAGTGTGTCACATAAATAGCAAAGCCGCGCTTCGATAATTCAAATAGTACAGTGGCTAATAACGCCCCGAGCAAGGCATGTTTAAGCCGCACTTTGATATTCGGCACGACCAAATACAAGATAAAAAAGGCGATTAACGACATGGCGTAAGGCACTAATCCAAGGACGAGGCTCGAAAAACCAGGCGTGTAATCATCGGCAAAACTGCTCAGTCGGACCACGTAGGAGGTCATCCCGATCGACAAGCCGACTAAAATGGGCCCTAGCGTTAAAATCATCCAATAAATAGAAAACGAAATGATTAATCGTGGCCGTTTCGTCACGCGCCAAATTTTATTCAAGGTTTTATCGATATTGTGGATCAACAATAACGCCACACAGACTAAAGCCAAAATACCGATAGCGGTCATACTGCCGGTATTGCCAATAAATTTCGTGAGATAGGTTTGAATTTCTTCGCCGCGAGAAGGGATCACATTCGCATAAATAAACTGCTCTAAGTTCGTGCGAAACTGCGCGAACATCGGAAAGGCGCTGAGCATAGAAAACATCACGGTGACCATAGGCACCAAAGACAGTAATGAGATATAAGCCAAATAGCCGCCCATCACAGACAACTGATCTTGCTTACAACGCTGGGCATAGGCTCGAACAAAATCTATCGTTTGCCGCCAACCATTTTGCCAATTCACAGATCGCATATCGATTCCTTTTTTGCTGGCATGGCAACTACTTAGCTTGGCCAATACCCTGTTACAGCATACCGTAAATCCAGCAAGCTCACCAGTTTGCCCGAGCAAGCTTTACACGCGAACGTGCCGCAAAATGCGGATACTTTAGCGGATTAAGCGCGATTTTTACTCAATAAGACCAAGCCTAAACCACAAAGTACGACAGCCGCAGCGGTCACTAAACGTAGTGTTAATGGCTCATTTAACAACACTATACCCAGTATGGCAGCCAAAACAGGGACTGCCAATTGTACCGATGCAGCTTGTAACGCTGATAAGGCTGGCAATACCCGATACCAAATGTAGTAACCTAAACCAGAAGTGATGGCACCACTGATCAGCGCCAGCAGCACACCATAGGTATCCCATTGCAGGTTTGGCCAAAATATTACACATAGCACCAATGCCAGTGGGCTCGCTCTTAAAAAATTGCCTGCAGTGTTCGCCGCAGCATCACCCGCGCGTTGGCCCAGTAAGGAATATAATCCCCATGCGGCACCGGCACATAACATGAAGAAGGCTGACAGGGGTTCTGGCGCACTGGCACCTGGCAACAATAGCCAGCCAATCCCTGCTAATGCTATGCCTGCGCCAGCCCATTGCCAACCGCTAACCTGAGTTAACTGTTTTACCCCCAACGCTAGCATGGTTAATTGCACGGCGCCAAATAACAATAACGCTCCGGTGGCGGTATCCAACTGTACATAAGCAAAAGAAAATAACGCCGCATAGGCAAATAAGTAGCCCGCACCGAGCCAACTGCCCGCAGGCTGCCGCCGCGGTCGACGCACTCTTAACAACACATATAACAGTAGTGCCGCAGATATGATCCGCACTAAGGTAAAACTCGTCGCATCAATACTAGTATGATTAAATGCAGCTCGATTCAATAAACTATTTCCCGCAAAAGCCAGCAACGCTAAAACTGTTAACCACAACACCCGCAAAGTAAGCATATTCGCTTTTACCATCTAATTAACCGTAAGATTCATCATATTTATTACCATTTATTTGTTTAAGGCCGCCGCTTAAACTAGCAACATACGATGCAAGGCCAACGTAAACCATAGGGCCCTGCAAACTGATTAGCGGAGATTAACATGTTAGAGATTATTCGTTCAGCAGACCGCGGACAAGCACAATTTGGCTGGCTAACCAGCAAACATAGCTTTTCATTTGGCCATTACTATAACCCTAAACAAATGGGGTTTTCAGCCTTACGCGTGATCAACGATGACAGGGTGATCGCAGGGGCAGGCTTTAGTACGCATGGTCATCGCAATATGGAAATTATCAGCTATGTACTCGACGGTCATATCGCGCATAAAGATTCTGCGGGTAATGAAAAAATTTTACCAGCCGGCGAGTTCCAACTGATGAGTGCGGGAAAAGGCATTCAACACAGCGAATATAATGCCAGTAAAACCGCGCCATTAACGTTTTTGCAGATTTGGATTGAACCCAATCAACAAGAGGGTGAACCACGCTATCAACAAAAAGACTTTGGCCAAGCATTTGGCTTAACATGGGTGATTACGCCAGATGGCCGCAATGGCACTTTGCAGATACGACAAGACGCCCAGGTGGCACAGCTTCGTTTAACCGAAGGTGACGCATTTGAGCTGCCAGTTGTTGCTGGCAGAGCGTATTATCTGCATCTGATCAGTGGCACAGTGTCGCTGGCAGAGCAAACGCTTGCTCCCGGTGATGGTATCAAGCTTGCCGCGATCGCGTCACTTCAAGGCAACGTGTTACAAGGACCTGTCAATGCCATTTGGTTTGATTTACCGGCTTAAGCTCGGTATTGCAACGCTATGCTAATCGAACAATGGGCAGTACTGATCATTGCTGTGTTACTGATTGGCATCTCCAAAGCCGCCTTTGCAGGTAGCCTTGGCTTACTGGCTTTACCGCTGCTATTACTGAGCTTTGAAGCCCCAACAGCACTCTCTCTACTCTTACCGTTATTAATTGCCGCTGATGCCTTAACCTTGCATCAATACTGGCGGCAATGGAGTATGGTTGACTTAAAACGGCTATTACCGGCTGCGCTAGGCGGTATCTTGGTTGGCGCCTTGTTACTTGGCAAATTAAATACGGCTTTTCTACAAGGCTTAGTGGGGGCCGCCAGTGTGCTATTTGCGCTAAATTACTTTTTACAACGGGGTAAAGCGGCAACCTGGTTAGCCAATAGCTTAGGAGGGGGTATTTTAGGCTTTGTCGCCGGACTGAGCTCAACGTTATTGCATGCCGGTGGACCGCCAATAAAAATTTACTTACTGGCGCGACAGCTGCCTTACACAACATACCTGGGCACGGCAGCGGTATTTTTTGCCTTAACCAATTGGCTAAAAGTACCGGCGTATATTTGGCAAGGACAATTAACCCTGCAACACCTCTATCAAGTGTTACCGCTGTTACCTTTGAGCTTTATCGCGATTAAACTGGGCGTCTATTTAAAAAAACGCCTGCCTGAACGCATTATTATTCCGCTGATCTACAGCTTGCTATTCTTGGCAGGCGCGCGCTTATTGTGGACTTTGCCTTAAACGCAACTGCAAGCCGCTTTCACAGCTCTTTAGCAAGAACATTGCGCCGTGGGGTGGCCAATCGCACTTTAATGCAAATTAGGAATGGTTAGGCTAAAACGACAGCCTTGAGCAGGCTCAGAGTGCAGGCTTAGCTCACCTTTTAAGTGCTGTTTAACAATATTGTAGACAATCGATAAACCTAAGCCCGTGCCACCTCGCCCACGCTTAGTGGTAAAAAAAGGGTCAAAGATTTTTTGTTGATGGCTGCGCGGAATGCCGCAACCATTATCACTGACCATAATGCACAGCTGTTGATCGGCAGATACCCGAGTAGTAATGTTAACTAACGCGGGCTGCGTCGCTTGCTCGAACGCATGTAAGCAAGCATTCGTGACTAAATTGGTGATGACTTGCGCTAAGGCTCCCGGAAAAGTGTTTAAAGACAAGCCGCTACTCAGCTGTAACTGTAACTCAACCTGATGTTGCCGACAAAATGGTTGCAAGGTACTACTCAGCGCAGAGATATAATCGTCAATGTCGATCGCGTGCAATTCAAAATGCGCTTGATCTAAGGCCGTTTGTTTAAATTGTTGGATCAGCCCAGCTGCACGCTCTAAGTTGCGCTCTACGATATTGCACGATTGCAATAAATCGGTGACAGCACTTTTCAAAGATTGCTTGGTGATGCCACCGGTTTCAACGGTACGCTGTACTTTTTCCAACACATATTGGCTATGGCTATTCGCCGTAAGAGCAACGCCAATCGGTGTATTAATTTCGTGCGCTACGCCCACCACTAAACTACCTAATGATGCCATTTTCTCTGATTCAATAAGATGATGCTGAGTTTGTTTTAACTGTTCTAATGCAGCCTGTAAGTGCTGTGTACGCTCTTGCACTTGGCTTTCTAAACGGGCATTCGCTGTCTCCAGCTGAACCTGATAACGATGACGCTGGGCCGCGGCGACAATACGGCCATACAAGTCTGATAAGGCCCCCACAAAAGCTGCATCGCTATCCGACCACAAACGTGGCTGCTGTGTTTGTTCACAACAGATAATGCCAATGACCTCGCCTTTGTAGCGTAGCGGCACATCTAACAGCGAATAGATATTACAAGGCTCAAGATAAACCAAGTTGAATTCACAGGTGGCCGGATCGCTGCGCGCATCTGGCGCGGTGATCACGCGTTTTTTATCAAGTGCGGCAAAATAACTGGGATAGTCTGTCCGGTTTAATGTGGGCAGATCGTGAGTGCTTATGCCGTGTTGAGTGCACAACAACTTACACGCTATAGTACTGTTCTCATCGCTATAAAGCCAAATACTGGCCCGCGATACCTTGATACCCTGTAAACACGTTTGCAACAACACGCTTTCGGCTTGCGAGCGATGATCGCTATCTAACAGCGGATCCATCGACAGCGCTAATAACAATCCTTCAAGTGCATTGTTCAATATCGCCTCCCAGAATAAGACATTAGGCCATAGTACAATTTGCTGCAGCAACTGGGCTGCAGCATAAAGCATTATAATGATGCCAAAACAGCTTACTTAATAATGATCCTAGGGTCAAAGTCTTCACAGCCTGCGACTTTGACACCGTAATCGTAATGCTGCACAGCGTCATTTTTGATGCGACATTTTAATTTACCCTGAGTATTCGACTCTAAATTACAATTTGGTTTAAAAGGGGAATCTCCATAAAAATAAATTTGATAGTCTTTTATGTCGGCACTTTGCCATTCAATATGCTTATCAGGTTTTATGCAAACACAGTTGGCGATACCTTCACATTGACCGCGCTGACCATTATTTTCTTTACAATTATCTTCACCGACAGGTTCAATGCCGACAATACAGTAACTGCCTGCAACTGGCATCGCTTCAATTTGTAACACCTGATCTTTATCCGCCGCAAACAACGAGTAGCTGCCGGTTAAAATCATGAACATCAGTAAGGTTTTCATCTATATATTCCTTCATGTTGATTAATCGATACTGCATTTCCAGAACGGCGAGAGGAGATCTCATGGGGAATTTTTGGATCAGCCGCCACCAAAGAGGCCGGATAACCGAAGTCGATCGCTTGCTGTAAATACGTTATGCCCTGTAAAGCACGCTGGCAGGTAAAGTTGGCGATGGCTAAATCATAAAAAACGTAAAAGTCAGTCAGGTTACTCACTAATAATTGCTGTTCAGTATCAAAAGCTTGCTCGCATTGCTGTAGCTCTGCCTGTAATCGGCTAATTTGCGATAATAGCGGCTGAGCTTGAGCATTAATCACCAAATTACCCTGCGCTAAGCTAAGCGCCCGCTGATACAGACCCAACGCTTCTTGTTGCCTATCCGCCTGCACATCAAGCACATCGGCTAGATTAGTCCAAATGGTGTAATCCGCTGGGCTCACGGCTAACGCTTGTCGATAGAACTGCTCGGCTTGCAGATAATCGCCCGCAAAATATAACGCCGTGCCAAGGTTAGAAAACGATAACGAGACGGGCGATAACTCCACCACTTGCTGCCAAACTGTTATCGCCTGCTGAAATTGCCCGCTCAAAAACCATGCCGCCGCAAGGCTATTTAGCACATCGGTACTGCCTGGTTTTAAGCGCGACGCTTGCTCAAAACGACGCGCAGCGGCAGCAAAATTGGCATTGTCATATAAAAACCGGCCGTAATGCATATAGTTTTGCCAATATCCTGGCTCTAATTCGATGGCTTGATTAAACAGCAACTCCGCTTCTTGTGACTGCTCTTTAGCACTTAACACTCTGGCCTTACCGGTAATAGCATCAACCCAGCGGCTATTAACGGCAAGCGCTTGCTCATATTGCGCGATAGCTTCTGGGTATTGACCACGCAACCGGTACAGCTCGCCTAAAGCAGAATACACTTCTGCTTGGTTAACCGCTAAACCCGCGGCATGTTGGCAAGCGGTATTGGCTAAATCGAACTCTTCGATATGTCGAGTCAGGGCATATTTATCTAAATGCACCTTACACAAGCTAGCTGAAGCCAATGCAAAATCAGCATCTTCCTTTAAGGCCTGTAATAACAGCTGTTCAGCCGTATCTAAACTGGCCAAATCATCATATTTTTTTAGCTGTTGCTGGGCTTGCATGTAGGCATCAAACGCTTTGAAGTTATTGGTTATTTGATAATCACGCCCAGTTAAACTAACGGACACTTGCGGCATCACTAGCACCAATGCATTTTGCACCTGTCGATGTAAATCGCGTTGTAATGTCGGTAAGGCTTGCTCTGGCTGAGCTAAACGTGTCGACCAGCGCTGCATGCCAGTGGCGGTTTCAACCAATGAAATCGCCAGCTGAAACTGTTCATCCACAATCTGCATACGCCCCTCTAGCACATACTCCACCCGCAATTGATCCGCTAATTGTTGATAGCTCAGATCCGTACTGATATTTTGCATTGCTCGATCGGCCAGCACCGGAAATTGATTTAATTGCGTTAAGGAATACACTAACTCATCACGGATCCCCGACAGCAGATAATCGGCTAATTTGCTGCCATGCTGCAGCTGAAACGGCAAAATAGCTAAGGAGTTTGCGATAGGCCCCAAAGCAACGGTTTGCTGCACAATAGCCGGGGCTTGCTGCACATCATCATCAATGGCCAGCTTTATTGAGCGACCTAACAACCACACTGCCGTAAACGACAACAATAAAAAACCTAAATCGACGGCTAATTGCCGCCGCCAAAACTGCCGTTGCTTTGGATTATTTGACAAAGCCATCCGTCTTTTGCGCTCGCGTAAGTCACCCACCCAGGTAATCAACAACACCACCGGAAAACCCACCAGCAAGACCAGTAAAGTCAGCTTCATGCCTGTCGCCGAGATATTCATTAGCGGAAAGGTGATGGCCATAACCTGAATAAATAACCAAACACTGACTAGAAACGCCACGCTTACACTAAACAGCCGACTGCCGCGAAATAGCGACATCAACCACGACCAATGCCGATTCACCACGACGGTTTGGCTTCGCCGCTCTATCAGTGGTGGCGCATTGGCTACGCTGGGAGTAGGTTGAGATTGCAGTGGCGTAAGCAAGCGATACCCACGCCGAGGTAGGGTTTGAATAAACACCGGGCATTCTTTATGATCCCCTAACACATGCCGGATCTCACTAATCGCATGGGTTAAATTTGCCTTAGGTGCATCGGCATCAGCCCAAACTGCCAACAATATCTGTTGTTGCGGTACGATTTCTTCAGCATGCAGCGCTAACTGTAACAACACTTCAAATGCTTTAGCGGATAAATGTCGGTACTCGCCATTGACCACCACAAACCCTTTCTCGGGCAGAACGGTGATATCACTTAAACAAAAACCCGCCTGTAACGTCTGAGCGGTAAGCTCGACATCGGGCGGGTTAGTTGTTATTAATAATTTATCCTGATTATCCACTACCATCACTGTTAACTAAATAAACGACAACTCATGGTCGCTTATTAATTAAATAAGTATGGCAAAGGTTGGCTTAATTACCAGCATCGTCAGCAAATGAAAGCGGCTACTTCCAGCCTTGTTGCCAAATCCGAATATCTTTTAACTCCTGCCATTGAATAGGCATTGAACGCTTCGACATCACCGCTTCTATCGTGCAAGCAAGCACATTCCCCTCTTCATCAAACTCGACTTCATTAACCATAAAATGTTTTTCTTTGTTTATCGGTTTTATTGCTGTCCATTTGCTCTTAAGCAATTTGTTCGGATTAATTTGATTCATTATTCACACCTTAAAGCCGGCTTATTTCAGCCAATGTTGTATGTTTACTTTGCTGATAAGACAGATTGACTTCTGAGTACTGTTGCTAAAAACAGCTCAAACGGTATCCATAGCAGCAAAGCAAAGCCTATTTGAATCAATAATGCTAAAGGATGATCAATAAAAAAGACTGGTTGATACAGCAAGATAATCAAGAGCAATAACGCCAAGTAAATAACGAGACACATGCTGACCAACAACCACGGAAAAGGCTTATAAACTAAGCCACTTTTACAGTGCGGACAGGCTATCCGTGTAGGGAGTGCCGCTTTCATTATGGCTAAAACGCCAATATCCTTGTTGCAAATGGGACAATGTTTACCGTCCAAAAGTAGCGCTCCTTTTGCATATCATCTGGCTTTAATGGCTGCGGCTTTAATTAACTATCAAAATGCTCATTCGAGCTTAGCAGATTGTCGTGTTACGGTCTGGTTTGCATCGGCCAAAAACTGCTTAAAAACAGTCACCGTACTGCTGGGATCTTCTTCCTGTGGCACATGACCCAACCTATTAAAACGCACCAATTGACTCCCAACAATATCCTGATGAAAGCGAACAGCCATAGCAGGTGGAATAAGACGATCACGGTCTCCCCAAATAATCAGTGTTGGCAATTTCAGATCCTTAATTCGGTTCACTAACGACTCGGTTTGAGTTTGCCGCAAACGCTGACTTAAAGCCTGACGATTACCCGCTCGGGTAGTAAGCTCGAAATAACGATCAATCAGTTCAGCTGTGACTAAGGCAGGATCACCATAAACATTCTTCACGCTACTTTCTATAACGCTACGCGGTAAAACCTGCTCCATCAGTTTGTTTAATAGAGGAATACGGGCAATCGTAAAGCCAATAGGTACAGATTGCGCTTGATTTGGATAACCAATGGCATCAACCAGCACCAGTTTTTTTATACGTTGTGGATACAGCACCGCCGTCGCCCAGGCCACATTACCCCCTAAAGAGTTGCCCGCGATCACCACTTGCTCTAGTTGCAACTCATCGAGTAGGGCTATAACAATTCGTGCATAGTTTTCAATACTATAGTTGTTATCAGCTGAAGGGCCAGTTAAACCAAAACCAGGTAAATCAAATCGAATGACACGACGCTCGTCTTTTAACGCATTCACCCAGCCATCCCAAGTGTGCAGCGAAGAACTGGTTCCATGTATCAGTACAATAGGGGTAGGATCGCCGCGAGGGCCCTCATCCCGCAGATGCAGTTGCATGCCAGCCACATCAACAAATTGAGACGGTGCTGGCGCCCAGCGCACTCGAAGTTGTTCGACGGAACGGTCAGGTTCACGATATAATGCCATGTATATCGCGATGCCGATAACCAGTACCAGACACAAAGCCCCCACTAACCTCATTAAAAGCCGCATACTTATCATCCACCATCAGGCCTTTGTTTACATCACTATGACAGATTCTTTCATTTAATCGACTGTCATACGAAAAAGGATGTTCTTGGAAGCATCAGTAGTGAAGTCAATCATTTAACATCCGTTATCACAACCATAACACAGACTTTGCGTCCTCTTTTTTATTCCCCACTTTTGGTAATGTGTAAGCTGTTTCTTACCAACACACTTGAGCGAGATCGCCGCTTTGCATACAATGGCGCCCACTTAATTTCAGACAGAGCACTGCTATGAACGATACGACCGCACGCCCAGACTTACCGGACCACCTTTCTGTTAATCCTCGCAGCCGTTTCTATGTTGAAGCTATTTTTGAACACGACATCGGTATTCGATTAAATGGCAAAGAGCGCTTTGATGTAGAAGAATATTGTATCAGCGAAGGTTGGGTAAAAGTGGCGGCAGGCAAGGCATTAGACCGTCGTGGCCAACCCCTATTAATGACCCTAAAAGGCACAGTTGAAGCCTTCTATCGTTAATGATTCACCATCAACTCAGCCGTGCAGCATAAGGTATTTTTTAAGCGGCTTAGACTGATGAAACCGTAGCAGGCGCTTCACTGCTACGGTTATTCAGCTCACTTCTTCGCGCTTCGTCAATTTCGCGGTTGTTTTAACAGCAAAACCCAACAATACTTTATCGCGTATAAGGCTTTTTAACGTCTTCAAAGGTTTTTTTATGCAAAGCAGCACCTTTCCTCAGGCTTCCTCAGATAAAGGCATTATTGTCATTACCGGTGCCGGCCAACGTGTCGGGTTATATTGTGCCAAGGCATTGCTTGAACATGGCTATCAACTGGTGGTGACTTACCGCAAAATGACAACGGGCATCCGTGAGCTGCAGCAAGCGGGCGCGCAGTGTATTGCTACCGATTTAAATGACTTAACCAGTATGGCCGCGTTTATTACAGCACTGGCGCCCTATCCTGCAATCCGAGCGGTGATTCATAATGCTTCGAGCTGGCAAGCAGATCGCCCGCAAGCCGCAACAGCTCAGCCGCAAGATATACTGAGCCAGTTACAGCAGGACGCAGAGGTTTTTGATACGATGCAGCATATTCATGCGCGTGCCGCTTATTTGTTAAATCGAGCCCTGTTGCCCCAATTACTCGCCAGTACAGAGACTGCCGATATTATTCATTTAACCGACTTTGTTGCCAGTGTCGGTAGCAGCAAACATCAAGCCTATGCTGCCTCTAAGGCTGCATTGGAAAACTTAACGCTATCACTATCACGTAAGTTAGCGCCTAAGGTGAAAGTGAATTCGATTGCCCCAGCGCTATTGATGTTTAACGAGCACGATGATGCGGCTTATCGCGAAAAAGCACTGAAAAAATCCTTAATGGGCATTGCCCCTGGCCCAGATGAAGTATTACAAAGCGTGCTTTACCTGCTGAATAGCCGTTACATTACGGGGCGTTGCTTAGCACTGGATGGCGGCCGTCATTTGCAATTACCTTAACTTTCGCGGCATTAATACTGCCACACCTCGTATTAAGGCATTGCCACATTTACCTGCTCAGTTAGCTTTGCTAGCATTAGGCACACTTTATTCACTGAAATAATGGTCTTATGGCTAGCAAACTTATCACCACTTGGTATTTACAGTATCAAGGCCCTACCCTGTCACTACCCGACTGGCCAACCGACTGTTTGCTGATGGAAGCCCGTCGACCGAGCCCAGAGCTCAGCCAATTTTTATTTCACGCCGTAGGTACGCCTTGGCACTGGTTTAGCCGCTTAAGCTGGGATTATCAGCAATGGCTGGATCATGTTGCAAATGAACATGTTCGCACCTGGGTGCTGTATCTAGATGGCAGTATTGCCGGTTTTGTCGAGCTGAACTTACACCCAAGTACACCCAGTGCGGTGACTGGCTCAACAGAGGCCAAGCAATGCAGTGTCGAATTAAAGTTTTTTGGTTTATTACCCGCATTCACCGGCCAAGGCTTAGGCCCTAAATTAAGCCAAGCCGCTATTGCCTTAGCCCAGCAGTGGTTACAAGCGCATCACAATACAGAAAAACCGAATATCTGGGTACATACCTGCTCGGACGATCATCCTGCAGCCTTAGCGACTTATCAGCGAGCAGGCTTTGTTGAATATCATCGCGAACAAGAAGCGGCAACGATACCTGTGGATTATGCAGAAGCAGCGTTATGCCGACCTTATGTCCACTCGCGCTTGGCGCAATTTCAAAAGCCTTAGCGCTTACCAGAAAATAACTGCCCGCATACGGTTGAAATTTTACCTTTGGCTTGGTAAGCGAGAGGCTTATAAATAAAAAACAGCGGCTTTAACCGCTGTTTTTATTGGGTAAGTTAAATTAGCAGTATTACAGCGCCAGCGTAAGGATCTGCCGTGCTTTAGCTAAATCGATATCGCCATGCTCGCCTAACGCCGTCATGCCATTACGCTCGAGGTTAGCAACTAATTTATCAATATCCGCTTCGGCTAAGTTGTAATCGCTTAAACGTGTTTTAACACCCATGTTTTCAAAGAAGTCTTGCGTCGCTTTGATGGTTAAATCAATCACTTCATCTTCTGAGCTAGTGTTGATGTTAAACACGCGCCGACCAAACTGCAGCAATTTTTGACGTTTCTTCTCGCGCTGCACATACATCAGTGTGGGTAACACCACCGCCAAAGTTTGTGCATGATCCAGGCCGAATAACGCCGTTAATTCGTGACCAATCATATGTGTTGCCCAATCTTGTGGCACGCCTTTACCAATTAAACCGTTTAACGCCATAGTCGCCGACCACATCACGTTGGCACGCACATCGTAATCATCGGGTGTGGCTAAGGCTTTTGGCCCTTCGCTAATTAAGGTTTGTAAAATACCCTCGGCAAAACGATCTTGCAGCGGCGCATTGACTGGATAAGTAAGATACTGTTCAATCACATGCACAAAGGCATCCACTACACCATTACTCACCTGCTTGACCGGTAACGACAGCGTATACACCGGATCTAACACCGCAAAGGTTGGCTGCACGAGATCAGAGGCAAAGGCACGTTTTTGCGCAGTGGCTTTGTTGGTGACAACCGAATTACCGTTACTCTCAGAGCCCGTCGCGGGTAAGGTTAATACGGCACCAATGGGTAAGGCCTGTGCAAAGGCCGCGCCTTTGGCCAGAATATCCCACGGTTCGCCTTTAAAGTGGGCCGCTGCAGCAATAAACTTAGCGCCGTCAATCACACTACCGCCGCCCACAGCTAAAATAAAGTTAATGTTTTTGGCTCGCACTAACTCCACGGCTTGCATTAAGGTTTCTAGGGTCGGGTTGGGTTCAACGCCGGCAAATTCATGAAAATTTACGCCATCGAGTAACGCTATCACGTCATCATAAACGCCGTTGCGTTTAATCGAGCCACCGCCATATAAAAACAGCACCTTGGCATCTTGCGGTAAACGACTTTTCGCTTCTTTAATTTGGCCTTTACCAAATAAGATTTCTGTTTGATTTTTAAAATTAAAATTTAACATCATCACTCCAAAATAAAGGGAATACTGCTGGCTCGCTGGCCAGCAGTTAACATTACTCAGCGGCTAATTGCTTTAATACTTCGGCTGCAAGGGCTTTATCCGAAAAAGGGTTTTGCCCAGTAATCAGCTCGCGGTCTACCACCACATTCGATGTCCAATCTGCGGCATACTGCATATTGCCACCAGCCTGCTGCATGGCCTGGCCTGGGTAATACTGCAGCTTTTTACCGTTAAGTGAACCTTCAAATACCGCTTCTTCACTGTTCGAGAAAATGGTCATTTTGTAGCCGGCATAAATCCAGTCACTGGCTTTAGGGTTAGTTTGCTCAATTAAACCTTGCTGAAAAGCCATTGGGTTTTGTTGGGGTGCCAATAACGCTATCGGCCCATGACAAATGGCCGCAGTAGGCTTAGCGTTAGCATTAAAATGCGTGAGTATTTTGCCGACTTCAGGATTGTTAGCTAAATCAATTAAAGGCGCATGACCACCTGGAATAAACACCGCTTTATACTGCGCTAAACCACCGTCTAAAATTTCACGCAACGACAAGGTATCGTCGATGCCAGGGATCGCAGCAATAACCTCTTTGATACGCTGCATTTCAGCAGCACTGCCACCAAAATAGTCAGTGGTGACTGATTTTTGATCGACCACCGGTGCATTACCTTTTGGCGTAGCTAGCACCAACTCATAGCCGGCTTGAATAAAAGCATCAGCCGGTACGCCAAACTCATTTAAGTAATAACCAGTGCTAATGGTTTTACCCTCTTGCAGCTGCATTTCGCTTTCGCTTGATAACAACACCAAGATCTGACCTTTACTGTCTGATGCCATAACGCCTTGGCTAAATACGCTAACGAGTGCTACGGCAATTAAGCTTTGCTTGAACATAGTGACTCCTTTGGTTTAACAGGCCGACGTTACCGCGGCTGTGTTTTTAGTGAGTAAAGCTTAAAGGGTTTTACTTGTGGTTAGAACTCAGCTCTTTTACTATCAGCCATCATATTTCTGATGGCTAATAGCATATGTCGTATTTTGTGCAGTTACGCACCTTTGTTGAAGTGTATCGCTGCGGCACTATTACCAAGGCCGCCGCCAATTTAGGCTTATCACAACCGGCAGCCACTGCGCATATTCAAAGTATCGAATCTTGGGTGGGCTTTGCGTTGTTTGAGCGTAAAGCTCGCGGTGTTGAACCCACGGTAGCGGCCCATGATTTAGCACTGCAAGTGGCACGACACTTTGATGCCGTCGAGCAAAAGCTAGCGTCAGTGCGTAATCGTAATAGTGCCGTTTATGGCACCTTGAATATTGCCGGGCCGGCTGAATATATTAGCTATATTGCCGGTGCACAGTTTGCTAATTTACTGCAAGCGGGTGAAGTTAATTTAGTGGTACATGTGGGTAATAAAGATCGTATTTATCAGTTATTAGCTGAAGGTACCGCGGAATTGGCGATCACCGCTTCTACTCCCGATCCTGCCTTATATGATTATCAAATTATTGATAGCGAGCGTTTAATTTTAGTGACCAACCGCTTTAATGGTCAACAATTAGCCCAGCAAACCTTAAGTAGCGAACAGCTAAGACTGTATCCCGTGGTCAGTTACGACGAGACACTGCCATTGATCCGGCCGTATTTTAAAACCGTGTTTAATGACAGCTGTTTGTCACCGATCGCCGCTATTTGCCCCGATATTCGTGCCATAGCTGGCATTATAAAAGCCGGTATTGGTTATAGCGTTTTACCCGATTATTTGTGTAAAGAGGCGATAACAGCAGGGGAGTTGATGCAGCTAGGGCCAGAGGGGCCTGAGAATTTTATCTATTTAGTTTGGCGCAAGGGCGCACTAAAACATCCGCGGATCAGTTACGCCAAAGATATCTTGATGGCGTTCGCTAACATTAATAAATATGCCCATCAAAAAGCCAACAGTTAACCTAACCGCCGACAATCTAACGATTGCCGGCTTGCTGTTATAAACCTTAAATTGGCGAGCCTGGTGGCGCTTGTAAGGTTTTAACCTTATTGAGATCCGCTGCCGCATTACTTATTTGCCCCGCCATTTTTAATAATAATAAATGGTGCGCATCATTACCCAAAGCGAACTTTTCACTGAGCGCTTGCAGATGAAACAATAACTCTGCGCGCAACTCGGGGGCTAATTCTGCTGACTTAGCCAGCGCTAGTAACTGCTGCAAGTAACTGATTTGCATGCGTCGACTGAGCAAAGGTTGGGTTGCAATCGGCTGCTGAATTTGTTGCCAGGTAGCCGCTAAAACAGCACTGACACTGGGCACCTTGTTATCAAACTGATGTTGCCACTGCAGCCTAGCTAAACGCTGCTCATCCAATAAAATGGCGAAGCTTTGGTTAGCGGCCGCTTCGGCTAAAGATAGGGGATCAAAAATCAACCCCGTATAACCTTGTGGGCTCTCGCGGCTACTGCGATAACCATAAGCTTTAGGGGGAATTAATGCCTGGATCTGCGCACTTAACGCCAATTGTGCTGGCTCTAGGGTTTTCAATAATGCCGCTAACGCGCGTTGCTGTTCAGCACCCGACAACGGTTGATAATCTGGTGCCACATTCGCCGTTTTAACCTGATAGCTATATTGATAACCGCCGAGCCATTTCCCGACGGCTTCAGTTTGGTAGCGATGCGAAAAATACAGCGGCACTAGAATTTCCGCTAAATCAGAATAGGGGCGCTCAAACGCCAGGGTCGCGGCGCTAAAATTTGCCAAACCTTGCTGGCGTACCGCTAAAATACGCTCTAACTCGGTAACCGCATCGGCGCCACCGTCCCATAAACTCGAAAATGCATGTGCTTTGCTAATGCCATTACTGTCGGCATCAGACATAAACACAAAACCGGCATTATTAGACTCTGCAATAAAGGCTAAGCGAGCTGCGTCATCCGCAAAATCACCATAACCGTATTGCACAACCCGTTTATCCCAAGCCCCAATACCCGTGGCATAAGCATCGTTTAAGCTGATGCTTTGCTCAGGCGTTAAAGTAAATTTCGGATGCGGGTAATCCATTACCGAGGCACGGTCTTGGTTACTGGCAGCAAAGTTATGCGCAATGCCGAGCGTGTGGCCAATTTCGTGTGCCGATAATTGCCGAATACGCGCTAACGCCATCTCGGTTAGTTCATACGCCACGATGTCGGGCTCCGTAAAAGGTGACGTCATACCTTGCGCCAACAAATAATCTTGCCGCACCCGCAGCGAACCTAAAGTGACATGCCCTTTAATAATTTCGCCGGTACGTGGATCAATCACACTGCTACCATAAGACCAACCACGCGTCGCCCGATGCACCCATTGGATCATGTTATAACGCACATCCATCGGATCCGCGCCTTCAGGCATCATTTTTACCACAAACGCATCTTTGTATCCGGCCGCGGTAAAGGCCTCATTCCACCAGCGCGCGCCATCCAATAAGGCAGAGCGAATAGGTTCGGGTGTGCCCGCATCGAGGTAATAGACGATAGGCTCCACCGCTTCACTAAGTGCAGCCGAAGGGTCTTTTTTCGCTAAACGGTGGCGTGGGATCACACGCTGGGTAATAGGTTCATCAATAGGGGCAGCGTAATCTTCATAGTCAAAAGACCAAAAGCCGCTTTGTGGATGAAAGGTACGCGGGACAAAACCAGGTTCAGGCAGCGCAATAAAACTGTGATGTACGCGCACACTAATTTGGTAAGGATCAGGCGCCACTTGGCGCACAAAATTACCCGGATTATCGCCGGTAAAGGTTAAGGTGGCTTCAAGCTCAGTATTTCTTTCAAAGCTTTTCGTCCTTGGCCAATACAACGCCGAATGGCTTGGCGCTAAGGTAAAATCACCTTGACCGCGCGCTTTCAAAATACGTGCTACGCCATGGCTGTCGCTGACCACGAAATCGGTCGCATCGATCAGCACGCTTGTGGCATCACGCGCCACTACGCTAAAACTGCCAATAATGGCACTGGCAAAAGCCTCATCGACTGAACGTTGCTCTAAAGGGTTATTCGATTCGGCACGAAATTGCGTATTATGCTGGCGTAATAACATTTTGTCGCCAGCATCTTCAAAACTGACCAAGCGCGCGCCTAACTCCATCAATTGCCCGCGATCTAAACCAATATCATTTGAACCTAACCCCTGTGGCAAGCTGGAATAATAAAGATATTGCTGATCACTCGCCGGCACCTGCAAATAGACCTTACCCGCCTCTTTATCACGATATAGCTTAAATAAACCAGGTTCGACATCTAACCGCTGGCTATAGTCGGCTATGCTCTGCTTATCCGTGGATGGCTGACAACCACTAAGCAATAACAAAAAGACCAACCCACAAGCTACAAAAAACTTTTCCATCAACGCCATCCTTTCAATCATTCAAGCCTCTACCATAAAGGTTTTTACGCCATCTTGTATATGATTAAAAAGGAAAATTAGGAACATAAGTTGAATATGTAATCTACTAAGGTAAATCAACAGCAGCGACTTAAAAGCACAAATAAGCACGGTTTTAAGCAGTTTACTGCTGATATAACACTATTTATCAACTACACTCCAATGCAGAAAAACAATAAGATGGTGAAAAATGACCATCAGTAACTTAACGGTACCCAACATGCGCATCGTGCTAATCGGCTTTTTACTGTTAGCTTGGCCCTGCTTTGCGGCTCAGAAAACACTGAAAGTAGCCGTCAATATTGGCCCACCATGGGCCTTTCAGCCTGCAGGGCAAGAAGTCACCGGCATTGATGTTGAGATCTTACGGCATGTATTCCAGCAGATGGGCTATGCGACAGAGTTTCACTTATTAGGCTACAGCCGACTGATTAAAGACTTTAACGAGGGCAAATTTGATGTGGCCAGCCCAGCTGCTTTTGAATCTCAGCATGGTTTTTTGACAAAACCTTATTTACCTTATCAAGATGTCGCCATATCACGGGAAACTGAGCAGCACAACATTAACGCCATTAATGATTTAAAAGGAAAAAGAATCGTTACTTACCAGTTTGCTCATGCGGTGCTGGCGGATCAGTTAAGCCATGTTATTAAAGACACAAATTATTTAGAGGTCGCTGATCGGGAGTTACAATTAAGATTACTGGTAAATAACCGCACAGATGTAGTGATTGGCGAGCGCCGTTTATTAACACACATCTTCAAGCAGTATTACCCGCAAGAGAAATTCTCGATCCACCCAATCTTTGTAGCAAAATCCTATGGTGCGATTATTAAAGACAAACAGTTACAGCAGCAATTTGATCTAGAACTTGCCAAATTGATTGCGTCGGACAAGTATCAACAACTGCTGAAACAATGGCCTTAAAACAATCATCGCGACATAACACTTTATGCGATGCTAACCCCAAGGCTGCTTAACTAAAACAAACTTGATCACGACCATTTGTTTTAGCTTGATACATCATGTCGTCAGCACGTTGTAATAAACTTTGCGGCGTATCCGTGATTTGGCAGTCAATGACACCAATGCTAACAGTACAATTAGGCAAAGCCTGTTTTGTCGATTGCTGATTAAGTGCCAACCGGATCCGTTCAGCCAGTTCAACCGCAGGTTCAATGGCCGTGTCGGGCAGAATAATCAAAAACTCCTCACCACCAATTCGGCCAATAAAATCTATTTTTCTGATCTGCTGTTTAAAGCATTCAGCCGCGAATTTCAGCGTTTGATCTCCCGTTTGATGGCCATGCTCATCATTTATAGCTTTAAAATGATCAAGATCGAGCATCATGACACATAGCGTTGACTTTTGCCTCCGACAACGTAATAACTCAACATCAAGGATACGCATGATTTCTCGACGATTCGCTAACTCGGTTAGCTCATCCGTTGTAGCCAGCTTTTCTAATTGGGCGGTACGCTTTGCTACCTCTGACTCTAAATGCTGATTGGCCTGTGCTAATTTTTTTTCGGCAAGGGTTAAAGCAACGATTTTCTCTTCGAGATTGCGCTTACTCGGCATCGCTATCGCATAAGGCAATAAATGCCACAGCATAATGGCCGTTGCAATTGAGATCATGCCCGTTAATGTTTTCATAATGCCGTGAATATAGTAGTAACCATGCCAAACATTAACGATGCCCAAAAAATGAGTCGCACCGCAAAAAAATATAAAACAAGAAAACATCAACACGATCCAACTAAACTTTAAGTCATCACGCATTTTAACCAACCGAAGCAATGCCAAAGGGATCAGCATATAGGCTACAAAGGTCATCACATCGCCGCCGACATGCAAAATCAGTAAATCTGTACGCCATAGCAAACAATGACCGTGCGGCATAAAGCTACCGTTAAACAAGTCGTTGATAAATGTCATGTTGAACTCCAGTGCCTCACTACGTTATTCAGTTTAGCTAACAATCAATGTTTGTGGGGGAGTAACCTTAACCAAAATCAATTTCTGTGTTTAACTAGTGCAGTTTTAGCGCAATTCGTAATAAAAAATTGGTCGCAGTGATATATAACCAGCGGTTATCGGCACTTAATGCCACATTAGCAGCGGCGACACCGGTTTGAATAGTACCTAAATGTTCGCCATCAGGTGAAATCACCCATACGCCGCCTGGCCCAGTGGCCAATAGCACACCTGACGGTAATACTTTCAAACCATCGGGTAAGCCACGTTGTTGTTGCGCTTGTGCGGTGGCATCTAGGAATAGCTGACCTTCAGCCACACTGCCATCGGCTTGTAACGGATAACGCCACCACTGTGCGGCGGCGCGATCAGAGTTGGCTACATACAACCATTTTCCATCTGCGGAAAACGCTAAGCCATTGGGCCGAGTTAACTGCGTAACCAATAACGTCACTGTGCCATCGGGCGCCAGCCGATAAACACCATTTACAGGTTGCTGCTTGTCTGGCGAAGCGTCACCACCGGCTAAACCGTATGGCGGGTCAGTAAAATAGTAGGCTCCGCTACTGTGTTGTACGACATCATTCGGGCTGCTAAGTAGCTTATCGTTGTAACGCATCGCCAGTGTTTTATATTGCGGCGCGCCCTCTTGCATCCCAGTGAAAATAGCTAAACGGCGATCGCCATGCTGCGCAATCACCAGCTGCTTATCCGCATTAAAAATTAGACCATTAGCCCCCTGCTGCCGGTTATTCTCAGGATGTAAACCGGTGTAACCTGATGGCTGCAAAAACAATGTTAAGCCGGCTTGTTCGTTCCAGCGGTACACTTTATTTTCAGGCACATCAGAAAACAAAATATCGCCACTACCCGGCTCGGCAATCGGCCCTTCTGACCAGCTAAAGCCTTCGGCCAGAATTTCTAAAGTGGCATCTTTAGCAATTATCTCAACCAATTGTGGCTGTAGCATCAACACAGGCTTTTCTGGCAGTGGTGTGGTTTGTGCCAAAACCGCCGGCGTTAACAAGGCTAAAAAAAGCATTCGAAGTAGCATGGTAGATCCTGAAGATTAATCAGCTTGGCTAAGGCTAGCAGCTGATGAGGTAAACCACTACTAATACAGCAAATTTTCTAAACAATTTAAGAATAGTTTGCTTAAAACAGATTGGACTATTTATATATTATTCATCAAGCTGGCTGAGTATATCCATGCGCTGATGTAATACTCTAGCAACGTCAATGCCACCTTTGCAGGGCTTATAAAAAATGACATGCTTGCCTGAAGGAAAACTCCTTGTACCAGCGAATATGTCATCGCGCATCCGCCCTAAAGCAGGGTTATTGGCAAGCATAAGCTTTGTGTTATGCAAGTTTTCTGCATACAACCTTGCTTGCTGCTTACCCCAAGCGTCTATCGTTTTTGCTGCAATTTCTTTAATATCAGACTCAGCAAAAGAAGATAGCTTTTAACTAACCATTAATATCCCTACTGACTTCATCGAAAATATCCAAGGCATTGCGAGCGGAATGTTTCCCTGCTGATAATTGCTCAAAACCCCGAGTCACTTCTTGCCGTAAAATTTCAAGCTGCTGCTGCTTTGCGATATCCTTTTCAAACAATAATCTCAAACCATCTCTAATAACTTCACTGGCTGAAGTATATAAACCAGATGAAATTTTCTCATTGATACGTTTTTCAAATTCATGACCTAAGGTAACATTCATCACTAAATCCTCATTATGCATGCACGTTACGCTTATATTATGCGCACAACGCACGCATGACAAGTTAAGTGTTATGAAAAAGATCTGCAACATCGCTTGAAATCATACAAGCCGACCTTATTAAGTATTTAAGGTGGCCGGATACGGCACCTTTAATGAAACCGACAGCCGCTTTGCTGTTAACCCTAACGCCCGTTCAATTGAAGGGCAAAAAAACTACCTGTTTGCTGAAGAGGAATTGGTTATGACAACTATCGACCTAGCACCATTTTACCGTTCATTTATTGGCTTTGATCACTTAGCGAATTTAATGGATGCCGCAGCGCGCAATGAAAAGCAACCTGCCTACCCACCTTACAACATCGAAGTGACCGGCGAAGATCAGTACCGCATTACCATGGCAGTCGCGGGCTTCGACGAGCAAGAGATGAGTATTGAAACCGAACATAATACGTTACTGGTTAAAGGGCAAAAAGCCGGTAAAGACGAAGGCCGCCGCTTTGTGCATCAAGGCATTGCTGAACGTAACTTTGAGCGAAAATTTCAGTTATCCGATTACATTAAAGTGACCGGCGCCCACATGGCGCATGGCCTGCTGCATATCGAGCTAGTACGCGAAGTACCCGAAGCATTAAAGCCGCGTAAAATCAGTATCGGCAACAGCAGTAGCCAAGTGCAAAATGAGCTATTGAAAGCCCAAAACGTGGCTTAAACTAACTAAAGAATTGAAAAAGCCCTGGCTTATCAGGGCTTTTTGCTTTCTGTAAAAAAGATTTAAAGCGAAGCGCTTAAAACAAAAAACCGCCGATAAAGGCGGTTTCTTTAAATTTGAGCTTAGTCGTGATCACACGTCTTATTAAATTGCGAGCAACTTGCTGCTTCCCACTTATTTCCTTGCAGCTTATATGATATGTTATAACAAAACTTATTTACTGTTCTGACTTAATTTTGAGGCCTTCATGTTTGCTTTAAAGCGGTTCTTTTTACTACCACTGTTTATAACTACCAGCTTAACTCCAACTGTTGTCATGGCTGCGGCTAATAAAACAGCTAGTGATATTGAACATATCAGCGTTAATTATAAACAAGCTTACCGTGGTGATGTGCCTTTCCACTTACAAGCACAAGCCGTGGAAAGCTTGCATTTAGAAATGCTGCGAGATAATGGCATTACTCGCTTTCAGGATGCGCTCGATTTGGCAGGCAGTATTGCTCGGCAAAACAACGGTGGCGGCCTATGGGATAGCTTTTCCATACGGGGCTTTCCAGGTAATGAAAATATGCCCTCAGGCTACTTAGTCAATGGCTTTAATGCTGGCCGCGGTTTTAGTGGCAACCGCGATTTAGTTAATGTTGAGTATATTGAAATTATGAAAGGCCCAGGTTCAGCGCTATTTGGTCGCTCGGAACCCGGCGGTACCGTTAACATCGTGACTAAAAAGCCACAGCATGACACTGAAGGCTATGTCCAAGCTTCTGTCGGTAGTTTTGATCAGTACCGACTCGAAGGGGATTACACCACAGGGCTGAACGAGCAACTTGCGGTCCGTCTAAATGGCGCGGTACAACAATACGATAGCTTTCGAGATTTTGTATTTACCGATAAAACCGTGTTTACGCCTTCGGTGCGTTATGCCTTATCTGATAACACGGCGCTGTTGTATGAATTTGAATATCTTAAACAAGAACAGCTGTTTGATCGTGGCTATGTGGTGCTAAATAATGATTTAAAAACTCTACCGCGTTCGCGTTATTTAGGGGATCCCAGTGATGGTGCCACGGTAATTGACGCCACCGGTCATCAACTGAGCCTTGAATCTATTCTAGCCAATAATTGGTCTTTACTGGCGGGGTTGAGTTACCGCGAGTCCTCGTTAAAAGGCAATTCCTCCGATGCAGAGCTGGCTGGCGGCAGGCAAACGCTATATCGTGATGGCCGAACTCTGACTCGGCAGCGTCGGAATCGTGATTATCAATCGGATGATTTATCGATCCGAGCTGAAATCAGTGGCAATCTGACACTGTTTGGTAAAACACATCACCTGTTAGTAGGGGCAGACGCTTACGAGTACAGCCTATACACCTTATTAGGACGTTATCGTGGTCCAGCGGGTAGTTACAGTTTAGATATTTTTAACCCTGTCTATGGCGGCACCGCACCAGCTCCTACGCCACTGTATATTAATGACGAAGAGCAGTGGGGTTTTGGTGTCTTTGTACAGGATCAGATTCAGCTGGCCGCGCGTTGGCACTTATCAATGGGCGTACGTTTAGATCGCTACCGTTTGCAAATTACGGAACAACTCGCCAATAGTTTTAGCAAGCAGTTAGATAATAAATTAAGCCCACGCTTAGGTTTAGTTTATGCTTATAACGATGCTTTGACGTTTTATAGTAGCTATTCTGAAGGCTTTATTCCGCTAAGCGGCACCGACTTTAATCGTAACCCCTTTGCGCCAGAAGAAAGCGAATCGGTTGAGATCGGTGCCAAATACAGTGCAGGCAGCACTCAAGGCACCTTATCGCTATTCTCGGCAGAAAAATCTAATATCCTGACTTCAGATCCGATTAATGTGGGCTTTCAAGCCACCTTAGGGCGGGCACAGAGTCAGGGGATCGAATTTGAACTGCACCGCCATCTGACCGATAACCTCTATTTAGATTTATCCTATGCGGTGATGGATACCAAAACCGTTGGTGAAGTGATCAATCCAGATTGGGGTTCTTTAGTGCCCTCAGGTAGCCGTTTAGTCAATGTGCCGCGTCATCAAGGCACTGCGGTATTAACCACTGAAACCGTATTAGCCGGTAAAGCCAGCAAGTTTGGCCTAAAAGCCCGCTATATCGGTAGCCGGTTAGGCGACTCGGTTGAGCCTAGCTATCAATTGGCGGCGGTAAGCTTGTTTTCCGTTTTTATGCATATTGATCTGACTAACCAACTGCAAGCACAACTGAATATCGATAATATCTTCGATAAACATTATGTGCATAACTCTTACAATAGGTTATGGACGGTTCCTGGTGAGCCAGTCAATGCCAAACTGGCAATTCGGTACAATTTTTAAGTTATGGATCAGCAAATCACACAACGGATCCAGTCTATCGACATGTTACGTGGACTGGTGATCCTCATCATGCTGCTTGATCACGTGCGGGAGCGCTTCTTTTTGCATATGCAAGTGAGCGATCCGATGGATGCTAGCACCACCGATCCTGCGCTGTTTTTTAGTCGCTTCGCGGCACATTTTTGCGCACCGATCTTTGTATTTCTTACAGGGCTATCGGCTTGGCTTTACGCTCATCCTGCCAATGGCGCTCCTCGCTCTGCCAGTGCATTTTTAGTAAAGCGGGGCTTATTCCTGATCGCGTTGGAGTTTACCTTAATCACCTTCTCTTGGATGGGTAGTTACCAAACCATCTGGCTGCAGGTGATTTGGGTGATTGGCCTTAGCATGCTTGCACTGGCGGCCTTATTACATTTACCAAGACGTTGGCAACTGCTGGTCGGGTTAGCGCTGGTATTTGGGCATAATGCTTTAACGCCCATAACGTTTGCGCCCGATGAGTGGGGCTATAGTGTGTGGACCATACTGCATGATCGCAATATTTTACTGCAAACCGACAGCCTCACCATTAAGCTCAGCTACCCAGCTTTACCTTGGTTTGGAGTGATTTTGCTTGGTTACTTCGCAGGGCCTCTGTATGCCGTCAAGCAAGATCCTGAGCAAAGACGCACCCTGTTATTGTGGGGTGGCGTTTTCGCGTTAGCGCTGTTACTGGTGCTGCGAGGCTTTAATATTTATGGAGAAAGCCTGCCTTGGCAACCGCAAGCGACACTGCTGCAAAGTGCCATGTCTTTTTTAAACTTCACCAAGTATCCCGCGTCCTTACATTTCTTATTGGTGACGCTGGGCGCCATGTGTTTTCTATTGCGCTGGATGGAACAGTGGCAAAACAAATTGGGGCAGATCTTAATGGTGTTTGGCTCAGTACCGATGTTTTTTTACATCTTACATTTGTATGTGTTATTAGTGCTTTATTGCATCGCGATCTGGTTGTTTGGTGCTAATTATGGGCAATTATATGGCGTCGACCATATCAGTACTATTTGGATAATTAGTATCAGCCTATCAATAGCGCTGTATTGGCCCACACTATGGTTCAGTCGTTATAAGCACAACCATAAAAAACCTTGGCTTAGCTACTTATAACTAGGCGATAAGTCTTACTTGTCTGGATAAGTAGTTCAGTTTGGCACAGATTAGTAAAGCGCAGTGCTGTTGTTTCGCAAAAGCGTTATTCCTTATCATCTTGTATTGTCAACATAACAGCACTGCAAAAGTTGCCTGGTGCTTGGTGCATTTTTTAAGAGTGAAATAGTAGTTTCTAACATAGAAAATTTGATTGGTGCCTAGGGTCGGACTCGAACCGACACGGAGTTTCCCCCGGCGGATTTTGAATGAAATGACTATAAGATATTGTTGCTATAAATTCAGTAGCTTAACAATATAAATCCTCCACCTTTGAAAAAACTTCACAAAAGGTGTTCCGGATTTAGGAGTCATATCATGGCAAAAATCCTTGAGAAACACACACTTGCACCTAACCTAAAAATTTACAAACAATCGAACTGTTATAACTGGATTGTACGCTTAAAAGTGGACAAAACCTATATCATTCGATCCACTCAAACTCCTGATTTACCGCAGGCAATAGCTAAAGCACATCGTCTCTTGATTGAATTTGAAATTCGTTTTGAAACAAATAACTTTGTTGTTGAATCAAAGCGTTTTGCATTTATTGCCGAGAAAGTTATTGAGCAAATGAAAGTCGCAAAGGCAACAGGCACAGGTAAAGTCATTTACGATGACTACATTGGTGCGCTGAACAAGTATCACATCCCCTTCTTTGGCGATACTCATATAACTCGTATCAATGCCGATCAACTTGATGATTTTGACGTATGGCGAGTGAAACAGCTTGGCAGAATACCCGCTAAATCCACTGTGCAAAATCATAACTCAGCACTACAAATGGTGTTTGATTTTGCAGTTAGACGAAAATACATGTTGGTTTCCCAAGTGCCAACATTAGAAAACAAAGGTGCTAGTGGCTCAAGACGCGCTGCATTTTCCATTGATGAATATGCGCGAGTTAGAGAACAAGTTATTCAAATGGGGAAAGAAAGTCGCAAGGAAAAAACGCGCCAGCTACGAGAGCTACTTGTTGATTATATGGATTTCGCGATCCTAACCGGTATGCGCCCTGGATCAGAGATGGATAACCTAACATGGGCAGACCTTCACCCTGAACGGGATGAAACACAAATGCGCTTTTATGTCACAGTAAGAAAAGGCAAAACCACTAAGTACACTGGCACACGTGAGATCGTTTGTAAGGCAGCAATAGTCAAAGTGCTTAATCGTTTGTCGGAACGTTTCCAAAACCGAACAGGTAACGACAGACTTTTTCGGCTTTCAGATGGAACAACCTCAAGGGAGATGAACAGACACTTTGATGCGGCATTAGAAATGATTGAACTTAAGAATTCACAATATGGTGAAAGAAGTTTATATTCTCTTAGACATAGTTACATTACATGGGAATTGGCAGCACAAAACGTCAGTATTGATGTGTTAGCGCGGCAGTGTGGCACTGGCATTCAAATGATTGAGCAACACTATAGCCATGTCATCCCAAGAATGTTCGGTCGACAGTTGTCAGGGATCGAGCTGGAAACAAAAGAAAGAGTCGTTCGACAATTTGAAGATGTAACTTATGACGAGCAGTTACAACAACGAATGAATGAATGGGCTTATAACTACAAGCATAGAGGCTACATCTAGCAGGAGGCAGCGTTGGCGTATCAGGAACGAGTTGCAGTTATGGAGGGTTTATACCTTTATACTCAGTCCAATTCAAAGCGCTGGTACGCCCGCTTTAAAGTCGATAAAAAGCATATCACCTTCTCAACTGGTGAGACTGAACTAGAAAAAGCAAAAGTGGTAGCCATTGACGCAATGTATAAGCGTCGAGCTGAAGTGAAACTTGGTATTGCTGCTGGTGCGCAGCCTTTTGATAAGCTTGCTGCTGAAGTCATCTCAGAATTAGAAGCTTTAATAAACAAAGGCGTTTCCAAGAAGAACAACTCCATTTATAAAGGCATTCTACTTAACTACCATATCCCATTTTTTAAAGACCAGCGGATTGATCAGATCACACAATCTGATATGGACAGTTTTCATCGCTGGCGCGAGACAAAGTTTGGTGGACAACCCTCAAAATCAACATTGCAAAGCCATAATGCCGTTCTAACTAAAGTTTATGAAAAGGCGTTAAGAAAAGGCCAAATCACTAAATACCATATCCCAACTTTTGAGACTGACGGCAAACGGCAAGAACGTCGTGCCGCTTTTACTTGGGAAGAGTATCGCAAAATATCAGACTTCATAAATGAAGAGATGCAGCGAACTAAAAACAAGAAAAGTAAAATGCTGCTGGAGCTGATGGAAGACTACATCGACTTCGCACTGGCAACGGGTATGCGGCCAGGTACTGAAATTGAAAATGTTAAGTGGAGCGACATCAGTTTTAAATTGGTAGACGGTGTACCAGAAATTACCGTAGCAGTTCGTAAAGGCAAAACCACTTTATATACTGGCACTCGGCAAGTTGTTGTGCGAAGCGACTTTGTGGCTAACCTAGAACAGTTGGTAGAACGCTTTCCAGACAGAAAAGCAGATGACTTGGTATTCGTGCTTGCAGACGGATCAAGCACTAAAAGTCTCAGCAAGAAATTCACCTATGTGCTGGAAAAGCTGAACCTAAGACAAAGCCCATATGGTGAGCGCACACTGTATTCACTTCGTCACTCGTATATTACTTGGAACCTGAAAAGCAAAGCGGATTACGCAGCACTGGCTAAACAGTGTGGTACAAGCATTGAGATGATTGACAGAACTTATAGCCATTTACTGCCGACTATGTTCAGGCAAGAATTTAGTGGGGTGGTGTATGAGCAGATAGAACCAGATTCTCTTAAACAGAGACAGCTTAGTTTAAAAGCGAAAGAGCTAAATATAAAAAATTACTCACTTTTGGATCAGAATTATAAGACTCGCGGATACGTTTAAAACTTCTTTACAAGAAGAGATCATTTTTACTGAAAGCTTACCTTTTTCTTGAATAAATAATAAAAAATCGCAGATAAAGTCACTTTGTGCCAATAGCAGAAATTCACTGAGATTCGATTAAATCGGAGCTTTTCACTGAAAGCGGACATTCGGCACGAGTTAAGCGAGACGAACTTTGGAGCATTTAAAGTTAAGTCGAATTTGCAGGTTAACTACCCTCAGGCACAAAGCACAAATATTTGTACCCATAGATTGCCAAGGCTTGACCAGATAGTCGTCCGCTCCCAATTCCAGACCCTTGACCCGGTCTTCTACACTGTCCCTTGCGGTGAGAAATAACACAGGCGTGATGGATCTGGCCTCTCTCAATGACTGCATAATTCGCCAGCCATCCACATCAGGCAGCATTACATCAAGGACAATCAAGTTATACGAGCCGGTAATCGCCAGGTGGTGACCATCGAGCCCGGTCCGGGCGAGATCTACCACAAAGCCGGATTCCATGAAGCCCTGCCGGATATAATCCCCAGTTTTTACTTCATCTTCTACGATGAGAATCTTCATCGTTCCACTCCGCTCTACAGTTCAGGCCAAGGAAGCCAGTCCATTTCATTGTCGTCAATATCAATTTTATAGTCTGAAATCTGCCCACAACATGACCAGAAAATGACAAATATGTAATGTTGGTGGCCGGAAGCTAGGTTATATCGGTGAGAAAAGCGTTGTTCGCATAACATGACTAAAATGTAATGCTTGCGGGAGCAGCCTGGTCATCTTTAACTAATAAGTTTATGGTATCATGATTCATGTAATCTCCTCCTTTAAGAAGCCGCAAAAAACGCGGCGCAAACTGCCTGCTTATTTGAAAAGGTGCTTATCCATGGGTCACGATAATTCTGAGTCTCATTGTCATCACCATACACCCTCCCACACGGGCTCAGGGCTTACAGACCCGGTCTGCGGCATGGGTGTAACGGCAGACTCTGCCCAGCATGTTGAGCATGCGGGTAAAACTTACTACTTCTGCAGCACCAAATGCATGAATAGATTCCAGCATGACCCTGAGAAGTTTCTTTCACCAACCCCGCCACCTCCCTCGGAAGCGGTCAAAGGCACAATTTATACGTGCCCGATGCATCCGGAAATACGTCAGGACAACCCCGGAACCTGCCCTAAATGCGGCATGGCACTTGAACCCCTGATGCCCAGTCTGGAAGATGACAATCCCGAGCTGGACGATTTTTCCAGGCGATTCTGGTGGACATTGCCTTTTACCGTCATTGTCACGGTGCTTGCCATGTTTGGGCCACAGCTTGGCTGGTTCGAGATGGCGACGCAAACGTGGATAGAGCTTGTACTGTCGCTTCCCGTGGTGCTGTGGGCCGGACAGCCGTTCTTCGTACGGGGTTGGCAATCAGTGGTCAACCGCAGTCCCAACATGTGGACGCTCATCGGCTTGGGTACCGGTGCCGCCTTCGTCTACAGCTCGCTGGCAACCGTAGCTCCCGGTATATTTCCGGAAACATTCATGTCCATGGGGCGTGTGGCGGTTTATTTCGAAGACGCAGTGGTGATCATTTCCCTTACGCTGTTTGGTCAGGTGCTGGAGCTTCGCGCGCGTTCCCAGACATCCGCTGCCGTCCGGTCATTGCTCGGTCTGGCGCCCAAGACGGCCCGCCGTATCAATGCTGACGGAACAGAAGAAGATGTACCGCTGACGCATGTGCATGAAGGTGATCGTTTACGCGTACGTCCCGGTGAGAAAGTTCCTGTCGATGGCATTGTTGAAGAGGGTGCAAGTTCTCTCGATGAATCCATGTTGACTGGTGAATCGTTACCCATCAGCAAGCGCCCGGGTGACAAGGTCATAGGGGCAACGATGAACACCTCTGGTGCACTTGTGATCCGGGCGGAGAAAGTCGGCTCGGCCACTGTGTTGTCACAAATTGTCCAGTTGGTGGCTCAGGCCCAACGCTCTCGGGCGCCGATGCAACGGATGGCTGATTTGGTGGCGGGTTACTTTGTCATGGCGGTGGTAGCCATCGCCATCCTCACCTTGGTCGTGTGGGGCATGTTCGGCCCGCAGCCAAGCTGGGTCTATGGCCTGATCAATGCGGTCGCTGTTCTGATCATCGCTTGCCCTTGTGCGTTGGGGCTCGCAACGCCCATGTCAGTCATGGTTGCTACCGGACGAGGCGCAACCCAGGGTGTTCTGTTTCGTGATGCAGCAGCAATAGAAAATCTGCGCAAAGTCGATACGCTCATCGTAGACAAGACCGGCACCTTGACAGAAGGCCGACCCGCATTCGATCAGGCTGTTTCCGCTGGCGAGTTGGACGCCGATGAAATCTTGCGCCTGGCTGCCAGCCTCGATCAAGGCAGCGAGCATCCTTTGGCTGACGCTATTGTCAGCGCTGCGCGCGAACGTAATTTGGTGCTCAGCCCAGTGGACGACTTTGACTCGGGTAGCGGCATAGGCGTACGGGGCAAGGTTGAAGGCAAAATACTGCTGTTGGGCAACACTGCGTTCATGCAGCAGGATAACGTCAATGTTGATGGCCTGGCTGCCACCGCTGAGGGATGGAGGATAAAGGGTGCGAGTGTGATGTACCTGGCGGTTGACGGCACACTGGTCGGCCTACTCGCCGTTTCCGACCCCATCAAACAGAGCACCCCTGAAGCGGTACAGGCGCTCAAGGCCGCGGGAATCAGGGTCATCATGGCTACTGGTGACGGTATTTCAACGGCAAAAGCGGTCGCCGAACAACTAGGCATAGACGAAGTTCATGGCGAAGTGAAACCGGCCGACAAGCTGAATCTGGTTGATAAGCTTCAATCAGAAGGTTGCATCGTTGCGATGGCGGGCGACGGCATCAACGATGCCCCGGCACTGGCCAAGGCGAATGTCGGTATCGCTATGGGAACCGGGACGGACGTAGCGATGAACAGTGCGCAAATCACCTTGGTAAAAGGAGACCTGCGGGGTATCTCGATTGCCCGGGACCTGTCAAACAAGACTGTTCTCAATATGAAGCAGAACCTTGGTTTTGCGTTCATTTATAATGCGTTAGGCGTTCCACTGGCTGCTGGCGTCCTGTACCCGTTTGCCGGGTTGCTTCTATCACCCATGTTTGCAGCCCTGGCGATGAGTCTGAGTTCAGCGTCCGTTGTATTCAACTCGCTGCGGCTTCGTGGTTCGGTTTAAGCTGGATACGTCGAGGGGGTAGCGGAAAATGGCGAGTCTCTACTCGCCATTTTTCTTCGGTTTTTCGGGTAAGGGGATTAAATGGTTGATCTTACCTTTGCATGAGAGTGAGACAGACCGGCATCTCATCGGATTATCTGGTTGATGCTTCACCTACTGCTGGTGCATGTTTCCTTCGCTAATTCCAGCAAGAACCCCACACGCCTTAACTTCCCGGTCATCGTTGCAACGCGCTCTTAGTGAAACGAGTTGTTTCTCAAGCGCTTGCAGAGCGGTTATCTGCGACCGCACATGAGAGATGTGATCATCGAGCAAGGCGTTGACAGCGGTACAGGACTGATGAGGGTCGTCCTGATAGCGCTTTAGTTCGTGAATTTCTGCCAGTGACAGATCCAGGATGCGGCAGCGACGAATAAAGGCCAGCCGCTCAACGTGTTTCTCGGTATAGACACGGTAACCGTTCTCCTGCCGACCAGGCGGCGGCAACAAGCCCTGCCGTTCGTAGAAGCGGATCGTCTGTGTATCTACCCCTACTGACTGTGCCAACTGACCAATACGCATCGGGTTCCTCCGCAACGGATTCTCTACGCTATTGACCTTATAGCGACTATATAGTTTTAAATGAAAACCCGATCACATTCAAGTGGAGTCATATCATGAGTAAAAACTGCGGAGGCCCCTGTGGCGACCATGCAAGGCCTGCGGCGGATACCGATATGCAGGCCTCCTCCGATGCGTCGGGGGAATGGGTCAGTGTTTATGCCGTGCCGAAGATGGACTGTCCATCAGAAGAACGAATGATTCGCCTAGCCCTGAACGGCTTTGAGGAGATTCGGGCGCTGTCCTTCGACTTGTCGAACCGCCGGTTGAAGGTCGTGCATGACGGTGAGGTCGAGCCCGTCACCTCGAAACTGAAGACCTTGGGGCTAGGCGCCTCGCTTCAGGAAACCGTCGCTGCAAATCCGGAGACCATCAAGGCCGCCGAGTTTTCGGCAGCTTCTGCTAAGCAAGAATCCGGGACCCTGCGCTGGTTGCTCGGCATCAATGCACTTCTGTTCGTGGTGGAAATGACTGCCGGTCTGATCGCCCGGTCCACCGGCCTGATTGGAGAATCCCTGGACAATTTTGCCGATGCGGCGGTGTACGGGCTTGCCCTTTATGCGGTTGGACATAGCGTGAAAATGCAGGTACGTGCCGCGCATCTTGCTGGTGTACTGCAACTGATCTTGGCTGTGGGCGTACTCATAGAGGTGGTGAGACGCTTTGTATTCGGTAGTGAGCCTGAATCGCTGGTGATGATGGCTATCGCATTCGTCGCATTGATTGCCAATACCAGTTGTCTGCTGCTCATATCCAAACATCGGGAGGGCGGGGCGCACATGAAGGCAAGCTGGATATTCTCGGCCAACGACGTGGTGATCAACCTGGGGGTCATCACCGCCGGCGCTCTGGTCGCGTGGACCGGGTCCAATTATCCGGATCTGATTATCGGCACCATCGCGGGGGTAATTGTACTTAACGGTGCTAGACGCATTCTGGCGCTCAAGGATTAAGCAATGTCCATTTTTGGCAAACATCTGTCACCGTACGCTCTGTTGTCCATCTCCGGCCTGCTGGCAGCGTCTGATCAGGCCGTAAAATGGCTGGTGCAACAATCAATGGCATATGGCGAGTCTATTTCAGTGACCTCATTCTTTAACTGGGTACACGTATGGAATACCGGTGCCGCATTCAGTCTTTTTGCGAATGGTGGAGGCTGGCAGCGCTACTTTTTTATCGGAATCGCGGTAGTGGTCTCGATTTTTCTGATCAAGCTGATCCTTGAAAATCGTCATAAAGGAGAAGCCATCGCTTACAGTCTTATCCTCGGTGGCGCCATGGGCAACCTGATTGACCGGGTCTTTCGCGGCTATGTTGTGGATTCCTTTGATTTCTATTGGCGAGACTGGCATTGGCCGGCCTTCAACCTGGCTGATATTGCAATTGTCCTCGGTGCCTTACTTTTAGTTTCCAGCAGCTTGTTGGGTAAAAAAGCAAACACCAATGCCGAGTCGGATGGATCTGACTGACACCTACGCCTATACAATTCCGCGCCTTCCGGGGTGAAGGCGGCATCGAGCGGAATTTCTTTGCAGCATACGCAGCAGGTGGTGCAACTGGCAGTGTTCGGGGCGTTTGCGTTCATGGTGGTACTCCTCCAGATTGGTAGCGAAGCTCAAAGCTGCCCACTCTCGGCTGGCTGGGAAGCGGTCATGATCTTCCCTTGAAGGCCCGCAGCAGCCGCGTCACAGACAGGACAAACAAGCCGGTCAGCGTGAGGGCTGCAATACCCCAGTGCTCCCCGATGAACGCGCCGGCCGTCGTGCCGGCTAGCACAATGGCGAGAATCGGCAAATGGCAGGGACAGGTGAGCACGGCCAGCGCGCCCCACAAGTAGCCGGTGATCGGTTTGTGCGTCTCAGACGGCAAGTGCTCTGGGCTGTTCATGGCAGACTCTCCGCGTGCTGTGCCGGTTCGGTTGGCATGGCGGCCAGTTGCATTTCGAGGCTGGCCAAGGCCTCGCGCCGACGCTCGACGAGTTGCCGCAACACGGCAAGCTGCGCAGACGCACCGTCACCGTCCGCAGCATCCAGCGCCCGGCACAGCCGCGCCAGTGCGTCCAGGCCGATACCCGCTTCGAAGGCAGCCCGTACAAAGCGCAGCCGTTGCAACGCGGTGTCATCGAACAAGCCGTAGCCGCCCGTGGTGCACGCGACCGGACGTAGCAATCCGCGCAGCAGGTAGTCGCGCACGATATGCACGCTCACCCCGGCATCAAGGGCCAGCCGGGACACTGTGTAGGCGCTCATTGAACACCTCCTTTTCCTCATCCGGCGCAGCACGAAAGCTGCTTCACGTCCTTGCTGAAGGTCTGCGCCGCGAGCTTCAGCCCTTCGACCATGGTCAGGTAGGGGAACAATTGGTCGGCCAGTTCCTGCACGGTCATACGGTTGCGAATGGCGAGCACCGCCGTCTGGATCAGTTCACCCGCTTCCGGGGCCACCGCTTGCACGCCGATGAGCCGTCCGCTACCTTCCTCGATGACCAGCTTGATGAAGCCGCGTGTGTCGAAGTTGGCAAGCGCACGCGGCACGTTGTCCAAGGTCAAGGTGCGACTGTCGGTCTCGATCCCGTCGTGATGTGCTTCCGCCTCGCTGTAGCCCACGGTGGCGACCTGCGGGTCGGTGAACACCACGGCCGGCATTGCGGTCAGGTCCAGGGCCGCATCGCCGCCAGTCATGTTGATCGCAGCACGGGTGCCGGCCGCTGCCGCCACATAGACGAACTGAGGCTGGTCGGTGCAGTCGCCAGCCGCATAAATGTGTGGCGTACTGGTGCGCATGCCCTTGTCGATGACGATGGCCCCCTGCGCATTGGCAGCGACTCCCGCCGCTTCCAATGCCAGGCTGCGCGTGTTCGGTGCCCTGCCAGTGGCGACCAGCAGCTGGTCGGCGCGTATTTCACCGTACCCGGTGGTCAGCACGAATTCGCCGTCAACATGCGCGACCTGGCTGGCTTGCGTGTGTTCCAATACCTTGATCCCTTCGGCACGGAACGCGGCTGTAACGGCCTCGCCAATGGCAGGGTCCTCGCTCGCAAACAACGTGCGCCGCGCCAGGATCGTGACTTCGCTGCCCAGCCGTGCAAACGCCTGCGCCAGTTCCAGCGCTACTACTGAGGCACCGATTACTGCGAGCCGTTTCGGAATGGTCTCGCTAACCAGCGCTTCGGTGGAAGTCCAATAGGGGGTTTCTGCAAGACCAGGCAACGGCGGAATGGCTGCGCTCGCGCCGGTAGCAATGAGACAGCGGTCAAACGCCACTTCGTGCCAGTCCCCTTCTGCAGCTTCCACGATAAGCGTGTGGCCATCCTTGAAACGGGCGCTGCCTCGTACCAGATTGATTGACGGATTGCTTTCGAGGATGCTTTCATATTTGGCAATTCGCAGCTCGTCCACGCGCGCCTGTTGCTGGACAAGCAAACGGTCACGCGAGACAACAGGCGGCGTCGCAGTGAGCCCCACGTCAAAAGGACTTTCACGGCGCAGATGAGCGATATGGGCTGCCCGAATCATGATCTTGGAGGGAACGCAACCCACGTTGACGCAGGTGCCGCCGATAGTCCCGCGCTCGATCAGCGTGACCCGGGCACCGTTTTCCGCCGCTTTGAGCGCAGCCGCCACAGCGGCTCCGCCGCTACCGATAACCGCCACATGTAACTGACCGGCCAGCTCCTCCACCGCGCGGTCACCGCTCAGCCACTGGGCGGCTCTGCCAAGAAGTCCTGGCCGTTCAGCACTGCGCCTTTTGCTTTCCACTTCGTCTGCAGGCTTAGCACGATAACCAAGTGCCCCCACTGCCGTCACGAGTGCCGATACGTCAAGCCTATTGCCCGTGACCTGCGCCCTGTTCGCCGGATAATCGACAGACGCTCGTATCACGCCGGGAACCGCCAGCAGCGCGTCCTCAACGTGCTTTGTGCAACTTGGGCAAGTCATGCCCGCCACGCTCAGACCAACTTCGTTTAATTCTTGCATTTTGCTCTCTCTTTCATCCGTTATGCCCAAGCCGACTCGTACAACGCCTCGGTAACTGGATCAGTTTTTCGCATCAGCGAACAGGCTCCGTACGTCATTTACAGGTTGTGCACGGAATGACTGACAGTAGAATCGCCAGAACAACATCTCTATCTGGCTCTGGCGACGCCGCCGTCATTTGATGCCTTATTTCTTCAGTTCAGAAGGGTAGCCCACGTCCGTCGTCGCCTTGATCAACTCATGCACACTGGTCTTGGTATCATCGAAGGTGACAACCGCTTCGCGTGGTTCGAAGGTAACGTCAACTTTATCAACGCCTTCAATCCTGGAAATCGCCATTTTGACTGTGATCGGGCAAGTCGCGCAGGACATTCCGGGAACGGACAACGTGACCGTCTGCGTGGCGGCCCAGGCAGGGACAGCGAAGGTAGCGGCAAGGGCAAGAGCGGTAAGCAGTTTTTTCATGATTTTTCCTCAATTAGTAGAACAGGGGCATTACATACGGGAACGTTAGTGCAACGACAACTAGCGCAGCCACAATCCAAAAGATGACTTTGTACGACGTCTTGGCTTGTGGGGCAGCGCATACATCGCCAGGCTCGCATGCTTGCGTAGTCCGGAAGATGCGGCGGTAGGCAAAGAACATTGCTATCAATGCCGCACCGAGAAAGATGGGGCGGTAAGGTTCCAATGCCGCCAAGTTACTCATCCAAGCGCCGCTGAATCCCAAGGCGATCAAAACCAGCGGCCCCAGGCAGCAGGCCGACGCAAGAATGGCGGCCAGCCCACCGGCGAAGAGCGCGCCGCGCCCGTTTTGTGGTTCAGACTTTTGTGGTTCAGACTTTTGTGGTTCAGACATACGCTTGTCCTTTCAAATTTGGTTTGGATAGCTTAAGCTTACTTCCGTAGTTATGTACGGAGTCAAGCGATATGCAAATTAATTTTGAGAATCTGACCATTGGCGTTTTTGCCAAGGCGGCCGGGGTCAATGTGGAGACCATCCGGTTCTACCAGCGCAAGGGCCTGCTGCCGGAGCCAGACAAGCCCTATGGCAGCATTCGCCGCTATGGCGAGGCGGATGTAACACGAGTGCGGTTCGTGAAATCGGCCCAGCGGCTGGGCTTTAGCCTGGACGAAATCGCCGAGCTACTGCGGCTGGAGGATGGCACCCATTGCGAGGAAGCCAGCGGCCTGGCCGAGCACAAGCTCAAGGATGTGCGCGAGAAGATGGCCGACTTGGCACGCATGGAGGCCGTGCTGTCTGAACTGGTGTGCGCCTGCCATGCGCGGAAAGGGAACGTTTCCTGCCCGCTGATTGCGTCACTGCAAGACGGAACGAAGCTCGCTGCATCGGCGCGGGGGAGTCACGGGGTGACTACGCCTTAGCGTGCTTTATTTTCCGAATTCTGAGACGACCCCTACCTGAACAAGCGCTACCGCTGCATTCTGACCAACATTGAGGAGCGAACCCTGCTCGACCTGCTGGCCACCCGCCGCCAGGACGTGGTGACCAACTACCTGATGAAGCTGAAAGACCGGCAGAAGGTCGAGATCGTCAGCATGGACATGTGGAACCCCTACCGGGCAGCGGTCAAGGCTGTGCTGTCCCAGGCCCGTATCGTGGTCGATAAGTTCCATGTGGTGCGCATGGCCAACGATGCCCTAGAGAGAGTGCGCAAGGGCCTCAGAAAGGAGCTGAAACCGTCCCAGAGCCGGACTCTCAAGGGAGACCGGAAAATCCTGCTGAAACGCGCTCACGAAGTCTCAGACCGGGAGCGCCTCATCATGGAGACTTGGACAGGCGCGTTCCCGCAAATGCTGGCCGCCTACGAGCACAAGGAGCGCTTCTACGGCATCTGGGACGCCACCACACGGCTCCAGGCAGAAGCCGCCCTGGACGAGTGGATAGCCACCATCCCGAAGGGCCAAAAGGAAGTCTGGAGCGATCTGGTCAGGGCAGTGGGAAACTGGCGCGAAGAGACCATGACCTACTTCGAGACGGACATGCCCGTCACCAACGCTTACACGGAGTCCATCAACCGACTGGCCAAGGACAAGAACCGTGAAGGGCGCGGTTACTCCTTCGAGGTGATGCGGGCACGAATGCTCTACACCACGAAGCACAAGAAGAAGGCACCGACTGCGAAGGTCTCTCCTTTCTACAAGAAAACCATCGGTTACGGACTGCCGGACTTCGCAGAGGAACTCAACTACGGAGTCGATCTATCAACCATCTGAGGGTGGTATCAGATTGATGGGGTGAAGGTGCCCCATCAACCATCAAATCCGTATACCCTAAAATTTTAGATAAAGGTCACTGCCCATTTCTTTCTAGTCTGAATAACATTTCGGGTGCATACCTTAAGACGAAGCGAGCAAAATCATCACCAGCCAACAAATCAATCGGAACTCCTAACTTCGAAGACACCTCAGAAATCCTTCTTTGCTCAAGCGGTAAGCGGCAAAGCCATTGACTGCAACACCCAGCACAGCTAAAGCCAGCATTTCCTCTGTCACTGGCATTACCGGGTTAGCCAGCCGCGGTATTGCCTCAGTCAGTACCCAAACCGATCCGGCAATCAATACCAAGCCGTTAATTAAGGCGCCAAACAATGACAATCTGCGGTAGCCGTAAGTAAATTGTCGGTTTGCAGACTTTCGGCCAAGCCGGTGCAACAGCCATGCACTGCCAATAGATAAGCTATCACCCAGGTCATGCACTGCATCTGCCATAATTGCTGTGCTGTTGGTTAACCAACCGCCGATAAACTCAATTAGGGTAAAACCCACATTAAGAAAAAAGCCATAGCGATCCGGTTGTCGCTGTCGTCTTTGATATATGAATGGTTGTGCTGGTGCATTAAGACTCACCTATTTATTGCTGATAACAACTTAGTTGGTTTGACTAACGGCTTCATTCAATTGTTTTAAAATACCACAGTGCTCTACCGTGCGCTTCGAGTTGCAGCTAAGACGTAAAGCCTTTAGTTGTTTATTAAGCTGCGTTAAATCCGCTATGCGACGTTCTACCTGCTCGATATGCTGTTCAATCATCTGATTAACATCATCACACTGCGACATTGGCGAGTCATTCAAACTCAGTAACTGACGAATTTCTGCCAAACTCAGATCTAAACTCCGGCAGTGTTTAATAAATAGCAACCGCTCGATATCAGCGTGATCGTAGAGGCGGAAATTACCATCGCTACGTAATTTCGCCGCAAGAAGCTGCTCCTTTTCATAGTGACGGATGGTTTCCACAGAACAGCCAGAGATTTTTGCCAGCTCTCCAATCTTGATCATCTCGATACTGCCTATTGACTCTATAGTAACTACAGAGTTTAAACTAGGTTTCATATCAACCCAAGGTTTATCGGTTATGAATGCAAAATGCTGTTCCAATGATAAGTGTAGCGAAACGGGCAACAGTGAAAATAGCGCCGTTGATGCACCTGATAAGCATGCAAAATATGCCTACCTTAGTGAATTTAGGGTGCCTAAAATGGACTGCCCTGCCGAAGAGCGTTTGATCCGTATGGCGCTGGAAACAGTTGAGCCCGGTGTTCTGTTACAGTTTGATATCCGACAAAGGCAGGTTCGCGTTTTTCACACGGTGAATGCCAATGAAATTACAACAAAAATGCACAGCTTAGGGCTGGGCGCATCGCTGACAAAGACCGGGCCGGTGAAACCCGAAGAGGTAACGCAGGCCAGACAATCCACAGCATCAGGTTCGCTGCGTGAGGAGTTAATTTTAAAATGGTTGCTGGGCATTAACGCGGTGATGTTTGCAGTAGAGTTTGTGACCGGTTGGCTGGCTCAATCAACCGGGTTAATAGCCGACTCTTTGGATATGTTTGCCGATGCAGCGGTATACGGGGTTGCGCTATACGCAGTCGGGCGTAGTAGCAAGGTTCAATTAAACGCCGCACAGCTTGCCGGCTGGCTGCAATTAATTTTAGCTTTTGGGGTGATCAGTGAGGTGATACGGCGCTACCTGTTTGGTAACGAGCCAGTGTCGACGTTGATGTTAATTATGGGCGCTATTGCTTTGGTTGCTAATGTGATCTGTCTTTCGTTAATTCATCAACAAAAAGAAAGCGGCGTGCATATGAAAGCCAGTTGGATTTTCTCTGCAAATGACGTTATCGTAAATGCTGGGGTGATTTTGGCCGGATTATTAGTCACCTGGACCGGGTCACGCTATCCGGATCTGGTAATAGGGTTCATCATTGGATTAGTTGTACTCAATGGTGCGCGCAGGATTTTACAGCTAAAAGCGTAAGTCGCAATAGCGCTACCATAGCGCTAACTTACTGAGGGATTTATGTTAGGTCGTACATCAGGCTTATTATTACTGTTGCTGATTATGCTGAATCATGCCGTGATGGCCTGTGATGCGTTAGTTATGCATTTGCCTGATCATGCCCATGCCTACACTGACCTGCAACATGAACACTGCCACTCAGATACCCTTTTCGACGTAAGCAGTGAGCAAGTCACTGCACATAACGTTGCACATAACTCTGAGCATGATGCCGACGAACACAGTAATCATGCTCATGTGACCTGCTATATCGCTTTTTTTCAGGGCATGGAACTGCTTAACTTCCGTGACAGTGTTATAGCCGCTACCCAACCAGGGTTAAACCTCATTAGCTATCGCCCACCGGTGCCGCCGCCAAATATCTGATCCTGCTTGTTTATCTTTTTTTATTAACGATTAACTTTCAGGAGCATACCCATGCGTATGACACTAATGCTGCCAGCAATACTGGCGGCGGTATTTTGCGCGCTTCCGCTACGTGCAGAGCCGCAAGCACTGACATTACAACAGGCAATAGATAAAACGCTGCAACACAACCCTCAGCTGCATCAGTTTAAATTTACGCAACAGCGTCTGTTTGCAGAGCGTGATTTGCAAAGCCTTAAACCCGGTTATCAACTCGGTGTAGAGCTTGAGAATGTTGCGGGCACCGGAGAGGCCAGAGGGCTGGCCGGTGCTGAGCTGACAATCGCCTTATCTTCCGTGATAGAGCTGGATAATAAAGCTCAATGGCGCGCTGCGGTAGTAGACGCCAGGCTCAATACTCTTGAATGGCAGCAACAGGCGCAAACCCTGGATGTGCTGGCAGAGCTTACCCGCAATTATATTAATCTATTGGCCAGCCAGCAGGAATTGACACTGACAGAAGAGGCAGTAGAGCTCTCAGAAGCCCTGCTGCAAAGCGCTGAAAAACGTGCTGCCAGCGGTGCCTTGTCAGATGCTGAAATCATGCGGGCAAAGGCGCAACTGGCGCAGGTTCAGATCGGGCGGGACGCCCTGTTGCAGCGCATTGAGCGGCAAAAAATAGCCATAGCACGTTTTTGGGGTGATACCAGCGCCAACTTTAACGTTGTGGCAGGTAACTTGTTTGCTTTTGGCCAAAGCCGCCCTTTTGCTGAGCTGTATCAGCGGCTGCAACAATCGCCGGCGTTAACCATTTTTGCCTCTGAACGTCGGTTAAAAGACGCTGAAGTGCGACTGGCACAAAGCCAGAATCGCGCCGATCTGAGTTGGCAGGTAGGGGTAAGACGCTATCAGGCCAGTGATGATACAGGCCTTACCTTTGGTATCTCAGTGCCGTTATTTGCTGAACGTCGCAATAGTGCAGCCATCGAAGCTGCGCTGGCAGAGCGAAACAATGTCGAGTATCGACAGCAGGATAGCTTACTGATCCTGCATGAACGCTTGTTTGATGCGTACTCGCAACGACAGCAATTTATTACCAGTCACCAACAGTTGGCGCAGTACGTGATCCCCAACCTGGAACAAGCGCTGGATCTTACGCGTGATGCATACCAGCGCGGGCGCTCAAATTATCAGGATTGGCTTAATGCCCAGCAAGAATTGTTGCAGGCAAAAAGACACTTACTGGAAACCGCCACTGCGGTGCTATTGAGCCAGGCGACGATTGAACAGCTTACCGCCGAGCCGGTAACGCAGTAACTGACAAGATTATTGCCCCGCTGCCGCACTTCATTAACTGTGCGACGTGGCAAACAGAACATACAGGAAGATAGCATTATGAAACCACATGTAACACTGGCAATGTTTATTGCAGCCTGGCTGATGCCGATGCATGTAATGGCCGCCAATGAGCAAGAACAAGCTCACGTCCATGCCAAAGAACAAGCGGTAAAGCCGCAATCTGACACTAAGAAAAATGAAGAGCACAAAAAACATGAAGAACACAATGAGCATGAAGGGCACGACGAAAACGACGAGCATGAACACAACGAAACCCTAAGCAGCCGCATTAGTGATGATATGGCTACGGCAGTTAATATTGTCACAGACCGTGCTGACAGCCAGCGATTACGCCAACATCAGGTTGTTTATGGCAAGCTTAGCGCTGATCCAAACCGCATCAGCCATGTTAATGCCCGTTTTCCCGGTATTCTTACCTCGGTGAAATTCTCGCTGGGTGACAGCGTAAAAGCAGGCGATGTACTGGCCGTTGTCGAGTCAAATGAGAGCTTAAATACCTATACCATTAAAGCGCCAATTGACGGCGTTATTATTCAGCGCAGCGCCAATGTTGGTGAAGTCGCACAGCAGCAGACGCTGTTTAGCATTGCTGATTTTGGCAGCCTGTGGGCAGATTTTCGCCTGTACCCGTCACAACAAGATGCTGTCGCGACAGGACAAAAAGTGGTCATTATGGCCGCTGACACTGAGATTAACGGCGTAATTGCGCATATCATCCCATCATTAACCCAGCCCTATCAACTGGCCAGAGTTAAGCTGGATAACCGTGACGGTAAACTGTCGTCCGGGCAATTGATCGAAGGTGCTGTGATAAGCGGTGAATTCAACGTTGAGCTTGCCGTTAAAAAATCGGCCATTCAAATACTGGACAATAAAAGCGGAGTCTTCGTAAAAAACAATAGCGAATATGTCTTTACCCCATTGCAGCTTGGCCGTAGCGACATGGATTATGTCGAAGTGATTGCCGGTTTAAAGCCCGGCCAGTGGTATGTCACGACAAATAGCTATCTGTTAAAAGCGGATATTGAAAAATCTGAAGCCGAGCATGATCATTAAGGGGGCACTATGATTGAATCCATGTTGCGCCTGGCTATTGCGAGGCGGTATCTATTTTTAACGCTGACACTGTTGATTATTGCCATTGGTAGCTGGAGCTACCAACAGTTACCGATTGATGCAGTGCCGGATATTACTAACGTTCAGGTGCAAATAAACACGGCGGCGCCAGGTTATTCGCCACTTGAAGCAGAGCAGCGTATTACCTATCCGGTAGAAACTGCCCTGTATGGCTTACCCAATTTAAGTTATACCCGCTCATTGTCACGCTATGGCTTGTCTCAGGTAACGGTGGTGTTTGAAGAAGGTACGGACATCTACTTTGCCCGCAATTTAATCAACACCCGATTGGGCGCTATCAAGGATATGTTGCCTGAGGGCATAGAGCCTGAAATGGGCCCTATTTCAACCGGGCTTGGTGAAATCTTTATGTATACGGTGCAGGCCAAGCCGGGCGCGCTGCAACAAAATGGTTCACCTTACGATGCCATGGCATTGCGGGAAATCCAGGACTGGATCATAAAACCACAATTAGCACAGGTTAAAGGTGTGGTGGAAGTAAACAGTATTGGTGGCTACAACAAGCAATACCATGTGTTACCCGACCCACTGAAACTGCTTAATTATGGCCTGAGTATTAAGGATGTTGAACTGGCCCTGCAAGCCAACAATGACAACCGGGGGGCCGGTTATATTGAACGTGAGGGCATGCAACTGTTGGTACGCTCGCCCGGTCAGTTAACCTCACTGGATGACATTGCTAATGTCATTATTACGCAATACGACACAATACCGGTAAAGCTGAGTGACGTTGCCGATGTTGCCATTGGCAAAGAGCTGCGAACTGGTGCAGCAACTCAGGATGGCAAAGAAGCGGTGCTGGGTACAGCCATGATGTTAATTGGTGAAAACTCACGCACAGTGGCACGGGATGTGGCGCAAAAGCTGGAGCAGATCAAAAGCTCTCTGCCAGAGGGTGTAATTGCTGAAGCAGTATATGACCGCACCACCTTAGTGGATAAAGCCATTGCAACCGTCAGTAAAAACCTGCTGGAAGGCGCATTACTGGTGATCGTAGTGTTGTTTATCCTACTGGGCAACCTGCGGGCGGCGTTAATCACTGCGGCGGTGATCCCGCTATCAATGCTGATGACCATTACCGGCATGGTACAAGCCGGCGTTTCTGCCAACCTGATGAGCCTGGGTGCGCTGGATTTTGGCTTAATTGTTGATGGTACGGTGATTATTGTCGAAAATGCGGTTCGCCGCCTGGCACAGGCACAACACAACGGCAGTATCCAACCGCTAAAAGAGCGCTTAAATACAGTGTATCTGGCAACAGCAGAGGTTATCCGGCCCAGTTTGTTCGGTGTGGCTATCATTACCATAGTGTATATCCCTATTTTTTCGCTGACCGGTGTCGAAGGTAAAATGTTTCATCCAATGGCAGCGACTGTGGTGATGGCCCTGTTATCAGCTATGGTGTTGTCGCTGACCATTGTGCCTGCCGCTGTGGCGGTGTTCTTAAATGGTAAAATCAGTGAAAAAGAAAGTGCGGTTATAAGAGGCGCTAAAACCCTGTACGCACCGCTATTAGCGCTGGCACTGAAATTTCGCTGGCTGGTGATTGGCTTGGCCAGTGCTCTGGTTGGTGTGTGTCTGTGGTTGGCGACCACGTTGGGGGCGGAGTTTGTGCCTCAGCTTGATGAGGGCGATATCGCTTTACATGCCATGCGTATTCCGGGCACCGGGTTAGAACAAGCCGTTGCAATGCAGGAAATTCTGGAGGAAAAGATCAAAACCTTTGCTGAGGTTGATAAAGTGTTTGCCAGAATTGGTACGGCAGAAGTGGCGACCGATCCGATGCCACCCAATGTGGCTGACAACTTTGTGATATTAAAACCGCGCAGTGAATGGCCCAATCCGGATAAAACCAAAGCCCAATTGGTCACTGAAATGGAAGCTGCTTTGGCGACATTGCCGGGCAATAACTATGAATTTACCCAACCTATTCAGATGCGTTTTAATGAACTGATTTCTGGTGTACGAGCAGATCTGGGTATTAAGGTATTTGGTGATGATTTAGATCAGCTGGTTACAAGCGCTAATCAAATTCTGCAAGCGGTCAACAAGGTGCAAGGTGCTGCGGATACTAAAGTAGAGCAAGTCACTGGTTTGCCAACCTTGTCGGTGATCCCCAACCGAACCGCGCTTGCCCGTTACGGCTTAAATGTGGTTGAACTACAGGACTGGGTATCAGCGGCAATTGGTGGTACGTCGGCCGGTATTCTGTATGAAGGCGACAGACGCTTTGAGCTGATTGTGCGCTTGCCGGAAACCCTTCGTCGCGATCTGGACAAACTGGCGGTGTTGCCGGTGCCATTACCAAATGGGGACTTTGTACCGTTACAGGAAGTAGCTACCTTAGATGTGTCGCCAGCACCGGCTCAAATTAGTCGTGAAAATGGCAAACGCCGGGTAGTCGTAACTGCGAATGTGCGCGGGCGAGACCTTGGTAGTTTTGTAGAAGAGGTAAAGGCCCAAATCAACCGTGACGTTACATTACCAGCCGGTTACTGGCTGGATTATGGTGGTACTTTTGAGCAGCTGGAGTCCGCCAGTCAGCGCCTTAGCATTGTGGTGCCTGTTACGTTACTGCTGATCTTAGGTATTCTGGTGATGGCTTTTGCGTCATTTAAAGATGCGTTGATTATCTTTAGCGGTGTGCCGTTGGCGCTCACCGGTGGTGTGTTGGCCTTGTATTTGAGGGGTATGCCTTTATCAATCTCTGCTGGCATTGGCTTTATCGCCTTATCAGGTGTGGCGGTGTTGAACGGTCTGGTGATGCTGAGCTTTATTCGCGATCTCTGGCGTGAGAAAGGTGACTTGCTGTTAGCGATAACGGAAGGCGCGCTGACCCGGCTGCGTCCTGTGCTAATGACCGCTTTGGTCGCGAGCCTCGGTTTTGTGCCGATGGCGATTAATATTGGCACCGGTGCTGAAGTGCAGCGCCCGCTGGCGACAGTGGTGATTGGCGGTATTATTTCGTCAACCTTGCTGACATTGTTGGTATTGCCCGTGTTATATCATTGGGTGCACAAAAACGATAACCGCAAACAGCAAACGGAATAATCATTAACCTGCTTCGCTGCAGCATTGGGCTGCAGCGAAGAACGTTTTGGCAATAGTATGGGTGTTTATGCTAATACGATTAAAACGATAACCGCGTAAATAGTCAGGCGTATTAAGACGTCCCGCCAAATGGGGCTGTCAGCTAGCAAGGGTTGCAAGTCAGCTGGCAAGGGCACTGGCTTTAAAGCAGAGATATTCGCGCCTCCAGGATTTCCCCTTGGAACCCAACCAAATATAAAACCCGGAACCGTTGCTATCAAACGGACGATCTGACCAATAACCTCGCGATTATCATTGCGTTTAAGCCCAATTCGTAACATCTGCCAGTGCGTCGCTATGTGCGGTATAAAATATCTCTGCCCTAAAATATGCGCTCTTTCAAGAGACTTAAACGCATTGTCTAAATCATTGACTTGTTCAGCCTCCATGGCTGAGCGCATACTGATTTGGTACTCATGTTTAATTTTTTTATTCATTTACTATCACTAAGATAATGAGTCTGCGAAAGAAAAGAGCAATCCTCGATCGCTAAATAAGAGACGCGAAGCATATCACTGATTATTAAATTAAAGCTTAACTTAAGTGTACTCTTTAGAGACTACATACATTAGATAATGATAAGACATAGATTCTATTCTGCACTTTAATGTGCATTAAAGTGCAGATTTTTAGCTGGATCTGCAACAAAGTGCATACCTTGTCACTAACATAGTTAATTTCGATACTACTGTCACTACTTTAGCTAAACTTTACACTTCTGCAACACAGATAAGCTCTGAGCGCTGCTGAACAGCAGATAGTGACTAAAGTAAGTTCAAGCACATAGCAGTGTATTTTCAGGAGGGAATTTCAGGGTATCTCAGGAGAACAGGTGCCCAGCTCGCCGGCAGCGTCAGTAGCGTCGTGTTGCAATGCTGAAATGAGCTGCAAGTCAGCAAAAATGGCGGACTAACATTTCGCTGTGGTAAGCCGTGCGGCAGGTTGCAAGCCTGACCGCACTGCTCATAGTACTAATTTAGCTAAAACAGTGATTTAGTTGTCATTACAGCACCGCGTAGCAGCAAGGATTGACACTACCTGAGGTATCCCCAGAAATTTTGTAGTTAAAATAAAAATTTAGGTGATTAGGGCTTGTTGATCTTTCGAGATGGATTATTAGACAGCATGATGGGCTGGTACAATTACTTTCGCCAAAAACTAACCATGACAACCCACCATGCCAAGGACAATGTTAACAGACGAGTGCTGGTCAAAGCTAATCAGATTGATGCTTAAAACAGGCCGCGTTTATGACAAACCGGAACATCGAAATACTTTTGAAGGCATTTTGTATCGGATGCGGGTCGGTTGCCCTTGGCGTGATGTGCCACAAGCTTTTGGAGATTGGAGTACCATCTACCGGCGTTTTAACTTGTGGTCTAAAAAAGGCATACTAATGCAGCTGTTTACAGAGCTTAGGCAACTGGCTGATTTGGAATGGGAATTTATAGACGGCAGCATCGTTAAAGTGCATCAGCATGCGACGGGTGCCTGCTCAGAAGATAAAGAAGCGATTGGTAAAAGTCGTGGTGGCAACACGACGAAAATCCATATGGCAGTGGATAGTTCTGGCTTGCCTGTAGATTTTATCGTGACAGGCGGTGAAGTTCACGACAGCAAAGCGGCTATAGAGCTACTTGAACAACTGCCTGATGCCGAGCATGTTATCGCAGACCGGGGCTATGACAGTGAGAAAGTCAGGGAGCACATCCGAGCGAAAAATGGCGTCCCGACGATACCGCGTAAACGTAATTCAAAAATTGGAAATGGCGATATTGATTGGTGTTTGTACAAATATCGTCATTTAGTAGAGAACGTGTTTGCGCGGTTAAAACATTACCGCTCAGTAGCAACACGCTATGATAAGTTGGCGCGAAATTATGCAAGTACACTGGCCTTGGCATGCTGTCTCATATGGCGGCCAATGTGGGTTGACTGAATTATGAGCAGCAAAGATCAACAGGCCCTAGGGAACATTCATGGCGGTTCCCGATCTGATCATTCGCCAAAAATCCCACACCGCGGATGCTCGCCATGAATGTTAAAACTATGCTCGCTGATTTCCTCCGATTTGTCACCCCAAAAACCATGCATAAAGCCAGATTTTCTGTCTTGTTAGATGCGGTTACTGCTCTTGCTAAAGACGCTCGTTGCACCGTTACAGCAATTGGTCGCGCTATGCCAGGGCCCTCAGACAAAATCAGCATCAAGCGAGCCAACAGATTACTCAATAATGCCAATCTGCAACGAGAGCTACCGTTGATTTATGCCGCGTTGACTGCTTCTGTTGTAACCCCCTATTCCCATCCAACGATTTTAGTCGATTGGAGTAATGCGGATACCGCCAAGCGTCACTTTATTTTACGAGCGAGTATTGCTGCGGACGGCAGAGCATTAACGTTGTTGCAAAAAATCGCTGCTGAAGAAGAGTACACCAGCCCCCGTTTGCATCAGGCATTCTTAGAGCAACTTAAAGCTATGTTACCAGAAGGCTGCAAGCCAATTATCGTGACAGACGCCGGATTTAAAGTGCCTTGGTTAAAACAAGTACGCGAATTCGGCTGGCATTATGTCGCCAGAGTCAGAGGGAATGTGAAGCTGAAAGTGACAGAGCAGGAAGAGTTTATCACTGTTAACCAATTTTATCGTAAGGCCAAAGCCAAGCCCAAGCATGTCGGCAACATCTTACTCACCCAATCTCAGAGCTATGAAACACAAGCTGTTTTGGTTGGAAAAGGTTACAAGTTATTGAAAAGAGATAAAAACAGGCAATACAAAGAGCCTTGGCTATTAGTTTCCTCTTTACCAGAAAGTCATGGATATGCCGAGAAAATTGCCAAATGCTATAGCTGCCGAATGCAGATAGAAGAAAGCTTCCGGGATCAAAAAAGTCACCGTTACGGGTTAGGTAGCGATCTACATGGTACTCGCAAGAAATCACGCTTGGAGATCTTACTGCTCTTGGCAGCCCTGGCTAACTGGTTTCATTACCTGCTTGGCAGTGCGGGTGAGAAGGCTGGCTTACAACGACGATATCAGGCTAATACCGTTAAGCATAGACGAGTGCTCGCTCTTTGTTCCCTTGGGATACTGCTCTGTAAAGAGCAAAAGCTTAATATAAGTAGGCGATATTATCAGCAAGGGCTAAAGCAAATTTTGCAGTGGATAGCTCAGTGGTGCTGGACACCGGACGATCTGATAGAGTGTGGATAATATGGGGGAGCAATTTGTGGGGATCCCTCAGGGAACCCACCCTATTGTAACCGTAATTATCTGACTAAACGATCAACAAAGGCAGCATGCCTCGCCTCTGTTACAGCACCTGAAAATACTAACCAGTAATAAAATTGAAAATCGGTGCTGTTACATAGCTTATCTCATTAAAAACCAATAAATCGCCGCTGCCAACAATAATCGATAAATCACATACGGCCACATACCAAAGCGATTTAGCCAAGCAAGGAAAAAGTGAATGGCAGCAAGTGCAGTAATAAAAGCGGTAAAGGTGCCAATGGCAAAAACCAGCCAATCAATACTGGCGGCATCAGTACTAATTACTTCCAGCAATTTAACGCTGGCTGCTAAAAAGGTGATAGGTATCGCCAGTAGGAATGAAAAGCGCGACGCAGCTTGCCGGGTTAAACCCAGCAGCAAACCTGCTGTGATGGTTGCACCAGAGCGTGAAGTGCCGGGGATCAGAGAAACGGCCTGCGTTAACCCCACCAGCAGCGCGTCTTTCAGTGTCAATGTTGACAAATCGCGTTCAGCCTTAGCCGTAACATCGGCAAAACCAAGCAGAATACCAAATACTAAGGTAGTAACAAAAATAACGGCCACCGAGCGCAGGTGGGTATCAATTAAATCCAGTAGTAGTAAACCAGCGATGCAGGCCGGAATGGTGCCCAGCACAACGGCAAGCGCCAGAGGGCTTTGTCCGACATGTTGGCGCCGCGCAAGTGCTGCCAGGCTATCTGTTGTTAAGTTGAACACATCGCGGCGAAAGTACAGCAGCACCGCCAAAAGGGTGCCCATATGCACAGCTAAATCAAATGCCAACCCTTGATCGACTTGGCCTGTAACCAAAGGTGCCAGAATAAGGTGGGCAGAGCTGGAAATCGGCAAAAACTCGGTAATACCCTGTAAAATGCCAAGAAAAATAGCGTAAAGTGCACTCATATCGCGTTAAAGTTCCGTTTTATCAGCAAACTAGATCGGCAAAAATCGCAGCAGTTTAACATAAACGCCGTTTTTAGGTTCAAGGGGGCTAAAATGTTTTCGCATGCACTGATATTGTCTGTTGGTGATGTAATCGGAATTTGTTCGCTTCAGAAAATCGTTCCGGAACCTTCCTTTAAAATTACATACTAATGTAGATATGACTTTTCTCAAAGCTGGTAGATATAACCATACCAATGACACTATAATTTAATTTTCAAAAGGACGCAGTATGAAAAAATTTCTAATTACGCTTGCTTGTGTAATCGTGCTAACAGGTTGTGATAGTGCAAATCAGATGATTGATAAAGCCCAAGATGCAGCCAATCAAAAGGCAGTTGAACTACAAAATAAACTAGAAGCCGTGGATATCAATGGCCTCAACTTAGAGTTGTTAAAAAATTCACCTCAGCTGGCAAGTCAACTTTCCGCATCAATTAATGATGCACTAACGGTTGATTTCACTAGCCCAGAAGCGATGGCGGCAGTCAAAAACAAAATTGCAAATGCTTACTCATGCCTGGCTGAAGCCTCCTCCGCTACTACCGCACAAGAAGTTATGGACAAGCTATTAGCCAATATCAACAACAGCGATGTCAAAACATTAATTGATAGCGGCGTTCAGAAAGCCCAGTCTTATCAGTCTTGTGTAAAATAACTTTTGCTCAATAATCTTAGGTTGATAAAAACTCCCATGGGCAACAGTTAACGTTGCCCCGCGGAAATATAACCGCTAACTTGTATTGTATTAGCCACCATTAAAGCTGACGTATTTACCTGAGGTATCCCCAGAAATTTTGTAGTTAAAATAAAAATTTAGGTGATTAGGTGTGTGATTCATAGAGATCGTTTCAATCTTCTCAGCTCTAATTCAAGCCTGTAGTTTTGTTCTTGTAGGGGTTCTTTTGCTGGCTCATAAAGCTCCTGAACCTCTTCAGAATAAGGCGTTTGTTCAGCCATTTCGAAGTATCGTTCCATGGGTGTTTTTCCATGGTGTGCGCTATGAGGCCTCTCCCAGTTGTAGTAATGCTGCCATTCAGCAAGCAGGCTATCTAAATCGTCTGATGCTAAGTCTACCGTTGCATAAAACTCTGTTTTATCAGTTTTCTGTGAGCGCTCTACTTTGCCATTTAGGTGAGGTGAAGCAGGTTTATTTGGTCTGAATTTGATGCCATGGATCTTCAATTTCTCCTGAACTTTACAGGCGAAGAATTCTCGGCCACGATCTGTTTGAATACGCTGAATTGGAAATGGCATTTCCTCAATCACGCAATCAATGAAATCCAGCGTGTTAGCAGCCGTTCTGCGGCTATACAGCCTTAAAACCCTGTAGCGGGTGCAGTCGTCAATCGAAGTGTATTGATAGAGATTAGGCCCTATCTTACAGGTATCCATTTGTATTCTATCGCCAGGAACTGGGCGAACATACCTGATGTAATCTGGTTTCCTACGGTAGGTAACAACAGGCTTTACTTCATTTCGCGTCAAGATCTTATGGATAGTTGCAATTCCAAGAGAGAGCCCATGCAGGCGGCCAAGTTCGCTTTGAATACGCCTTGCTCCAAGGTTTCGAGAGCGTCGCAAAGATAAAATTAACTGCTCTTCAGTCTCACCAACCTTTGTTGAAGGTGAACTCTTAGGACGCCTGCTTTGGCTACCCAGACCATCTACACCGTCTTTCCGATAACGCTGCCACCATTTTCTTAAGGTAGGTCTGGATATGCCACAACGACGGCAGACCAAGCCCGCATCACGGGTCTCTTCGTATAGCTTTATCCACTGTAATCGCTGCTGTATTTCTCTATTCATAGACACCCATTATATTGAAATGATGTCTATGAATCACACAGATAATATGGGGGAGCAATTTGTGGGGATCCCTCAGTGACACTACACTACTTACTGCATGGCAGCATCACTGATGTGAGCGTAAACGCTGGCGCTGCCATCTTTATGCAGCAGCAGAATGTCGTACGGCATAAAGCGGCCTTCCACTTCCATACCCGGTGATCCAAGCGGCATCGCCGGTACACTCAGGCCAATTGCATCCGGGTGCGACTCAGCAAGAAATTTCCGGATGTATTTAGCAGGGATATGGCCTTCAAAGGCATATCCCTGCTCCGATACGGCGGTGTGACAGGAATAATACTGTGGCGTGATGCCATAGCGCTCTTTTATGCCGCTTAGATCATCATAGTCTTTCGTCTGTGCAACCACTCCCTGCTGTTCAAGGTGCGATACCCACTTTTTACAGCAACCGCAGCTTGGCGTTTTGTATACCGTGAGGGTTAGTGCTGCTGCACTGTCGGGCACAGCTGTAGTTTCCGGTTTAGCCGGGCCGGCGTCTTTACAGCCGGCCAGTAACGCAGTAGCTACCAACACAACCGCTGCCAGAGTTAGCTTCATAGTGATCTCCTGCTGTTGTCTTAGTGCGACCAGTGCACATGCACGATCTTCCAACCGGCGCCTGTATCTACCAGCACCAGCGTTTCTTTACTGATAACGTCAACCGGCTTGCCTTTATAGTCGCCAGTCAGTTGGCTACGGCTAACCGAATAGGCCACCTTGCCCAGCACCTTGGTCTGATGCTCCAGCGCTTCTACCTGTACCGCCGCCATAAATTTCATATCAGCCAGCATATGGTGGCTGGCATACTCGTCAGCCGAGCGCTCTACGCCATTACCTTCGACAATCAGCACGTCATCTGCCAGCATGGCGCGCACCGCTTTGGCATCGCCAGCGCGTAACGCCTGATGAAACGCTTTTACCGCCTGAGCGGCAGCGGTGCTTTCGCCGACGAACAAGGCCGGGGCGGCAGGTTTTTCATTGCCGTGCGCCAGCGCACTAACGGGAGAGAGTAACGCCAGGCCCAGGCTGATGGCAGACAGCGTTTGAATTTTATTGCGAAACATATTAGGTATCCTGTTGTAATTATTAGAATAAAGCGGGCTTAATGGGCTAAGCCCACCACAGTGGTAAAGCTGCTACTGGTTGCCAGTACCAATAGCGCTAACAGCATTTCGATAAAAATAGACCGTGCCAGCAACCGGCTGTTCTGATGTTGCGCCAGCGCTTTGACCAGACTAAATTTGTGCCAGGCAGCCAGCAGTAACATGGCCGCTACCAACATCAACTTAAACAACATTAAGCGGCCATAGTCGGTGACAAACAGTGCACTGGGCGAGTCGAGCAGTTGCAGTAAAATCAACACGCCACAGCTGATAAGCAGTACCAGCAGGTAGAGCGCAACCTGGCCAAACTGCCCCATCAGCGCCACCAGCCTGTCTGGTGCTAAGCGATAACAGCTTTGCCATAGCGGCAGCAACGCGCCTACCCAGGCCGAAATTGCCAGCACATGCAGCGTCAGTAACAGTGGCCACAGGCCTGCCAAACTGGCAACATGGCCGGTTTGGCTGAAACTGGCGGCCAGCAATAACGCGGCCAGGCTAACTACCGCAATGCTCACTACCGCTTTGCCGCTGTGTTTAACGCGCCAGGCCCAAAGCCACAGCGCTGCATAACCGCATAACCATAAAAGCAGCTGGGTGCGCATTGCCGATTGCCAAACCATCTGTAGCATCAGCCTGTCGGCCATGCCAGCTACGCCTGTTTCGGCCAGCGCACCAGCCTGCAGCGGCAGATACAGTAACGCCAGCACCATACCTGCGGCCGACCACCCCAGTACAAGGCGTTTTAACCACAGCCGAAAGGCAAGGCTATCAGACTGTGGCTGAGCCAGCGCCGGCAACTGCAGCAAAAACGCCGCACCAATACTGCCGCTAACCGCTAAATAACTCAGCAGCTTGTGGGCGAATAAGGCTAATACCCAGGTATCGCTAAACATCGCCAATCTCCAGCCATCTAGTGCTGATGCGCGTGCGCGCTATCAGCTTTCCCCCCGGCGTCAGCGCTGGCGTGGAGCATAAAACTGAAATCACCTTTCATTTTATGACCGTCTTCGCCCAAACCTACCCAGTTAACCTGATAACTACCGATCTCCAGCACTGGCAACGGCCAGCTAAACTGCGTGGCGACAGCGGTGGGCGTAAAGCCAAAATCGACAGTGTTACCGTTATCGTGCAACAGCGTGACTTTCGTCAGCCGGATCGGGCCACTAAAGCTGATACTGAGTACATCCGGCGCCTGCATGAGCATGGCGTTATCCGCCGGTACCGAGCCGCTTTGTTTAACATGCGCCAGTACGGGTCCGGCAAACGCCAAACAGAGCAGGGTAAGCAGCGAGATTAATTTGTTCATGTTGACCACCTTATTTATTAACATCCAAATTGATTAAAACCCTGATCTATTAAAACCAGAACCGCACACCGGCAACCCAGGATGTTTCTGCTGTCGATGCATCCTGCAGGCGGGCAAAATCTGCCGTGTTACCATATTTGTTCTGCCACTCGACCCCGACATAGGGCGCAAACTGGCGGCTAAATTCATAGCGTAGCCGAAGCCCGGCGCCCAGTGAAGACAGGCCTTTACCCAGCTGATTGACTGCATCGTCTTTGCCATAGGCGGTTAGCTCCGCCCGGGCTTGCAGGATCAGACGCTGCGTTAACAGCAGCTCGTATTCTGCCTCGGCACTTAACGCGGTGCGACCACCACTGCCCAGATAAGCCGTGACATCAACTTCAAACCAGTACGGCGCTAGGCCCTGCACACCCAATGCTAACCACTGCCGGTTTGTGCCATCGGCAACCTGATCCAGGCGCAGCCCAAGCTGACCATCCCAATAGGCTGCTATCGCGTGGCTCCATAACAGCTCGGTGCTGCTCTCTTCCAGCTTGCCGTCACTGACTTCAGCTTCGGTTTTCAGCACCAACCGATCATAGGTCGTACCATACCAGGCTTGCAGCTCCAGTTCGCCAGCTTCACTGTCGGCATTGTATTCCAGCCGATCGCCCAGCACGGACCACTGTGGATGTTCAACGCCGTGCTTTAAATGGCGTGAATCGGCCATGCCATAGGGCCCGTCAGTCAGGGTGTAGCCGTTGGAGTAGGCATGTGGATCGCGGGCATTAGCCGGCGCCTTACCGCCTTGCATCTGCATATCGGCATGGTTCATCGTGCTGTGATCCATACTGCTGTGATCCACGGCCTGCTCAGCGTGGCCCATTTTACTGTGGTCCATGCCGCTATGATCCATCTGACTGTGATCCATGTCACTAGGGTTCGTCTGGCTATGGTCAACCGCCTGCTCAGCGTGGTTCATCTTGCTATGATCCATTTTGCCGTGGTCCATTTTGCTGTGGTCCATGCCACTGTGCGTTGGTACCGGCGGTTTCTCAGTGGCGTTCTGCGCTGCCACGCCAGGGCTGAGCGCCACAGTACAGGCCAGCGCCAGCAGCGACAAGGTTAGCGTTACGTTGGCTGTTTTCATGACACCACCACTTCTCTGAACATACCCGCATCCATATGGAACAATAAATGACAATGCCAGGCCCAGCGCCCGACATCATGCGGCGTGGTTAAAAAGCTGATGCGCTGCGCCGGTTGCACCGGAATGGTATGGCGGCGTACCTGTACGGCACCGTTGTCACTTTCCAGATCACTCCACATACCGTGTAAATGCATCGGGTGGGTCATCATGGTGTCGTTTTGCAAGATCACCCGGATACGCTGATTGTGCTTCATATGCACCGGTGTGCTTTTACTAAACTCTAAGCCATCGAATGACCAGGTGTAGCGCTCCATATTGCCGGTCAGATGCAGCTCAATTTCCGCCTCCGGGCCGCCCGGCTCAATAATACCGTCCAGCGAATGTAAATCGGCCAGGGTCAGCGCGCGCCGCCCGGTATTGCGCAAACCAATGCCCGGATCGTCCAGGTTGGTTCTTGGCATATCCACCCGCATATCCACCGACGGGCCATACTCGGTGCTGGCATGACGCACAGTTGAACTGGCTTTGGCATAAGGCACCGCCGGGCCATGCTGACTGTGATCGATAGCCATAGCACCATGCTGGCTATGATCTTCCGCGCCATTGCCGTGCGCCATCGCGCTGTGGCCGTGGCTGTGGCTGTCGCTTGCGCCATGGTTCATATTACCCATCATGTCAGCCATCGTCAGCCATTCCACCGGATCCAGCGCCGGCACCGGTGCATTTAAGCTCTCGGCCACGGCCAGGGTACCGCGGGCATAGCCACTGCGGTCCATGCTCTGGGCAAAAATGGTGTAGGCATCATTTTGCGGCGAGACGACAACATCATAGGTTTCGCCCGGGCCAAAGCGGAACTCATCTACCGTTACCGGGTGTACATTCTGGCCGTCAGCCTGCACCACAGTCATTTTCAGCTCGGGAATACGCACATCAAAAAAGCTGTTGCTGGAGCCATTGATAAAACGCAGCCGCACACGCTCACCGCGCTTAAATAGGCCGCGCCAGTTTGCCAGCGGCGAACTGCCATTCATTAAATACGTAAAAGTGGCCGCGGAGATATCCGCCAGATCGGTGGGGTTCATCCGCATTTGCTGCCACATCTGCCGTTTCGCCAGCGCCGCGTCCAGCCCTCTGTCAGTGATATCGCGCAGCATGTCCTGCACTGTTGGCTGATTAAAATTGTACAAATCACTTTGCACTTTTAATTTGCGAAACACCGTATGTGGATCTTCATCGGTCCAGTCTGACAGCTGCACCACATATTCGCGATCGGCGGCAATTACATCCTGCGCTTTGGGTTCAATGATCAGCGCGCCATACATGCCGGTCATTTCCTGAAAGCCACTGTGCGAGTGATACCAGTACGTGCCGCTTTGCTTTAACGTAAAACGATAGACAAAGGTTTCGCCGGGCATAATGCCTCTGAAGCTCATGCCGGGTACGCCGTCCATCTGGTAGGGTAAAATAATACCGTGCCAGTGAATTGAGCTGGGCACCGACAAGGTATTGGTTACCCGTATGGTGACCTCATCGCCTTCTCGCAAGCGTAAGGTCGGTGCCGGTATCGAACCGTTGATGGTGGTGGCTTTACGGACCACGCCGGTAAAATTTACCAGCGCTTCGCCGATGGTTAAATCAATCACGTTACCGCTGAGCTCAGTGGCATAGCCGGTAAAGGCATTATCTTTAAAGGCGCTACCCGCCCTGACGATATGCGGAAAAGTGGCCAGCACGCCGCCCACCGCCAGCCCCTGAACAAAACGGCGCCGTGAAACAGATAACGGCATCATGGTTTTGGCTTTTGTCATTTGGAACCTCCAATGCATTTTGTATGCTAAGCAGTGTAGTGTGCGAAACTGTCAGCAGCATGACCTGAACATGACAAAGTTGTAATCTTAGCGTCATGTTGCTGTTTGCTGCTTTATGGCGTAATACTGCCAGAGCTATGCCAGATCCATGTTTGGGGAGAACAAGGTGCGTTTGCTGATTGTAGAAGATGAACAAAAAACCGGTGACTATTTAAAGCAAGGCCTGAGCGAAGCCGGTTTTCAGGTGTCACTGGTCAGAAATGGCCTGGATGGCCATCATCTGGCGATGACAGAAGATTTCGATTTAATCATGCTGGATGTGATGCTGCCGGACGTCAGCGGCTTACGTATTGTTCAGGCGCTAAGAGAAAATCATAACCATACGCCGGTACTATTTCTGTCGGCCCGCGACAGCGTCGACGACAGGGTGAAAGGCTTGGAGCTTGGCGCCGACGACTACCTGATCAAACCCTTTGCTTTCTCAGAGGTGCTGGCAAGGGTCAGAACCCTGCTACGCCGTGGTCAGGCCGCACCGCAGTCAGAATTATTACAAGTTGCCGATTTACAACTGGATATTGCTAAGCGTAAAGCTAGTCGTAGCGGTGCCAAAATAGCGCTGAGTAATCAGGAATTTAGCTTGCTTGAACTGCTGATGCGCCGCCGTGGTGAAGTTCTGCCGCGCTCGTTAATCGCCTCGCAGGTGTGGGATATGAATTTTGACAGCGACACCAATGTGATTGACGTTGCTATTCGCCGCTTGCGCGGCAAAATTGATGACGGCTTTGCGGCAAAACTGATCCATACCGTGCGCGGTATGGGCTATAAACTGGACGATGAGCAAACTGATGCATAAAGCTGGCACACGCCCCCTGTCGATCACCGTTCGCGTGGTCCTTTTCGTCGCGCTGACTATTTCGATCTGCCTGTTCTTCGTGCAGCAATTGCTGCTTAGCTCCGTCGAACATCACTTTATCGAACAGGATGCCGACGAGTTAGCCGTGATCCTGCACGCGGTTGAGCACACGCTGACAGCCGGGCAGAACGGCCAGCAACAGCCGACACAGACACTGGCAAAAGCGGTATCGGGCCATCACGGTGTCTACTATCAGGTGATGGATAGCCAGAACCGCTTAGTCTACCGTAACGCCGACATTGACTTAAGCCTGCTGGCAGCCAATACCCCAGCGAACACCGACTATAATGCCAAAGCCATCCACAATTGGCAGCTGGACGGCAAAGCCTATCGCGGCGTGTTCAGCCGCCTTGCTACGACAGATCAACAGTATCAGGTGATTGCCGCTATTGATATCAGTTTTCATACCCATTTCTTGGCGCAGTTACAGCGCAGCCTGGGGCTGATTTTACTCGGCTCTGCACTGCTCACCTTGCTGGCGGCCTGGCTGGCGGTGCATCAGGGGTTGAATCCACTCAGAGGCCTTAGCGAACAAATGCGTGATATTCAAACCAGTAAACTGGATATTCGCTTGTCCCCGGGCGAGGTCCCGACCGAACTGCGCCACATGGTGCAGTCTTTTAATCTGATGTTAGATCGGCTGGAGCAGGGGTTTACCAAGCTGTCGCACTTTAGTGCCGACATCGCCCACGAGCTGCGCACGCCGCTGACCAATATGATCACGCAAACGCAGGTCAGCTTATCGCGCGCGCGCAGCGCCGACGAGTACCAGAATCTGCTGTTCTCCAATCTGGAAGAGCTGGAGCGGCTGAATAAAATGATTAGCGATATGCTGTGGCTGGCCAAAAGTGACAATGGCCTGTTAACACTGCAAAAGCAGCCGCTGGAGCTAAAGCAGGAAGTGGCCGCAATTTTCAACTTTTTCGAAGCCTGGGCGGCAGAAAGTCAGGTTGGCCTTAGCTATCACGGTGCCAATATTATTGTGCAGGCAGATCGCACCTTGCTGCGCCACGCCCTGACCAATTTATTATCCAATGCGCTTAGGTATACCCCGCCCGGCGAAACCATTACCGTCAGCACCACCGCAGCAGCCGACAGCACCACCATCACGGTAGAAAACCCGGGCCAGCCGATCCCGCCACAGCATTTGCCGTTTTTATTCGATCGCTTCTATCGTGCTGACGCCTCGCGCCAACGCCAGATAGAAGGCTCGGGTTTGGGCCTAGCCATTACCAAAGCCATAGTCGATGCTCATCAGGGCCAGTTAAGCGTCGAATCAGATGCGCGCTCTACCCGCTTTAGCATCAGGCTTAAACTGGCGTGACGTCGGTTAAACTCACCGCGGTGCTATGCGGGTATTAGCCAAGTAACAGATACTCGTACCTAACAAGAAAACAATAGCTAGCATCGAATACAAATAAATTTTGAATGCTTTAGGTTGTTCCTTCCATTCCATGTGCTAATAAATCCTGTCTATAATTTTGATGTTAAGGTTAAAAAAATAACAAATTCAGAGATTAATCATACTGGAAACGCTTGAATATGTCGAAAAGTGAGTGTGAAATAATATTGTGTAGAGAAGTCCGTCTAATGCGTCTGACATAAGTCGCTAGCCTGATGGCACACTTTATTTAAATGAAACGTTATCATGCACGGTAAATTTCGGAATCACGCCACAATCAGCAAACACAATCCCTGCCTCTAATTGATCAAAAATCCAAAGTAGATGACCAACTCTTATTTTTTCCTCACCAGTATGCTTAAGTATGCCGACTATGTAATCCCGAAAACTCTTACCCAATCCAACCTCGTCCGCTTCACGCAGAGCTTGAGCTAACGCCTCTTCACTCAAAAACTTGTATGATTGAGATTTCAAATTCTCGTAGAACTGCCGGTCAGCACGCCATGTATTTAAGGTATGAAATAGATAAAGAATTACTGCTGCAAATACCAGTGATATAAGGATTTCGAACAACACGGGGCAATCCTCAGTTAATTATCCATTGTGAAAGAAAACAAAGTTTTTAGCTCTGCTCACTATTGCAGCTAGCCTAAGAAATTTCATCCAGCATGGCACCATACCAGGCTAGTAGTTGTTGATAACATGAAAAAGATTGCTCAAGTGCATACTCTCCATCGTTATTAATATCCACGATAGAAATTCGATATTGCTGACCCACTCGGCCAACCCTTGGTAACGATAGTAGTGAAGGACCAGCATCGCGCCATCTTAATAGCTGCTGTTTGAACTGCGACTCATTGACAAACCGGATATCCATAACAAACTCAGCAAGGAACGCTATTTATATTAAACGTAGTTAAATAACGTTGATATCGCAAGTGTTTTACTAGGAAGGCACCTATTGCAGTTAAAATATCCGAATTTTCTGATGCTGCAAGGGCGTCCTGAGCGTCAATACCTAAGTAAAGTTCTGCACTCTTAATCTTTTGTGGCTCAGTAAAAGCTAAATGGCACGAATGTCGGCTAATGGCGCAGGGTCGATTTTCACCATAAGCCGTCATTACAGTTTTCATGGGTAAATGTCTGCTTTTGGCTCAGATACGATCTTCACTTTGAGCGAAAAGCGGAAATTTCTCCCCGCATCATAGCGCTCATGCGAAAGTCGGATTCACCACAAAACCGGACATGTTTTCAGGTTTCCTTAGTCTTACTGAAGTGACTCTTCTTTCATAACCTGCCTTATGCAATTTAAGGAATTGTTGCATGTTCATTTAAACCTCCTGTGTTAATCTGGCGATTTACTGAGGAGTCTCAGTAATAGCTGATATTAAAGCGAGCGAAATTAGTCTAATCTGCTGATATCGTGTGTTTTTATATGGTTTAATGAAAAGGTGCTACTAAAACTTCTCAGTAATATCATAAATTAAAAGTGAATTAAGTGCTTAACCGACTTCTCAATTCATTCATTTTCAGTAAACTCAATGGTATGAATTAACTTTGCCTTTCGAATGTTACTGAGAGGCCTACCTAATAACCGTTAGTTGCCAAAGGGCATTATGAGCGTAAATTGGATTACAGCATATAATCGACTATTCAAAATCATCAATGCGGGTGGTGATTGCTATTATGGTGGCTCTGCCTTCATCCAAATGGCACAGCAAGTTGACGATAGTATTCCCAACTACAACCAATTTATACAGCTGAGAAATCAGCAAGGGAAAAGTACTTCCCGCAAGGATTTTTACTGGGATATCATAAATGGCTTAGAAGAGCCTCAGAAATATCAGCTATTCCGGCTATTCATAGAAGCGCTAGAGCCTTTTGTAAAAGATGAGATTGAAGGCATCCGGTCAGTTGTTTTCGGCGGTGGATCTGCGGTACCCACAACAATTATCCCTCAGAACCTGTGGAGCTCCGAAAAACTAAATATATCCTTAAAAGATATTGATAACGCTATTGATGCTCAGCAATTTAACAGAGCAGTTACATTGGCATATACGTGTCTAGAAGGTTTATATAAAGCTTATGTCAGAGAAAACATCCCTGATCAAGCGAATGTAACTAGTTTAATTCCTCTGTCAAAGCTGGTGAAAAATGATATTTCAGCGAAACTAAGGGCAAAGGGTAATTTCCCAGAGGAGATTGTTAATACATTGCCAACATTAACTAATGGCATTGCAAACTCTCGCAATAGTTTTAGCGAGTCACACTTTGACAAAGACGCGAACAAATGGCTAGCTATCTACGCTAGAGATTTAACAAATTCAATAGGTAGGCTGTTATTGCACTTCGTATAGCAGCTACCAAAGCCATCAATTTGACCGCCTAACGCTGCGCCTCAGTCGGCAAATTATGACAGCGTTATCTTCAATAGGGAATCACATGTCAGGCAAAGAGAAAGAAATTCAAACTAATGTGTATGATGTTTTAAATAGATTGTTGGGTATCGTTAGTACAATAGTGTTCATACCAGTAATAGTCTTGCTTGTTTTGTCGGCTGGGTATTTATTTGCTGTATTTGGTATGCTCGATGGAACTCAAGTCGGCCAACATACAGAAATTAAGCAAACCCTAATGTCTGTATGGGAAAGCTTAATCCCCATTGCTCGTGAAGCGTTATCAATATTACTACCTGTCATTGTTCTTGTTTTGTTAGTCGGTGCTGTTAAATGGGTGCTGCCGACTGGCACATTAAATGTCGAGATCTTAAAAGACAACCTAACATCCATAATCGCCATAATAGTTCTTGGAACAATTTGTATTCTACCGTTGCTTGGTAAAGAAATACCAGTTGTGCTTACTAATATTGCCTTAGTTATAATAGGTTATTATTTCGGCAAGCTAAACGGATAAAAATATAACAAATGGTTAAATATTGACGGCGCCAAAAGACGTGCCTCAATTCAACTCAAACAATATGCCAAAAGGTCGAATCTATGGGAAGCGTTAAAGAAGCCTATCTGGAGTCTGAGGAAGACCGTCAAGAAAACTTGGCTGACGCTCTTGGTATATCTTGGGATGAGCTTTCACAACTGGATTATACACTAACGGAAAATATTTCAAATGAGGGTTTGTTATACGGTTACGTCATAACTTTTAGCAGTAACTGCAATGCAGAAATACTATCTAGAATAGCTGGCATTAGCAAAACTAGAACAATAAGTCTATCTCCATGGATATTTGAAAGAAGCTATGAAGATCAGTACGCACTCGGTGCGATCACACAGAATATAGATCATCGTGAGAGCTTTTCAAATGAAATGATAGCGTCGACTCGAATCCTAAACTTAAAAATTGAGGATTATTCGATAAGGCAGCTTTTGCTTCGCCAGACATTTATCTCAATTATTGGTGCGCTTGAAACTTTTCTTTCTGACACTTTTATTTCTAAAACGCTTTCATCTAAACACTACCTTCAACAGTTTGTGAGAACCAACCCAGAGTTCAAACAGCAAAAGATAAGTATTAGTGAAATTTACGATGTATCAGAGAAAATTAAGGAGCGAGCAAAAACCATAATGGTTAACACTATCTATCACAAGCTGCCGACAATTAGAGAAATGTATGCAGGAACATTCTCTATTGATTTTCCAGATATTTCGAACCTTCAAAAGTATATTCTTATTCGTCACGATTTAGTTCACCGTAATGGGAAAACTACTGATGGACGACTGGTAAATATAAACGATAAGCTTATTGAAGAGCTCAGGACTAATGCGGTAACTTTTGTTGAAGAATTAACGAATAAGTTAGGGAGAAATTTTGACGATGATTTGCCGTTCTAGTTTTTGCATTGTTGGCAACACAATCCGAAGCAATCGCTCACTACAGTCGCAGAAAGCTTGCAAGGTCGTGTCGTTTATCTGGGCGTTTTGCTAACACCTAAAAGCGGACTTTAGTGTTTGCACATTGACATGTCTGAAATTGGCACATTGTGACGATCTTCACTATGAGCGATTTGCGGCTGTTCAGTTCAGGCTCTCTCGGAAAAACGAATGTCTACTTTGACTTCTTTGCAGACATTCGACTTTCGTAAACCCAGAAAATTATCTCTAATCTCGTGGCGAAATTCAGTCTGTTGTTACTAAATAACCAATTCCGAGTGACTGCAGAGGACGGGGCGTTGTATTCAAGCTTTTACCAAGTCGTAACGTAGTTTTTCAAGTTAGTATGTAGTTATCCAATGTTCCCATTTATCTGACCTGATGATTACAAAGGCACTCTTAGGTTTAGTTCAATACCATTTTTTTTGAAAAATTGTACAACTTTCCTTCTCCACTCACCACTTTTGCCTTCAGTTCCCAACCCTTGGCGCTCAATGGCTGAAGCAGC
>NZ_JAEINI020000049.1:0-594 GCF_016343785.1 Alishewanella maricola | reverse complement strand
GTTAGGTACTTATGAATATTCCTAAAGTTGATACTTGGTTTTTCGAAAAGCTAGAATTTTTATACCCAGACGTACTTAGTATTAAGTTAGTTGAAGGGGTGAAGTCAGGCGAGCCAGAGATGGTTTTATCTGACACTGACAACCCAATTGGGCCTTACTTCCCTGTCAACGTAGTGAAGCAAAGTCAATGTCTAAGGATTATTTTTAACGAAGTTATTTCATTCCATGTTATTGACGAGTCGTATTCCTCTCCAAAAGAGAAACTAGACATTGTTAAAGAAATCGGCCCCGTAAGAAAGTGCAATAATCTCGATTATAAAAAGTATGTGCAGTCAGATAGCATAGTTGAACAAACTGGGCCACAGGAATTCTCTGGGTATTATATCTGGACAGAAGATCAAACACTGTTTGTCTTAGCAACTCTTGACCCTGAAGTTTTAATTAGTGATGAGAAACCTGATACTGAACTGGAGCGAAGCAAAACATATTTTAGTAAGTGAGCGTACCTAACAAGTTGCTTAATTTCGTTCCGGCCACAAACGGCGTGGCCTCCACGGGACTGCCTACGCTGCGCTGCGGCAGCCCATTAGCAAG
>NZ_JAEINI020000048.1:0-596 GCF_016343785.1 Alishewanella maricola | reverse complement strand
CGTGTCTTTTTCAAGTCGCTTGTACCAGAGGCAAAACCCAGTGCTATCCCAGTACAGCACTTTTAACCGAGTACGCTGCCGATTGCAGAACACAAATAGTGCACCGCTAAATGGCGAGAGCTGCATCTCTTGCTCGACCAGCAACGATAAGCCATTAATGGATTTGCGAAAATCGACCGGCTGTTTATGCAAATAGACCTTAAGCACATCGAGGAACATTTTCATGGTCAAAGTGCCCTGAGCAAGGCGGCTAACCAGAGTGCATCCGTCCCTGCTGGAAGTTGCAATTCCATATCACGCTTGCGTAGCAGGATATGCTGGGCCAGTGGCGAGCTTTGTGGTGCTAATTCAATGAAACCGGTGTCATCATTCTGATGAGCCAACAACTGGCGTTTACGCAGATTGAAGTAGGTCGGAATAATCCCTTGTCGTTTAGCAAATGCCGTTTGGGTTAGGCCACTTTGGGCTTGCTCAGCGAATAACGCCAGCCATTGTTCTTTAGTGCGTTTCATGATGATTACCCTGATAATTTAAAGTGGCAGACAGGGTAATGTTGATCAGTTAGGATAGGAATGTGTGGTTGGCGTTACGCTTAC
>NZ_JAEINI020000047.1:0-611 GCF_016343785.1 Alishewanella maricola | reverse complement strand
CGGCAGACTGACCGGTGAAAAAATTCTTCACTACATCAAAACCGAGTTTGGTGTGGAATACCACCACAACGCCATTTATAAACTCCTTAAACAACTAGGATTTAGTTGGATCACCAGCCGCTCCCGGCATCCAAAGCAACAACAAGGCGTCCAGGACGCATATATAAAACTTCCAACTGGAAACGATCCTTAACATTCCTGGTACGGTGCGGTTGGAAAACGTTGATGTGTGGTTTCAGGATGAAGCAAGAATGGGTCAACAGAACACCACAACGCGCTTGTGGGCCAAAACTGGCTCGCGGCCACGGGCGGTAAGGCAGCAGCAATTTGAATATGCCCATCTATTCGGTGCAGTCTGCCCGGCAAGTGGTGCGACAGAAGCGCTGATTGTCCCTTTCATCAGCAAAGACGTGATGAAAAAGCATTTAGCGCAGATTTCAGCGGCAACTGCCAAAGGCCGATTTGCGGTAGTAGTCATGGATGGGGCGGGTTGGCATACGGATGACATTGCTGACAACTTTGATAATCTGGCTATATTGAAACTGCCACCCTATTCGCCAGAGCTCAATCCGATTGAGCAAGTATGGAGCTGGCTGCGACAGCATCATTTA
>NZ_JAEINI020000046.1:0-642 GCF_016343785.1 Alishewanella maricola | reverse complement strand
ATCATCATCACCATTTCCCATGAAGCAGAGGTAATTGCAAACATTAGCGGAGTGTGACCGGATTTATTAACAACATCAAGGTTTGCTCCGTTCTCTATTAAGAAGCGTAAGTTTTCATGTCTATTTGCTGCAATTGCATCAAATATTGGTGTTGGTAATGTCCTCTGGTTTTCTTGTATTAAGTTAATGTCTCCATCGTATTTTATTAATAGCTTGAGGTATGAATCGTTTTTATATGAAGCAGCCCACCCCATCACGGACTTGCCTTTGTAATCAGAGTAAATCAAGTTTGGATTCGCCCCTAGTTTGAGTAACTTCTCTGCCATTTTGAAGTCATCCGACAATACCGCCGCAACTAGTAACGTCCTTCCGTCTTTGTTTGGAAGGTTTATGTTAAAGTTTTCACTTTCAATGAAAGCCTTAACATCATCAAGGTTACTAGATTTTAATTTCTTATCTAACCTCATCATTATCTGCGTGTCCCCGCCGTCGACTTGATAGTTTTTCATTATAGAAACTCCAGCATTGCAGCCGGTGCATAAAAACAGACATACAATTCCAATTAATCTAGACAGCATGCTAATTGCCTCCTCGTAAAGCGTCATACATACTTCGCATACTGTGCCCTTCAGCACCAGCAAC
>NZ_JAEINI020000045.1:0-658 GCF_016343785.1 Alishewanella maricola | reverse complement strand
AGAGCAGGGCGACACCATGCGACAAAAACGTCTGGAACGTTTTTGAACAGCTTTAGCTGGCCGCGCAGCGGCGAACCCCAGGCAAGGGGTGAGCAAAGTAGTACAGTGAGGCCGGAAATACGGCAAGCCAACAGTTTGGCTTGGCGCCGGCTGAACGCCCTGAGCTCTGCGAAGGGCATGAAGGCACCTCATTCAATAGAAAAGCCCTACTCGCAAGAGTGGGGCTTTTTTATTGGTTGAAATATCTTGAGGCGGTGTACTGCTCGAGCCGGGCGACACCATGCGACAAAAACGTCTGGAACGTTTTTGGACAGCTTTAGCTGGCCGCGCAGCGGCGAACCCCAGGGGAGGGGTGAGCAAAGTAGTACAGTGAAGCCGGAAATACGGTAAGCCAATAGTTTGGTTTGACGCCGGCTGAACGCCCTGAGCTCTGCGAAGGGCATGAAGGCACCTCATTCAAGCAAAAGGCTTATCCTAACGGGTAAGCCTTTTTGCGTTGAAGCGCCTCGCGGCGCACACTCACGCATGCCAGCCGCAGCGCTGCGCTGGTGGCATTGAGCAGGCCATTCTTGGCCTGCATCGCTTCGCGACCTGCCTGCGGCAGTCCAAATTCGTTCCTGACGAATTTGTCGCCATGTGATTTGGTACTTGAGGATAG
>NZ_JAEINI020000044.1:0-765 GCF_016343785.1 Alishewanella maricola | reverse complement strand
CTTACTAATAGGCGCATAAATGCTTGGCTAAAATTGGCGACGAAGGAGCACAAGCCAAGCGTTTTGCGTCCTTTTGAGTAACTTGTTAGAGAGCCCTCGCGATGGCTTCATCTACAGTGTTGAATGCACTAGAAAAACAACCTGAATTAATGGCATTTTCAAAGTGTGTTCTTGCCACTGATTCATTACCTAATTTCAATTCAACATAACCAAGCAAATAAGATCGACGAGGGGATGGATTTCTACCAAAACCCCATAACTCATCCATTGATTCAGGTTTATTAATTAAGATATCTCTGATTGCTTCTTTTGTATCAAGGTTTTCAAACCAGGCTAACCCTCGATTCAAAATTTGCTCTTTTGCATCAAGAATACATTCTTCAATGTTTGAGCCATCAGGTTTTACAAACCATATATCCTTACGTTCCAATTCGCGCTGTTCAAAGGTACGCTGTAACCCACCTCTGAAAGGACATTGAAATTCTTCTGGGCAAGGTAAATCAGATTTTAATTTTATGTTGCCATGTTCAGTAGGTATATCGACATGAAAAGAACCTAGATTTACCCCAAAGGAATATGTCGTGACTCCCATTACATCAGCATTATAAGAGTTAAAACTTTGGAAATTAACAACGTCTACAACATTCCCTCGATAGCGCCAAGAGTTACGAGTTGTAAATTTACTAAACCCTTTTGCTTTTAATTCAGGTCTAATTAATTCTCTGATGTATCGGTTTACAACTTTACTATCCATGGCTCTCTAAC
>NZ_JAEINI020000043.1:0-1132 GCF_016343785.1 Alishewanella maricola | reverse complement strand
CATACTGTTACCGATACACCACCAATTTGCTGAAACTGGCGTATGCCCCAACAGCTTGCCCAGGCTTCAACCCGTTCAGCGGCTTCAATCGGGTTTTCACCATAAACGCCTTCGTCGAGGTTCGCGCCGTCGATATTCTTACAAATGTACTTTGCTACATAGCCAGTGGCCGATCCCTTGCGCGGGTCGATGGCAACAAATTTAACGCGGTTTTCTCTCGCTCCGGCTTCGTCGCCGTCTTCCTCAAAAGCATAGTGATTAATAACTGCTCTAAACGCCTTTAAGTTCTCAGGCTCGACAAACAGCATTAAGTGCCAGTGTGGTGTGCCGTCATGTTACGGTTCAGCAACATGCAGGCCATAGGTGCGTATGTCCTGCCGGTTAAGTTCGGCGCAAAGCTTTGCCCAAATACCACATAAATATTGCTGAGCTTGTTGCGGGGTAAAGCCCTGCTATTTTTGGTTACGATTGCCACTTTTAGCATAGGCGGCATGATACTTAGACTGGCAGGTTAGTGTGATGAAATCACTGATATGATTTTGTGCTTTGGCAAAACTAATGAAGTAACGGCATAGTAAGCATTTATAATAATGCTATTATTGCTTTACTTGCTACTAGCAGGATGTTCTGGCAGTCTGAATTCAAAGGAAGTTAATCAGTTAAGGGGCAATGGATGGCGCTGACACTTTACCTACAAAAATTTCGTGAATTAAATACTTTACGGCTAAATGGACATAATAAACCGCATAAGGTTTGTATGTTATTAGCAGTAATTGAGTTGATTGAAATCGGCATTATTAACCAAAATATAATTGAATTTAGTGATACTTTAAAACTGGGTATTTCGGGATGATCCGGCCAGCGATTTCGGCATGAGTCGGCCACCCATTTCGGTATCATCCGGCCACTGATTTCGGCCTCATCCGGCCACCTGTTTCGGTATCGACCGGCCAGTTTGTTCTTCCTTCGTTTTACGGACTTTGGCATAACAGTTTTTTAACTGTTTGTCGGAGTAGTCATGACACGTAAAAAGAAAATGTTAAGGACAGATATGCAAACTTATCTGGATATATTCCGCCTCAAATTCGAGGCCAAGTTAAGCGACAGACAAATCTCTCAGGCACTTAATATT
>NZ_JAEINI020000042.1:0-1259 GCF_016343785.1 Alishewanella maricola | reverse complement strand
GCAGGCTTTTGGGTTTTAAGGGTTTTAGTCAGTAGTTTTGTTCGGGCCTTGCTCGTGTTTGGCTTTCCAAACGGCACTGGCAAAAAGTCAAAGCTCGCCCGTTTGTGGGTTTGGTGCAAACGGGTATGGCGGTAGCGTTGTTCTTCATGGCTTCGCTTAACAGTTTTATAGGTTACGGTTGGCTCGCTGTGTCGCAGTTAACCGGTGTAGGTTTTAATAACAGCAGTCTGCCGTTGTTCGGGTTTGCCAGTGCGGCAAGCCGCGAAAGTTCGGTTTAGGCTGCTAACAAACAAAAGCAGTCGGACGCGTACCGCGCCGCTGTTTTGAGCGTTAGGTTTGTATGAGTAAATTATTGTATAGAGACGTCCATACCAACGAATTTTCAGACGCTGAAATTTGGGATGCCATAAAAAACAATGACACTGAAGCTTTAGTATTGATTCCGATGAAGCTAGGTTTTTGCCATGATAATTGGAAATTTACACAAGAAGTAAGTGTTGTATTGTCAGAGCATCCTGATGAGTATGTTAGAGGTAACTCTATGCGTGGTTTTGTTTATACGGCAATGACGCATCAGAAACTTGAAAAAAATATAGTAAAGCCCGTATTACTTAGAGCCTTAAAAGATCCAAGTGAGTGGGTAAGGTGTTGTGCTCAAGAAGCAATAGATGATATCAATCGTTTCCTAGGTTGGCGAATTGGCACAGCGAAAGATACCAAAGAGCGTGAAAAACGTTTCAACGGACGTAGAAAAAATGAAACCTAACAAGTCAATGCAGCCGACCGCTAACGCGTCGGCTGATTAAAGCGTTAAGTAGCTAAGGAAAGTTAAGTGTATAAATCTCGATTAGTTTGGGGCGATATAATCTTTTTAATAGGGTTTGTGCCAGCATTTATGCTTCTAAATGGTTTAGGAGCAGATGATTCTTTATCGGCAGCAAGTGCAGTTGGACTTTTTATATTTGTCGTATTATTTCCCTTTATGGGGCTTGGCGGTCTAATGGCTTCTTCTGCCGTATTTAGGCTAACATCTATTGAAAAAATTAATAATTCAAACCTCAATAACTTATTTGGACGTATATTTATTGTCCTTGGTTGGTTAATTTTAATTACAATGTTGTTGGTGTTAGGTTTGGTAATCTATGGTTTTTTATTGCAATACGCAACTTAACAAGCGTTTAAACAGGGACAAATAACAGTTGGTTTTGCTCCTGCGTCGCTATTTTAACCAACTGTAATTTGCCCATTAAACACGCGTT
>NZ_JAEINI020000041.1:0-1259 GCF_016343785.1 Alishewanella maricola | reverse complement strand
TGTAGTGGTCAACTAATTTTGGCCACATCGTTATAGCTAAGCCAATATCTGCGCTCGCTTTCGTTTGGTGCCAAACCACCATTATAGTGATGCGGCCTGAGCTGGCTGTAATAGCCCAGCATATATTCCAGTATCTCTCGCTCTGCCTGAGCAAAAGAACCATAACCTACTGTAGGCACCCATTCTGTTTTTAAACTTCTGAAGAAGCGCTCCATTGGGCTGTTGTCCCAACAGTTACCGCGCCGACTCATACTCTGCGTTATTTGGCAGCGCCAGAGTAATTGCCTGAACTTCCGGCTGGTGTAATGGCTTCCTTGATCAGAGTGAAACATGACGCCCTCTGGCTTGCCACGCGACTCAAACGCATGGCTTAGTGCTTTGCATGTCAACTCACTATCCGGTGAAAACGACATAGCCCATCCCACAGGCTTGCGAGCAAAGAGATCCATTACCACAGCCAGATAAGTCCAACGACTGCCAGTCCAAATGTATGTCACATCACCACACCACATTTGATTCGGCTTCACTACAGCAAACTGGCGCGCTAACACGTTAGGGATCTCCACATGCTCAGCACCACCTTTTTTGTACGCATGTCGCGGTTGCTGGCAACTCTCAACATCCAATAACCGCATGTACTTTGCCGCCAGATAACGGCTAAGCTTCACGCCTTGAGCCGTAGCCATCTGTGCAATACTGCGCGCCCCAGCAGAGCCGCGGCTGGTGTTAAACAGTTCTTTTACCTTACTGAGCTTCTGTACATGCTCAGGCTTAATATCCTTCGGCCTTTGCTTCCAGTATTTAAAACTGCTGCGATGGACTCCAAAGACCTGACACAGCCGTGTCACGGTGTAGCTCTGCTTGAGTTTCCCAATTATCTTGAATTGTTCAGGGAGTCCGACATCAAGAGAGCTGTAGCCTTTTTTAAAATATCCTTTTCTATTTCTAAGTCCCGGATCCGCTTCTCTAACTCACGGATCTTCAACTGCTCAGGCGTCATAGGTGTGGCTTTAGGTCTAACGCCAGCTCGCTCTTCCCGCAGCTGACGAACCCATTTATCCATGGTTGATTTGCCAACATTCATGGCCTGTGCAGCTTTAGTAATCGAGTAGCCCTGGTCAACAACTAACTGAGCACACTCAAGGCGAAATTCAGGGCTGAATGTGGGTCTTGTCTTTTTATTCATCTTGTCACCTAATGTCATATGAGGTGTATCATAACACCTCTAATCAGGTGGCCAAATTCAGTGTGCCACTACA
>NZ_JAEINI020000040.1:0-1497 GCF_016343785.1 Alishewanella maricola | reverse complement strand
AGTTATTATGTAGACCTCTCAGTAACACCCGAGAGGTAAAAATAAATTTATACCTCTGAGTTTACCGAAAATCAATAACTTGAGAAGCCAGCTGAGCATTTAATTCACTTTAAATTTACCATGTTACTGAGAAGTCTCAGTAACACCCTACCTCCAAACAGAGTAAAAATGCGTAATATCAACAGCCTAGGTTAATTTAGCCCTGTTTATCATGGATATTACTGAGACTTCTCAGTAATACACTCGATATTCAACAGGAGGATTAATATGGCTCGCTCACCTTTCCTTGAAAGTATTAGGCAGGTTATGCGCACTAAACATTACTCAATTCAAACTGAAAAAACGTATCTACTGTGGATAAAACGCTTCATTTTATTCAATAAAAAACAGCACCCAAAAGACATGGGAGAGCAGGAGGTAACTGATTTCTTGACCTATTTAGCCGTAAATAGACAAGTGACTGCGTCCACTCAAAACTTGGCGCTCTGCGCTATCGTATTTATGTATAAACATATCCTTAAAAGAGAGCTCACTTTACTGCCCGATACGATAAAAGCTCGCGCGCCTAAAAGAGTACCAACCGTTCTGTCTCATAACGAAGCTATTAGTGTGATTAATCAGCTGTCAGATAGCTATAAACTGATGTTTTCACTTTTATACGGCTGCGGGCTCAGAAAAGCTGAGCTGCTGAAGTTGCGAATTAAAGATGTCGACTTTGAATCAAAAAACATCTTTGTGTTTCGTGGTAAAGGAGGAAAAGACCGTGTCACTATGTTGCCTGATAAGCTGGTTATGCCACTTCAATCTCAAATTGAAAAAGTGCGTGAACTTCATGAGAAAGACCTTTGCGAAGGAGAAGGAAAAACCAGTCTGCCTGCGGGACTGGCACGCAAATATCCCTATGCGATATCTGATTTTAAGTGGCAATTTATTTTCCCTTCGTCAGTCAGGTGCAAGCATCCTGTTGATGGGTATTCATGCCGCCATCATTTGCACTGGACGTCACTTACCAAGAAATTAAGACTTGCTGTAAAAAAGTCAGGCGTTCAAAAGCACATCACTGCGCATACTTTCAGGCATTCTTTTGCTACGCAACTACTCAAAGCAGGCACTGACATACGCACGGTTCAAGAGTTGTTAGGGCATACAGATTTGAAAACCACTCAAATATACACGCATGTCATAGGGCAACATTCATCTGGGACTTCGAGCCCGATAGTTCGGTAATGTGTAACCAAAACCGGACTCAATGTCCGGTTTTGCAGTAAAAGCAGACATTGGCATATGAATTATGGTGCGGTGATGGATCTCTGCTTTTCGCTCAAAGCAGTAATAATCTTAAAGCCGAAATACTCCTTAGCCTGATGGACTTTTAAATCCCATTACGTTGCAAGCCGAGCAAGTTTGCACGACCAAGGTTTTAAGACGAGGGGTGTTTGAGTGAGGCGACGGTAGCGCCGAGCGAGTTACCTCGTCGCCTTGGACGGGCAAAATTGA
>NZ_JAEINI020000004.1:0-367444 GCF_016343785.1 Alishewanella maricola | reverse complement strand
AATTGAACGGGCTTTCGCCGCAACGTGGGTCGCATTTTCTTTGGTGACTTTATTTTGGCGAAACAAAAGAAAGTTACTCGCCAACAGCGAAAACGTTGTTTATTTAATAAGTTATTGCAGACATGCGCATAGACATTTTGGTGCAGCAGGAATGTCTATTATTTGCTCTTAGCCGTAATAATCTTAAAACCGAAACACGCCTAAATCTGATGTGCTTTTACATCCCATTACGTTGACAGCCGCAACGTGGGTTGCATTTTCTTTGGTAACTTTCTTTTGGCGACACAAAAGAAAGTCACTCGCCAACGGCGAAAACGTTGTTTATTTAATAAGTTATTGCAGATATACGCATAGACATTTTGGTGCGGCAGGTATCTCTGCTCTTCGCTCTAAGCCGCATCCTGCCGCCATCACTAAACAGCGCTACTAGCTAACATATTTCTACACAACAGCAAACAACAGGCATAAAAAAGCCCGCAAACAGCGGGCTTTCAAAATGGCGAAAAATTATTTCGCGATAGGTAAAGTTGGGTATTTAATACCCGCCATTTCATTCATTACGCGAGTAACCTGCACACTGTAACCAAACTCGTTGTCATACCACACGTATAACACGCAACGGTCGCCATCAACGATAGTGGCTTGTGAGTCAACCACACCTGCGTAACGCGAGCCCACTAAGTCAGAAGAAACGATTTCGGTTGAACTGGTAAAATCGATTTGATCTTGCAACTCAGAGAACAGTGACGTGCGCTGCAAGAAATCGTTTAACTCATCTTTGTTGGTTTCGCGATTCAAGTTTAACGATAATATCGCCATTGACACGTTTGGCGTTGGCACACGGATCGCATTACCGGTTAACTTACCTTTTAATTCAGGCAAAGCTTTAGCCACCGCACTGGCGGCACCCGTTGAGGTTAACACCATATTTAACGGCGCAGCACGGCCACGGCGATCGGCTTTGTGGAAGTTATCAATCAGGTTTTGATCGTTGGTATAAGAGTGCACGGTTTCTACGTGACCATTGCGAATACCGTACTCATCTTGCAGTGCTTTTAATACTGGCGTAATGGCATTGGTGGTACAACTGGCTGCAGAAACAATTTTATGCTCTGGCGTGATCATATGCTGGTTAACACCATATACCACGTTCGGTACTTCACCTTTAGCCGGTGCGGTAATTAACACACGAGCCGCACCTTTGCTTTGCAAGTGAATGGATAATTCTTTATCGTCTTTAAATATACCGGTGTTATCGACGATCAGCGCGTTATCAATACCGTATTGCGTGTAATCAACTTGCTCTGGCGAATTGGCGTAAATCACTTTGATAAAAGTACCGTTAGCTTTAATGCCTTGGTTCTCTTCATCGACCGTAATGCTGCCATTGAAAGGGCCATGAATAGAATCGCGACGTAATAAGCTGGCGCGTTTTTCTAAGTCACCTTTTTTACCGCCACGTACCACTATCGCTTTTAAACGTAATTTACTGCTAGGGCCTGAGCGCTCTAACATTAAGCGGGCAACTAAGCGGCCAATTCGACCAAAACCATAGAGCACAACATCGACGGGTGTCACTTGATCTTCATGATCAAGAATATCCGCTAGCTCTTGAGCTAAATATTGCTCAAGCGTTAGGCCTGTTGCATTGTCTTTATATAAATAGGCGTAAGCCAATTTACCAATATCTACCCGACCGGGTGCCAAATTCATTTTACTGATGGCTTCTAATAACGGAAAACTCTCGCGAAGGCGTAATTTTTGGCCTTCGAACCGCTCTACTGTTTTATGCGCTTTAATAATATCAATGGTGGTAGCGTTAACCAGAGGCCGCCCATAGATAACCACCTCAATGCCTTTATTACGATAAAGCCGACCAATGATAGGTAACATGTTTTCGGCGTATTCCTGGCGTTCCTGCCAGCTTTTTTGATACTGTTCTGCGTGTGATAGGGTCATTATTAGGCCTTTTACTTCAATAAAATGAATTAATCGGTGTGCCTAAGCCGCTTTTCTGTAGGATACAGCGGTTTTTATAAGGCGGCCTATTGTAATTGATTATGAAACCCTACCACAACACTTACAGCTTAAATATAGGCTTAAGTCTTATGAGTGAAAGTTAATGAAGCTGAATTAACACAGTAGCGCTGCCCGGTTGGCGCAGGCCCGTCTTCAAACACATGGCCTAAGTGGGCATCGCAATTATTACAAACAATTTCAATGCGTTGCATACCATGACTGTGGTCTTCTTCATAACGCACCTTCCCCGCTAACGATTGATAAAAACTGGGCCAGCCACAACCGGCATCAAACTTCGTGCTGGCATTAAATAATTCTGTACCGCAACAGACACAGTGATAAGTGCCTGCGGCGGTATGATGTAATAATTCACCTGTGAAAGGATATTCTGTGCCTTTTAAGCGGGTCACTCGAAATTGTTCTTCAGTTAAACGCTGCCGCCATTCTGCTTCTGATAATTTCATTTAATACTCCTGTATTATCTTTTAACGCTGACATCAATATACGCTGCGCTTTGTGCTTGGCTCAATCAGTTTGTCTCTGACCTAGATAAAAGCGTAACGATTGCTAATGGCTTTGGCATTAAAACAAGCTTATAGCAAAATGAATCAACAAAACTGGCTAGCTGTAAGCATCATTTAAGTGGGCTTAGCCAGCATTAACCCGCCGTAATAACATCACTTAACCATAGCACTTATCGATACGCTAGCTTGCTATTTGTTGAGGTAAATCAATACTAACGGGTAGCCCATCGACGGGCCTTAAGGTAAATTACTCTTATACTGTAATACACGGAACAAAATGAGGCTAATGTAAAGTTACGGGCGGTTATATCAGCCTGCAGTATGCCGCTGGCGATTAGCCATCCAAACTACAACTTGGCCGTGATACTTCAGAAATTAGACAATAGAGCGCTGCAAATCACTATACTGCAGGTGTCGATTATCTGTTTGCGTATTTCTTTGTTACCCAGTTAGCGTTGACCGATGAGACTGACACCTCGATCGCGTTAGGTCTGCAATACCGTTTCTAGGAGCTCATCATGACAGTTAACGAAACAAAAACCCCATTTTTGGCGCTGCTGATTGGCCCATTGTTGATGCTATTCACCTTAGTGCTACCCGCACCTTTTGGTATGAATGAACCTAGCTGGTTAGTCATAGGTTTAACCGCTTGGATGGCAAGTTGGTGGATCAGTGAAGCCGTTCCCATCCCTGCCACTGCCTTTTTACCTTTACTCGTGGCACCCTTGCTCGATTTAAATAATTTAAGCGCCGTGGCACAGTCTTATGCCCATCCATTGATTTTTTTATTCTTGGGCGGATTTATAATCTCAATTGCCATGGAACGTTGGTCTTTGCATACCCGTATCGCCTTGCATACCATGCTGATTGTGGGCAGTAAACCCAGCCAGCAAATTGGCGGTATTATGTTAGTCACGGCGTTCTTATCAATGTGGATGTCGAACACGGCAACCGCGGTAATGATGTTACCCATTGCACTGTCTATTACTCGCATGTTAGAGCAAGATAAACAACCTAGCGAAAATGACTTTAGCAAGGCTATTTTATTAGCCGTGGCTTATGCTGCCTCGATTGGCGGTTTAGCAACCTTAATTGGTACACCTCCTAACGCTTTTATGGCCGCGTTTTTACAAGATACCTAAGGCATTCGGATTGGTTTTGTTGAGTGGATGATTGTGGGATTACCGCTGTCCGTTGCCATGTTGTTCGGTTGTTGGTTATGGCTAACCAAATTTGCTTATAAACTCGACCAAGTTAAGATTGCCAACACCCGTAACTTATTCCACCAAAAGTTGATTGTGCAGGGTAAGATGCAGCGAGGTGAAAAAGCGGTACTGATTATTTTCGCCCTGACTGCCTTACTATGGATCACACGTCCGTTTTTAGTCAAACTCACCGGTTTACCGTTAGATGACACTATCATTGCGATGCTTGCAGCGGTATTAATCTTAGTATTGCCTTTGGACAGTAAAAACACCCGCATTTTAACTTGGGAAGAAACCAAGCAGTTGCCTTGGGGGATCCTAATGTTGTTTGGTGGCGGTTTAAGCCTCGCCGCGCTGATCAGTAAAAGTGGTTTAGCCAGTTATATCGCTGAGCAAGTGATGTTACTCGACAACATGCCGCTGTGGCTGATGGTGGTGCTCGTGACGACTGTTATCGTATTTTTGACCGAAGTCACCAGTAATACCGCGACAGCAGCAGGCTTTTTACCCTTGCTAGCGCCCATATCGTTAGCCATGTCAGGCTCGCCAATGACCTTGGTGATCCCGGCTGCCATTGCAGCCAGCTGTGCCTTTATGATGCCGGTAGCCACCCCGCCCAATGCCATTGTCTTTTCATCTGGTCATTTACGTATTGCGGACATGGTTAAAGCCGGTTTTGTTTTAAATCTCTTTGCCGTCTTGTTGGTGAGCTTAACCAGCTTATTTTTAGCGCGTTGGGTGTTTGCGTTTTAATCCGTTTTTACGCAACCTTATTTATCACCATAAAAAAACCCACTGCAGCGAACAAACTGCAGTGGGTTTTTCTTTGTTATGGGTGCTGAAAACCGCGATAAACTAGCTTAATTCAACTTTTAATTCAGCGATAACGGCTAAGGCTTTAGCACAGGCTTTATCAGTATCGTCAGCCAAAGCTAAAGCTACCCCCATGCGCCGCTCGCCTTGTACTTCGGGCTTACCAAAAATACGCAGTTCCGTATCGGGCTGCATTAATGCCGCCGCACCAATATGATATTGAATATTTTGGCTGTGCCCAGGCACCAATAATACCGCCGAGGCAGCTGGGCCGAAGTGTTTAATGCTAGGAATAGGTAAACCCAAGATCGCACGAGCGTGCAGTGCAAATTCACTTAACTGCTGTGAAATCAAGGTCACCATACCGGTATCGTGTGGCCGCGGTGACACTTCGCTAAACCATACTTCATCGCCTTTAACAAAAAGCTCAACACCAAATAAGCCTTTGCCACCCAAAGCTTTTACCACGGCAGTAGCATACTGTTGGGCTTTTTGCGCAGCGACAACTGACATCTGCTGCGGCTGCCAACTTTCACGATAATCACCTTGCTCTTGCCGGTGGCCAATCGGATCGCAGAACTGAATGCCTGAAATAGAATTTACCGTCAGTAAGGTAATTTCATAATCAAAATCAACAAAGCCTTCGACAATGATACGGCCTTTACCGGCACGGCCGCCTTCTTGCGCATGAACCCATGCTGCTTCAACATCGGCATCGCTGCGTAATACGCTTTGCCCTTTGCCAGAAGAAGACATAATCGGTTTGACCACACAGGGATAACCTATCGCAGCCACCGCAGCCAGATAACCGGCTTTATCGCTGGCAAATTGATAATTGGAAGTAGGCAACTGCAAAGTTTCTGCAGCTAAACGGCGGATCCCTTCGCGGTTCATGGTTAAATTAACCGCTTGAGCACTGGGAACCACATTAAAACCTGCGGCTTCGAGTTCAATCAGCACAGAAGTCGCGATCGCCTCTAGCTCTGGCACAATTAACGCCGGTTTTTCAGTGATCACCAGCTGTCTCAGTGCGGCATTGTCTAGCATAGAGATCACTACCGCTTTATCCGCTACTTGCATAGCAGGAGCATTAGGATAACGATCAACCGCTACCACTTCACAGCCATAACGCTTTAATTCTAAACACAATTCTTTACCTAATTCACCAGCGCCTAATAACAATACCTTAGTGCTGCTGCTTGTGCCGGGTGTTCCAATGACAACGCTCATTTTACTTTCACCATTGGCCGTTCAGGACGACTCCAATCAACATGATAGGTTTTACCCTTGGTTTTATCCGTGCGCTCAAAGGTATGAGCACCAAAGAAATCACGCTGGCCTTGCAATAAATTAGCCGGTAATACCGCAGTGCGATAAGCATCGTAGTAACTTAAAGCTGAACTTAACGCGGCCACGGGGATCCCCGCCAGCGACGCGTTGGCCACGGCTTTGCGCCAGTTTTGTTGGTACACTGAAATTTGCTTTGAGAAAAACGGATCCAACAACAGGTTTTCCAACTCGTCGTTTCGCTCGTAAGCTTCAGTGATAGATTGTAAAAACACCGCTCGAATAATACAGCCCGCACGCCAAATCTTAGCGATTTCGGCAAAATTTAACTGCCAACCATGCTCGGCCGCAGCCGTTTTCATCAGATGAAAGCCCTGTGCATACACGCAAATTTTGGCACAATACAAAGCATCATGCAGTGCTTGGATCATGTCGGCTTGCTGTTCTTCTGAAAATAAATTTTGAGCAGGACCGGCCAGTACCGTTGCAGCTTTCACCCGTTCAGCTTTTAAGCCAGAAATCGCGCGAGCATATACCGCTTCAGCGATGGTAGGCGCGGGGCTACCTAATTGTAAACTGCTGACGGCAGTCCACAGGCCCGTGCCTTTTTGACCGGCTTTATCTAAAATAACATCAACCAGCGGTAAGCCGGTTTCGCTGTCTTTAGTGGCTAAGACTTGGGCACTGATATCCATTAAATAACTGTGCAGTGGGCCATCATTCCATTGCACGAAAATCTCACCAATGGCCGCCGCCGACATGCCTAACACATCTCGCATCACTTGATAGGCTTCGCAAATCAGCTGCATATCGGCATATTCGATACCGTTGTGCACCATTTTGACATAATGGCCAGAACCACTGGGGCCAATATAGGCCGCACAAGGTTCACCTTCTGTCACTGGATTACCCGGCTCAAAGCGTTCGATGGGTTTACCGGTAGCAGGATCAACTTTGGCGGCAATCGCTTGCCACATCGGTTTAATGCGGGTCCACGCGTAAGGATCGCCACTGGGCATTAAAGAAGGGCCAAACCGGGCACCCACTTCACCACCTGACACGGCCGTGGAGAAAAAGATAAATTTACCTTCGTAGCTTTTTTCTCGCGCGACAGTATCCGTCCACAGACTGTTACCAGTATCGACTACGATGTCATCGGCTTGAATACCGGCATCGATCAATTTATGACACACATCGTCAACGGCTTTGCCCGCAGGCACGGATAACACTATTAGGTGAGGCGCAGATAAGCGTGATAACAATTCGGTGTAAGAGCTACACCCGACAACTCGGGGGCCTTTATCGCCTTGCTCTGCCGCATCTTGTGCTAGTACAGCCTCTAATTTCTGGTTATCAAGGTCAAAAGCCGCCACTCGATAGCCGTTATCTGCCAGGTTGAGAATAAGGTTTTTACCCATTACCCCTGCCCCAACAAAACCAATTTCACACAGAGTTGTGCTGTCTGTCATCTAACGATCCTTAACAACGTTGAAAGCGCGCAAACTGGCGCGGGTCGAAAAATGCCGCGCATTATAGGCTATATGCCAGCATAAACCTACTGCCAGACCGATAAGCTATAAGCGCTTTGCAACCACTTATCTTTACGCACCGCTGTAGTGGGCGTTAAACCGTCATTCACTGACGTGTCAAACAATAAGTTGCGCAAGGGCGCCGGAATGCTAACCGCTTGATTTTTATCCGATGCATTTAGGATGCATAACAAACGTTGACCGCTATTGTCATTAACAATATCCACCATGCAACTGTGCCGATCAGATTCATGCCAATTCGGTTCGCTCATATCGGTGCCATCCATTAAATACCAGTGCACGTGGTGTTTATCACCATGTTTTTGGTAGTTATCGTCTAATAAGCTGATTTGCTGTAAACAACATAATGACTGGCGCATTTTCAGCATTTGTTGTACGAATTTCAGAAACTTAGTGGCGGGCCCATCTAACTGCCAATTTAACCAAGAAATCGGATTATCTTGGCAGTACGCATTGTTATTGCCATGCTGAGTATGACTTAGCTCGTCGCCGCCTAACCAATGGATCATCCCTTGGCTAAGTACTAAAGTGGCAACCAAATTACGTCGATGTTGATTACGGGCATTAATAATGGCTTCATCCGAGGTCACACCTTCCGCACCATGATTCTTACTCAGATTATGGCCGTGGCCATCGCGGTTTTCTTCACCGTTTAGCCAATTGTGTTTGTCGTTGTAACTGACTAAATCTCTAAGCGTAAAGCCATCGTGATAGCTAATATAGTTCACACTGCAACTGGCGGGCTTATGATGTTTTTGAAAAATATCGCGCGAGCCTAATAAACGTGTAGCAAATTCGGGGAGCACCCCTTGATCGCCACGCCAAAACGCCCGAAAAGTATCACGACATTTATCATTAAGCTCAGACCAGTGCGCCGGAAATTGCCCCAAATGATAGCCAAAAGGCCCGACATCCCAAGGCTCCGCAATCAGCTTAGCTTTACTGATCACCGGATCTTGCGCAACGATTTGAAAGAAAGCCGCAAACGGATTGTAGCGTTTAAACTCCCGGCCCAGTGTCACGGCTAAATCAAAGCGAAAACCATCTACCTGCATCTCGGTTAACCAATAACGCAAGGCATCCATTATCATACGCTGCATCATCGGATGCGACACATTCAAGGTATTGCCACACCCCGTAAAATTACAATAATTTTGGTAATCAATCATTTCACCATGGCTATGAAACAGATAATACTGCCGATTCGCTAAACCACGAAAACTAAGCACTGGGCCATCTTCACCCGCTTCAGCCGTGTGATTAAACACCACATCTAAAATGACTTCTAAGCCATGTTGATGCAAGGTGCGCACCATGGTTTTGAACTCGGCTACTGCATCTTCATACTGATAACGCGGTTCCGGTGCAAAAAAATTCAGCGGGTTATAACCCCAATAATTGGTTAAACGTAACGCACTGAGCCGCGGCTCGGCCATAAAAGAAGCCACTGGCAATAATTGCACCGTGGTAATGCCGAGCGCTAACAGATGTTCAATAATCGCCGGATGACACAAGCCCAAATAGGTCCCGCGCAAATGCTCAGGCACATCGGGATGTTGCATGGTCATGCCTTTGACATGGGCTTCATAAATGACGGTTTTTTCCCGAGGGATTGCAGGTTTAACACTATCTTGCCAGTCAAATGGAGCCTGTTCTAACACCCCTTTCGCTAAAGAATAATGACTGTGGCTAGCGTACTGGCGTTCTTGCCACATTTGCGGCCGATTTAACTTACGACAGTACGGGTCAAGTAATAAACGCTCTTTATCAAAACGTAAACCTGCATCTGGAATATTGGGGCCAGCCGCTTTTAGCGCATATAAAGAGCCTTGTTCAATACCACTGACCGCCACATGCCAAATTTCACCAGTGCGGCCTTGAAAGGGGATCTCGGCAAGCAACTCTTCGGTATCGGGCAGAAACAAACACAAGGTCAGTTCACTGGCATCTGGAGCATACACAGCAAAATTCCACGTTTCTGCTTGCACTAGGCTCGCCCCTAACGGACTCGGCTGGCCAACAGACATTTTTAACAACCCAATGACGGCGGTCATGGTATTTCCTTAGATTTTTTGTCGAATGTATAACGTCGATAATGGCGGTAAATTTAACACGATACGACAAGCCTGACCGTGCATAGCCTGCTCAAGCGCTAGCAAAGGTGCTTGCTGCACCGGATAGTTACTGCCCCAGTAATGTTCGCTATCGGTATTTAAAATGATTTCGTATTCACCGGCCTGTGCCACACCTAAACAAAAATCATTGCGTGGGATCGGGGTAAAATTACTGACCACATAAACCCGCTCGCCTGCGGCATCTTGCCGAAACAAGCTTACGTTACTGTGTGCGGCATCCTGATGATCTAACCAACCAAAACCGGCAGTGTCATAATCTAATTGGTACAAGGGCGTATGACCGCGATAGGTATGGTTTAAATCACGAAAAAGTTGTTGCATACCGCGATGCTTATCAAAGCTCAGTAAGTGCCAATCCAAGCTTTGTGAGTGCGACCATTCTCGCGCCTGCGCAAATTCAATGCCCATAAAATTCATTTTCTTACCCGGATGGGCAAACATAAAGGCTAAAAAGGCACGCATATTGGCCGCTTTTTGCCATTCATCACCCGGCATTTTTTCTAACAAACTGCCTTTACCATGCACGACTTCATCATGCGATAACGGTAAAATGAAGTTTTCGTTATAGGCATAAACCATTGAAAACGTCAGATCGCCATGATGATACTGCCGATAAGCCGGATCTTTACTGATATAGCGCAAGCTGTCATTCATCCAGCCCATATTCCACTTGAAGCCAAAGCCTAAGCCACCACTATCAGTGGGGCGTGATACTTGAGGAAACGAGGTTGACTCTTCCGCAATGGTCATCGCTAAAGGGAACTTGCTATACACTTCACGGTTAAGCCATTGAAACAAACTAATGGCTTCATAGTTATGATTACCCCCATCAATATTTGGCACCCACTCTCCCGCATTTCGAGAATAATCCCAATACAACATCGAGGCCACGGCATCGACACGGATCCCATCAATGTGGAAGTGTTCGAGCCAATAAAGAGCACTGGCTACTAGAAACTGTCGCACATAGTCTTTACCAAAGTCATAAATGCAGGAATTCCAATCTGGGTGCCAGCCACGACGCGGATCTTCGTATTCGTATAAACAACTGCCATCAAACCGTGCTAAGCCATGGCCGTCTTCAGGGAAGTGCGCCGGCACCCAATCTAAAATCACGCCAATACCGGCCTGATGGCAAGCATCGACAAAGGCTTTAAAGTCATCTGGATGACCAAAGCGAGAAGTCGGCGCAAATAAGCCCAATGGCTGATAGCCCCAAGAACCATCAAAGGGGTGTTCCATAATCGGCATCAGTTCGATGTGGGTATATCCCATCTCAAGCACATAAGGAATTAACTGTGCAGCAAGCGCTTGATAACTCAGCGGGGCATTGTCGCTGTCACGACGCCAAGAGCCTGGATGCACCTCATAGATGCTCATCGCACTTTGATAGACATTGCCAGCCTTTCGTGTTGTCCAGTTCTGATCTTGCCACTGATAAGCAGCATGATCATAAACTAAGGATGCATGTGACGGATATTGCTCAGCATAAAACGCCAGCGGATCGGCTTTATGCGGTAATAAATCGCCATGTTTGTTTTTAACTTCAAATTTATAACGAGTACCAGTGGCGATTTCAGGTATCACTAATACCCAATGCCCGCATTCGGTGCGCTCCATCGGATGACAACGGCCATCCCAATGGTTCATATCGCCAACCAAACTGACGGTGCTGGCATCCGGCGCGTATACGGCAAAGCGAGTCGCCGGAAGGCTTTTACCAGCAAAATCTAAAGTGATCAGCTGAGCGCCTAACTGGCGGTATAAATTTTCTGGCTGGGAATGCACAAAATGCACAGCATAGTAGGCTTGATCAGAAAACTGATAGGGATCAACTAAACGGTATTGGTGTTGTCCTTGCTTTACTTGAAAATAATAAGGCACGGCTTTACGTTTTCTGGGCTGCGCCAGTTCAAACACCCCCGGACAGCCTATCACTGCAGCTAATTGTCCTAAGCTTTTATCCGTCTTAGCGTCAAAAGCTTCAACTTCACTCGCATGAGGTAGATAGCAGCGTAACACTAAGCCTTTATTTTTATTGTCTGGTTGCATTAACTGCCAACCTAAAACACTAAAGGGCTGTCTGCAGCGCGCTTCTGCAAAAAACGTTAAGTTCATTACCTTGTCCTTATCTTATTATTGTTGCTTAATCCAGAGTCAACACAATTACTGGCCTTTACGGCGAAGTGCGAGTTGCTTTAATAAATCATTGATCGGTGCTTCGGTGGTCCATTGCTCCAGATCACGGCTTAATTTACGTCGCCAGTTTGGATATTCGTTACTGGTGCCAGGCACATTGACTGGTTGCGTCATTTCTAACCAGTCTTCGATTTGTAAACATAATAATTGTGAGCGACCGCTGGCTAAATGTTGCTGTAAGGCAAAATTGAGTACCCTGTCCATGGCTAGCTGATCAACACTACGGGGGTAATCAGCAGGTAGCAAGTTATGGCCATGCAAAGAATCTAAAATACGTTGTTTATTATGATGACGCTGATGATAAAGCTGCTCTAATTGCGCTTCATCTTGATATAACCCCAGTGCTTTGCCCAGTTTTAAATCTTCACAATGCCAAAAACCAATTAAGGTAGGCAAGTCATGCGTACTGAGTGTCGCCATTGCTTGTTGCGGGTAGTGTGCTGGCGAAATATAACCACCATCGGCAGCCGTTTCAAAAAAGAATACCCGATAAGAGTACATGCCAAATTGCTGCAATAACTCGCGAATACCGTCTGGCACCGTACCTAGGTCTTCACCAATAATTACCGCCTGTTGCCGCTGACTTTCTAAGGCTAAGATCCCGAGCAAATCCATAATAGGATAATACACATAAGCACCGCCACCGGCATTAGTTGCGGCCTTAGGTACCCACCACAACCGCAGAAGCGCCATCACATGGTCAATGCGCAGCGCCCCCGCGTTTTGCATATTACTGCGAAATAAATCAATCATCGGCTGGTAAGCTTGCTGATATAACTGATAAGGCTTCATTGGTGGCAGCCCCCAGTTTTGTCCGGCCGGCCCTAATGGATCAGGCGGAGCACCTACACTGGCATCACGACAATACAGTTCAGGGTTACCCCAGATCTCAGTCGACGCTTCACTCACGCCTACGGCTAAATCGCGGTATAAACCCAGTAACATGCCACTGTCTTTAGCCAGTTGCTGCGCCTGCGCTAATTGCTCTGTGGCCAGGAATTGCAGGTAACAATAAAAATCAAGTTCCGCCGCGTGTTCTTGGGCAAATTGTAGTACTGCGGCATCGTTAGGATCACGGTATTGCTCTGGCCAGTTTGGCCAACCCCAATATTGTGAGTCTTGCTGATACAACCAAGCATGTAGCGCATCATACAAGGCTAGCTGCTGTAAGCTCTCACCGCCATCGGCTTTAAATTGTGCAAACGCAGCCAGAAGTTTTGACTGATTTTTGCTTTGTGTTTGCAGCCACTGATATAAGCTTTTTAATACAGGCAGTTTTAACATCATTACGGTGGGGTAATCCACCCAGTCTGCGGCACGCACCGCTTTTAATTTCGTCTGAAACGCGGTGTTATTAACTTGCTGTTGTGCAACAGCACATTGGGCGTAGCCCGGTACAGCGGTAACATCAAGATAAATAATATTTAACCAACGCCGCGAAGACGGGCTATAAGGGCTGGCATTATCGGCAATGGCGGGATAAAGCGCATGAATAGGATTTAACCCAACAAAATCAGCACCATGTGCTCCAAGGTAACGCACTAAATTATTTAGATCAGTAAAATCACCAATGCCCCAATTTCGCGCTGAACGCAGCGCATATAATTGGATTGCCGTGCCCCACTGTTTTTGTTCAGTAAAGGCAGGCGGTTGATAACAGCGCTCAGGCGCAATAATCAGTTTTTGGCTAACTGACAATTCTGTGCCGGCGCAGGTTAAGATCAACTGATGATAACCTAACGGCAATGCCCCATCGAAGACATGTAAATATTGCTGATATTCTTCCTCTTGCAGCACGGTCACTTGCGTTAGCTCACCATTAACCGGCGTTAACGGATAATCCGTTACCTTGCCCTGCTCGGTGATCAGTTGCAAAACAAAATCTGTGTTAGCCAAGGCTAATGGCACTTGCACTTCAAGTTGCCATTGCTCCGCGACCGGCTGGACAGAAACAGGGGCAATTAACTGCTGCCAAAAATCGAGTTGTCGTTCAAGTAATTCTGTGCGGGTCGCGTCATCATCTGCAACCGGGTAACCCATTGCGGCTAATAAGGCTAATTGATTGACTTCGCTGACTTCTGTCGGCTGGCCCCAGGCATCATTAAAATGTGTTTCGATACCATTAAAAGCGATAAGTTGTGCCCGTAAAGCTGCGTCCATTGGAATTCCTTGGCAAATTAGAACTAATATAAAGCATTCTAAGCGGCATAGATGCCGATGTCATGAGCTAATTTATGTCATAAAATTACAAAAAAGCCAACAAAACAGTTTTCAAGCTTGAAAAATGTGGCAAAAAATGTAATTTTACTACATATTATATTGATATTACTTTTTAAAACTTAGTCTAGCACTTAACAGCGGGGTTCTTATGTCAATTCGTGTTGCTATTAACGGTTTCGGCCGTATCGGTCGTAATGTACTACGCGCACTCTATGAGAGCAGCAAAAATTACGATATTAAAGTGGTTGCTATTAACGACTTAGGTGATGCGTCAATTAATGCACATTTATTAAAATATGATACTGCCCATGGCATTTTCGCAGCTGACGTTAAGCATGATGAGCGGGCTATCTATGTTAATAACGATGAGATCCGCACGTTAAGCGTTCGTAACCCTGCCGATTTACCTTGGGCTGAGCTTAAAGTAGATGTCGTACTAGAATGTACTGGCCTGTTTACCGATCGTAAAACGGCTGGCGCGCATTTAACCGCAGGTGCCAAGAAAGTGATTATTTCTGCACCTGGTAAAGATGTCGATGCAACGGTTGTCTATGGTGTTAACCATCAGATTTTAACGCCAGAGATGAACATTATTTCTAACGCATCTTGTACCACTAACTGTTTAGCGCCGATTGCTAAACCTTTATATGAGGCGCTGGGTATTGAGTCAGGTTTAATGACCACTATCCATGCTTATACTAACGATCAACGTTTAAGTGATGTGTATCACACTGACTTGCGCCGTGCTCGCGCAGCGGCCATGTCTATGATCCCAACCAAAACCGGTGCGGCAGCGGCCGTGGGTTTAGTGGTACCTGAATTAAAAGGCAAATTTGACGGTTTAGCGGTACGGGTACCGACGTTAAATGTGTCGTTGGTTGATTTAACCTTTATCGCCGGTCGTGAAACCGACGCGGAAGAAGTGAATAATATTATTCGCCAAGCTGCTGCGAGCAGCCCGATGAATCAGGTATTGCATGTTAACGATTTACCTTTGGTATCAATCGACTTTAACCACAACCCCATGTCATCTATCTTTGATGCCACTGAAACACGCGTATTGGGCCGTTTAGTTAAAGTGATGAGCTGGTATGATAATGAGTGGGGCTTTAGCAACCGTATGCTAGATAACACCGTTGAATTAATGAAGTTCTAAGCCTTACGCTTTTCAACAACAGCCAGCCTTTGCTGGCTGTTTGCGTTTAAGCCTATAATAACGTTTTAATAATCACAGCACCGTTGTTGGGGAATAGCATGTCAAGCGCAAGCGCACAATTGGGTTTTGCCCATCTTACCGATTTACCCTGTTATCGCTTACAGTTTCAGCAAGCCAGTTTAGTGGTGTCACTTTATGGTGGGCATTTACTGTCTTATCAACCGCAACCTGGGCAAGAAACGCTGTGGTTATCGCCACTTGCAAGCTGGCATCAACAACAACCGCTACGCGGGGGGGTACCGATTTGCTGGCCTTGGTTTGGTCCAATTGAAGCCAAATTAAACCCAGAGCAGCAAGCCGTACCCAATCATGGGTTAGTGCGCAATAGAATGTGGACCTATATCGACAGCCAAGCGCACAGCGACTTTAATAGCCTAACCTTAAGCATCAGTATCGATGATATGCCTGGACATCGGGCTAAAACACTCAGCTTAACGCTTTGCTTGCGACTTTATGCCGATAAGCTGAGTATCACACTCGAATGTGACGAACCCATGTTACAACAAGCGGCTTTACACAGCTATTTCCAAGTGCCCTCCCTGAACGCTTGCACCGTGCAGGGTTTGGGTCAGCGTTTTATGGATAAGGTTAGGCAACAACATTTTATTGAAGCGGAACCCGTCGTGTTTAATCAAGAAATTGATCGGGTGTATCTTGAGCCAGCAGCGCAATTAAGCATGCAAAGCGGTCACTATCAGCTACTTATTGACCAACAAGGGCATGACAGCACCGTGCTGTGGAACCCGGCAGCAGAACGTAGCAAAGCGATGGCGGATTTGCCTGATCACGGTTATCAAGAATTTGTCTGCGTGGAAACGGCACAACTGCAGATGGCTACCCCTAGCCCATTGCAGTTAACACAGACATTGCAGCTAACAAAAACAGAGTAACGGCACTAGCGCCAAATTAAATCGGCACAACTGCAGATTGATAACCCTAACCCACTGCAAGTTAACAAAGACAGAGTCACAGCGTTAGCGCCAACTTGAGGTGAACTGCAGCTGATGCAGTTCACGTTCACCATCTTGATAATCCAAAATCAATTGTAATTGCCACTGCATATTTGGATCGCTACAAGCGCCCAAGAACAGCTCGGCCTGCCAAGTGGTTAACGCCTCAGGCTGTTCTGCTGCTTGCTGGCGCCAGACTAGCGGAATGCGCCCCATATACATGGAAATACCTTGGAGCTCACCACTGATGGCTCGTAAAGGCTTTTGGCTTTGTAAACGGAGCTGTAAAGGGGTTTCTACAGGTGCATGCTCTGGAGAGAGCGTGAGTTGCAGCGTCGCGGTTTGCAGCAACAGTAGCTGACTGGTATTCTCGGCGGGTGGTTGACATGCTGTGAACGCCAATAAAAAGAGTAAAGAAATAACAACGTTAAGCGCAGTTCGTATCAACAATTTATTGCCACTAGATTGTGCTAAAACGCTATTTTAACCGTAACAGCATAAAAAAAACCAGCGTAGCCGAAAAGCGATGATAAATTGAACAGTGACTTTGTTCTACATCATAAAAACGGCTGTTTTACCTATCTTTTGACCGGTAAAACTCGTATCATTCGAGCCAATTATAGTAGGTAAGATTAGGCATTGAGAATATTGTGCCGATAGTACCTACCTATCACAAGAAGGGCCACCTTAAGGTGGTATATTTAGTAACCAGCAAAACTGCAGCGGAACTCAACATGAGCCAGACCAAACCGTTAAATGTTGAATACAACTATAGCGTTGTCCGCCTCTTTGCCATCACTACCGTATTATGGGGTATTGTTGGCATGGTGGTGGGTGTATTACTTGCAGCCCAGTTATACTGGCCAGCGCTTAACTTCGACACCCCGTGGCTGACCTACAGCCGTCTTCGTCCCTTACACACCAATGCGGTTATCTTCGCGTTCGGAACCAGTGCTTTGTTCGCCACTTGTTATTATGTTGTGCAACGCACCTGTCAGGTCCGTTTGTTTGCTGAAAAGCTGGCCATGTTTACATTTTGGGGCTGGCAAGCGGTTATTGTTGCCGCGGCAGTTACCTTACCGATGGGTATTAGCCAAAGTAAAGAATATGCCGAGCTAGAATGGCCAATCGATATTTTAATTACTGTCGTTTGGGTGTCGTTCGCGATTGTTTTCTTTGGTACTTTAGCCAAACGTAAAACCAGCCATATCTATGTTGCTAACTGGTTCTACGGTGGTTTTATTATCACGGTTGCTGCGCTGCACATTGTCAACAGCATGGTTATCCCACTTAATTTAGTTAAGTCTTATTCCATTTATGCCGGTGCTGTCGATGCCATGGTGCAGTGGTGGTATGGTCACAATGCGGTCGGCTTCCTATTAACCGCAGGCTTCTTAGGGATGATGTATTACTTCGTACCTAAACAATCAGGCCGCCCTGTTTACTCATACCGCTTATCGATTGTGCACTTCTGGGCACTGATTGCGTTATATATTTGGGCAGGCCCACACCACTTACATTATACTGCCCTGCCAGACTGGACTCAGTCTTTAGGTATGGTGATGTCAGTGATTTTATTCGTACCAAGCTGGGGCGGTATGATCAACGGTATCATGACCCTGTCAGGGGCATGGCATAAACTGAAAACCGACCCTATCTTACGCTTCTTAATCGTTTCCTTATCATTCTATGGTATGTCGACGTTTGAAGGCCCAATGATGGCAATCAAATCAGTTAATGCATTATCGCACTATACTGATTGGACTATCGGCCACGTGCACTCAGGTGCTTTGGGTTGGGTTGCGATGATTTCAATCGGCGCGATGTACCACTTAATCCCTACTGTCTTTAATAAGGCCGGTATGTACAGCGTAAAACTGGTCAACACTCACTTCTGGTTACACACTATCGGTGTGGTACTTTACATCGTTGCTATGTGGATCAGCGGTATTATGCAGGGCATGATGTGGCGTGCAGTGAACACTGACGGCACCCTGACTTACAGCTTTGTACAAAGCCTTGAAGCCTCTATGCCATTCTATCTGATGCGTTTTATCGGTGGTGTATTCGTTGTAACAGGTATGTTAATCATGGCCTACAACGTCTACAAAACGGTAAGTAGTAAACATCCCGCTGCACAGCCTGCAGTTGCAACGGCTTAAGGAGACTGACCATGCAAAAGAATCATCATGAAAAAGTCGAAAAAAGCGTGGGCTTATTAGGGGTGTTAACTATCGTCGCCATCAGCTTCGGTACCCTAGTACAAATTACGCCTTTGATGTTTATGGAAGAAACCACGCAACCGATTGATGGCTTAAAGCCTTATACAGCGCTGCAGATGGAAGGTCGTGATATCTTCATTCGTGAAGGTTGTACCAACTGTCACAGCCAGATGGTGCGTCCATTCCGTGCTGAAGTAGAACGTTATGGTCACTACTCTGTTGCCGGTGAAAGTGTTTGGGAACACCCATTCTTGTGGGGTTCCAAGCGGACGGGTCCAGACTTAGCTCGTGTGGGTCAACGGTATAGCGACGACTGGCATTATGCTCACTTAATGGATCCTCGTTCAGTGGTGCCACAGTCAAATATGCCTGGTTACCCGTGGTTAGATGCTAACCTGCTTGATGGCAAGTATACCGCGAAAAAATTAGAAATATTCCGTAAGTTCGGCGTGCCTTACACGGATGAAGATATCGCAGGTGCAGCTGAAGCAGTGCAAGGTAAAACTGAAATGGAAGCCCTGATTGCGTATCTGCAATCACTGGGCACAGCCTTAAAGTAATCGCCATGGAATTTGCAACAGTTCATAGCATTCTGACAGTGATTCTGTTCGTCGCGTTTGTTGCTTTCGTTATTTGGGCTTACAGTAAAAAACGTAAGTCCGATTTCGATGAAGCAGCCAACCTTGTTTTTGATGACGAGCCAGAATCAAAAAAACAACATTCTAAACGGGAGTCGGAGCATGAGTAGCTTCTGGAGTCTTTGGATTTGGGTACTAACCATCCCAGTATTGGTGCTGTGTTTAGTCCTGATCATGTGGAACTTAAAAAACTATGTCGGTGTGCCTGAAGATGAGACCACTGATCACGAAGTGGATGGCTTAAAGGAATTTAACAACCCACTACCAAAATGGTGGACTTACATGTTCCTTGCCACCTTAGTCTGGTCGGTGTTTTACTTAGCCGCCTATCCAGGTTTAGGTAATTACAAAGGTTTCTTAGGTTGGACCAGCTCTAACCAAGGTATCAAATCTTTGGAAGAATCTCGCCAAGCGGTATTACAAGCGCAAGCTGAAGGCCGTAACGTACAGTTAGATATGGAAGTGGTTAAAGCTGATGAAGTTTATGGCCCAGTATTTCAACAATTTGCTCAGCGCGACGTGTTGGACCTAGCCTACGATCCAGAAGCCTTAAAGATTGGCCAGCGCTTGTTCTTACAAAACTGTGCCTTATGTCATGGTTCTGATGGACGCGGCCAACGTGGCTTCCCAAATTTAACCGACAATGATTGGTTATATGGTGGCACAGCAGACAAGATCAAAGAAACCTTATTGCACGGTCGTAAAGCCGCCATGCCGGGTTGGGAAGCCGCACTAGGTGACCAAGGCATCAAAGAGATGACTGCTTATGTTCTGCAGTTATCAGGTCGTGCTGTTAACGAAAAAGATGCCGAAGCCGGTAAAGCGAAATTTGGTATGTGTGCTGCCTGTCACGGTGTTGATGGTCGTGGTAGTGTTGCGCACAACTTACCTTTCGGTGCCCCTAACCTAACGGATAACATTTGGTTATATGGCGATTCTTCAGCCACTATCGAAGAAACCCTGCGTTTAGGTCGTTACGGTGTTATGCCAGCCTTTAAAACGACGTTAGGCGAAGACAAGGTGCATATCCTAACGGCTTATGTGTACCGACTGTCTAATCCGGAAGACTTGCGCTAAACCGCACAGCAATCCGAAGCGCACTAAGCCCCGTAAAGGGGCTTAGTTTTATGAACGAGGTGAGTTATGCAAGAAGATACTAAACCCTGGTATAAATACGCTTGGACCTGGGTGTTAATTGCCATCCCTGTGGTTACCGCATTAAAAGCCGTACACACCGTTGTGGTGATGCAGCAGCATAAGCCTGAGATCGTCATTGACGACTATTATCAAGCCGGTAAAAGTATCAATATGCAACTGGCGAAATATCGCGAAGCCGCCCTGCGCAATATGGATGCACGTATTTTGGTCGCCGGTAATCGGGCGGTCATTCGATTTACTGAAAACCAAGTATTGGGTGAAACTATTCATCTTGATTTTTACCACCCTACCCTAGGCGCACATGATTTTGCGGTTGATGCCGAACGCAGTGGCGAGCTACTGTATGTGGCAACATTACCGATCACGCCAAACGGCCGCTGGCGTTTAACCGTATCAGACAAATCCGAAGAATGGCGACTGCGCGCCAACTTAACACTGCCGGCAGAACAAGAAATTAAACTGGGTTATTAAGAAGGATAATGGCTGTGGCAGCAGTGAGGTGTTTTCATTGCCATGAAACGGTACACACTGGCGATCGTTTTACTTTAAACGTTGACGGGCAAGAACATTATTTTTGCTGTGCTGGCTGCCAAGCCGTCGCTGATACTATCTTTAGTAATGGTCTTGCCGATTATTATCGTTTTCGAACGGCTGCAGCCACGAAGATTGATGCTCTACCTTTGGAGCTCAGCGCCGAATTAAGCCAATTTGATAACGAGGCGGTGTTAGCCGATATTAGTCAGCAGCATAATGAGCTAACCGATATTGAATTGTCCATCAGTGGTATGAGCTGTGCAGCTTGTGCTTGGCTTATCGAAAAACAACTTCGCAAACTGCCTCAGCTCCACAGTGTTAGCATTAACGCCTCAACCCAACGTGCGTTGTTGCGCTTTGATAGTAAACAACTGTCACTTAGCGCTATTTTGCAGCGCATCACTGATATTGGTTATCAAGCCAGCCCCTTTGTGGCCGATCAAGAAGAGCAAAAATTCAAACTTGAGCTTAATCGTTATCTCAAGCGCCTCGCCGTCTCGGGCATTTTAACCATGCAGGTGATGATGCTGGCTTTTGCGCTGTATTTTGGCGAATACACTGGCATTGAAACAGCCCATGAAGGCTATCTGCGTTGGATCAGTTTGCTTTTAACGATCCCTGTGGTGCTGTATGCCGCTAAACCTTTTGTAGTCAGTGCTTGGCGCAGTATTAAGGCACGACAAATGAATATGGACGTGCCGGTTACGCTGGCCCTGTATTACACCTTTTTTGCATCTGCGTATGCCACCGCGATGCAAACCGGCGAAGTGTATTTTGAATCCGTTTGCATGTTTACCTTCTTGCTGCAATTAGGCAAATTCTTTGAATTCCGCGCCCGTGCGCAAGCCCGCGAAGCGACCAGTAATTTATTAAAAATCATGCCGGTTACGGCCACCCTTCACACCGAGCAAGGGCCACAGCCCACATCGGCTCGGCGCTTACAGACGGGCGATATCATCTTAGTTAAAGCCGGTGAAACCCTGCCCGCCGATGGCATAGTAAAAGACGGGCAAAGCTCAGTTGATGAGTCGATGTTAACCGGTGAATATCGCGCGATCAGTAAAACAATTGGCGATACAGTATTGGCCGGTAGCGTTAATCACGATGGTTTATTACAGGTGCAAGTAAGCCGAGTTTTAGCCCATTCGCGCTTGGGTCAAATCATTCAATTACAACAACTGACGCTGAGCCAAAAACCGAAACTAGTCGAAAAAACCGACCAATTAGCCAAGTATTTTGTCGAGCGTTTATTGGTGATCGCCCTGCTCACGTTCTTACTTTGGTATTTCTGGTGGGATCCTAGCCGCGCATTTTGGGTCACCCTATCGGTGTTAGTTGCCACCTGCCCTTGCGCCCTTAGCTTAGCGACCCCCACGGCGATAACCTGTGCCTTGGCCAGATTAAATCGACAAGGCGTGCTGATTAAAAATGCTCAAGTGCTTGAGGTTTTACCCAACATTAGCCATATCGTGGTAGATAAAACCGGCACCTTAACTGAAGGTAAATTTAGCTTACAACAGGTGCACAGGGTCAACCCTGCCCTTGCTGAAACCGATTTACTTAACTTAGTGGCCAATTTAGAACAATATTCTGAGCATCCGATTGCCCGGGCCTTTGCGCCGTATTTAACGCAGCCCCTAACATTAAACGACGTACAGGTAGCCATTGGCGCCGGTATTCGTGCTCGTTGGCAAGGCCAGCAACTCAAAGTGGGCAGCGCACAATTTTGTGGCGTACCAGCAGAGCCAGAATGGCAGGTGTATTTTACTCTCGATAACCAACTGCAAGCCAAGTTGCAACTCGTCGATAAATTACGCGAAGAAGCGACGGCGTTAATTCAGCAACTTCAGCAGCAAGGCTATAAACTGGGGATGTTAACCGGTGATCACTCGGTACAAGCAGAACAATTAACCGCAGCGTTAAAACTCGACTTTATGCACAAAGGCTGCAGCCCTGAAGATAAAGTCACCGAGATCCAACAATTAATCGCAACAGGTGCCAAAGTGCTGATGCTGGGTGACGGTATTAACGATAGTCCGAGCTTTAACGCTGCGCATATTTCAGTTGCGGTGCAATCTGGCACCGATTTATCGAAAAACCAAGCAGATGTGGTATTTTTAAAAGCCGATTTACGCTTATTACAAAACCTTCTTCAAGGTGGCAAACAAACCGCCCGGGTGATCAAACAGAACCTTGGCTGGTCAGTGGGCTACAATCTGGTTATTATCCCTCTAGCCGTTGCGGGTTTTGTTTCCCCTTACATTGCCGTGATTGGCATGTCGTTTAGCTCGCTGTTAGTGGTATCCAATTCATTGAGGTTACTGAAAAAATGAGCATTATCTATGTACTGATCCCGATTGCCATCCTGTTTGTGGCTATTGGCATTGGTATCTTCTTTTGGGCGGTGCGCTCAAAGCAATTTGAAGATTTAGAAAAAGAAGGCTTAAGTATCTTGTTCGACGAAGATAAGCCCAAAGCGACACCACCGAACAAGCCTGATGAACATTGATTATGTCGCGGCGCTGCTGATTGGCTTTTTAGGCAGCAGCCATTGTTTAGTCATGTGCGGTGGTATTGTTGCCGCCTTACAATTTGCCATGCCTGCCCAAAGTGCTTGGCAAAAGTTTCGCTTACAACTGTTGTTAAGCCTTGGCCGCTTGATTACTTATGCCTGCTTTGGTGGCCTTGTTGGTTATTTTGGTGCGACCGCTATGGGCATTACCGGGGCCACTTTTATTGGGTTACGTTTATTGGCCGGCTTATTATTGCTGGCGATGGCGCTGTATATTGCGAGACTTTGGTTTGGTTTAACACGCTTAGAGCGCGCAGGGCAAGGTTTGTGGCGCTTTATCCAACCTTATACCAAACGCTTATTACCGCTTGATAGCAGTGGTAAAGCCTTAAGCTATGGCATGTTATGGGGCTTTTTGCCTTGTGGTTTGGTTTATTCGACCCTTAGTTGGAGTTTAGCCAGCGGCAGTGCCAGTAGCGGTGCACTGATCATGTTACTTTTTGGCGTCGGCACCTTACCGGCGTTACTGGTATTTGGCTCCGCGGCTAATAGCCTAGTCAAACTAAAAAACCAATTATGGTTTCGTTACAGTGCGGCATTATTGTTAGCGGTTTATGGTATTTACACAATATGGCTTGCTTTGCATAGACTAGTTTTTTAAGCTGTTACCCTATTAAGGGTAAAAGGGTGTGTGTGATGCAACGTTCAGCTATAAATTGTCAGGATTGCGGTTTTAGTCAACTGTGTTTACCGTTTTCGCTCAGTGAGCAAGAAATGAGCAAACTTGATGATATTATTCAGCGAAAACGCCCTTTGCACAAAGGCGATATGTTGTTTGAAAGCGGTAACGAGCTTAAATCGCTGTATGCCATCCGCACGGGTTCTTTTAAAACCTTTACGCTCACCTCACAAGGTGAGCAGCAAATCACCGGCTTTCATTTACCTGGCGATGTCATTGGTTTTGACGCCATCAATACTGAAAAACATGCCAGCTATGCTGAAGCCTTAGAAACCGGTATGATTTGTGAAATACCCTATCAAAACCTTGAAAATCTGTTAAGTCAATTACCTAAACTACGCCAGCAAATGATGCGTTTAATGAGCCAAGATATTCAATCTGATCAACAAATGATGTTGCTGTTAAATCGTAAAACCGCAGAGCAAAAATTGGCAACTTTTTTAAATCATTTGGCTTCTCGTTATGGCAATCGTGGTTTTTCTGAAAAAGCCTTCCGGCTCAGTATGACCCGCAGCGACATTGGTAATTATTTGGGCTTGACCGTAGAAACCATCAGCCGTTTGCTGAGTAAAATGCACAAAGATGAAATCATTCAAGTTGATGGCAAACTTATCACCATTTTGGATGCTCCCAGCTTAACCGCGCTTTCAGGCCAATGTTAACTCCCCTTAACTTGATATAGCACAAACATAAATCCCTATTAATCGCTTATCTTGGTCTACACTTAGATAAGCTGATTGACTTAAGAGGGAAGCTTTAATGTCTATTTACAATAATGTGTTAGTGGTTTTAGATCCGAGCGCTGATGAGCAAAAAGCGCTCGATAGAGCCATCGAACTTGCCCGCAAACAAGGCTGTCAACTGACCGCTTTTCTTAGTGTTTATGAATTCTCTTACGAGATGACCACCATGTTATCGGGTGACGAGCGCGAATCGATGAAACAGTCGGTGATTAAAGATCGCGAGCTTTGGGTCAAAACCTTTTTAGAACAACCCAGCGCCTTGGGTTTAAACATCAAAATGCACGTGGTTTGGCACAATCGCCCCTTTGAAGCCGTAGTGAAAACCGTCTTAGATAATAATTATGATCTGGTGATCAAAGGGACGCATGATCATGATGTTTTAAAATCGATGATTTTTACGCCGACCGATTGGCATATTTTGCGTAAATGTCCTTGCCCAGTATTGTTAGTTAAAGATCATGCTTGGCCTGCTAAAGGCAATATCATTGCTGCCGTTAATGCGGGTAGTGAGCAAGAGCATCACCTGTCATTAAATCAACGAGTGATCCACAAAGCACAACAAATGTCGCAATTACTCGATGCTAGGGTGCATTTAGTCAATGCCTACCCCGGCACCCCGGTGAATATCGCAATTGAGATCCCCGAGTTTAATCCACAAGAATACAATGACACCCTACGCCGCCATCATAAAGATGCGATATTAAGTCTGGCCGAAAAACATCAAATTAGTAACGAGCAATGTCATGTGTTAGAAGGTATGCCCGAAGACGTGATCCCGAAACTGGCCAAAAAGCTGGATGCCGAAATGGTCATTATCGGCACTATTGGGCGTACGGGCTTATCCGCGGCGATCATTGGTAATACCGCTGAACATGTCATCGACCGCCTAGATTGCGATGTATTAGCCATGAAACCGGCTGACTTTATTTGTCCGCTTGAAAAAAGCTAACTATCAGACTTTGGTAAAGGCGCGAGGTTGGGTATAATGAGCGCCTTTTTTCTGGCGGGTAGTTACTGATGTCGCACGCAGCACAAGCAAAAGCTCAATACAATCTGAACAAATTACACAAAAGATTGCGCCGGGGTGTGGGTCAAGCCATTGCTGATTTCGGCATGATTGAAGAAGGTGATAAGATCATGGTCTGCCTTTCTGGCGGCAAAGACTCTTACACCATGCTCGATATCCTGATGAATTTACAGCAATCCGCGCCGGTAAATTTTAGCCTTATTGCTGTTAACCTCGATCAAAAACAACCTGGCTTCCCTGCTGAGGTATTACCTCAGTATTTAAACCAGCTGGGTATTGAATATCTGATTGTTACTGAAGATACCTACTCGATAGTCAAAGATAAAATTCCAGAGGGTAAAACCACCTGTTCGCTGTGTTCACGTTTGCGCCGGGGCATTTTATATCGTACTGCAAAAGAGCTGGGCGCCACTAAAATTGCGTTAGGCCATCATCGTGATGATATGCTTGAAACCCTGTTTTTAAACATGTTTTATGGTGGCAAGATGAAGTCGATGCCGCCTAAACTGGTCAGTGACAACGGTGAACATATCGTGATCCGACCTTTAGCTTATTGCAAAGAAAAAGACATTGAAAAATACGCTGTCGCGCGTGAGTTTCCGATCATCCCTTGTAACCTTTGTGGCTCACAAGACGGCCTGCAGCGCCAAGTGGTCAAAGAAATGCTGCAAGATTGGGATAAACGCTTTCCTGGGCGCATCGAGACCATGTTTCAAGCCATGCAAAACATCGTGCCATCACATTTAGCAGATAAATCGCTGTTTAATTTCGCAGGGCTGACGAAGGGCGACGCTTTAGCGACTGAGGGTGATTTAGCATTTGATAAAGCGACCATCCCCAGCATTCCGGTTGGCTTAGAAATAGATAACGAAGATGAACAGCCGCTGCTACAAGCGGTTGAGTTAAACTAACTCCTTGATTATCTCTGCGCTTTAACTTGGCATCATGCTGTTAGAGCGCAGCTTTTCACATCGGCATTGCAGCGCGATATACCAGCCTGCCTTTGATAACCAAGCTGCACCTTGGCTTATGCGCATTCTGGCTGCTTAGCTGTGATGTCCAGCTAAAACCATACCCAACAGCACATCGCAGCGCAGGAAATAGCAATCAGCTTAATCTTCTAAAAAACGTCGATTGTAACGGATCATGGCGGTTATCTCTTCGATGTACTCTTCACCACGTTCAGAATAAGCATGCAACCCATGCGCCAATGCTTCACCACGTAAGGGGCGATCCTCTTCACGCAACTTCCAGCGGATTTGGCGTAACGACTCATAGGTATGAAAAGTATTCAGATTATAAAAATAACTGCTAATCGCTGCGGCGGCATCTTCAAATCGGGCCACTTCGTGAAACTGATCTTCAGCACGATTTAATGGCACGAGGCCACAGCCCTCCCGAAAGCACCATTGCCCAAAAAAGTTATAGCCTTCCACGGCAAAACGACTAGTGCCCCAAGCCGACTCATTGGCTGCCTGCATTAAGACTAAACTCTCCGGAATAATATCCACGCGCAACAGTAATTCTTGCAGCGATGCCATATCCGTTTCAGTAATATCTAAGCGGAACTCATCATACAAACTATAAAGAAAGGCATATTCGTCGATATGTAAGCGCATATTCTTACGCTTTTTATCTTCAATTTCTAATAATTGCTCGCGCAATAACAGCAAGCGTTGATTTTCGCGACGCACGTGAGGGCGCAAATAATCAAAAAAAGCTTTTTTCTTTTTACGGACATCTGTAATGGCATTAAAGTCGGGTAACGGCCGAGCGGGAATTTCAGAGCGAGGATAAGCCAACCGCTGTAGCAGTTTTTTCTGATCAGCCTGCGATAATGCAGACAGCCGAGTTGGGATCTGCCATTGCTCGAAAGACTCGAGCGAATCGCTTTCTTTTAATGGTTCGAGTTGGCTAAAAGGGCTTAACGTGGCAATCAGCACCCCTAACCAAAACAATACCAGCAATAATTTTCGGAAAAACAGCATTAACCACCTTTGTCATGAAACAACAATTCAACACTATTAGAACGTATTATTATTATTTAACCTGCCATTCTACCGCCTTAGTCTGCTAGATTCGACCAAAAGTTGCTACGCTGGGTTTTTTTACGCATTTTATGCTGAAATCATTGCAAATTTAGTCTGTCTGATAAAAACTGGCTTGGTAAGATTTAGCTGTCTGGATGGATATAACGGGGTAAATGGCGAAGATATGAAACCAATTGAACGTTCAACTAAGTTAGATGGGGTATGTTATGACATCCGTGGGCCAGTTGCTCGAGAAGCCAAGCGCATGGAAGAAGAAGGTCATCGGATCCTAAAACTCAATATTGGTAACCCTGCCCCATTTGGTTTTGAAGCACCCGATGAAATTCTCAAGCACGTTATTCATAATTTGCCAACGGCACAGGGCTATTCTGATTCACAAGGTATCTATCCGGCGCGAGTGGCTGTTGCGCAATATTATCAACAACGGGGTATTCGTGGTGCCGATGCCGATGATGTTTATATCGGTAATGGCGTCTCTGAATTGATATTGATGGCCTTACAAGGTTTATTGAATACCGCCGATGAAGTGTTAGTGCCGATGCCCGATTATCCGCTATGGACTGCCGCAGTTAATTTAGCGGGGGGCAAAGCGGTACATTATTTATGTGATGAACAGCAAGACTGGTATCCTTCGCTTGAGGATATTAAAGCGAAGATCAGCAAAAAAACCCGTGCTATCGTGTTAATCAACCCAAATAACCCAACCGGTGCGGTGTACAGCCCTGAATTCTTACGTGAACTGCTTGAAATCGCCCGGCAACATAAGCTGGTGGTGATGAGTGATGAAATCTACGACAAGGTCTTATACGACGGTACAGAGCATGTCAGCACGGCAGCATTAGCAGATGATTTAGTAATGCTGACCTTTGGTGGCTTATCTAAAAATTACCGCATAGCCGGTTTTCGCATCGGTTGGTTGTTTATCTCTGGTGCAAAAAAGCTCGCCAAAAACTATATCGAGGGTTTAAATATCCTGGCCTCGATGCGGTTATGTGCCAATGTACCCTGCCAGCACGCCGTACAAACGGCACTGGGTGGCTATCAAAGCATTAATGAGCTTACCGTTCCTGGTGGCCGTTTATACGATCAAATGGATTTGGCGCACAAGTTGGTCAATGAGATTGATGGCGTAAGCTGCATGCGCCCAAAAGGCGCCATGTATCTCTTCCCCAAAATTGATTTAAAGAAATATCACATTAAAGATGACGAACTGTTTGTGTTAGATTTTTTACGGCAACACAAAGTGCTGTTAGTGCATGGTCGCGCCTTTAACTGGCCAGAGCCTGATCACTTTAGGATCGTTACACTGCCGCATAAAGATCAATTGCGACAGGCAATTAGTAAGCTTGCACAATTTTTACCCAGCTATAGCCAAGAATAAAACATGACGCTTTAAGAACTTCATCGGTAAAAATGCCGTGTTTGACACATCACTGTTGTCAGCACGGCGTCAAGCAGGTATGCTCGGCCAGGTTGTAGCCATCTGGATAGCAAAATGTCTGCTGAATACTCTTTCCAAACTCTGTTTGAAGCTTTTACGACGCAACTTGCTGCAGTCGTATTTTACGCCTTTTCCTTTAATGGCGTGGATATTCCCTTGGTCATGATTTGGCTGATCAGCGGTGCCATCATTTTTACCCTATACCTCGGATTTATTAATATCCGTGGCTTTCGCTATGCGATTGGCCGCTTATTCGCTAAACCAGAACGTGATAGCGCCGGTGAAATCTCCCCTTATAAAGCCCTAACCACCGCCCTCTCTGGTACGGTGGGTACAGGTAATATTGCAGGTGTGGCGATTGCTATCAGCCTTGGCGGGCCGGGCGCGACGTTTTGGATGATCATGGCCGGTTTATTGGGTATGTCGACCAAGTTTGTCGAATGTACCTTGGCTGTGAAGTATCGTCAGCAAAACGCCGACGGCAGTATCTCGGGTGGCCCGATGTTCTACATTAAAGCCGCGCTAGATAAATATCATTTACCCCGCTTGGGCTCCGCTTTGGCCATCTTTTTTTCTATTGCTGTTATCTTTGGCTCGGCCGGCTTTGTGCATGTAAACCAAGGCTTTGTGCAAGTAGAAAGTGTAACGGGCTTTGATCAACCTTGGCTGTTTGGGGTGATTTACGCGGCGCTAATTGGCGCAGTGATTATTGGCGGTATCAAAAGTATTGCCAATGTCACCAGTAAACTGGTGCCTTTTATGTGTGCCATTTATTTGCTGGCTGCCTTTGTGGTGATTGCACAGCATTTAACTGCCGTGCCCAGCGCCTTGCTGTTAATCGTACATAGTGCCTTTGCACCCGATGCGGCCTATGGTGGTTTTATTGGCGTGTTGATCCAAGGTTTTCGGCGCGCCGCTTACTCGAATGAAGCGGGCATCGGCTCGTCGCCTATCGCGCATGCGGCAGCACGAACCAAAGATCCTATCTCGCAAGGCTTTGTCGGCTTGCTCGAGCCTTTTATTGATACAGTGGTGATTTGTACCATTACGGCTTTGGTGATTATTTTAACTGGGGCTTATCAATTACAAGGGCTGGATGGCGTACAAATTACCTCGGGTGCCTTTGCTACGGTATTTGATTGGTTTCCGATAGTCTTAATGGTGGCGTTGTTGCTGTTTGGTTTCTCAACCGTACTTAGCTGGTCTTACTATGGCTTAACCGGCTGGCGTTACATTGTGGGTACCGGCCCAAAAATGACCACGCTGTATAAGATTTTATTCTGTGGCATGGTATCGATGGGCGCAGTACCCAGCATTATGGCAGTGTTTGATTTTATCGATTCAATGATTTTCTTAATGGCGATCCCGAATATTCTGGCTTTGTATTTACTGCTGCCAGAGGTAAAAGCCGATTTAAATCGTTATTGGCAAAACCGCGTTAAGCACTAGATGGTGTTGAGGTAGGCTGAGCCTTGTAGCGCAACTGAGATTTGTACTGCAAATTAAGATTAAGAGCAACACCTTGCCTTTGGCGCTTCACGCGCGCAGACAAAGTGTTGCCTTAGCCGTATTAGCTAGGAAGGCTGAAATGAGGGTTAAGCCGCTTGCTCGGTTTTACTGCTTTTCTTTACGGCCGTTAACTCTGCTGTGTTTAGCTGCGACTTCTCGCTGACTTTAGGCTCTTTCTCTGCCGTTTTTGCTGGCGCTTTTTTGGCACCTAAGGCAATTAATACCGCGTCTTTTTGCTGCGCTAAATATAACGCCAAGGTTTCAGTTTGTTGTTCGTCAGCGATTAAAGCGCTGTCTTGAAGTAATAGTTGCAAAGCATCTGCCGTATCGAGCATTTTGTCATAGGCATCCGCCTCAGCTTTTGAGGTAAACGTCATTTTTTCTACTCCATTTCGCTCTACAACATATTTGGTGATTACCGCCATCGTTTTACCCTCTGCTAGAAAACTGTTTATTTATACAGTATAAATAAGACCCTGTCCAGCGCTCGCATCTCACTGTTATTTACATTACTATAAGTAATTGAACTATAGCGATTTCAGCGGAGGATTTATGGGTTCAGTCTGGTCAGAACGGCGGTCGGCGGCACCCGGTAGTCGCCCCTTAGATCATCGTACGCCATGGCAACGAGATCGGGCTCGTGTCTTACATTCAGCTGCCTTTCGTCGCTTGCAGTCTAAAACGCAGATTCTTGGTATTGGTCAAAATGACTTTTACCGCACGCGGTTAACCCATTCTTTAGAAACCGCGCAAATTGGCACCGGTTTACTCAATCAATTACGCCTAAACGCTGATGATACCGTACGCGCCTTCTTACCCGAAGACAACCTAATGGAAGCGCTGTGTTTAGCGCATGACTTAGGTCACCCCCCGTTTGGGCATGGTGGCGAAACAGCACTTAATTACAAAATGCTGGCCTACGGTGGCTTTGAAGGCAACGGCCAAACCTTACGTATTGTCAGTAAATTAGAACCTTATACCGAACATCACGGTATGGATTTAACACGCCGCACCTTACTGGGATTATTAAAATATCCGGTGCTACAACCAATGCTGACAGCACCAACTCAGCTCGATAACCCGTTAAGTTTAGCGCCGTGGAAACCCGCAAAGGCGATTTTTGCGGCTGACAGTGCTATTTTAGATTGGATCTTAGCGCCACTAAGCGCAACTGATCGCCAAGCGTTTCAACAAACCCAAGTACTGGATGACTCACCGTGGCAAAAATCGCGCTATAAATCCTTAGATGCATCGATTATGGAACTGGCCGATGACATCGCTTACGGTGTGCATGATCTTGAAGATGCTATCGTGCTAGGTAATATTAGCTTTAGCCAATGGCAACAGTTTACTGCCGAGCCCTTTGCTGCACTGAGCCACGAGCAACAACAAGCATTGCAGGCCGTTGGCGTTAAGTTGTTTGCTAAAGCGCATCACTTGCGCAAAGATGCGATTGGCTCCTTGGTAAATCAGTTAATTACTTCGGTATCTTTATATGAAAGCCTACCCCGCTGCGAAGAGCCGCTAATTCGTTTTAATGCCTGCCTAACTGAAGCCGAGCAACACATCTTACAAACGCTGAAACAACTGGTCTATCGGTGTGTGATCCAACAACCGACCATTCAACAATCACGCTTTCGTAGTCAAAATATGTTACTGAAATTATTCGATGCTTTTGCCTCGGATCCCCAACGTTTGTTGCCGCTTAATACACAGCAACGTTGGCTAGATGCCGCAGATAAAACTGCCAAGCAGCGAGTAATTTGCGATTATATTTCAGGCATGACCGATGATTATGCCGAGCGGATGTATAGCAGCTTATTTGGTAGTTAAACTGAGGGTGTAAAAGTGCAAAAACCACTTCGGGTTCTCGCAGGCCAACGCGCCTTTACACAGATCCAACAACAGGGCTTACACGCTGATGATATCAGCGTGATGATTGGCGCCAGCGGTGGCCCTAAATGGTTTTGCCTGTATGGGCTTGATCAGTATCTACTTACACAATTTTTTAAAAACCGCAGCAAGCCATTGCACCTGCTGGGCAGTTCTGCCGGTGCTTGGCGCTTTACTTGTTACGCCCAGCAAGATGGTGCAGCTGCATCAAGCCGCTTTGCTAAAGCCTACTCCGAAATTCGTTTTCCCCCGCAGGCCGACATTAAACTGATCACGCAGATCTCACAAAATATTATTAAACAGATCCTGCCGGATAACGACAGTATTCAACAGGTATTGCAGCACCCGGTTATGAAGTTAAATTTAATAGTTGACCGCGCTAAAGGCTTAAACCGCAGCAACCGCCCTTGGCTGCAAGGCACGGGGTTGATGCTCGCTGCAGGGGCGAATTTATTAAATCGACGATTGTTACGGCATTTTTTTCAGCGTATCCATTTTCATGTCGCCGGAGAAGCGGCGCCTTTTTTCCACAGTGCTGATTTACCAACCGAACACGTATTACTGAATGAACACAATTTATCCGCCGCGGTGATCGCCAGTGGCGCTATTCCCATGGTATTAGAGCCCGTTTTGGATATTCAAGGTGCGGGCCAAGGACACTACTTTGATGGTGGTATCACCGATTATCACTTCAATCAGCAATTTAGCAGCGAAGGCTTAGTGCTCTATCCGCATTTCTACCCCGACTTAACGCCAGGCTGGTTTGATAAAGGTTTAAAATGGCGCAGAGCCAATCGTGCTTATCTTGATAATGTGGTGATTCTCTGTCCTAGTCCGGCTTGGATCAGCAGCTTACCTCACGGCAAAATTCCCGATCGTAAAGACTTTAAACTCAACGAGGCACAGCGCATCCAAGCCTGGCAAACGGTGCTAAGTCGTTCACATGAACTCGCCGACGCCTTTGCCAGTGGCCACTATCAGTTAGAGCGGCTGTAACGTTCTTTTTAATTGACTTTTTGTTAGCCGAGGTTGTACTTTTGTCACCTTAGCAGCAACAAAAAGGATGTTTCACAAATGGAGCGGCACAATGTTATCAACTAAATGGATAGTTTTAGGCGGCTGCTTGCTGCTTGGTAACCTGTTATCGGGTTGTACCGCGTTAGGGATGCTCGGTGATAGTCAGCTACGAAGCGATAACAGGCGCGTGGTGCAAGATCAACAAACAGGGCAAAGCAAAACCGTTGAGCCGCCTTTACTGTTAACGGAGCTGGGCATTGCGCTAGATAGTGCGGTGATTGAAGGCGTGAAAAAGCTCGGCAAAGACGAGCAGCCAAAAGAAATTTGCAAGCACAACGGTCACTTCAACGAATGTCGACCGCTCGGCAAGCAACGCTCAGATATTATCGACTGAGCCACGATAAGGTTCTAGCCCTTCGCACAAGGCCTGCATAGCATCGAGCATACGTGGGCCTGCTCGATACACCCAATCCGCATTTAAACTAACAAAAGCCTGATTTTTTACCGCGGGCAGGTTGGGATAGCGCTGCCAAAACGCTGCTGTTGCGGCCTGCTGTGGTTGAATAATCACCGTGGGTTGGCGGACTAATAACTGCTCTAACAACGGCTGCGGATAATCGCCTTTAGCATCAGCGAAAATGTTATCACTGGCACACTCACGTAATAGTTGCGCAGGCCAAGCCGAATTGGCGACCGTCGTTAACGGGGCCACCCCCATGGCATAAAACACCCTTGGCCGCGGTTTATGCGCATAGGCTTTACGCAACGTGGTTAAGCGTTGCTGAAACGCTGCCGCTTGTTGCTGACCTAACTGTGCATGCCCGAGCAAAGCACCGAGCTGCTTTAACTCCAGTGCAATATCATCAAGCGTGACCGGATCAGAATAAGCCACCTGAATACCAAATTGCTGCAAGCGTTCAAGATCCTGCGCCGGATTGCCACTGCGCCAGGCCAGCACTAGATCCGGTTTTAACGCTAGAATGGCCTCAATATTTAAGGCCGCAAAACTGTTCACTCGCGGTAATGCTAAGGCAGCCTCAGGGTAATCACTGTAATCGCTCACCGCAATTAATTGCTCGCCCGCCCCCACCGCATACACTAATTCCGTAATATGCGGCGCCAAACTGATCACCCGCTGCGGCGCGGCAGCAAGCGGCAAAGCGAGCAGTGTTAAAATAATTCCACTAAGCCAAAGCCGCGACATACGGTGTAATAATCGCATTTACCAATCCAAACCTTGTTGCGCTTTCACACCAGCGTCAAATGCATGTTTTACTGCTTGGATCTCGCTAACGGTATCGGCTAATTCCAAGATACGTCGATGACAAGCGCGACCGGTTATCACCACATGTTGTTTAGCTGGGCGCTGCATCAGCGCTTTTTCAATGCGTTCTAGTGGTAAATAATGATAACTGAGCATGTAGGTAAGCTCGTCTAGTAACACCAAATCGAGCGTATCGTCGGCTAAAAAGCGCTCGGCATCTTGCCACACTCGCTCGGCCGCTTCGATATCTGCCGCTTTGTCTTGCGTATCCCAGGTAAAGCCCGTTGCCATCACCGAGAACTCAACACCATGTTGTTGCAGTAAATTACGTTCACCACAAGCCCAACTGCCTTTAATAAATTGCACCACTGCCGCATTTAGACCATGGCCGACCGCACGAGCCACGGTGCCAAAACCGGCGGTTGATTTACCTTTGCCGTTGCCGGTTATGACTAACAACAAACCTTTTTCAATATTGGCTCGTGTTACAGCGGCATCAACGTACTCTTTTAAGCGTTGTTGCCGTGCCTGATGGCGTTGTTGTTTTAATTCATCTGCACTCATGCTATCCACCTTGTTGTAACTGTCGCCGTAAAATAATCAGAAAGAATACACTGCCAAGCACCGAGGTGATCACCCCTAGTGGAATTTCTTGCATCGCTAACAGGCTACGCGCGGCATTATCCACCCACATCATAAAGATGGCCCCAAATAGCGCCGAGCCCAGCAATAATGGCACTGCGGTTACCCCCATAAAATAACGCACCATATGCGGCACCATTAAGCCCACAAAGGCGATACCACCACATTGCGCCACAATACAGGCAGTGACTAACGCGGTAAGCAGTAATAACACCAGACGCAGACGCTGTGTATTCACGCCCAAGCTGCGGGCACTGTCGTCTGATAATAACAAGGCATCCAGTTGCCGCCTGACCGCTAATGCCACCACCAGCAATACCAAAACAGCGGGCGCAATTAATGCAACACTGTGCCAATCGGCACGACTTAAGCTCCCCATCATCCAAAAAATAACCCGATTAGCCGCAAAAGGCTCAGCAAAATACAGAATAAAGCTGCTGATCGCGCTGAGCATAAATGACACCGCCACCCCAGCGAGTAAGGTCACTTCCATTTTTTGTAGCCTATTACCCATACAGGCAATAAACACCAACAGCACCGCAAGCAAAGCCCCTAAAAAGGCCGCCAACGCCATGCTGATCAGTTGATCGGGTAGCACAATACTGACAATGGTCGCCCCTAACCCAGCCCCAGCCATTAAACCAAATAAATAAGGATCAGCCAGTGGATTACGACTGACGTTTTGTAAAACGGCACCGGCCACAGCCAAGCCTGCCCCCACTAACATGGCAACAAATAAACGAGGTAAACGAATTTGCCAGATAATCGTCTGGGTTAGCGGCTCGCTCAATGCTTGGCCAGTTAAAGCGAGCAGCAATTCACGCCAACTGATCGCGACACTGCCAATTTGCAAACTCAATAGTAAACTCAGTACCAATAAACCGCTTAACAGCCATAGCAAGGCTCGCTGACGGGGTTTTAACTGTTTTAGCATGGGCTTGGCACTCCGACTTTCGCGTGCGCGAGCTCAGGTATAAAGGTCACTTGCAACCAGCCATAATCGGCTTGCGATGATACCACGCAAGGCAAACCAAAAACCTGCTGTAATAATGCTGGGCGCAAAACGTCGTGTGGCGTACCATAGGCCCGCACCTTACCGTTTTCCAATAACAATAGCTTCTGGCAATAACGCGCGGCTAAATTCAGATCGTGCAAACAACAAATAATGGTTTTATTCAGCCCCTGTAGCAGTTGCAATACCTGATGTTGGTATTTCACATCTAAATGATTGGTCGGCTCATCCAATAATAAAATAGTCGCTTGCTGCACCAAAGCGCGTGCAATATTTAGCCGCTGTAATTCGCCCCCCGATAAAGTATCGGCGCGTAGTTGCGCTTTATCAGCCAAACCCACTTGCTGCAATGCTAACCTTACCTGCTGCAGGTCTTGGGCACTGGTGCCCTCATACCAGCGCTTATGTGGTAACAAGCCCATCGCCGCAACTTGCTCACAACACAACCCCTGCGGTGCACTGCTGATTTGTGCCACGGTGGCAACTTGCCGTGCTAAAGCCTGTGCACTCTGCTGCTGCAACGGCTGGCCAGAAAGTAAAATTCGGCCACTATTCGGCGCATAACGGCCATTGAGTAGTTGTAATAAACTACTTTTACCCGCGCCATTTGGGCCGATAATACCAACGACTTCATTAGGGGAAATAGCCAACGTAATCTGGTCGAGCGCCAGCACAGAGCCTGAGCTACGCGAATTGGGATACGCTAAGCAAAGCTGGTCTAGAGTATAAATGGCGGCTGTCAAAACGATATCCTGTAATTACTCGCAGGCAGCATCCTACAGCCCGTTTGACACAGGTGGCAGGCCGCTACCGTGTTTTCCCGCACGGGGGCATTTTTACACCAAGGCAGGTATCCTGACTGACTACGATAACCCCTGTTTCGCCTTCCCGTTAAGTGGCCTTGAAACACAGCATAGTTTACAGTTGCGGGTACAGTTCAGGGTTTGCACCTGATTCCCTATGTTAAGCTTTAAGCTCACCTTAGTGTTTAAGCGTTGCTTGTTATAAGATAGCAACGCTGGCTATTGTAACAGTAAAAGGTTACAGCAGATATCGGATTACTGCTTTGCTTTATTGCGCTCTACCGGTGAAATTTATTACGCATAGGGTTAACTTTTATCCTGCAATTTTAAAGATAACTGCTAGGCTTAAGCTATTTATAAAATCTGAACGCTGCAAGCCTCAGGGCTAAACACCTGACATGGAGCAACCTATCACTATGACAAAAACACTCAACGTCTTGGCCATCTGCGGCAGTTTACGCGCTAAATCGACTAATCGGGGTATGTTGCTATGGGCACAAGCACACGCACCAAAAGGTATGAAAATCCACCTGGCCGACTTATTAGATGTGCCCTTTTATAACGCCGATTTAGCAGAGAAACCTGCTGCTGTCAGCCGGTTACTTAACGATTTCGCCCAAGCAGATGCATTAATTCTGGGCTGCCCAGAGTACAATTACTCACTGGCCCCCGCTTTAAAAAACGCGCTAGATTGGGCATCGCGTGAACCTGATAATTACCTATTACGTGGCAAGGCGGTGGCTATTATGGGAGCGGCAGGGGGCATGGGTAGCTCGCGCGCGCAATATCATTTACGTCAAGTCTGTGTATATCTCGATTTACACCCGTTAAATAAACCCGAAGTTTTTGCCAATGCGTTTAGCGGCGCTTTTGACAACGAAGGACATTTAATTGATAGTAAAATCCAAGAAAATATCAAACAGCAACTGCTCGCGTTGGCGGCATGGCAACAAAAACTGCAGCCGTAAATTGATAACACGTTGCCTGTTAGGGATATTTTTAGCGCCCTTTTAGCTGAACGGGTAACACTATTCGCCTGACGTTGCTTTATTAAAACATAAATAGCCGAACAGCATCTCACAAGATGTTCAAACGCTGAGACTAAACGGATTGATCTGATGAAATGGCTGCTACTTTTTAGCATAATGATCTTGAGTGTGTCGTACGCCGAAACGGCAGAGACATTGCCGTCAAAACTACAATTTCGCGAAGCGCTAACCTCACCTGCAGCGCAATACAGCCAAGCTTTGTTGTCTGAAGCCTATCGGCGTTTAAATATTGATGCACACTTTATTGATATTCCGTTTGGCCGAAGTTTATTAGAGTCGAATAAAGGCAGCTTAGATGGTGAGCTAGCTAGGGTGCTGGATGTGACCAAGCATTACCCTAACCTCGTCGCTGTACCCTATGTGTTGTTTGATACCAAGGTTTATTTGTATATCAATCAGCAACGCTGTGCAAAATGTAGCCTAGAAGACGTGCCAAGCTTGGCTTATGTCCGTGGCTCTTTGGTGTTAGAAGAAATCTTAAAAAAGCTGCCGCCTTCGCGCCAAGTAATTAGCTCTGGCAGTATCGAAAGTACCAAAAATTTATTTTTAACCGGCAAAGTCGATGCCGTGATTTTTGCGGCTTACCAGCTTAATGCACAAAGCGAATTCCCGATTAGCGAGCAATTTATTTTTAGCTTACCTGATTACCATTTACTGCATCGCGACCACAGCGCCTTATTACAGCCCTTGGCAAATATGCTGTTTCAATTAGAGCGTGAAGGCTTCACCGAAAATTTGCGTTTACATTTTGGCATTGCCGCCCCAAGCCGACAATTACAAACAGGGCAACAACCCTTTGCTTACTATTAACCGCTGCATGACTCCATAACAAAGCCACATAGGACGCTCATACTAATCAGTTTAGTGTTAAGCATAACGCGGTTTGTTTAGCCAACACGCCATAAGTATTCCCTGAGGATTCTTTGCGGCCATCCATGGCCTGTAACAGTTGATTTAACGCAAACAGTGTTAGCTTGATTCACTTGCATTACGCTTAACAGAGCTTATGTTTAACGTGTATATTTATCTAACCACTGAAACACTTCGTTGTACCAACGCACGCGGTTATCCGGGTTTAAAATCCAGTGATTTTCATCTGGAAAGATCACCAACCGTGAATCAATGCCTTTACGTTGTAAATTAGTAAAAGCCCCTAAGCCTTGAGCATAAGGCACACGGAAATCTTTTAAGCCGTGGGTCACCAACATCGGCGTTTGCCACTTTGCGGCATGCGCCGCCGGATTAAACTTTTGATAATCTGACTCAGCCTGCCAAGCTGGCCCGCCTAAATCAAACTCAGGAAACCACAGCTCTTCTGTACTGCCATAAAAACTCGGCATATCATACAAACCGGCATGGTTCACTAAGCATTTAAAGCCCTCTGGCCAGTTACCGGCAATCCAGTTCATCATATAACCGCCGTAGGAAGCCCCCAGCGCACAAGCACGTTCGCCATCAATCCAAGGCTGAGCTTGCACAATATACTCAAAGCCTTTTTGCAAATCGATTAAGGGCTTGCCACCCCAATCACGGCTAATCGCATCAGTAAAAGCTTGGCCATAACCGGTAGAGCCATGGAAATCGACCATGACCACAGCATAGCCTTTAGCCGCATACATTTGCGCATTCCAACGCTCGTTAAACATATTACCGAAGCTACCTTGTGGCCCACCGTGCACCAAAAAGGCCATCGGGTATTTTTTGCTTGGCTCAAAATTCCACGGCTTCACTAAATAGCCGTATACGGTGGCATCATTGGCGCCTTTAAAGCTAAATTGCTCGTACTCACCAAATTGTACCTGCTCGCGCCAAGTGGCGTTAACATCGGTTAATTGTTGTAATTGCGAACCATCTGGCCCGGTTTGAAAAATTTCTGGCGGCATATTTAAGCGATGATTGGTAAACACAATTTTATCGCTGGCAACCTGTAAGTTACCGGCATAGCCATCACCATACACTTTGACGACATCACCAAAGCTGGTGTTGATGGCATAAATGCTATATTGCCCAACATCTTGGGTTGTTACATAAATAGTACGATTATCTAAGCCAAACTGATAATCAGAAATCGAGCGGTCCCAGTTTGGCGCCACTTCTTTCTGCTCACCGGTCACCAGATCCAACAACATTAAGCCAAAGCGATCGGCTTCAGCGCCGGGTTTCTTCATGGCCAAATAAGCCATAAAACGGCCATCGATGGAGAATTTTGGCTTTGCATCCCAAGCGGGGTTATTGGCGGTTAAATTAACTTTTTCACCACCGCTAATCGGTACCTGAAAAATATCGTAATTGGTATGCCAGGCTTGATCGACGGCAGGGATCTTGGCACTAAACACCAGTTGCTGATTGTCTGGCGTGAAAGATACTTCACTGATCCCGGCAATATCGGTGTTCCAATCTGCCATCACATTTTTGGCATCGGTCAGCACTTTATCACCGATGGTGGCGATATGCAGATGTTCACGATATTGATCGCGCCAGTGATCCCAATGCCGAACCATAAGCTGGTCATAAGCTAAGGCACTGTCTTTTTTCTCGGCGTCTTTGGCTTGAGCATCCAAGGTGCATTGCAACGTTTGGCAACCTGGTTTCACGGTCAACGCTAATGCCAGGGTTTTGCCATCAGCGGCCAATTTAAACGCATTTACGGGTACCGGCAGTTGCGTGACTTGCTGTGCTTCACCACCGTCTAACGACAACCGCCAAATTTGATTACTGCCACTACGATTGGCAATAAAGAAAATACTCTGGCCGTTAGGATGCCACTGCACTGCAGTTTCACGGCTACTGTGTGTAGTCAGGCGTTTCACACTGCGATTTTCACCCAGCGTCATTAAATACAAATCATGGCTGGTATCGGCGGGCGCAAAACCGCCATTGCTCTGGCTGTAAACCACCGCTTGACCATCTGGCGCTAACGCCACATTACCCACTTTATTAAATTGGTTTAGGTGCTCGACCGTCAGCGGCCCCTTTGCCATGGCCGTACTGCTTAAAATACAGGCAGCCAGTAACGTCAGTTTTTTCATCAGTTCCCTCGGTTAGCAAAAGGCCGCAGTCGTTGCTGCGGCCTGTTATTATTATTTCGAGCCTTTGCTTAACTTGGCATCTAACTCAGCGATGTTCGCTTTCCAAATTACCGGCCCTTGTTGGTGCACATTATTACCGTTGCTATCAACGGCAACCGTCACCGGCATATCTTCAACATCAAACTCGTAAATCGCTTCCATACCTAAGTCTGCGAATGCCACTACGCGGGCTTTTTTAATCGCTTTTGACACTAAGTATGCCGCGCCACCTACCGCCATTAAATAGGCTGCTTTGTGTTGCTTGATACTGGCTACGGTTTTATCACCGCGCTCAGATTTACCAATCATGCCCAGTAAACCGGTTTGCGATAACATCATATCGGTAAATTTATCCATTCGTGTTGCGGTAGTTGGACCGGCAGGCCCTACTACTTCATCACCTACCGCATCAACTGGGCCAACGTAATAAATAAATTTGTTTTTAAAATCAACGCCAGCGGGTAAGCCTTCGCCTTTATTCAGCATATCAGCAATACGCTTGTGCGCCGCATCACGCCCCGTAAGCATTTTACCGCTTAGTAATACTGTTTCACCGGCTTGCCAGCTTTGTACTTCCTCGGGTGTCACGGTATCAAGGTTGACCCGTCGCACTTTATCGCCCAGCTCCCACGTCACTTGTGGCCAGTCTTCCAATTTAGGCGGCTTGATATCAGCCGGGCCGCTACCATCTAAATGAAAATGTAAATGCCGAGTAGCCGCACAGTTAGGGATCATCACTACCGGTAAAGATGCGGCGTGGGTCGGTACCGATTTGATCTTAATATCAACAACCGTGGTCAAACCGCCTAACCCTTGAGCGCCGATACCTAATTTGTTCACTTTTTCGTACAGTTCAACCCGCAGTTTCTCTTCTGCGGTCTCTGCGCCTTTATCCAGTAAATCTTGAATATCCACGGGATCCATTAATGATTCTTTGGCCAATACCGCCGCTTTTTCAGCCGTACCACCGATACCAATACCTAGCATGCCTGGTGGACACCAGCCGGCACCCATTTTGGGCAGGGTTTCAAGTACCCAATCCACAATAGAATCTGACGGATTTAACATCGCCATCTTGGTTTTATTTTCAGAGCCACCGCCTTTGGCCGCAATCATCACTTCAACGTGATGGCCTGGGACTAAATCAATGTGCACCACGGCTGGGGTATTATCTTTGGTATTTTTGCGCAGACCAGCAGGATCAGCAACAATAGAGGCTCGTAGCGGATTGTCTGGGTTAAGATAAGCACGACGGGTGCCTTCATCAACCATTTGCTGTACCGTCAAGTCGGTTTTATCCCACTTCACATCCATACCGATCTTCACAAAACAGGTGACGATGCCGGTATCTTGGCAAATAGGCCGGTGGCCTTCTGCCGACATGCGCGAGTTAATTAGAATTTGGGCGATGGCATCTTTAGCCGCTTGGTTTTGCTCTTTATGGTAAGCCACTTCCAGCGCTTTGATAAAATCCAGTGGGTGATAGTAAGAGATATACTGTAATGCATCTTCGATACTATCAATAAAATCTTGTTGGCGAATAACCGTCATGCTTGCCCTTCCTCAGTCGCCAAACTTGGCGAGACATTTAACTATTGATGTAGGTACTGGTATGATAGCGTGCATCGAAAACAGCGGCTAGTCCCAATCATGCAGCAGTATCTAATCTACGACGCGAAAAAGGTTCCTGACCCGATATTTTCTCTGTTAAGCCTGTTCGAAGTATTTGCTGAGCAGCCTTGGTCAATGTTTCTTGACTCGGCAGATGCCAGCCATCCAAACAGTCGTTATCAGATTATGGTTGCCGAGCCCATTGCCACCCTGACCAGTCAGCACGGCCAGACCATTTTAACAGATGAACACGGCGCCCATCATTACACAACCGATCCGTTTAAGGTATTAGACTGTGCGCTAAAACGGTATTTTCCTCAGGTTATCAGCAGTGAATTGCCCTTTCATGGCGGTGCTCTGGGCTATTTTGCTTATGATCTTGGCCGTTACCTGGAAAAACAACCTAGCCTGGCAGCCGCGGACATTCACCTGCCGGATATGGCACTTGGGCTATACAGCTGGGCACTGATCTTTGATCAGCACAGCAAGCAATTGTGGTTTACTGACTACACGGGCGATGCCGAAGAAAATTGGTATAAGTTACAACAACGCTTACAAGCGGCACCTCAAACGTCAAGCCACTTTCAATTAACCTCAGCTTGGCAAGCTAATATGAGCCAACAGCAATATCAAGAAAAGTTTGCGCAAGTACAACAAGAGTTGCTCAGCGGTAACTGCTATCAAATTAACTTAGCGCAGCGCTTTAGTGCAACGTATCAAGGGGATGAATGGCAAGCCTATAAACTGTTACGTGAGAAAAATGCCGCACCTTTCTCGGCGTTTATTCGTATCCCTGAAGGTGCGGTGATCAGCATGTCACCTGAGCGTTTTATTAAACTTACCGATCGACAAATCGAAACCAAACCGATTAAAGGCACTCGACCGCGTGGGCTTTGCCCTGAGACCGATCAAGCTGAAGCCGATGCGCTGACCCTATCTGAAAAAGATCGCGCTGAAAACGTGATGATTGTCGATTTACTGCGTAACGATCTAGGTAAAGTAAGTGAAGCCGGTTCAGTGAAAGTGCCCGCATTGTTTGCTATCGAAAGCTTCCCAGCGGTACACCACTTAGTCAGCACTATCACCAGCACCTTAGCAGCGCCGTTCAGCGCCTGTGACTTATTACGCGGCGCCTTTCCAGGAGGCTCGATCACCGGTGCACCGAAAATCAGTGCTATGCATATTATTGAGCAGTTAGAACCGCATCGGCGTAACGTGTATTGTGGTGCTATCGGCTATATCAGCAGTAACGGCAATATGGATACCAATATTGCCATTCGTACCCTGGTTTGCGAACAAGGACAACTGCATTGCTGGGCCGGCGGCGGTCTCGTTGCAGACTCTGATGCCGATAGCGAATATCAAGAAACCTTAGATAAAGTTGCCCGCATTTTACCGGTACTCTCGGCGACTCGCTCTGATCAGGACGATGATGTTAGCCGCGCAGTTTAAAAATCGTTTTTTGCTGCAGCCTGGTTTGCCGCCGCAAAGCGAGTTACTGCCTATCGAGCAAGCCACGCACGTTAAACAAAGTGCGGTGCTGGTGCCGATTATTGATTATGGCGACAGGCTCAGTGTGTTATTTACCCAGCGCTGCTGGCATTTAACCCATCACCCAGGACAAATTAGTTTCCCGGGCGGCAAACTGGAACACGCTGAAACGCCTGCGGCCGCTGCGCTACGTGAAACCGAAGAAGAAATTGGCGTTACAGCTAACCGTATTCAGCTATTAGGGCAGTTGGGCTCACATCATACGCTGACCGGTTTTCAAATTAGCCCCTGGGTGGGCTTATTGCCTGCCGGCACCCCGATCATTGCCGATCCGGCTGAAGTCAGCGCGGTGTTTGAAGTGCCACTGACTTTTTTTCTCGACCCAAGGAACTGCCATGAACTGTGGCTGCCTTTGCGCGGGCAGGCTCGACAACTGCATTTTATGCCTTTTGAGAACAAACTGATTTGGGGCGCCACCGCAGCCATCATGGCGCAATTGCTGCAACACATCCGCTAACTAAGCTTAAGCCCTGCCAACCTGTAACGTTTTCAATACACCAGTGTGCGATTTGCTTCGACAAACTCAGAGACGACAGCTCTGCTCAACGGCTCGCAGCTTACAGTCTGTCGGTGCTTCAGCTACAATGGCCTTAACAACACCCCTGCATAAACCAAAATGGAAACGGCCGGGTGCAAGGATTTGCCAATACGCTAGCCCTGCCCTCTGTTCGTCAGCCAAAGAGAATTCAGAAGTAGATTTATTATGATTATCAGTGCATTTGATATGTTTAGTATCGGTATCGGCCCCTCTAGCTCACACACGGTTGGCCCGATGCGCGCCGCTAAAAAGTTTACCGAAGACTTAGCACACAATGAGATGCTACCTCAGGTAGCCAGTGTAAAAGTAGAGCTTTATGGCTCACTTGGCCAAACCGGCATTGGCCATGGCACCGGCAAAGCCGTTATTTTAGGCTTATCGGGCTATCTGCCAGAAACCATTGATCCTGATGCCGTTGACGGTATTTTAAAACAAGTACACGACAGCCAGCGTTTACAATTGGCACAGCAACACTCGGTCAGTTTTGCGCGCGAAGGCGCCATTATGTTTCATCGGCGTAAAACGTTAAAAGAACACTCTAACGGCATGGAGCTGATTGCTTTTGATGCCGAGAAAAATGTCTTGCTGCGCGAAATCTACTTTTCAATTGGCGGTGGCTTTATTGTTAAAGCCAGCGATTTTGCCAAAGAAAAAGAAGCGGCCAGCCAATTTGCCGCCGATAATCCGCCCCCCTTTCCGTTTGAATCGGGTGCTGAGTTACTCGCGCTATGTAAAGAACACGGCTTTTGTATTGCCGGTTTAATGCAAGAAAACGAAAAAGTACTGCGCAGCACCCAGCAAATTGAAAGTGAGTTAAATAATATCTGGTTAACGATGCGCGCCTGTATCGAACGGGGTATTCGAACTGAAGGCATCTTACCCGGCGGCCTGAAAGTGCGGCGGCGCGCACCAGGGCTCTATAAACGTTTAATCGCTGAAAAAAGCAATGATCCGTTGCAAGTGATGGACTGGGTTAACCTGTTTGCGTTAGCCGTTAACGAAGAAAACGCCGCTGGTGGCCGTGTCGTAACAGCGCCGACCAATGGTGCTGCCGGCATTATCCCCGCAGTGTTGATGTACTACGATAAATTTATTCAACCGGTAACCCCAGAAATCGCCTCGCGTTATCTCTTAACGGCGGCGGCTATAGGTATTTTGTATAAGAAAAATGCCTCAATCTCTGGCGCTGAAGTGGGCTGTCAGGGTGAAGTTGGGGTTGCGTGTTCCATGGCCGCCGCCGCCTTAACGGAAATTCTTGGAGGCAGCCCCTCACATGTCGAAAACGCCGCCGAAATTGGTATGGAGCATAATCTTGGGCTAACTTGCGATCCGGTCGGGGGTTTAGTGCAAGTACCTTGCATTGAACGTAACGCGATGGGCGCCATTAAAGCCATTAACGCTTCACGCTTGGCGATCCGAGGTAGTGGCGATCACAAAGTCTCGTTAGATAAAGTGATTAAAACCATGTGGGATACAGGTAAAGATATGCAAACTAAGTACAAAGAAACATCACGTGGTGGTTTAGCGGTTAATATTATTGAGTGTTAATGGCTTTTTAATATCCCTACTTGTGCAAGTGAAGTCAGTAAGGCCTAGGTCTCACTGACTTTGCTAAGCAGCTTAAACATACTCAATCTTGCCTAACCCCTTAACCAAGTGCGCTTTAAAATCTTCAAGCTGTTCTAAAGCAAAGACAAAGCTCGGTAATTTGTTGCTATTAAAAGGTAACGAAAAATACACTTGCTGCTCCACCACATCTAGTGCCACTTTTTGTACCTTCTTTATTTCTATATTCGCCTCACCAATCAGCATTTGCTCAGCATCAAAGCGCACATAATTCTTCGGATCGTTGATCAGCAATGGTTTTGGTGCTTTAAATAACGACGGTAGCCAAAAAGGATAACTCAGTAAAAGTAAACCATAGAGCGTTTCGAACAGCCAAAACTGGTCAGTTATATAGCGATACGCTAAGTAGAGGATGCTCAATAACAACCAGATTGCAAACATGATGCGCGGTTGTTGGTAAAAAGGCTTAGCCTGCACAGCCGACTGTATCGTACTTAACTTGGTCATTTAACTGCTAACGTCCTTGTTCATTTGAGCGTTCGTTAATAAAACGCGATAACTGCGGCCCATGCCATACACTAATAGGTTACCAGCCGGTTCTCGCGGCTTAATTCATGCCTCTTAAACCGTCTGGTGTTATTTAACGCCTTGCAAACCTGTTTCATCCCAGTCTGCTGCAGTAGGCTCAACGATTTCCGCCGCTTGATAATCTTTTAATAACTGCTCGGCCCGTGGCATGTCTTCATCAGCCACAAATACATTTGCAAAGCCCATGGTGCCAATATCGCCAATAGCGCCTTGTAAATAATGCCCACCAACATGAGCAGGGATATCATGCGCTTGTAGCATACCGGCAACGATATGGGCTTCGATTATTTCATGAGCTCGAAAGACTATTTGCATACTTCATCCTTTTCTTTGAGCTTAGTTGAATAACCAGTTTGCCACCAGCACCGCACCAAAGCAATAAAACAGCATTGGCCACAGGGTATAGCGGATGATCTCACCTTCACGGCCATTTAAATTAACCACACTGGCCGCCGCCACCACGTTCACCACACAAATCATATTCCCGGCATTGGCGCCAAGCATTTGTAAGGCCAGCACCAACTGGCTATTCACGTCAGCTTCTACCGCCATGGCGTGCTGAAAACTGCCAAACATCAGATTAGAAAAGGTTGCAGAGCCTGCGATAAAGGAACCTAAGGCACCAACAAAAGGCGCTAGCCATAACCAACTCTCTGCTAAACTGCCTGCGGCTAGCTGGGCTAAGGCCATCGGCATCGCCGGTAAACCCGCGTCATTCAAATCAGAGTGTAAAAAAATCCGCACCATGGGCACGGCAGCGGCTAAGGCAATCACGGAAGGAAGCAACATCTTGTAACTGTCTTTAAAGGCATGGCGCAACGTCTGGCGCGGTGCCGCCAACATAAAACAGGCTAAAATAGCAATGACCACAAAAATCGTGCCCGGTAAATACAAGGGCGCAACACTGACATTTAAGCTGGAACCGATAATACCCTGCCATTGCCAACTCACTTGTTGTAACCCGCTTTTAAAGGGTAAAGCCGGCACGCGGCTTAGCACCAGCAACAACGCGACCATTAGATAGGGTAACCAGGCACGCCAAAGACTTAAGGTGGGTGCAATGCTTGGCTCTGTTGATAGGGATGAATTTGCTAACGTGCCGGGCAGTAAAAACCGATACTTGGCAGCGGTGCAAACCAAGGCTAAGCCCACTAAGGCACCTAATACAGAGGGAAACTCTGGACCAAACGCCCACGCCACCCAATAAGCTGGCACAGTAAAGGCTAAGCCGGAAAACAGGGCAAACGGCGCCATAACAAAACCGGCGCGCCAACTGGCAGGCGTACTGAAAAAACGGGTATACAGCACACACATCAAAAGCGGTAGCCAAGAGGCCACCATAATATCAATACTAATCGCAATAAGGGCTATCTGCTGTAATTCGCTGGAGGAAGTGCCGGGTACACCTTGCGCAATCCCCACTAACACCGGCGTACCCACTGCGCCGAAAGACACGGCACTGGAATCGGCAATCAGTGCCAACACCACGGCCGCTAGCGGTGGAAAACCTAAAGCGACGAGTAAGGGTGCAGCAATGGCAGCCGGGGTACCAAAACCAGCGGCACCTTCTAAAAAGCTGCCAAATAGCCAAGCAATGATGATCAGTTGTACGCGTTTATCCGACGAAATCTGACCAAAACCCTGTTTGATGACCTCTAAAGCACCACTTCGCTTCAACACATTGAGCAGTAAAATAGCGCCAAAGATAATCCAAATAATGGTCGCGGCAATCACTAAGCCTTCTAACACGGCAGCACTTAATTGCTGTAACGGCATCTGCCACACGCTATAAGCCAATAGCGCGCTAAGCAGTAAACTGAGCGGCATCGCCTGCTTTGCTGGCAGGCGACATAACACCAATAAGATAAATACACTGAGCAGCGGCATGGCCGCTGTCAGAATTTGCCACAGGGTCATGCCACGCTCCTTGGGCTGATTACTGGCTGGTCACTAAAGACGCCTGCTGTTTTTCTTGCCGACTAGGCATGGCACAGATCACGAGTACAAATAATCTACCTATGGTCGGAATAAAACTAACAAACACCCACCACGGATTCCAGCCTATACTGCGTAAACGACGAACCGTGGCGGCGGTGATTGGCAAATACATAAACAACATATAGGTCAAAGCGACCATGCCTTTAGTGCGTAAAATGGCATCAATGATTAAGAACACGACAATCACCACCAGATGCAGCATATAAAAATGCACATATGCTTTACGTTCCGTTAAACCACGCCAATCGGCATAACGGCCAAACTCCTGCATAAAGTTACGGAACCACTGTGGTAAATGCTTTTTAGCATCTTCTAGCATCACATATAGCGCAGGGATCAACACTAAGGTAATCACCGTAGCGAACAAAATACCAAAAGCCAACGACACCGCCATAGGCACCACAATTTTTGCTTGTAAGCTGCGCTCAAATACAATCGGCACTAAACCCACAAAGGTGGTTAATGACGTCAGCAAAATGGCGCGAAAACGTTGCGCACCGGCTTCCACCACCGCTTGCTTAATCGCGATACCTTCTGCCCGTGCCCGGTTCACAAAGTCAACCATGATCAAACTGTCGTTTACCACGACCCCGGCCAGCGCGACCAAACCAAATACGGACATGATACTTAAGCTTAACCCCAACAACATATGGCCGATTAACGCACCGACTAAACCAAAGGGGATCACGCTCATAATAATTAACGGTTGCGCATAAGACTTTAGCGGTACCGCCATCAAGGCATAAATACAGAACAAGGCAAAGACACCGGCAATTAATAAATCACGAATGGCATCCACTTCATCCTGACTGGCGCCATCAAGCTCACCGGTGACACCTGGGTATTTTTGTTCCAGCTCTTTGATAAGGGTCTTACGCACTTCGGCGACCACTTTACCCGGTTCAATACGCGCTTTGTCAGCCGCCGCGGTTATGGTTACGGCTCGTTCACCATTAACCCGGTTAATGGCACTAAAGCTGGGCTGTAAGGTGTAACTGGCAATTTGTGAGAATGGCACTTCGCCGCCGTTAGCGGTGCGCACACGCATATTCTCTAAATCACCAATCGAACGACGCTCTTCTTGTGGGTAGCGCACCATCACTTTAATTTCTTCGCCATTGCGCTGAATACGCTGCGCTTCGGCACCATAAAAACCATAGCGCACCTGACGCGCTAAATCAGCTAAAGTGATGCCTAACACATCGGCCTCGGGCTTTAGCGCCAGCACAATTTCATCGTTGCCGCCGAGCAGGTTATCTTCAATATCAAAGACCCCTTCATAAGTGGCTAAACGCTCTTTTAATTCTGCAGTGGCTAATTGCAAATTAGCCAAATTACTGCCGCGTAATTGCAGCGCAATGTCAGCCCCGCCACCAAAACCAGAGCTACTGAGTTTAAAGGTTTTTAAGCCTGGAATTTCTGGGATCTGTTCACGCCAGCGTCGACCAATCTCGTTGCTGTCCACTTCGCGGCCTTCGCTTTTATCCAGCTCTACCGTAAATTGTCCTGCGGTGTCGCTATTAAGGGAAACCAAGCGATGTTTCACCACTAAATCTTCGCCTTCTGCTAACAGCTCTTTATCTACCCGCATTAACGCTGCTTCAATTTCTTTCATGGCGAGCACCGTTGCTTCGTTTGAAGCGCCCTCTTCCATTTGCACCGTAGCGCGTAAGATATCATTCGGCACATCAGGAAAAAACACCCAACGCACAAAACCGGCCGAAATGACCCCAAACATTAAAATCAACAAGGCAAAAAATACCGCCATGGTTAAATAGCGAAATTCGATGCATTTCTCAATAAAAGGCCGGTATTTCTGTTGAATAAAGTGGTTTAAGTGGCGAGTAACCGCGCCACGGATTTTTTTCAGGGTATTGCTACCAAAACGACCTAAAGCATAAATACCGCCTTTATCGGGATCCCAAGGTTTGGTGTCCATATTGGCAATGTGCGCCGGTAAAATCAGCTTAGATTCCACAATCGAAAACAATAAACACAACACCACAACCCAAGCAATCGAGCCCCAAATAGCCGATTGTGCGCCGCCGACCAATAGCATCGGCACAAAGGCAGCCACGGTGGTTAACACCCCAAAGGTGGCGGGCATCGCCACTTTTTTTGCCCCAGCAATGACCGCTTCGGTTGACTTGCCACGTTTTTCAATTTCGGTATAGGCGCTTTCGCCGATAATAATGGCATCATCGACCACTATCCCCAGCACCAAGATAAAACCAAATAAGCTGATCATATTGATGGACACATCAAAAAAGGGCAGCGGTAACATGGCCAAGGCACCCAAGAAACAAATTGGAATACCCACCATCACCCAAAAAGCAATGCGGAATTCTAAAAACAGCGTGAGCGCCAGCAGCACCAATAACACGCCATACAGCAAGTTACTGGTCATTAAATCCAAGCGGCCTTGCAAGTAATAGCTAAAATCGCCCCAATAATCTAACGAGATACTCGGTGGCAGCTCATTGCGCTTGTTTTCAACATATTTTTTAACTGTTTCAGCAATTTGTAGGGTGTCGTCTTCCCCCACCGCATCAATGCGCACCGTCACGCTGTTTTGGCCATTAAAGGTCGCTAAACTGGCGCGCTCAATAAAACCGTCGGTCACTGTCGCGATATCACTTAATGTTAAGCGAGTACCATCAGGGTATTTCACTAACACAATGTTGTCGAAATCGTTTTGATCGTAAGCTTGGCCTTTGGTGCGCAACAAAATATTGCCGCTTTCTGAACGGATCGAACCACCGGGTAAATCGACCGAACTGCCGCGAATAGCACTGACTACTTGATCAAAAGTTAAACCGTATTCACGCAAGCGTGATTCAGGGATCTCAACAGAGATTTCGTAGTTTCGAGCAGACATGACATCAACCTTACTCACACCCGGCTGTTTTTTAATTTCATCGCGAATGGTTTTCGCCAGTTCTTTTAATGCCGCCTCTGAGGCTGCACCATAGAGCGATAGAAACATCACATTACTTTGAAAACGAATCCGATAGACTAATGGCCGCTCGGTTTGCTCTGGCAGAGTGGAAATAGAGTTCACCTGCGTTTTAATCTCTTCCATTACCTCGGTGATGTCATACCCCGAAGCAATTTCGGCCACCACCGTACCTAAACCTTCAACGGCCGTTGAGCGAATACGTTTTATACCGTTAACGCCCCGAATGCTCTCTTCGATTTTATCTATAACGCCGGTTTCCACTTCTTGTGGCGCAGCACCTAAATAAGGCACCCGAATATTCACTTGCTCTAGCTGAATTTCTGGAAAACCTTGTTTTTTAATGGTTAAAACCGCCGCAACACCCGCGAGCAGCAAAATAATCATCAACAAATTGGCCGCTACGCTATTGCGAGCAAACCAAGCAATAATACCTGTTTCTTTATTCATTGCCGGTTGCCTCAGTTGCGCTTGCGACTTGCTCGGTTGTTACCGCAGGTGAATCATTATCTGATACATTCTTGGGCGTATCACCCGCCACGCGCACCACAGTACCACCAATCGGATTGGTGACCGGTGATACCACTAAACGATCGCTCGGCATAAAGCCCGCATTGATATAGGCAAAATTAGCATCAGCGCGTGCTAGGTTAACTTGGCGAAATTGCAACGTGTTTTGCTCATCGACAATTAACACCCGATTACCGGCTTGCAGTAAATGCCTTGCCACTTTAACCACTTGTGATGCGGCAATACCACTGATTTCAGCTTGTACAAAACGACCAAATTGCAGCGGCTGGCCAGCAGCATTTTGCCGCTGATAAGGATCGGCGACTTCTGCCACGGCATAGATAACGCGGCTGCGCTCATCCAATACCCCTTCGGTACGGACGATAGTGGCTTGCCATTGCTGCGGCTGACCTGCTACCACAGTGCTTAAGCTCACCGGAATAGACAAGCTTTGTTGCGTGTTGGCTGGCGGTAAAAAACCAAAATCGGTATCCGTTAGTGGTAAACGAATTTCGGCAATCTCAGTGCCGTAAATCATCCCTAACTGAGAGCCGCGAGTGATAAATTGCCCTAAGTTGGCGCTGCGGCTATTCACCATACCGGCATAAGGCGCTCGGATCTGCGTTCTGTCTAGATCACGCTGTGCCCGCTCTACTTCGGCTTCGGCTGCTTGCACGCTGGCTAAGGCACTGGCCAATTGCGGTTGGCGCAAACCTAACGCCGGGGCTTTGCCTTCGGTAAAAGAGCGCCATTCGGTTTCAGCCACGCGGCCACGGGCTTTTTCTTCTTCTAACTGCGCTTTGGCACCCGCCAGCGATGCTTGCGCCGCCTTGACTGCAGTTTCGTAATCGGCCGGATCCACTTGAAATAATAAATCGCCTTTTTCAAAAAAACCGCCGACCACAAATTGCTCAGAAACCGCGACAATACGCCCGGTAACTTCAGAGATCAGGGTTGTTTCAAGCTTTGGCGTTACCGTACCTTGCGAAGCAATTTTATAAGTAATGTCTTCGGCAGGTAACTCAGCGGCATTGACTAATAAAGCTAAACGCTGCTCTGCCACCTTAGCTGGAGGTTTACGCAACTTTGACAAACCGTAAGCGGAGGCAATGGCAAGTACCAGTATGATGATCGGCAAACCGACCCGCATAAATTTTGAAGACATAAGATGATCCTGAGTTTAATAAGAATTTTCTATTTGCCATCATACGCAGAATTACGACAGATCGTTGCATTGCTCTGTTAATTTTTGTATCGATAAAAATACGCCGCCAACCCGTGTCCCCAATACCTTTTAAAACGCTGTTGCAAGCAAAGGCGCTAGTACAAAGGGCTTAGCGCTGTTCGCCAAACAGCGAGTAGCAGCTAGACCTTGGCAAGCCGTATTATTACGCCTGAATGCAAAAAACATTTTGTTACAAACTAATGATGCCCAAAAACCTGCCATGCTTAATTTTTAGGCATTGGCAAAATCGTTACATTGCGTTAGGGTTATGAGGTACCAAATATTATGTTTGGTATTAATTTGTTATAAGCCCTAAGCCGCAACAGGAGTGTGCAATGAGCATTAGTAAGCAGTATTTGAAAACCAAACCCGCTTGCAAAGTGACCTTTAAGTTGGCAGCTGCTCGCCTGCCTGATGCTACACAGGTTGCTTTGTTAGGGGAGTTCAACGATTGGGATCCTGCAGCCCTTTTGATGAAGAAAAGTAAAGCCGGTGATTTCAGTGCCAGTATTACGTTACCCAAAGATAGCGAATATCAATTTCGTTATCTTATCGATGGTACCACTTGGTTAAATGACGATGATGCAGATGGCTTTGCACAAAGCGATATGTCGCATGATCAGAACTCAGTATTAAAAATCTAAAAATAAGGGGCATATCGCCCCTTATTTCCTATAGCGTTAAGCGTTCAATTTACCTAATAAGTTAAGCTTTATTGTTGCCTTTGCGCAGCGTTAGCACTTTTCTAAAACTAAACAGCCAACAGAGTATCCGGCGCCAAATGAGCATAAAATGGCTTTGTCACCCGTATCCAATCCTTGTTGATGCAAATGAAAAGCAATAATCGATCCTGCTGAAGCCGTATTGGCATAAGTATCTAACACTAACGGCGCTTCTTCAGGTAAAGGCTCGCGCCCTAAAATTTTCCGCGCTGCGAAAATATTCATATTGATATTGGCTTGATGTAACCACAGCCGTTTAAGCTCAGTTGGCGCAATGTGCTGCGCCGCAAGCTCATCTAAAATGACATCGGCGACAATCGGCAATAACTCTTTAAAGACTTTGCGCCCTTGTTGTTTGAAAAAAGGCGTACTGACATCATGCTGATCAAAGCAATGCTCGGTGTAGCCAATATCACAACGAATATTATTAGAAAATTCAGTTTTCAGGCGCATGCCTAAGATACGAAAAGCGTATGGGCTGTTTGCGGTTTCTTCCGCTTCAATAATGGTTGCAGTACACACATCACCAAAAATAAAGTGGCTATCGCGATTACGATAATCGACTTGTGGCGAAGCAAACTCGGGGTTGACCACCAAAACGGTTTTCGCCGTGCCACCGCGAATGGCATTGGCAGCATTACTAATGGCAAAGGTGGCAGAAGAACAGGCAACGTTCATATCAAAAGCATAACCGCCCGCCCCTAGCTGCTGTTGCAGCTCTATCGATAAAGCCGGATAAGGGCGCTGCATGTTCGACGCCGCGCAAATAATTAAATCGATATCTGCCGGTGTTTTATTCGCTTGAACTAAGGCTTGATGCGCGGCAAACAACGCCATTTCAACCATTTCTGGCATGTGTTCTTCACCACGCTTTTGAAAAATAGGCCGCATCACGGCAGGATCTAAAATGCCGTCTTTATACAACACATGTCGCGATTTAATGCCCGAGGCTTTTTCAATAAACTCACAACTAGAATACGCCAGTGCCGCTAACTCGCCTGCGGCAATCGCTTCAGCATGTTCCGCATTATAATTATCGGCATACTGATTATAACTTTGTACCAATTCTTCATTACTAATGGTTAGTTCTGGCGTAAATAAGCCAGAGCCGCTGATCACTATGTTTTTCATCGCGCCACCTTGTGCAATTGTGAACCTTTGTCACTTTTGTGGCTCAGTATAACAAACTTGCTGGTCAGAGGTGATGCCAAGTTCAGTTATTGCAGAATATTTCAGCAGTTAACCTGCTGTTTACTGCCGCCATGCTGGCGATAAGGTACACTTAACTTAAGAAGTTCGGTTTTTTGCTGCTAACGACCTAACGTTGGCTAACCGACGACCTCACAGGAGAGTCATGTTCCGACTGATCATGTTTTTAATGGTGTTGTTGCCAAACATTGCCACGGCGCAAACAAGCTTGCGCCTGACGGGTTTATCTGGCGAGCTGGAAGATAATGTAAAACTTTATCTCGACCGTTATACACCAGACGAGATCTCCACAGCACTGCGTTTTCAATCTCGCTTAGAAGATGACATTAGCACGGCTCTGCAAGCACTGGGCTATTACCACAGCACGGTCAGCATTGAACTTCAAAACAGTGGTAAAAATAGTCGGCTGCTCATTCAGGTAGATGCCGGTGAGCCCACGCTTATCAACAAAGCCAATATTCTGATTAACGGCGAAGCGCAAAACGATAGTGATTTTCTGGCACTATTAAAACAAGCCCCCCAAGTTGGTCAAACTGTGCATCATGGTCGCTATGACAGTTTTAAAAAAGCGCTGACGAATTTAGCCCTACGCAAAGGCTATTTTGAGGCAAATTTTAGTCTTGCTCGTTTAGAAGTAGCGCCGGCGCTGAAACAAGCCTTTGTACAACTGACGTTTGACAGTGGCCCGCGTTACCGTTTTGGCCCGGTGAGGTTTCAAGGCAATCAAATTGAAGATGTCCGCTTACAAAGTTTAGTGCCGTTTAAAGTGGGCGATCCTTATCTGGCAACACAATTGGGTGAATTAAACCAAGCGATTGCCAACACCAGTTGGTTTTCTTCTATTTTAGTCACCGGTAATACCGATAAGGTGACCGAACATATTTTACCGGTGGATGTTGAGCTTGCTCCGCGCAAACGCAACAGTATCGAGACCGGTATTGGTTTCTCAGATGATGTGGGCGCGCGCTTAAAGCTCAATTGGTTAAAACCTTGGTTAAATCAGCGTGGCCATAGCTTAGACAGCAAATTAGCGCTGTCGGGAGCGGAGCAAAGTATTCAAGCGGCCTATAAACTGCCATTAGAAAGCGTGGCCACCGATTTCTGGCAATTACAATACGGCCTGCGCAACCGTGATTATCAAGATACCTTGTCAAAAGAGTCTAATTTGGCATTAGAACGGCATTGGCTGCTGAGCAACGATTGGTATCGTACGGCATCGCTACGCTGGTTGTATGAGGATTACACCCAAGCCGATCAACAAGACACCAGCAGCTTAATTATACCCGGTATGAGTTTCTCGCGCAGTCGGCAAACGGGTTCAGGCATGCCAACTCGCGCTGATCGCTTGTTATTTGGCGTGGAAGTATCAGATAGCAGTTGGGGCTCTGATGCTAGCTTTGTCAGGTTACGAGGTCGAGCGGGCTACATTACCACCTTTGCCAATAATCATCGTTTCGTCGGTCGGCTAGACGCTGGTGCCGTGCTGATGGAAGATATCGATAACTTACCGCCATCGATCCGTTTTTTCGCTGGTGGCGATAACAACTTACGTGGCTACGCCTATGAATCTGTTTCACCCCTTAACGATGAAGGCGAACTGATTGGCGGTCGTTACATGACAACAGCCTCACTAGAATATCAATATCGGGTAAAAGGGAACTGGTGGTTAGCCGGCTTTACCGATTATGGCAGTGCTTGGACAGATACCCCAGATTGGAAGCTCGGGGTCGGCTTTGGTGTACGCTGGGCCTCGCCTGTTGGCGCCGTCCGTATTGATTTAGCTTGGGGTTTAGATGCCGTTGACTCCCCTTTTCAACTCCATTTTTCTTTAGGACCTGAATTATGATTACTCGGTCAGAACAAAGGATCAGCGTCTAATGCGCGTGCGCCGCTGGTTAAACCGTACACTGGTACTGCCCTTGTTAGCGGTTATACTGTTACTCAGCTTGCTGCTGTTTACGCAGCCAGGGCTGCGTTTTAGCCTGTGGATAGCCGATAGCTTGCTCGATGAATTAAGCATCGGCAAAACTGAGGGCGCTTGGTTAAGTGGGGTGAGCTTAGCGGATATTCGCTTTAAAAATGACATGGCAGATGTACAGCTTGAAAGCCTAACCTTTCGCCTGCAAAAACGCTGCATAATACAGTTGCGTGTGTGTATCCCTGAATTAAAACTGCGTGGTAGTCGGATTGTTCTCGCTAGCCTTGAAGAAACCCACCCAGACACGGTGAGCGCAGCACCCGAGGCCAGCGGTTCAGGCCGTATTTTACTCCCTATTCCTATTAACATTAACCGCCTCATACTTGAAGATGTGGCTCTCAATACCCCGACTCAACAACTTGCTTGGCAATCTTTTAGTACCACCTTGGTTGCTTGGGGCAGTCGAGTGCGTTTGAGCGAAACACGCTGGCATCAATTAAGTGTTAAGCTCGCGCCTGCAGCTACTGAAACCGCCGCATTAAACGGCTATCACGCGCCAGTATTACCCGAGATTTCGCTGCCGCTGTCTATCCTGATAGAAGATTTCCAACTGACCGAATTCAGCTTTAAGCAAGCAGCGTTGCATCAGCAACTGGCGAAATTAACCTTGAGTGCCCAGTTAACGCCGCAACAAATCCGGCTACTGGATGTCAGCGCCGAGCATCCGCTTGCCTCTGTACAATTCAGCGCCAATGTCGAGCTCAAACCTAACTACCCGCTACAAGCACAACTTGATGCAACGTTAAAACAAGGCGATTTTGCAGGACAGCGCTTGAAGTTAACACTCGGTGGCGATCTGGCGGATCTGTCGGTGTCATTGTTGGCTTCAGGGCCTATTACTGCAGAGTTACACAGCGAATTGGCGTTGTTAACCGATGATTTACCGTTACAACTTAGCCTGCAAAGCCCCCAGTTGAACTGGCCGTTAAGCGCACCGACTATGCAGTTGCAAGACACCCAATTAAAAGTGACTGGCCGTTTAAGTGCTTTAAACCTGTCATTAGCCAGCGCCATCACGGGTAGCAACCTGCCCGACAGTCAACTGCTGCTGCAAGGTCAATGGCAACATTGGCAACAACAACTTGATCTTGCCCAACTGCAATTGACGACCCTAGGCGGCATGATCAGTGCCGAAGGTTTACTCAACTTACAGCAGCAGATAGCTTGGCAATTAGCCCTAACCTTAAGCGATATCCAGCCGGGTCAATATTGGCCTGATTTCCCCGGTCGCTTGCAAGGCTCGCTGCAAACCCAAGGCAGCTTTAACACAGCAGAACAACTTGAGTTGCACGTACCACAAGTAAACTTGAGCGGCCCATTACGTGGTCAAGCACTGCAATTACAGGGCGAATTAGCGCTAACCGGCAACCTAACTAAAGCCGATTGGCAGCTGACGACACCGGGCTTAACCTTAAGTCACGGCAGCAATTCGCTGAGTGTCCAAGGTTCACTGGCGGAACAATGGCAATTGGATGGCGAAATCACACTGCCGCAATTAGCACTGAGTATTCCGGGTTTAAAAGGCGCACTAAACGGTGCTTTATCAGTACGCGGTCTGGCGAAACAGCCTGATATTTCAATCGCACTTAATGCCAGCAAGCTCAACTATGAAGATTTTCGACTGGCCGAAGCGAACCTAACCGCACAGGTGTCTTTGGCACAACCGATCCGCAGCCAACTGAAACTGAGCGCGACGAAGGGGCAATATCAACAACAACGTTTACAGCAATTATCGCTAGAGCTCAGCGGCACCGAGTTGGCACATCAACTAAAACTGGCGCTGACCGCGGATGAGTTCAGTACCGATATCAACTTAGCGGGTGCTTTGACCGATCGCCAGTTTTGGCAAGCCGAGCTGCAACAAGTGGCCTTAACCAGCCCAGCAGGCGCTTGGCAATTGACTGCGCCGCTGCCTATTACTGTCGATATTATCAAGCAACAATTAAGCCTGGCCGCGCATTGTTGGCAGCAAGCCCCCACCACCTTATGTTTAACCGAAGCAACCACCTTAAACCGTGAAGCGATCAACCTCAGCTTAACGCTAGCAGATTATCAATTAGCACAATTAAACCCGCTACTGCCCTATCAATCGAGTTTAAAAGGCGGCATTTCACTGCAATTGGCCGCCAATTGGCAACAAGGCCAAGCCGCCAAGGCAACGCTACAATTAAACGGTGAACCGGGCAGTTTTACACAACAACTGGATGTGCCGGTGACTCTAGATTGGTCGGCATTATCGCTTAATGCGTCACTCGAGCAACATCAGCTTCGCAGCCAACTTGAGCTGCGTATTGGCAATGACGGACTGCTACAAGCACAAACGCTGATCAGTGATTTAAACCAAGAACAAAAACCGTTACGCAGTGAAATTACGCTACAAAACCTGACATTAGATTTTTTACGGCCGTTACTGGATGAATACAGCGAGCTGGCGGGCACCTTATCCAGCCAATTAAGTATCAGCGGCGATTTAGCCGAGCCGCAAATTGCCGGTGAGCTGCGCCTTGCCGATCTGCGGGTTAAAGGTAAATTAGCGCCAACCGATATTGAGCAAGCCGATTTACAAGTGAAGTTTACCGGTGAACAAGCCAGCTTAAGCGGCATCGTCAACACCCCTGAAGGCCGGGTCACCTTAAGCGGTGATGCTAATTGGCAACAGCGTGAAGATTGGCGTTTAGCGGTGCAAGTTAAAGGGGATGAATTAAAACTGCAGATCCCACAAGCCTTACTGTTTGTAAAACCCGACCTGCAGATCACCGCCGCACCCGGGCGCAGTAAAATAACAGGTATAGTACAGATCCCACGCGCTACTATCACGGTGGATAGCTTGCCACAAAATGCGGTGGGCTTATCAAGCGATTTGGTGCTCTTAGATCGCCGCTTAAAACCCATCAGCGAAGAGCAAGCGGCGGCTTTTGCCATTGAAACAGACATTCGCGTGCAACTGGGCCAAGCGGTGAATTTATCCGCATTTGGCTTAAAAACCCGTTTAAACGGTGACTTACGTGTACAACAGCAACAGTTTAACCCCACCGTGCGCGGTGAAGTGAACTTACAAGACGGTACCTTTCGTGCTTATGGCCAAGACTTATTAATCCGCCAAGGCAAAATGACGTTCAGTGGCCCCGCTGATCAGCCGTTTTTAAACGTCGAAGCCATTCGTAACCCAATTAATATGGAAGATGACGTGATCGCCGGTATTCGCGTCACAGGTCCGGCCGATCAACCGGTGATTAGTATTTTCTCCGAGCCCTCCAAACCGCAAGCCAATGCCCTTTCCTATTTAATTATGGGCCGAGATCTCGACAGTGAATCAGGCAATGCCGCCAACAGCGTTACCACCAGCTTAATTGGCATGAGCTTCGCCTCCAGTGGCAAGCTGGTTGGTGAAATTGGCGAGGCTTTTGGGGTCAGTGATCTCACACTGGATACCGAAGGTGCCGGTGATAACTCACAGGTGACAGTCAGTGGTTATCTGACCCGAGATTTACAACTAAAATACGGTATAGGTATTTTTCAGCCGATTGGCCAGTTTACACTGCGCTATCGCTTGATGCGCAGCCTGTTTTTAGAAGCGGTATCAGGCTTGGATAACGCTGTTGATGTGCTCTACAAATTTGAATTTGATTAAAGCAACTTAATTATAAGTGAACCACGTTTTCGCCGTTGGCGAGTCACGTTCTTTTGCCTAGCCAAAAGAACGTCACCAAAGTAAATGCGCCCCACGTTGCGGCGAAAGCCCGTTCAATTTTGCCCGCCCACGGCGACGAGGTAACTCGCTCGGCTTGCAACGTAATGGGTTTTAAAAGCGCATCAGACTTAGGCGTATTTCGGTTTTAAGATTATTACAGCTCAGAGCGAATAACAGAAATTCCTGCTGCGCCAAGATGTTTATGCGCGTGTCTGCAATAACTTATTAAAGAAACAACGTTTTCGCCATTGGCGAGTAACTTTCTTTTGTTTCGCCAAAAGAAAGTCACCAAAGAAAATTCGACCCACGTTGCGGCGAAAGCCCGTTCAATTTTGCCCGCCCAAGGCGACGAGGTAACTCGCTCGGCGCTACCGCACCTCACTCAAACACCCCTCGTCTTAAAACCTTGGTCGTACAAACTTGCTCGGCTTGCAACGTAATGGGATTTAAAAGCACATCAGACTTAGACGTATTTCGGTTTTTAAGATTATTACAGCTAAGAACTGAAAACAGTCTTTGCTGATTACCCTCTAAAATGTCAGCAATTTGCACAAACAAGCTATTCAGCAAAACGAATACCGCTCTGGCATTTATTCCCCTTAGAGCGAGCCGACTGATCATCGTTGTCCAAGGTTTTAAGAAAACGGGTGTTTGAGTGCGGCGACGGTAGCGCCGCGCGAGTTACGTTTTCGCCTTGGACAACGATGATCAGTCGGGCTTTCGAGCGGAAGTGGGGTCGCATTTTCTTTGGATACTTTCTTTTGGCGACGCAAAAGAAAGTATCTCGCCAACGACGAAAAGGTTAAATTCTCCGTAAAGCTTTGACTGGAGCACGCGGTAAATACATCCGTGTACGCTGCTCTTTTTCATCCTGAAAAGACGTCTTAAGCCAACGTTTACTTCGCTATTAACTCATCAATAGAGTCTTGGTATCTGCCCCGAAGCTTGAAGCTTACTCTGGATTTTATTCCCCTTAGAGCGAGCCGACTGATCATCGTTGTCCAAGGTTTTAAGAAAACGGGTGTTTGAGTGCGGCGACGGTAGCGCCGCGCGAGTTACGTTTTCGCCTTGGACAACGCATGAGCAGTCGGGCTTTCGAGCGGAAGTGGGGTCGCATTTTCTTTGGATACTTTCTTTTGGCGACGCAAAAGAAAGTATCTCGCCAACGGCGAAAAGGTTAAGGGACTTGGTATCTGCCCCCGAAGCTAAAGCTAGATATCACGGCATTATGCTTAACCTTGCAACAGCAAATGCGTGTAACGCCCTAACGACGCATACGGCTCTTGTTGATTGTATTGTAACTCGAGTGCTTCAAGTTCGCTGTATTGAGTGATTTGTAGCTGACGATCACGTAAATAATCATGAAAACAGCGTACACCACTTTTACTGATGACGCTGAACCCCGCTTGCTGACACCACGCCAGCACATCCGCTTGCAGTAACGGCTGCTGTGGGCTTAAGCGTACCGGTTTTTTCACTCGCATATCGGCTTTTACGTAATCAAAGTTGCCATACACAATATTACTAAAGCGAAGCGCGTCTTTATTAAAAAACATCAGAGACAAAATGCCACCGGGTGCCAGCACTTGCCGTAATTGTTGAATTGCGCTGGCCGGATCAACCAACCACTCTAATACCGCATGACAAAGCACCAGCGGATACTGTTGCCCGGCAAGTTGACTCGCCAAGGTTTGTAATGGGCTATGGGTAAAGCGAAACTGTTGCGACAAGTTTGCCGCTGCAGCCTGCGCCTGTGCAATCTCCAACATGTCGGCAGAAATATCGGTTAAGTGCACCTGATGCCCCAAGGCTGCTAGCCGCAAAGCGAGTTGCCCCTGACCACCGCCGACATCTAACACCGAACAAGGCTTAGCTAACAGCGGTAGCGCCAAGAGATCGCGCATTAACACCGCTTGGCGTAACTGCCCCTTGCTGGTGTTATAAATGTTTTGCTGGAAACGCTCAGCTAATTGATCAAAATTACGATCGGTTAATTTATCGCGCATTGCGCCTCTTTGTCGGCGGCTTAGGCCGGGTTAGCAATATCAACAAAATGTACGGTTAAACCCAGCTCAGCGGCTAAATGCTCACCCAAAGCTTTTACACCATAACGCTCTGTGGCGTGATGGCCTGCGGCAATAAAATGAATGCCCAGCTCGCGCGCACAGTGAATAGTTTGCTCTGAAACTTCACCACTAATAAATAGCTGTGCCCCGGCCGCTGCGGCTTGCTCGATATAGCCTTGGCCGCCGCCGCTACACCATGCTAATTTGGTTACAGCACCAATGCCCACATCTTCCACCAACAGGTCGCGCTGCAATTTTTCTGATAATAACGCCGCAATATCGCTTAGTGGCGTAGCTTTGGCTAACTCACCTTGTTGCAATACGCCAATCGGCTCGACACCCAATACCGGTGTTGCAGCCTCGACATTTAAAATCTGGGCTAATTGCGCATTATTACCTAAGGCTGGGTGCACATCTAACGGCAAATGATAGCCCAGTAAATTGATGTCATGCGCTAACAAAAGCTGTAAACGGCGCTTTTTCATGCCAACCACCATGGGCGCTTCATTTTTCCAGAAGTAACCATGATGCACCAGGATGGCATCGGCATTTAAGGCCGCCGCTTGCTCTAATAGCGCCATGCTGGCAGTGACACCAGTGACCACGGTTTGGATCTGTGCTTTGCCTTCTACCTGCAAACCATTAGGGCAATAATCTTTAATGCGCCCACTGTCGAGTAACTGATCCAAATAGTCGACTAACTGTTGGCGTTCAATCATGGCATTTTCCTATTTTTCGCTTCTATCCACTGCCCCATATAACGGGTACTACGATAAGCATGCGATTGTAACATCTGGCCAGTAAAATTGCTGGCGCGCCGCTCTGCTCGCGTTAGAGCCGTTTCGACCAGCAGCGGTTGTAATCGCTGCCAAAAATACTGAGCTTGATCACTGTCAAAGCGCTTAGCTAGAATGTGATAACCTTGCTGTTGCGCGCTTTGCCAAGCGGCAGCATCTTGATACAACTGACAGGCGGCAGCTGCCTGCTCGCTGCTAGTCTGGGCAATCTGACCGGCCCAGCCACTGTCGATGGTCATCCCTTCTGCACCAATAGGCGTCGTCACACTGGGTGTGCCACATTGCATGGCTTGCAATAACTTGCCTTTTAAACCGGCGCCAAAGCGCAGCGGCGCTAAACAGACTCGGGCTTGACGCATAACCTGCTCGGCATTATCTACCCAGCCTTTCACTAAAAAACCTTCTCGAGCATTATGTAAGGCGGTGGCTTTGGGTGGCGGATAGGCTCCATAAATATGCAACTCTGCTTGGGGTAACTGCGCTCGGATCTGTGGCCATAACTGCTGCTTTAACCACAATACGGCATCCCAATTGGGCGCATGCCGGAAATTACCAATACTAATAAAGTGCTGCCGTTCAGCAAAGCCAGGCGCGCTAGCAACCGGCTCAGTTTGCCAAAATGGGCAATAGGCCATTAAGTTGGCTGGCAGCTGATAATGCTGTTGTAATAATTGCAGCTCATACTCAGAAATCACCAAGGTAAGATCACAACGATAAATCGCGGCCACTTCACGCATAGCAAGTTCATTGTTCAAGTCAGCTAGCTGCAACGGTCGCTGCTGCTTAACAGCTTCATGCCGGGCATGGCGCAGCGCATGCACGTCTTCCATATCAAGTAAACGTAAAGCCTCTGGGTAAGCCTCGGCTACGCGCCAGCCAAATTGTTCTTCTAACATAAAACGATCGAACAATACGGCAGCAGGTTGTAACTCAGCGATCCATTGATCAAAACGGCTGTCGTTCAGTGTAATGCTCTGCTCAGTAACACCAATACTTTCTAAAGCAAAGCGATGCGGGCTTTTTTCCGCCGCACTGGCAAAGATCACCTGCCAGCCCTGCTGTTGAAATAACTGCAGTAAACTGAGCATTCGGCTCCCCGCCGCCGACGAATTGGGTTCAGGCCAAACGTAACCAATAATCACTAACAGTGGCATGTTGGCTCCTATTCAAAAGGCCATATTCTACCTGCTAAGCCTGTAAATAGCATCTGTGTTGCCACCCCGTATTTCACTGACATTGAGATAAAAAGACATTGATTAAAATCAGGTGATTGGCTAGTGTTCATCATTATCAGCAACATCAGATTGTCTGCATCACATTGCGATTAGGGAAAACGTCTTTATGTCACTGTTGCAAACAGTTAACGAAACGATACTGCTGTTTTTACCGCTAGCGGTTACGGCAATCATCGTCACTGCAATCTTGTGGATCGCGCACGTCTTTTTAATCCAACGCCATCAAGATGATGGCAATGAACGCCTTTTCCCACGGCAATTAGCCATGTTAACGCTAACGCTGATGGGTGTGATAGCCATTGCCCTGGCGTTACCGGTGAGTGATAGCTCCCGCAACCAAGTGATTGGGTTAATTGGTTTAGTCATTTCGGGGGTATTTGCGTTTTCTTCTAGCACCCTGTTTTCGAATATTATGGCCGGCACTATGCTAAGGGTGACCAAACCTTTTCGGACAGGCGATTTTATTCAAGTCGGGGAGCTATTCGGTCGTGTGGTAGAACGCGGTTTACTGGATACCGAAATCCAAACCGAAAACCGTGAATTAGTGGCGATCCCCAATACCCTTCTGGTCAGTACTGCCGTTACTGTGACGCGCAGCTCGGGTTGTATTGTCTCAACAACCTTATCTTTGGGCTATGATGTGCATCATGCTCAAGTTGAAACGCTGCTGCTGCAAGCGGCGGAAAATAGCCAGTTAACCGATCCCTTTGTGCAAGTGCTTGAGCTGGGTAATTTCGCGATTACTTATAAAATCAGCGGTATGTTGGTTGATGTAAAAAGTTTACTCAGTGCACGTTCAAATTTACGCAAACAGGTTTTAGATGCCCTGCATGGTGAGGGTATCGAAATTATGTCACCCAGCTTTATGAGTCAACGTAAAGTGCCGGATGATGGCAAGGTGATCCCTGTGGGGCGCCAACCTATTACACCGAGTCACACTGAAAATGTGGCAGAAAGCGTCGTGTTTGATAAAGCCGAAGAAGCAGAGCAACGCGAGAACGCCAAAGCAGGTTTGCAGGCACAAATTGCCGAGTGTGAACAAAGGTTAGGCGATGCCAAAGATGAGCAAAAAGAACTGCTTCAGCAGCAACTAAAAATGCTAAAAGATCAGCTAAAAATATTAAATGATACCCCGGTTGAACAAGCCGAATCGCCTGCTCAATAAGCTTAAATCACACTTAGCGGGGTGCGGGTAGCACATACCAGTACACCGCCAAAAAGTGCAAAATACTACCGGCCATCACAAACAGATGCCAGATTAAATGATGCATGTACAAGCTTTTCCAAACGTAAAAAATGACACCAAACGAATAACTTAGGCCGCCGGCTAACAGCAGCATTAAAGCCCCCGGCTCTAATTGCTGCAGCATCGGTTTTAACGCCAAAACCGCCACCCAACCTAAGCCAAGATAAAGCGCCAGCGACAATTTTTTGTATTTCATCGCAGTGAGCCATTCTAGCAACACGCCGCCAATGGCAATGGTCCAAACCAGCGCAAACAACGCCAAGCCCCAATGCTCCCGCAAACTGACTAAGGTTATAGGGCTGTAAGTACCCGCAATTAAAATAAAAATTGCGGCGTGATCTAGCTGTCTAAAGCGAAACTTTAATACCGGATCCACCACCGCATGATACAAACAAGAACTGCTATACAGCAGCACCAAAGCACTGGCATAAAGTAGCGCGGCCACCCGCTGCCAAACATCCCCCTCTAGGGTATGTGAAAACAAGGCATAGCCACCGACACAAGCCAGTAAGGCACCAATACCATGGCTTAAACTGTGTAATTGATCTTCTAAACGGCTGTAATGACTCATAACATCTTAAAATAAGTGCGATAATGCAACTCATCTTACCAGCTTTATCGCTAATGCCTAACCACAGTCGACAATTTTAACTGTCTGTTCGTCTTTATTTACAGCAAAACACCCGCATATCCGCTTTACGGGGTTTCGCTTTGCTCGGCCTTTGCCGTAGAATCCGCCTACTTGTTTTGATGATTGATAATGGAGCGCTCTGATGTCAGAGATAAAACACAGCAAATTACTTATTCTTGGCTCAGGCCCTGCCGGTTACACGGCCGCCGTTTATGCCGCCCGTGCTAACTTACAACCGGTATTAATTACCGGTATGCAGCAAGGTGGTCAATTAACCACCACCACTGAAGTCGAAAACTGGCCCGGTGATGCGCATGGTTTAACAGGCCCAGCGCTAATGGAACGGATGCAGGCTCACGCAGAAGCCTTCAATACCGAGATCGTGTTTGACCATATTCATACCGTGCAATTACAACAGCGCCCCTTTATTTTAACGGGTGATAACGGCCAATACAGCTGCGATGCGCTGATAATCTGTACCGGTGCTTCGGCTAAATATCTAGGTTTAGAGTCAGAGCAAGCTTATAGCGGCCGTGGCGTTTCAGCGTGTGCTACCTGCGATGGTTTCTTCTATCGTAACCAAAAAGTAGCAGTGATCGGTGGCGGTAATACCGCAGTGGAAGAAGCGCTGTATTTAGCCAATATCGCTGCAGAAGTGCATTTAGTGCACCGCCGCGATACCTTCAAAGCGGAAAAAATCTTAATCGACCGTTTAATGGCTAAAGTGGCCAGCGGTAACATTATTCTGCACACGCACCGCACCTTAGAAGAAGTGCTAGGCGATGATATGGGCGTGAATGGTGTACGTTTAGCCTCAACCCAAGGGGAAGCGACTAAAGATATCGCCTTACAAGGCGTCTTTATTGCCATTGGTCATAAACCGAATACCGACATCTTCGCTGGACAACTAGAAATGAACGGCGGCTACCTGAAAGTACACAGTGGTACTGAAGGCAACGCGACACAAACCAGTATTGAAGGCGTTTTCGCTGCCGGTGATGTTGCCGACCATATTTATCGTCAAGCCATCACCTCAGCCGGTTCAGGCTGTATGGCTGCACTAGATGCTGAGCGCTACCTAGACGCCCTTGCCAAATAAGCCATCCCCGTTAACACCTTAAACGTCTCAGAGTGAGGTCCAACCACACTCTGAGACTGGTCAGACCGCACTCTGAGACAGGTTAGACCACACTCAGACACTGGTCTGACCGCACTCTGAGACAGGTTGGCGTTGTAACGGGGTTTTTAGCGCTTTTTAACCGGACATTGCTATGCCGATTTATTTGCCTGAGCTAACTGTTAATTCACTTGTTTTCCCCCCGGTAAGTCAAGCGTTGACCGAGCCGGATGGTTTGTTGGCGATGGGCGGGGATTTATCGGTGGCACGGTTAACGTTGGCTTATCAGTCTGGTATTTTTCCTTGGTTTGCCGATGGCGATCCGCTGTTATGGTGGAGCCCGGGTACGCGTGCAGTATTTCCTCCTAACACGCTGCAATTAAATCGCACCTTGCGTAAACAATGGCAAAAATCCGATCTGCAGATTACCCTTAATCTTGATTTTGCTGCCGTGGTGAAACTTTGCGCGGCCCCGAGGCCAAGCCAAGCACAAACGTGGATCTTGCCTGATATTCAACAAGCCTATATTGCGCTTCATCAACAGGGCTTAGCACACAGTATTGAAATCTGGCAACAGCAGCAGTTAGTTGGAGGATTGTACGGTGTACAATTAGGCCAGCTGTTTTGTGGAGAATCGATGTTCAACCTTATCGACAATGGCGCTAAATTCGCGCTCGTTGCGCTACAACAACATTTACAGCGTTATGCACCGGGCTGGATTGATTGTCAGCTACCCAACCCTTTTTTATTAAAACAAGGTGCTAGTACCATGCCAAGAGCCGATTACCTCGAATTACTGCAACAACTCCGCACTCTGCCGGCTCCTGCAAAACATTGGCAAGCGCAAACCTTAACGTTGCAGTATTAAGGCGCTGAATGGAAAATATTGCCTTACAATTTGGTTTAACGCAGCCGACAACCTGCAGTTACCTCCCTGAAAAACAAGAACAATTAGCCGTATTAATTGGTCCTGAGCCAATTGAAGCCGATACCTATAGCCAACTCATCACCTATAATTTTCGACGTAGCGGTGATCAGATTTATCGGCCGCACTGTGCAGCGTGCAGCGCCTGCCAATCATTACGGATACTGGTGAGCGATTTTCAACCTAGTGCTGCACAGCGACGCATATTAAATAAAGCACAACGCGAACGTTGGCATTATAAACTGAGTGACGCCCCCCAAATTGATAGCGCAGAATACACCGAGTTATTTGCCCTATTCAGCCGCTATATCGCTTTTAAACATGCTGACAGTGTGATGTTTCCGGCTACAGATGAACAGTTACACTCGTTATTACATAGCTACTGGCAACCTATCCGCTTGTTAAAGCTGTATCAAGCTGATGTGTTAATGGCAGTCAGTATCATTGATGATCTTAGTGATAGTTTTTCCGCGGTTTATACTTTTTTCGCTGCTGAAGGGGCTCGGTTTTCACCGGGTAAGCTGGCGATTTTATATCTATTAGACTTCGCCGCGACCACCGATCGGCGTTTTGTTTATCTTGGCTATCAAATTGAAGGCTGCCAAAAAATGGCCTATAAGAGCGAATTTCGACCTCATCAGCGTTTTTTTAATGGTTACTGGCATTCATTTGCGTAAAAAAGCGCTTGCTGCTTTACTTATCGACGGCTTTTCGGCACAATCTGCGCTGTTTTTCGAAGGCACCCAATTTTTTATAGAGGCGAGTACGCTGAATGGCGAAAGAAGATGTAATTGAGATGCAAGGTACCATTTTGGATACCCTGCCAAATACGATGTTCAAAGTTGAACTAGAAAACGGTCACGTTGTGATCGCTCATATCTCTGGCAAAATGCGTAAGAACTATATCCGCATCTTAACGGGTGACAAAGTCACGGTTGAACTGACGCCGTACGACTTAACCAAAGGCCGGATCGTTTTCCGTCAGCGTTAAGCATTAGCCAAAAACGAACACGCTTTCGTTTATTGGACAAACCCGGCATTAGCCGGGTTTTTGCGTTAAATCATTTTTGATGACGAGTAATTAAACAAGAAGCCACTACCCGATTAGGCAGCAACTGCTTTCTCATCAGGCATCCGCTAAAGCTTGGCTCGATTGATAATCAAACTGCAGCGCATCAGCAACTAAGCTGACTTTCACGTCGCCGCCACTGCTTAAACTACCAAATAAGATTTCGTTCGCTAACGGCTTTTTCAAATGCTCTTGAATTACCCGCGCCATCGGCCGTGCGCCCATTGCCGGATCATAGCCTTTGTCTGCTAACCATTGTCTTGCTTCGGCAGTTAACTCTAACGACACCTGTTTTTTATCTAACTGCACTTGCAGATCACAGATAAACTTATCAACGATTTGCAAAATAATGGCAGGATCTAAATGCTTAAACCAAATAATGCCATCTAAGCGGTTACGAAACTCAGGGCTAAAAGTCCGGTTAATTTCGGCTAACGCATCATGGCTATGATCTTGTTGCTTAAAGCCAATGGTTTTACGGATGGTTTCTTGTACACCCGCATTGGTGGTCATCACCAACACCACGTTTCTAAAATCAATCTTACGGCCATTATTATCGGTTAGGGTGCCATGATCCATAACCTGCAGCAGAATGTTGTAGATATCGGAGTGCGCTTTCTCAATTTCATCTAACAACACCACCGAATAGGGATGCTTTGACACGGCATCGGTTAACATGCCGCCTTGTTCAAACCCGACATAGCCTGGCGGCGCGCCAATTAAGCGGCTCACCGCATGGCGTTCCATATATTCAGACATATCGAAGCGTAATAACTCTACGCCCATCACTTTTGCCAATTGCTTGGTCACTTCGGTTTTACCCACACCGGTTGGCCCCGCAAATAAGAAATTACCGATCGGCTTTTCTTCATTGCCCAAACCTGAGCGAGATAAACGAATGGCCGAGGTTAATACATCAATCGGTTCGTTCTGACCAAACACCACCATTTTTAGATTACGATCTAAATTGGCTAACACATCTTTATCTGAAGCCGATACCGACTTCTCAGGGATGCGCGCAATTTTGGCAATAACTTGTTCAATCTCTGCCACGTTAATCGTTTTACGGCGCTTAGAGGCCGGTAATAAGCGTTGTGACGCGCCGGCTTCATCTATGACATCGATAGCTTTGTCTGGTAAATGCCGTTCGTTAATGTATTTTGCCGATAACTCCGCTGCCGCACGCAACGCTTTTTGGGTATATTTAACGTTGTGATGTTTTTCATAACGCTCTTTTAAACCAATTAAAATACGCGTCGTGTCGTCAACACTCGGTTCTAACACATCAATTTTTTGGAAACGACGTACCAAGGCAGTATCTTTTTCAAAGATACTTTTAAATTCTTGATAGGTTGTTGAACCCATGCAGCGTAAACGCCCACTGGATAATAACGGTTTAATTAAATTCGAGGCATCCATAACGCCACCAGAGGCGGCACCAGCACCAATTACGGTATGAATTTCATCAATAAATAAGATGGCATTTTTTTCTTGTTCCACTTCTTTTAGTAACGATTTTAAGCGTTTCTCAAAGTCGCCACGGTATTTGGTACCGGCCAGTAACGCGCCCATATCCAATGAGTAAATCGTTGCATCAGCAATCACCTCAGGCACTTGTTGTTGCACAATACGCCACGCTAGGCCCTCGGCAATGGCGGTTTTGCCCACCCCGGCTTCACCAACCAGTAAAGGGTTATTCTTTTTACGCCGACATAAAATTTGTACCGCCCGCTCGACTTCGGCATCACGGCCAATTAACGGATCAATTTGACCATTTTTCGCTAATTGATTTAAGTTTGCGGTGAAGTTTTCTAAATAACGATGCTCATCAGCCGAGGATTCGCCCATTTCTTCAGGGGGCGTATCGTCATGCTGCTCCAGCTTTTCGGTTTTAGCGATGCCGTGTGAAATGTAATTGACTACATCTAAGCGTGTGATATCGATTTTTTTCAGAAGATACACCGCCTGAGACTCTTGTTCTGAGAAAATCGCCACCAACACATTGGCGCCGGTGACTTCTGACTTACCTGAAGACTGCACGTGAAATACCGCGCGCTGTAAAACCCGTTGAAAACCTAAAGTAGGTTGGGTATCCCGCTCGAGTTCGCCTTCGGGTAATACGGGTGTAGTGGAGTCAATAAAGCTGGCCAATTCGTGGCGCAATTTATCAATATTAGCCCCGCAGGATTTTAACGCTGCTCCTGCTGCAGGGTTATCGAGTAAGGACAACAGCAGATGTTCTACTGTCATGAATTCATGACGACGGTCACGCGCGAACCTGAAAGCCGCATTCAGTGTCAACTCAAGATCTTTATTTAACATGCACTACTCCTAATCCACCTGAGTTAGATAATTCTCCGACCACAGTCGGTGTTCCCATTGGATTATGCTCGCTCCATGGTGCATAACAGCGGATGCTGATGCTCCTTGGCATAATCACTGACCTGCTGTACGCGAGTTTCTGCTATTTCTGCCGTGTAGATGCCACAAACAGCTTTACCCTCATAATGAACTTTCAGCATAATTTCTGTTGCCTGCTCGTACTGCAGGTTAAAAAACCGTGACAGCACATCAATAACAAAATCCATAGGCGTGAAATCGTCATTGTGCAAAACCACCTTGTACATAGGGGGTGGCGCCAGTCGTTGCCGCGTTAATTCTGCAATGTCATCAAAGTGTACGTTTGGATTGTTATTACCGCTCATAAATAAACTATAGCCATGCGCGCGCCATCCAGCAAAGGCGCTTCAATTAAAATTGCGTAAAAGTATTTAGCATATTTCAGCAAATACCTTGACTGTCTGTACAAATTATCTACATTAGATAGTGGAGCAACCAAAAAGCTCCTCTAACATGAAGCTCAAGCATACAGAATATAGCTAAACTTAGAGAAGGATGTAAGTAGTATGGCTACCGGTAAAGTAAAATGGTTCAATAATGCAAAAGGATTTGGATTTATCCGGGAAGATGGGCGCGACGAAGATATCTTCGCGCATTATTCAACCATCACCATGGACGGCTACCGCACGCTAAAAGCGGGTCAGGATGTCGAGTTTGACTTGTCTGAAGGGCCTAAGGGCTTACATGCAGTTAATATCAAACTTCCTGGCGAAGAATAAGTAAGCGAACACGTTACGGTTATTTCGGTAAGTTCATTAGCCATAATGTTAGCTTGCCCCAATAACCGATGTGGCTTACTAAACTGCCCGAGTACAATCCACAACCTTGCTGAGCTGTTTCAGGTTCACAACGTTGGCTGTTCTCTCTACATTACAGTGACTACAGGCAGAAAAAAGGCGCTAACCCGAGGGTTGCGCCTTTTTGCTTAACCAAACAACTTGCCCAAATGCTTACAAGGCAGTTAAGGCAGCGTTTAGTGTTGAACTTGGACGCATGGCCGCTGCAGCCTTGCTTTGATCCGGACGGTAGTAACCACCGATATCCACTTCACGACCTTGCACACCGTTTAACTCGGCCAATATTTGCTGCTCGCCAGACTGCAGAGCGTCGGCTAGCTTAGCAAAACGGCTGGCTAAAGCAGCATCCGCAGTTTGTTGCGCCATCGCTTGTGCCCAGTACATGGCTAAATAGAAATGGCTACCACGGTTATCTAACTCACCCGCTTTACGGCGTGGTGATTTGTCGTTATCTAAAAACTGAGCGGTGGCTTTATCTAACGTATCCGCTAAGATCTGCGCAACCTTGTTATCAGCAACTTGGGCTAAATGTTCTAACGACGCCGCTAACGCTAAAAACTCACCCAATGAATCCCAACGTAAGTGGTTTTCTTGCACGAATTGCTCAACGTGCTTCGGTGCTGAACCGCCTGCACCCGTTTCAAATAAACCACCACCGTTCATCAATGGCACTATAGATAACATCTTGGCACTGGTACCCAGCTCAAGGATCGGAAATAAATCGGTTAAGTAATCGCGTAATACGTTACCGGTTACCGAAATCGTGTCTAAACCTTGTTTCATACGCGCTAAGGTATGACGGGTTGCCTCTACCGGCGACATGATTTGAATATCTAAACCATCAGTGTCGTGATCCGCTAAATAAGCATGCACTTTCTTGATCAATTCAGCATCGTGAGCACGTTGGTTGTCTAACCAGAAAATGGCTGGCGTGTTGCTTAAACGTGAGCGATTAACCGCTAATTTAACCCAATCACGGATCGGCTCATCTTTTACTTGGCACATACGCCAAATATCACCGGCCGCAACTTTATGGCTGAACACGGTTTCGCCTTTGCTGTTGGTTACCACAACAGTACCTGCCGCGGCGATTTCAAACGTTTTATCGTGTGAACCGTATTCTTCGGCTTTTTGCGCCATTAAGCCAACGTTAGGCACTGAGCCCATGGTACGAGGATCAAAAGCACCGTTTTGCTTACAGAAGGCAATAGTCTCTTGATAAACACCGGCATAGCAACGATCAGGGATGACCGCTTTGGTATCTTTTAATTGACCATCTGGACCCCACATTTGACCTGAGCTACGGATCATCGCTGGCATAGACGCATCGATAATCACATCGCTTGGCACGTGCAGGTTGGTGATACCTTTATCAGAGTTTACCATCGCCATGGCGGGTTTATCCGCATACAGCGCGGCGATATCAGCTTTAATCGCATCTTGTTCAGCTTGAGGTAACTGCGGTAACTTGGCGTATAAATCGCCGATACCGTTGTTAACATCTAAACCCAATTGAGTAAAGGTTGTGGCGTATTTTGCGAAAATTTCTTTGTAGAATACTTTAACCGCATGACCGAACAAGATTGGATCCGACACTTTCATCATGGTGGCTTTTAAGTGTAACGAGAACAACACGTCTTGCGCTTTGGCATCTTCAATCTCAGCGGCGTAAAACTCGCGTAAGGCGGCTACGCTCATCATGGTAGCATCGACTACTTCACCGGCTAATACTGGCACTTTTTCTTTAAGTACTTGTACGCTGCCATCGGCTTGCTGCAGGCTGATTTTTAACACATCCGCTGCCAACATAGTTGTAGATAATTCAGAGCCATAAAAATCGCCGGCACTCATGTGGGCAACGTGTGATTTTGAGCTGCTGCTCCAAGCACCCATGCTGTGCGGGTTTTTACGCGCATACTGCTTAACCGAAGCCGGCGCACGACGATCCGAGTTACCTTCACGTAAAACCGGGTTTACGGCTGAGCCTTTGATCTTGTCATAACGCGCTTTGACGTCACGTTCTTGCTCGGTTTTTGGCTCTTCTGTGTAATCAGGTAAAGCATAACCTTGCGCTTGTAATTCTTTTATCGCTGCTTTTAATTGCGGTAATGAAGCGCTAATGTTCGGTAATTTAATAATGTTGGCGTCTGGCTGTTTAGCTAATTCACCCAACTCAGCTAAGTCGTCGTTGATCCGTTGCTCTGGTGTCAAAAACTCAGGGAAGCTGGCAATAATCCGACCTGACAATGAAATGTCGCGGGTTTCAACCACTACACCGGCAGCGGCAGAGAACGCCTCGATAATTGGCAATAAAGACTGGGTCGCCAGTGCTGGCGCTTCGTCAGTTATGGTGTAAATAATTTTTGCACTTTCATTCGACATGTTAGTTCCTGTATTGTAATCGACGGATCGCATTGACAGGGCCATTGCCACCCGAGTGTGGAAATTGTTTTAAACGCAGCCAAAAAACCGACTGATTATATCAGCATCAATCAGATTAAAACAGGCGCAGTATGACCGACCAGTAAATGTTCTAATTCACGCGGTAGGATGCTTACTGGTAACGGCGGCGGTTTGCCCCAGATTAACGTCGAGAATTTGTGTGAAAAAATCAACATCAGCAGCCCAATCCAAACATAAGGGCTTTTTCAAAAAAAACAATGGCGAGAGTGTTACAACACCGATCTTAGTCCTTTTTAATAAGCCTTTTGATGTGTTAAGCCAGTTTACCGACAACAGTACCCCACCGCGCGCTACGCTGGCAGACTATATTGATATTCCAGATGTGTATGCGGCAGGTCGCTTAGATCGAGATAGTGAAGGCCTGTTATTACTGACCAACTGCGGTAAAACCCAGCAACGCATCAGCGATCCGAAATTTAAAGCCCCTAAAACCTATTGGGTACAAGTTGAAGGTGACATTAGCGAACAGGCACTGCAGCAATTGCGCCAAGGTGTGCAACTCAAAGATGGCCTCACCCTGCCAGCCCAAGCACAACGGATGGCCGAGCCCGAGCTGTGGCCTCGCACCCCAGCCGTGCGTTATCGCGCTAATATTCCAACCAGTTGGCTAAGTTTAACCATTAGCGAGGGCCGTAATAGGCAAGTTAGACGGATGACCGCTGCGGTCGGCTTTCCTACGCTGCGCTTAGTGCGCTGGCAAATTGGTGATTGGCAACTGGCCGATCTAGCACCGGGTATGAGCCGTACTATCCCGCTAACCCGTTAAACGGCTCTGTTAAGGGCTATTTGCTTTACAGGATGACACTGCATGAGTAGAAATCGATTACATTTGACCGTGGCTGCGGTTATTCAGTATCAAGGCCGTTTTTTATTTGTGGAAGAGCAAGACAAGCAACACGGTCATAAAGTACTGAATCAGCCAGCTGGACATATGGAAGAAGATGAAGATGTACTCAGTGCCGTATGTCGCGAAGTGACAGAAGAAACCGGTTTAATACTCACGCCTACCGCTTGGCTTGGCATCTCACAATTAGCGGCAAGTAACGGCCATACTTATGTGCGGATTAACTTTTTATTTGAACCCGACTCGCTACCGCAACACTACCAACCGCAAGATAACGATATACTTGCCTTGCATTGGCTTAGCGCCGACGAATTACGCCAGCACCCCGTGCCAGCACGCAGTCGACTGGTACATGATGCCATCAATAGCTACTTACAAGGCACTCGGTTGGCACTTAATCTGATTGAGCCGTTGCGTTAGCATTTTGCCCGACTAAATTTGGTGGTATAATCCGCGCCTTTAATTTTCAGCTAAGTTAAGTGCGGTGTCATGTCAGATAACAGCAGTAAAAAAGTCATCGTCGGAATGTCTGGCGGCGTAGATTCCTCAGTATCAGCCTGGTTACTTATACAACAGGGTTATCAGGTTGAAGGCCTGTTTATGAAAAACTGGGAAGAAGACGATAATGACGAATACTGTGCCGCCGCTGAAGATATGGCCGACGCGCAAGCCGTGTGCGATAAGCTCGGCATTAAGCTGCACAAAGTCAATTTCGCCGCTGAATATTGGGATAACGTGTTTGAGTACTTTTTGGCTGAATACCAAGCCGGTCGCACGCCAAATCCCGATATCATGTGCAACAAAGAAATCAAATTTAAAGCCTTTCTTGAATTTGCCGCTGAAGCCTTGCAAGCCGATTATATTGCTACCGGTCATTATGTGCGCCGCCGCTTTCAAGACGGCCATTGGCAAATGCTGCGTGGTTTAGATCAAAATAAAGATCAAAGTTACTTTTTATACACACTCGCTGAACAGCATATTGCGCAAACGTTGTTTCCGGTAGGTGAGCTAGAAAAGCCGGCCGTGCGTGCTATTGCAGAACAACAAGGCTTGATCACCCACGACAAAAAAGATTCCACCGGTATTTGTTTTATTGGCGAACGCAAATTTAAAGATTTTCTACAACAATATTTACCGGCACAACCAGGCGACATTGTCAGTATTGATGATCATAAAGTGATTGGGCAACACGATGGCTTGATGTATCACACCCTTGGCCAACGTAAAGGCTTGCGCATTGGCGGGCTACGTGATGGCAGCGACGAACCTTGGTATGTGGTGGGTAAAGATCTTCAGAAAAATCATTTATTAGTGGCACAAGGCCATGACCATCCGGCCCTGTTGTCTAGCGGCTTAATCGCCACGCAATTAGACTGGGTTGATCGCACGGGGCCGCAACAACCGCAGCGCTTAACGGTGAAAACTCGTTACCGTCAAACCGACATCGCTTGTTTGGTTACGCCGTTGTCTGAAGGTCGGTTAAAAGTCGAATTTGATCAGCCACAAAAGGCCGTTACTCCAGGTCAGTCTGCCGTATTTTATTTAAATGAAGTCTGTTTGGGCGGCGGCATTATTGATGAGGCGTTAAACTAAATGGAAGCATCGTTACAAACTCAATTAATTGCTTTAGCGGGCCTGTGCCAAGCAGTAAAATTGGTGCAAACGGTTGCTCGCAGCAGCGAATCGCAACAAGGTCAATTAGCCATTGCGCTTGGTAGTGTTGTTAATCTTAACCCGGCTGAGCCGCTCGATATTTATGGCGGTGAGATGCAAAACTTGCGGCAGGGTTTTGAACTCATTATCGAACAACTTGCTGATAAACCAAAAAAAGATGTCGAATTAACCCGCTATTTAGTCGGCGTATTAGCGCTAGAGCGCCGTCTGAATAAAAACAGCAAGAATATGCAGCAGCTCGGCAATCAGTTACAGCAGATGGACCGTCAGTTACAGCACTTTACCGTAACAGACGAAAACATAATCGCTAAGTTAGCAGACATCTATACCGAATGTATCAGCAGCTTGGGGGCCCGTATTCAAATTTACGGTCAACCCGATTTACTCAGTCAAAACAGTGTGCAGCATAAGGTACGAGCATTACTGCTAGCCGCCGTGCGAGCAGCAGTGCTTTGGCGTCAAGCAGGTGGAAGCCGGCTGCATTTTGTTTTTAAGCGACGTAAATTATTGGCTGCGGCAGAAGCCGCATTAAACAGTATCTAACTAAGCACGATACCTCAGGAGATTTCATGGAACTTAATGCCCTTACCGCAATTTCGCCGGTGGATGGTCGCTACGGTAGCAAAGCGGCTGCCCTACGCCCAATTTTCAGCGAATTCGGTTTAATTAAATACCGGGTCACTGTCGAAGTGCGTTGGTTACAACAACTGGCGGCAGAGCCAAAAATTGCTGAAGTACCGGCGTTATCTGCCGAAGCAAATGCCATTTTAGATAAGATTGTCAGCGAATTCAGTTTAGCAGATGCCCAGCGTGTTAAAGATATTGAGCGCACAACGAACCATGACGTTAAAGCGGTAGAATATCTGTTAAAAGAAAAAGTTGTTAACAACAGCGAATTAGCGGCCATCAGTGAATTTATCCACTTTGCCTGTACGTCTGAAGACATCAACAACTTATCGCACGCGTTAATGCTACACGATGCGCGCAGCCAAGTCTTATTACCTGAGTGTGATGCACTGCTTAGCGCACTGAAAACGCTAGCGGTTGATTTAAAAGCCGTTCCTATGATGGCCAGAACGCATGGTCAGCCAGCCTCGCCAACCACCATGGGTAAAGAGATGGCCAATGTTTACATGCGCTTAAAGCGTCAGCGTGAACAAATCGCAGCGGTCAGCCTACTGGGTAAAATAAATGGCGCTGTCGGTAACTACAACGCACACTTATCGGCTTATCCGGATATCGATTGGCATCAATTTGCGGAGCGTTTTGTCAGCTCGCTGGGCATTACGTGGAACCCGTACACCACACAAATCGAACCACATGATTACATCGCCGAATTATTTGATGCCATTGCGCGGTTCAATACCATTTTGCTGGATTTTGATCGTGATGTCTGGGGTTACATTGCCTTGGGTCACTTCAAACAAAGAACGATTGCCGGTGAAATTGGTTCATCGACCATGCCGCATAAAGTGAACCCGATCGATTTTGAAAACTCAGAAGGTAACTTAGGTATTGCTAACGCGCTATTTAACCATCTTTCAGCCAAATTACCGGTGTCTCGTTGGCAGCGCGATCTGACTGACTCAACCGTATTACGTAACCTTGGCGTCGGTTTTGGTTATACTTTAATTGCTTATCAAGCCACGTTAAAAGGCATCAGTAAGTTAGAAGTGAACGAAGCCAATTTACGAGCCGAATTAGACGCTAACTGGGAATTACTGGCCGAGCCGGTGCAAACTGTTATGCGTAAATATGGCATCGAGAAACCTTACGAGAAGTTAAAAGAACTGACTCGCGGTAAGCGGATCAGCGCCAATGATCTCGCCTTGTTTATTGATGGCCTAGACTTACCGGCGCAGGCTAAAGCGGAAATGAAACAGCTTAGCCCAGCCGGTTATATTGGTGATGCGATACGGTTAGTTGAGTTATTAGACTAACCACTTAGTTGTTACTGCAGCTTGATGTGGCATTGACGAATAAAGGCGATCAACTCGCCTTTATTCGTTTTAAGCTGGCAAGCTGCAAAGCGTTGAAACGTTAAGTTAGCGGCTTTACGTTTAACCCACGCTAACCGGCCAATTGTGCTAACCCTTTCGATCCTTTATTCGGTGCCCAAATATGTACACATTACACCTCGGACAGCTTAGCCTTGCAGACTTTATGCAGCAGTATTGGCAAAAAAAACCGCTGCTGATCAAGCAAGGTTTTCAAGACTTTAAAGATCCTTTATCCGCCGATGAATTGGCGGGCTTGGCCTTAGATGAAGATGTCGAGTCACGTCTGGTGCAATGTCATGCGGGCAACTGGCAATTAGAAACCGGCCCCTTTGAAGATTTTAATCGCTACGGTGAACGTGATTGGACGGTGTTAGTTCAAGCCGTCGATCATTGGCATCCGCCTGCGGCGGCGTTATTAGAGCCGTTTCGTTTTATCCCGAATTGGCGGATAGATGATTTGATGGTCAGCTTTTCCACGCCAGGTGGTGGTGTTGGCCCGCATTTGGATCAATACGATGTTTTTATTATCCAAGGCGAAGGTAAACGCCATTGGCGCGTGGGTATGCCCGATGCTTCCCTGAAGCAACATTGCCCGCACCCACGCTTATTACAAGTTAGCCCTTTTACAGCCTGTATTGATGCCATTTTAGAGCCAGGTGATATTTTATATATTCCACCAGGTTGTCCGCACGATGGTATCTCTATTGATAACAGCTTGAATTACTCTGTGGGTTTTCGAGCGCCAGCACAAAAAGATCTACTTACCGGTTTAACCGATTATTTAATTGACCACGAGATTGTTGGTAAACGTTTCACCGATCCTGCTCGGCAATTAACTCCGCAAAACGGCGCGATCAGTGAACAAGATTTAGATCAGGTGCAGCAATTGTTACTACAACTGATTAGTGATCGACAATTACTCCCGCAATGGTTTGGCCAATACATTACTCAAGCTAAGCATGAATTAGATCAGCAAGAGCCTGATCCGCATTATCAAGCCGAAGAAATTGCGGAATACCTAGAAGAAGGCTCCGTACTGGCCAGTATCGGCGGTTTACGCTGCAGTTATTATCAGCAAAAACCTGACTGTGATATTTTGTTGTTTATTGATGGTGAGAAAATCGTGTTACCCGCAGAGGAATTACACACCGCGCAACTGCTGACACAGAGCCCCAACATTAGTCAGCAAGACTGTATGCATTTTATTGCCCGCGAAGAGCGTTTGCTGCTGCTCACCGATTTGATCAATCAAGGCTTGTGGTACTTTGTTGAGTAAGCTCTCTGCCCAGAAAAAAACCGCTTAACAGCGGTTTTTTTGTAAAGATTAAAATACAGATTTAAGTGGCGCTTGTGCTAGCTTTGCCACAATTGTTCGTCATCAAACAAGTCATATAAACCGTGCGCACGAGCAACCAATAAATTAGCAAAATCTTGCTGAGTTTTATCAGACACACCCGCTTGAATAATTTGCTCGGCCTTTAACTGCCAATGCAACGCAAAAGCACGGATCGCTTCACGTGCATTAGGTGCTGCGCCGATCGCCATATGGTCTGTTGGTAAGTCGCCACTGATCACCCAAAAGGATTTTTTCTCGCGGGTATTCAGTTTCCAAATAGCCACATAAGGCGGTAAGTAACGGCTTTCACTCACGGCAACGTTATCGGGGATAATACCTTTAGTTGCAAGGTATTCGTTGGCTTTTTGAAACTGCGTACGCACCCATTCTGTGCGCTCCGCATCACTGATTTCAGCATTATTCTGAGTTAACGACTCACTCATAAACGGCTTCCTATGTTGTAGTTGCCGCTACTTTAGGTGACTCGCTGCCGACAATCAAGTCTTGATAGCGCAGAATCAGCCTACCCCACCCAAAAAGTTCACCTATCAACGCCCTATCAGCTCCGACCACACTCAGACACCGGTCCGACCACACTCTGAGACAATTTAGAGCTGAATGATGCTTTGCTGGCAATAGACAGATCAGACGTGTCTCTGAGTGCGGTCTGACCAGTCATTATTTCTTGGGAAAGCTGGCATAAAGTAGGACTAAATGGTAAATTCCGCGCCACAAACATCGGCTACAGTTAACGTAAACGTAAACGGTAGCGCTTTATCCGCTTTTATTCCAATGGAGTTCATTGTGGCTGTATTTAATCATCCTGAATTTGATCAACACGAACAAGTGGTTTTTTGCAGTGATCAGGAATCTGGCTTAAAAGCCATCATTGCTGTGCACAGCACCCGCTTAGGCCCGGCTGTCGGCGGTTGCCGCATGTGGGATTATGTCTCAGATGAAGATGCACTGGTCGATGTACTACGCTTATCTCGCGGTATGACTTACAAAAACGCTATGGCCGGTTTGCCATTAGGTGGTGGTAAGTCTGTGATTATCGGTAATGCTAAAACCATCAAGTCTGAAGCCTTGTTCCGTGCCTTTGGTCGAATGGTCCATCGCCTAAATGGCAGCTATTACAGTGCTGAAGATGTGAACATTACCACACACGATATTATGCAAGTGAACCAGGAAACGCCTTTCGTGGCCGGTTTAGAAGGTAAAAGCGGTAACCCTGCTCCCTTTACTGCGCTAGGCACCTACCAAGGTATTAAAGCCGCGGCGATGCATCAGTTTGGCTCGGCCGATCTGAATGGTAAAGTTGTCGCGGTGCAAGGTTTAGGCAGCGTGGGTTTTTACCTGTGTGAATATTTACACGCTGAAGGCGCGAAACTGATTGTTACTGATATCAATGAAGACGCCATCACTCGGGCGGTGAATCAATTTGGCGCAACAGCTGTAGGCTTAAATGACATCTATGCGGTTGATGCTGATATCTATGCCCCCTGTGCACTGGGTGCCACATTAAATGACGACACCTTGCCACAGTTAAAAGTAAAAATTATCGCAGGTTGTGCCAACAACCAATTAAAGCGCGCAGAGCATGGCCAGAAGTTACGTCAAATGGGTATTTTATATGCACCAGACTATGTGATTAACGCCGGTGGCATTATCAATGTCGCCTTTGAGATGCGGCCACAAGGCTACAGTAGCTCTGAGTCAACGGCAAAAGTGAAGCAAATCTACGACACCTTGCTGACTATTTTTGAACGTGCTGATGCAGAAAATTTACCCACCAGCACCGTAGCGGATCTGATGGCGCAAGAAATTATTGCTCGCGGTAAACTGTTATAACGCTTTTTAGTGCAGCAATGTATGAAGGAAATGATGGCTTAAGGCAACGCGGTTAATGAGCCGCGGTTTGCTTTAAGCCATCAAGGTCATGGTTGGCAAACGCAGCACTTTACTCGAATCGACCGTGCAGCACTAGCCTGCAGTGCTGCACGGTAGGCCGCAGCTAAAACTTAACTCTCTGTTTGGCGTGTTAACAAGCTTAAGCGCGTAATCTTGCACACTTAACTGCAAAGTACCACGCTGATGTGCTCTTTGTGGCTCATTATTACAGATAACCCACACCATTCCAGCCTAGTCATTTCAAGACAAAACAACGCTGCAACAGCTCAAGCCCTACAAGATAAACTTAACGATTAAATCCCAAGCTATTAGTAAGATTGATAAAATAATCAATAGAAAAATACTCACATGTAGCCAAAACATCGATTGCGGCTTTGCCTTGCTCACTCGCTGTTTGATCACAACCTTAGTCTGTTGCTTACGACCAGAGGAAACCACCGCCCCGGCCGTTGCTGACGCTTTTTTCACTTGAGACATTTTCAACAGCAATCCTTCAGAAAATGTTAACGCCACTCATTAATTCGGATAAGAGGCAGCTAGGGCCTGTAATTCCGCACCGGCAACACGAGTGATCCGCCAGTCATGCATAAGACTGGCACCTTGCGCTTGATAAAAATCGATTGCCGGTTGATTCCAATCCAGCACTGACCATTCAAAGCGACCACAGCCACGTTCTACGGCCAGTTTTGCTAAATAGCTTAATAATAATTTACCTAAACCCTTACCCCGATATTCAGGTAGAACAAATAAATCTTCCAGATACAGTCCAGGTTGCGCTAAAAATGTGGAGTAATTATGAAAAAACAAAGCAAAGCCCGCCGGCTGCCCTTGATACTCAGCAATCACCACTTCGGCTGCGGGCTTCTCGCCAAACAAGCTCTGTTGTAACTTTTCGGTGGAGGCGACCACCTGATCTGCCATTTTCTCATACTCGGCTAAGCCCTGAATAAAAGCTAAAATTAAAGGGCAATCAGCCTCGGTTGCTAAACGGATCGTGCTGTGATTATTCATAAAATACCTTTGGGATCATAAAATGTCAGGCTAGGCTCAAATTGAGATACTACTATAGCCTGCGTTATGGCGAAAAAAACCGGAGTATACTCCGGTTTCTTCAACGCGTTAGCGATTACGCTGCATCTTTACTCGGTAAACTGAATTTTTCTAGTTCACCGGGTTTAAAACTATCCACACTGATAGCTTTAAAGCGTAATTCATTCATTTTATGCAGCGATGCAGCTTCAGCTTCTGAAATAATCTTCGCCGCTAACGCTTGCTTAATGGTATCCACCATCGGTTGCTTACGCGCTAACTGACCAGACTTTTGCCCCTGAGCTATTTTCTTCAATAATGGCTGAGCTTCATGCATCGCAACAAAAGCCGCTTCCATTAGGCCTGTAGCATCATCCGCGTCTTCGCCGACATAACACAGATGCGTTAAGCGATCGCGTACCACATTGGGTTTAGACAGTGTCTCGCAAATTTGCTGCGCCACTTCATCGGTTGGCAGTTTGTAGCCGATACCAAATGGAAACACCAAGGTACGTAATGTGCGTGCCACAATGCGATTTGGAAAGTTAGCAAAGAAACCATCAAAGGCTTTACCAATTTCATATAAAGCACGTGCCACACTGTAATGTACAAAAGGCAGATCCGCTTGCTGACGGCCGTTATCCTCGTAAAACTTCAATACGGCTGAAGCAATATACAACTGGCTTAACACATCGCCTAAACGCGCTGAAAGCATTTCTTTGCGTTTTAAATCACCGCCCAGCATCAACATAGATACATCAGCACTTAGCGCTAAGGCACGGCTCATACGGCTTAATTGCTTGTAATAACGAGCCGTGTCACCCGAAACCGGTGCAGTGTTAAAGGCACCGGCCGTTAAGCCCTGCCATAACGCTGAAAACGTATTGCCTACCGCAAAACCAACATGCGCCATTAATAGCTTATCAAACTGTGCTAAACCTTCATCGGCATTCGGGTTAGCCGCAGCTTCTAACTCCGCTAACACATACGGGTGACAACGCGTGGCACCTTGACCAAAGATCATCAAGTTGCGCGTTAAAATGTTCGCACCTTCAACGGTAATCGAAATAGGCACGCCCATATAACCGTGTGCTAAATAGTTCATCGGTCCGCACTGAATGGCTTTACCAGCATGAATATCAAACGCATCGTTTAATAAAATACGTGACATCTCAGTCATGTGATATTTGGCAATGGCAGTGACGACGGCAGGGCTAAGTTTTTGATCAATCGCACCCGCGGTCATTACGCGCATGGCTTCTAATGTGTAAGTTAAGCCACCGATACGCGCTAAGCCTTCTTGCACACCTTCAAATTTACCAATTGATAAACCAAACTGCTGACGCACATAACCATAAGCGCCCGTCATCCGAGCCGCTAAGTGACCCGTTGCGGTGGCCAGCGCCGGTAATGAAATACCGCGACCTGCCGACAAGCACTCTACCAGCATACGCCAGCCGCGACCGGCATATTCTGGCCCACCGATAATCCAATCTATCGGGATAAATACGTCTTTACCGTAAGTGGTACCGTTCATAAAAGCCATATTCATAGGGAAATGGCGATCACCAATTTGCACGCCAGGATGGCTGGTCGGAATTAACGCACAGGTGATGCCTAATTCTTCTTTATCACCCAGTAACTTATCAGGATCAGATAATTTGAACGCCAAGCCCAACACCGTTGCCACAGGTGCTAAGGTGATATAGCGCTTATCCCAGTTCAAACGAATACCCAGTACTTCTTTACCTTCAAATTCGCCTTTACACACCACGCCGGTATCAGGAATACCGCCCGCATCAGAGCCCGCCTCAGGGCCGGTTAAAGCAAAACACGGCACATCAGTACCCTTGGCTAAGGGTGGCAACCAGCGGTTCTTTTGCTCTTCTGTACCGTAGTGCATTAACAATTCACCGGGGCCTAAAGAGTTAGGCACCATAATGGTCACGGCAGCTGTTAAGCTGCGCGTAGCAATGCGCGACACGATGGTCGAGTTGGCTATCGCTGAAAACTCACGCCCACCATAGCTCTTCGGAATAATCATGGCGAAGAAACCTTCGCTTTTAATGTAATCCCACACGGCTTTAGGCAGGTCTCGCTCTTCTTGCACGATCTTGTAGTCATCCAGCATTTTCAGCAAGGTTTCAACTTGATTATCCATAAAGGCTTGCTCATCGGCCGATAACTCGGCTTTAGGAATGCTGTGCAGTTTTTGCCAGTCTGGTTTACCTTTGAACAGTTCACCATCCCACCACACATCACCGGCTTCCATCGCTTCTCGTTCAGTATCTGAAAGAGGCGGTAAGATTTTTTTGAAAATACCAAACACCGGTTTGGTGATCAGACTGCGTCGAATAGAGGTGACACCGAATACCACCACCAGAATAACGATAATTAATAATAAAAAGACCATTTCAGCTTCCTTCCAGCATCAGGCTACGGTTTGTGTTACGCCTGTCGGCATAACATTCGTCAACACAGGCGCAGCAATGGCTGCCGCCAAATAAGGGATCAAGCGTGCTATCACGCCTTCGATATCAACCGACTCGTTAAAATCGGCTAAGGCAATTTCTGCCAACGCATCGTTGGATGCCATGGTAAAAACAATAGAACCCAATGAAAAATGCAACCGCCAAAACAACACGCTCGCAGGCAAATGTGGACAGCTTTGTTGCACAAGTAACACAAACTTATCTAGGGTTTGACCATAATGATGATTAATAAACCAACGCAAGTGGCCTTGCACATCGGTATAACCGCGCCCTAACAGTTGCAAAAAAGTACGGGTGCCTTTGCGCTGTACATGGTTAAGCTCTAACAAGGGCTTTACGAAAACAGCGAGGATATCCGGTAAGCTATTCGGCTGGGTTTTCGCCAGTAATTGAACAAACTCATGATCTAACCGCGGCATCAACACTTGCAAATAACGCTGTAGCACCGCTTGGATCAGTTCTTTTTTAGAGCCAAAGTGATAATTAACCGAGGCCAGATTCACTTCCGCTTTGGTTGTGATCTGGCGCAGTGAAGTATCATTGAAGCCGGCTTCGGCAAACAGGTTTTGCGCCGCATCCAAAATTTTTAATTGTGTATTCACTTTCACACTCATTTTATTCAAACATGCTTTTTAAACACCCGTTTGAAATGTACGTTTGAATCACTGGTCTGTCAAGTGACATTCTGCAATGAATGTAAGTAATGCCGAGATGTTGCATGAGTAAGATGATGGGTTTTAGGCAGGCGGTTAAGTTTGCCATTCGCTCTATAGCGGTGTTTTAGCGCGTTGATCTCGCCAAGTTATCGTTTTTTTTGGTAGGCAAAGTAACAGGCCGACTGAACCGCCGACCTGTTAGCGTGGTTTTTACTTCAGAGTACGCTCAAAAAAGCGCGTAATGCTTTTATGTAAATGCGTTTGAACCGGCTGACCAAACATCGAGTGTTTACTGCCTGGGTAGTCAATCATCTCAAACAACAGGCCTTTATCCTGTAAGTGTTTATACAGCTTAGTACTGTGGGTAAACAACACATTATCATCAGCCATACCATGATAAATCAGCAAATCGCCTTTTAGCCCATCGGCATAAGGGAAGACCGCGCTATCACGATAACCCTCGGCGTTTTGTTGTGGGTGCCCTAAGTAACGCTCAGTGTAATGGGTATCATACAAGGCCCAGTCAGTAACGGGCGCGCCCGCAACGCCGGCGGTGAAATAATCACCGGCTTTAAACAGGGTCATGATGGCCATATAACCGCCATAACTATGGCCATAAATCGCTATTTTCTGCGGGTTGACATGAGGCAAAGTTCGCAGGTACTTAACACCGGTGATTTGATCATCCACTTCGACCTCACCGAGTTTTTTATAGATCGGATCTTCAAAGGCTTTACCACGGTTGTACGAACCACGATTATCTAATTGAAATACTAGATAGCCTTGTTGCGCGAGGTAATACAAATACAAATTGCGCTGACTCCAACTGTTCGTCACACGCTGAGCATGAGGCCCGCCGTAGACACTGACGACCACAGGGTATTGTTTGCCTGGCACGATATTTTTGGGTTCAAATAAACGGTAATGTAAGGTTTGACCATCTTCGGCCTGTAACGTGCCAAAACGCGGGGCATTCAGCTCGCTATGATAAGGGCTTAACGGATGATCTGCGTTCAAGGTGTTTTGCGCTAACCAGGTGAGTACCTGACCATCAATGGCACGCAGCGCTACTTTATCGGGCGTTGTGACATTTGAGAAGCTATCTATAAAACTGCTGCCATCTTTGGCCACAACCACGGCATGATCATAACCGGCTTCTGTGATGCGTTTAATATTGCCATCTTTTAAACTCACCTGATACAGATGACGTTCTAGCACGCTATCTTTGCGCCCGGTAAAGTACAGCAAACCTTGCTGCTCGTTGACGGCATCTAGCTGATCCACCACCCAGTCGCCCGCGGTGAGCTGACGCAGTAACTTGCCATTAAAATCATAGTGATATAAATGTTTAAAACCACTGCGTTCAGAGGCCCAAATAAAGCCTTGATTATTACTTAAAAAATGTAGGTCATCATGCAGGTTCAACCACGTGTTGCTGGTTTCCGTTAACAGTACTGTTTGCTGATCCGTTTTAAGATCAACCAAGCGCAGTTCTAATTGCTGTTGGTTACGGCTTTGCCATTGATAACTTACATACCGCGCGTTTTTGCTCCACTCGACTCTTGGCAGATAAATATCAGCATTATCACCGTGCGGTAGCCACTTCACACTACCATCGTTTAATGTCACAACACCTAATTGGATGGTCGCATTGGCGGTGCCGGTATAAGGATAACGCTGTTTAAACAATTTAATTTCGTCAGCATAAATTTCATTACGAACGACTTCAGCAACCCCACTTTCATCAGTGCGGGTAAAGGCAATTTTACTGTCATCCGGAGCCCACCAATAACCTGTCATGCGGCCCATCTCTTCCTGTGCCACAAACTCGGCCATCCCGTTTTTAATATCACCACCGCCATCAAAGGTCAGTTGGGTTTCTTTACCGGTCGCTATCTCTTGCACAAACAAGTTTTGCTCGCGAATAAAAGCAACATAACGGCCAGTAGGTGAAATGGTGGCATCGGTTTCAAACTCTGGGGTATTTGTCAGCTTTTTTGCTTTATTGCTGGCGAGCTGGTAGTAATACAAATCACCATTTAAAGGGAATAATAAAGCGTCACTACTTTTAGACCAACTGTAACTAACAATACCCGAAGCAAATAAACGTAGTCGCTCGCGGCGGGCTTTTTCTTCATCAGACAGTGTTTCTGCACCACTAATTAAATGGTCGGCATTCACCAGCACACTGTGTTTGCCGTCTTTAATATGGTATTGCCACAAATCTAAACGGTTGGCATCTTCAACTTTGCCTTTAAGATAGGTAACACGGCTACCGTCAGGTGCCATGGTCAAAGAACGAGGCGTCGTGCCGCTTAACACTGGATCGGCGAACAGTCGCTCCAGTTCAAGTTGCTTTGCATCAGCCATAGCGGCACCTCCAAGTAATAAACTGAGTGTTATCAAAACACGTGGTAATTTCACTGGCATTTTTGTTCCTGTGTTTTTGCTGTAATTAAGCGTAACGTTTGTATAATGCTTCGATATAAACTGCAAGCAAAAGCAGATTGCGTTAGGCTTATCTGCGCTGAACAGAGGAAATCTTGATGAAACTGACCGAAGTAAAACACCCACTGGTGCAGCACAAAATTGGTTTATTGCGCGCAGCCGATATTAGCACTCGCCAATTTCGCCAATTAGCCGCAGAACTAGGTAGCCTCCTGACTTATGAAGCAACCAAAGATCTGCCAACTGAGCAACTGACGATACAGAGCTGGAACGGCCCTTGCGACGTGCAACAAATTCAAGGTAAAAAAGTGACCGTAGTACCCATTCTGCGCGCGGGCTTGGGTATGCTAGACGGCGTTTTAGATTTAATCCCCAGCGCTCGCATTAGCGTAGTCGGTATTTATCGTGATGAAGAAACTCTGCAACCGGTACCCTACTTTCAAAAACTCGCTGCCGATTTGGATCAACGCTTAGCGATTGTTGTTGATCCCATGTTAGCTACGGGCGGTTCGATGATTGCAACCATCGATTTACTTAAACAACATGGCTGCCAACAAATCAAAGCTTTAGTGCTGGTTGCCGCCCCTGAGGGAATTAAAGCGTTAGGCGAAGCGCATCCTGACATTGAGCTTTATACCGCAGCGGTAGACCAAGGTTTAAATGAGCAAGGTTATATCCTGCCAGGCTTGGGCGATGCCGGTGATAAATTATTTGGCACTAAATAAGCCGTTAGTGCCCATGCACAGTATTAAGTGCTTAATGCGTATTTTTTTGAAGTGAAAATTCATGCAGTTGATCCCATGGTCTTATAACAGCGCACAGGGTCTGACCGTGCGCGGACAACACAGCGTGCCAAGTGGCAAGCCTGTATTACATTTTATGCACGGTAACGGCTTTAGCGGCCTAACCTACAGCCCTATGCTACGCCAACTAAGCCTACATTATGATTTGTTCTTGTCGGATGCCCAAGGCCATGGTGATAGTGATCATGGCGAACAGTTTTTAGGCTGGAATAACATTGCGCAGATTGCCGCAGAAGCCTGGTTAACCCATCGCCCATTGTTTGGCACTGCGCCCGTTTACGGCATAGGCCATAGTTTTGGTGGTGTATTAACCGCCCTGATCCACGCCGAGCATCCGCAGTTATTTCAAGGGTTGGTATTACTTGATCCGGTGTTATTCCCCCCCTCAATGCTATTACTGGCCCGAACCCTTGAAGGTGTGCGGCTGTTTAAAAAAAATCCGTTAGCCAAAGCCGCGTTAAGGCGACGCCAACATTGGCCGGATCGCCCTACTGCCTTAAGTTACTTTCAAAGTCGTCGTTTATTTCAAAGCTGGGATGCACAGGCGCTTAATGCTTATGTTGAACACGCCTTAGCTGACCAAGACGATGGTGTGCGCTTAAAGTGCTTACCAGAGCGTGAAGCCGATGTGTTCAGCTCCTACCCAAGAGGGCTATGGCCGGCACTTCGTAAAGCAAAGGCACCGGTAAAAATCTTTTATGGGGAACAAACCTTTCCATTTGTCGTCAAAGCCGTGGCTAAATGGCAACAATTAAACAGCGGGGTGCAAAGCCGGCAAGTGCCTGGCGGCCATTGCTTTATGCAAGAACAACCGTTGCAAAGTGCACTTTGGGTGCGCGAAGCATTACAAGGGTTTGCACCGATAAAATAGGCCTGTTTCCTAAGTGTGCATGCGTTATAATGGCCGAAACGTTTAGGCAGGGATTTCTAAGATGAAAAAGCTAGTTGTCGTCACCGCATTATTATTATCGGCCTGTAGTCAATTACCCGATATCGGCGCTGACAAACCCACCACCTTAAGTGCAGAGAAACAACCGGTATTAGCCGTACCCATCCCGGCACCGGTTACCGATGCCAGCGAAGTGGCTAATAACGATACTACCGAGTCGTTAGCAACCGATTTCGAGCATATTTTCATTGATACAGATATGACTTTTGAAGGCGTCTTGCCGTGTGCGGATTGCAGCGGCATCGCTTATCATATTAATCTGTATCGTGATGGGCGCTTTGAAGCGCGTCAAGAATATCTTGGCCGCGGCCAGGTGCAATTAATTAGCGGCTCTTGGTTGTTAGAAAAACGCACTTTGCATTTGATTAATCAGCAAAGCACGCTGCCGGTCTTTCATTTTCGCAGTAACCAGCACTTAGTGATGACGGATTTAGCCGGTAAACCCATTTTGTCGTCTGAAGCGTATCAATTAAGCCGTTATGCCTCGCTGAAAAAACTCGACCAACGCCAACCGCTACTGGGTATGTATCAATTAAAAAACAATGTTGCGACCTTTATTACCTGTCAAAACGGTGACACCCTACCGGTGGCTAATACACAAAATCATTTACCCATGATGCGCCTGTATCAACAAGATACACGCTTAAATAATAAACCGGTTATTGCCACCTTAGTTGGGCGTAAAAGTGCGGATCAGCACGGTATTGATACGCTTTACATCGATAAATTTGAACAATTTTGGCCTAATGCCACCTGCCCCGACCAATTTGCTCAAAAACAGTTACAAGGTATTGTTTGGCGTGCGGAAAAAGTGGCTAATCGTTATATTCCACACCAGTTAAATGTTCGGCTTATTTTTGAAAAAGACCGCTTATACGGCTTTAGCGGCTGCAATAACTTTAACGCCGGCTATCAACAACGCGCCAATACCTTAAGTGTGCAACCGCTCGCCAGCACGCGTAAGTTCTGCGCTGAGGCCAGCAACATTGAGCAGCAATTTACTGAAAAGCTGCAACAAGTTGACCGCGCGGAAGTGAACGCCGATAAACTGCAATTATTTTTTAATAACCAAGTTATTTTAGAGTTGGTGCCGGCGGTTAACTAACACAGCTTATTGTTAGTTTAAATTTACCGATAATCTTTTACCCATAAAAAAACCCCAGTGCATGACAACACTGGGGTTTTAAATAGCATTCAATTAAGAAAGTGAATTAATTCTTCTTGCTATTGCGTCGACGTCTGGCAACCGCACCTAATCCCATAAGCCCACCAAACATCAGCATTAGCGCCGAAGGCTCTGGTACACTTGCAGGCACTGCACCATAGATAATATCGATAGATGTTGATGCAGTTCTATCATTTTGTTGATCAAAGGCTGACAATGTAATGGTATACATACCCTGAGTTTGCACATCAAAACCTGTTGGTGCAAAAAAGCCCAAGTTCCATGAATTTTGCGCGACATTACTTTCAGAACGCAAAATTTCATACCCTACAGCGTTAACTGCTTTAGTTCCACGACCATTACCCGTTGTATTATCGCCAAAAGCGTGGTCAAGAAAGGGTACGTTGATTGGGTCAAACGCAAAATAATCAACACCTGCGCTAGGATCAAAATCAATTTGCAATAAGTAGGTAAATTGACTTAAAAATAACGAGCCATTGCTTGAGGGATCCACATTAATTGACCATTCAAAATTAAACAATGAACGATTAGCTGGTGCAACGCCATCACTTGTTAAAAAAGTATATGTTTTGTCGCCGTCATAATTAAAAGTATTTTCGGGTGCACCTGAATTATTAAAACGCAACTTACCACGCAATGCCAACTCGAAAAAACCATCATTGATTCCGGCAAAGGAACCATTAGTATTACCAGAGCCAAAAATCACTTCGGGTGTTACATTGCCAGTACCATTAATTAAAGCGGCATGTGCGGGTACAGCAAGTAGAGTGGTCGCGAGAGCAAGAGCGGTCGGGAAATGTTTCATATTGCATCCTTGTTATTTGTGTCATTATTGCTTACTAACAAAACAATGCAAAATACAGACCAAAAAATTAATTAAATTAAAATCAATAACTTATACCTTTATTGTTTTATTTTTTATTATTTTTGTAAAATTTACTGACGCTATATAATTGATGATTTTCAATATTTGCTTTTGCACACTCAAATAAACCTACATTTTAGACATAAAAAAACCACCCTAGGGTGGTTTTTTTATTCAAGCAGTGTTTAGACTAAAGCTTCTTTTGCTTTTGCTACGATAGCAGTAAAAGCGGCTTTGTCATAAACAGCGATGTCGGCCAGGATCTTACGGTCGATTTCAATTGAAGCCTTTTTCAGACCTGCAATTAAACGGCTGTAAGACATACCGTTCATCCGTGACGCTGCGTTGATACGCGCGATCCACAGTTGACGGAACTGACGCTTACGCTGACGACGGTCACGGTAAGCATATTGACCGGCTTTGATAACAGCCTGGAAAGCAACCCGGTAAACACGACTACGGGCACCGTAGTAACCTTTAGCCTGTTTTAATACCTTCTTGTGACGAGCATGTGCCGTCACACCACGTTTAACTCTTGGCATTTCTGACTCCTATTAAATTATGCGTACGGCATGCAACGGACTAAGCCGGCAATATCCACTTTTGCGACTAAGGTTTTTGGACCTAACTGACGCTTACGCTTAGAAGTCTTCTTCGTCAAGATGTGGCGAAGGTGAGATTGCTTACGTTTAAAGTTACCTGAAGCAGTCTTTTTAAAACGCTTCGCGGCACCTTTGTTGGTTTTCATCTTTGGCATAGTATTGAAACTCGCATTGTTAAATGACAACGAATAATAAGGCGTTAAAAAACTGCGGCAAGCCGCAGTTTAATAAACTTGAAGGCGCTTATTACTTCTTATTTGGGGCTAGCATCATGATCATCTGCCGACCCTCTACCCGGTTAGGGAAAGATTCACAGATGGCGATATCGCTAAGATCCTCTTTAATACGAGAAAGCATTTCGATACCGATTTCCTGATGCGCCATTTCACGACCACGATAACGTAGTGTTACTTTAGCTTTATCACCCTCTTCAATGAAGCGACGCAGGTTGCGTAGTTTTACCTGGTAATCGCCTTCATCAGTTCCAGGCCGGAATTTAATTTCCTTTATCTGGATCTGTTTTTGCTTTTTCTTTTGTTCTTTAAGAGCTTTGCTCTTTTCGAACAGGAACTTACCGTAGTCCATCAACTTACAAACTGGTGGTTCTGCTGTAGGACTGATCTCTACTAAATCAGCACTTGCTTCTTCAGCTAACCGAATTGCTTCTGTCGTGGTAACGACGCCCAGCTGTTCACCTTCCATACCAATTAATCGCACTTCTGGCAGATTAATTTCTTCGTTTATCCTGTTAGGACGGTTGGCCGGTAATGTTTTCTTTCCTACTTTAATAGTATGTTCCTCCGAAAATTTTATAATTCACTTAAAGCTTATATCCGGTTTTTAATTTCAGTCAGCATTTTCTCGACAAAGCTGGCAACAGACATTTTGCCTAAATCATCAGCTTTACGTGTTCTGACTGCAATATCACCTGCTTCGACTTCTTTATCACCGACGACAACGAGGTACGGAATACGCTTAAGTGTGTGCTCGCGAATTTTAAAGCCTATCTTCTCATTTCTCAAGTCACTTCTTACTCTAATACCGTGAGATTTGAAAGTTTTTACTAATTCTTCGACATATTCGGCCTGATTATCGGTAATATTCATAATTACCACCTGCGTGGGTGCTAACCACGTCGGGAAAAAGCCGGCGTACTCTTCGATGAGAATACCAATAAACCGCTCTAACGAACCTAAGATCGCACGGTGAATCATCACCGGAACCAGTTTTTCGCCGCTTTCAGACACATAACTGGCTCCTAAACGACCCGGTAACGCGAAGTCGAGTTGCACTGTGCCACATTGCCATGCGCGATTTAAGCAATCGTGCAAGGTGAATTCAATTTTCGGACCATAAAAAGCACCTTCACCAGGTTGCAGTTCATAGGCAATATCATTGGCTTTTAATGCGTCCATCAAGCCTTGCTCGGCACGGTCCCAAATCTCATCAGAACCAATCCGTTGCGCCGGACGTGTCGATAGCTTCACCACGATGTCTTTAAAACCAAAGGTACTGTAAGTATCAAACACCATCTTGATACATTTAGTCACCTCTGCCTGCACTTGATCTTCAGTACAGAAGATATGCGCATCATCTTGGGTAAAGCCGCGCACGCGCATCAAGCCGTGTAAGCCACCTGAAGGCTCATTACGGTGGCAACAACCAAACTCGGCCATACGCAGCGGTAAATCACGGTAAGACTTTAACCCCTGGTTAAAGATTTGCACGTGGCCCGGGCAGTTCATCGGTTTGATGGCGTACTCACGATGCTCAGACTGGGTAGTGAACATATTATCGGCATACTTTTCCCAGTGTCCCGATTTTTCCCACAATACACGATCCATCATTAATGGACCTTTCACTTCATCGTAGTCGTACTGGCCAAGCTTCTCGCGTACAAAAGTTTCTAGCTCACGGAAGATAGTCCAACCATCGTTGTGCCAGAACACCATACCCGGTGCTTCTTCTTGCCAGTGAAATAAGCCCAGTGCTTTACCAATTTTACGGTGGTCACGCTTCTCGGCTTCTTCTAACTGGGTTAAGTAGCCCGCTAATTGTTTCTTGTCTGCCCAAGCCGTACCGTAAACACGCTGCAGCATTTTGTTTTTCGAGTCGCCGCGCCAATAGGCACCGGCCACTTTCATAATTTTAAAGTGTTGGCAAAAGCGCATGTTGGGCACGTGCGGGCCACGACACATATCAATATATTCTTCGTGATGATACAGCGCAGGGCTGCTATCACGCGGAATATTTTGCTCCAGAATTTCTTGCTTGTAGCTTTCGCCACGTGCGGCAAAGGTATCCCAAGCTTGTTGCCAGCTCACCTTGTTTTTTACCACATCATATTCGGTTTTGGCTAACTGCAGCATGCGCGCTTCTAGCGCCGCTAAATCATCACTGCTGATCGGCTCTTCTAAATCTACGTCGTAGTAAAAACCATTATCGATAACAGGGCCGATAGCCATTTTTACGTTTGGCCAAAGTTGTTTAATCGCGTGGCCTAATAAGTGTGCACAAGAGTGACGTAAAATCTCTAAGCCTTCTTGATCTTTGCTGGTTACGATACTTAAGCTGGCATCTTGTTCAATCAGTTCACAAGCATCAACAAGTTCACCATTCACTTTACCGGCAATGGTGGCTTTAGCTAAACCTGGGCCAATGTCTTTAGCAACATCAAGTACAGAAACGGCATGGTCAAAGGCGCGCTGACTACCGTCAGGCAGAGTAATAACTGGCATGATCAATCCTTTTACAGTGGTGGCCCAAACCAAGGGTCACTTGTTTATCTAAGATAAGAGATTTCGTCACCTTGCTGTGCAGTTAATGGCTTACACGAAAAGCCATCTGCAGAACGTCGGCAGCGAAGCAAAAAAGCGGTGGCTATAGTATCACTTCAAGCGGGGTGTGACCAGACAACGACAGGCTTTTACTTCACCGTTTAACCAAAGCCCAGGTAATTGCAGCGTATTGCGCAAAATGGGCGCGATTAAGCTGTCGTCAACCGAGCAAAGCGGGCCTGTGGCATAAGGCCCGGCATAAATTAATTGCCCATGTTCAAAAATAAGCACCGCCGGTGCGGCGGGCAACGTAAAACCTGCCGCCTGCAAGTGCTCGGCAGAGAGCTGAAACTGCCTCTCGGCGGGGATCTGATAAGTACCGGTAAATAAATCGCGATGCTCGGCTGCTAAGCGATTGCAGACACAACCGACCTCGGTGACATGCACCACCTGTTTAGCACTGACTGAGGCGATGCCCAAACGTTCGATAGCAAATTCAGACGAAGCGGGGCTATGCCATAACCCCGCTTGATCAAATAGGCCATAATAATGCTGGCCAAAAAAATACAAACTGCTACTTGCAACAACCACCCAGCTGATAAAGATCAGTGCGACCACGCGCACGCGATGTTGCATCTGCATCAGCGGCTACACATTAAACTTTAACGATTCGTTATTAAGCGCCTGCGTAATGTGCTCTAAATTGTCCGCGGTTTTTAATACCTTTCGACCTTGCTCATTTTGCTCGCTGGTCATCTGGCTTAACTGCTGAGCGCTTTGTGCAATCTCGTTACTGGAAGCACTTTGTTGCTGTAATGAATTGGCCATAATATCGGCTGAGGTACTCACTTGTTGCGCTTGTTGCAAAATGGTTTGCAGCAATGTGCCGCTTTGCTTGGCATGCTCTCGCGTATGTTGTAATTGTTCAATACTGCGTTTTACTTCGGTAACCGACTCGCCACTGTTTGCCAATAACCGCTCTATCATCACTTTAATTTCATCAGTCGAACCACGTGTACGTGACGCTAAGGTACGCACCTCGTCAGCAACCACCGCAAAGCCCCGGCCCTGCTCACCCGCGCGAGCCGCTTCAATAGCGGCGTTTAACGCCAGCAAGTTAGTTTGTTCAGCGATAGACTGAATCACATCTAAGACTTTACGAATATCTACGGTAGCCCGAGCAACATCATCGACTTTTTTACCGGTATCGTTTAATTGTTCTGATAATTTTTGTACCGATGTCACAGTGCTTTCAACGGAGCTTCTGCCTGCCGTAGCGGCTTGCTCGGCTGCTTTAGAGAACTGTTGTACCTGCTGAGATAAATTAAACACTTCTTCAATACTGTGTGACATTTGCTCAGTCGCCGCAGCAATGCGATCTACCTCTTTCATTTTTTGTTGCATGCTATCAGACAAAGCGCCGCCTTCGGTTAGCATGTTTGCCGCTTCTGTCTTTAACGCAACCGTTTGATTATCAATAGTTTTTACCGTGCCTTGTAGGCTATCAAGCACCTCATTAAAGCGTTTTGTCACGCGTGAATTTAAATCAGCACAGCGCCCCGTTAGGACAATTTTACCGTCATTGGTTAACAAGGCTTCTGTGCTATCAAACAACGCTTGCCCCACCGTCGCCTCACGCAAACTTTGCCGAGCAATCACCATCAATACTGCTGACTCCAGTACCACGAAGGCCGCATGTATCATGATAATACCGAAGCTTAAGCTTTGTACTGGCACCAAATACACCCCAACATCTTGCATTTGTAGGTACATAAATAATAAATGGTGCACGGCGATCGTGACAGCGGCAGCCAAGATCACCCAAAAATCACGAAAGGCAATTAACACGGCGAGCAAGGCAAAAATACTAAAGTGCATTTCTAGCATGCCAGCAGATTGATGAATATGCAGCGCGGCAAAAAACATAAAACTGACACCAAAGCTCACTCGGGCCAAAAAATGATCGCCGAGTAAGCGATAAAACATGATCGGTAATAAAGCGCTGGGTACACCAACGATAATAGCGGCCAGCCAACTGCCATGCCAACTTGCGAGAAGCAGCGCCACGAGTAGCAACAGGATATTAACGAGGCTCATAATAAAAAAGGCTTGTAGACGAAAACGTGGGGCGGTAATAGACATAGCTACTCCTATTTTGCAGCCTGAATAGGCTTCCATCTTGAGTTTAGCATTAATTGAGCAACTGCAGCAGATTCATATAGGCATTATTAAAAATAATTTAGAATTTTCAGCCATAATTATACAAGGGTGAACAAACTAAGGACCAGTCTCATGTGGCAACAAATAGCAGCTCAAATTAGCTTGGAGTTGGACATCGACTTTCAGGTAGAACGCAAGATTTCGCTCACCGGCGGCTCTATTAATCTGGCGTATAAAATATCTGGCGGTGGCCATGATTTTTTTGTCAAATTGCACCATCGCGAACAACTAGAACAATTTGAAAACGAACAATTATCCTTAGTTTGCCTTGCGCAAACACATTGCGTTCGCGTGCCTAAAGTTATTTGCGTGGGTCAAACGCTCGACAAGGCTTTTTTAGTGCTCGAGTATTTACCGCTGGAGCCAGCCAAAGCCGATCACCCCGCCTCGTGGCATCGCTTAGCCGAGCACATCGCTAAACTGCATCAACAACACGAACAAGCCATGTTTGGTTTTGATTGGGACAATCAATTAGGGCTAACCACCCAACCTAATCAATGGCAAGGTAACTGGAGTAGCTTTTTTTCTGAACAACGCTTGGGTTGGCAATTACAATTGCTATTAGAGCAAGGGTTTGGCTTTGGCAATATTGATCATATTGTGGAGCAAGCTCGACAACGCTTAGTGCATCACAAACCCAAACCCAGTTTATTACACGGCGATCTCTGGCGCGGCAATGTTGGTTTTACGGCTGAAAGCCCAGTGATTTTTGATCCTGCCAGTTATTTTGGTGATCGAGAAGCAGATATTGCTTGTAGTAGCCTTTACGGTACCTTTCCTGCCGAGTTTTATCATCATTATCAGCAATATTACCCCTTAGCGGCTGATTTTGAGGAACGAAAAGCGCTGTATAATCTGTATCATATTTTAAACCACGCCAATTTGTTTCGTGGAAACTATCTGATCCAGGCACAAGAACAAATCAAACGACTGTTTCACTTAAAAGGCCAAGCATGACCGACTTGAATCACCCGGTAGCATTAGTCACCGGCAGCGCCCTGCGATTGGGCAAACAAATGATTATCCGCTTGCACCAACAAGGTTATCGTGTACTGATCCACTATCGCCGTTCTGCAGCGGCGGCCGAGCAACTCGCCGCGCAATTAAACCAACTACGCGCTAACAGTGCTGCCACGCTTTGTGCGAACTTAACCGACGATGCGGCAATTGCCCCCCTCGCCCAGCAAGCCATTGCTTGTTTTGGCCGTTTAGATTTATTGGTTAATAATGCTTCAAGTTTTTATCCGACACCGCTGGCTAACGCCCAACTGGATGATTGGCAAGAGCTGTTTGGCTCGAACGTCAAAGCGCCGTACTTTTTAAGTAAAGCTTTAAGTGCCGAACTGACAAAGCGCCAAGGCTGCATTATTAATATGGTGGATATTCACGCCGATAAACCCTTAGCTGAGCACAGCATTTATTGCATGGCCAAAGCGGCCTTGCAAATGATGACCAAGGCCTTAGCTCGCGAGCTGGCGCCAGCAGTTCGGGTTAATGGTATCGCGCCAGGCGCCATTTTATGGCCAAGCCAGCCGCTCGATGATGCCGATAAAGACATGGTATTACAGCAAGTCCCCTTGGCACGCTTAGGTGAGGCCAACGACATTGCCAATACGCTGCTATTTTTAGCACAGGCACCTTACATTACGGGGCAAATTGTTGCGGTAGACGGTGGCAGAAGTTTAGGTGGTGCCAATAAAGCGTAATATGCCGAGCCCAAAACCGCTCAGGCAAAACGGGAGAAGGTAGTATGAAACCCATATTTCAAAGTGTGAATTGCCCTTTTTGTGGTTATCCCACAGATATTTGTGTGGAAGCCTCAGCAGAGGATCAAGATTACATCGAGGATTGCAGCAATTGCTGCAATCCGATGCATATTCGAGTGCATACTGATGATCTGCAGCATCGTGTGCAGATCTTCGTCGATGCCGATGACGAACAGTATTACTGAGCTTGCTCAGAGTTGGCAAAGCGTGCTGCCATCACGCGCTCAACGGTGCGAATAATCGTCACGGTTTGTTGATCGAGTTCGATATTAATGCGATCGCCAATTACTTTATCGCCTAAGGTTGTAAGTGCCAATGTTTCCGGGATCAAATACAAGCCAAAGCCTTCGGCAGTGACTTCGCCCACGGTTAAACTGCAGCCTTCCACCGCGATAAACCCTTTCGGTTGGATGTAAGGCAGCATGGCCGGATCCACTTTCAGCAGCAGCTGACAGTTTTGCGCATCTTGGGTTTTCCTGACCAATTCGGCCGTTGCTTGAATGTGGCCCGAGACAATATGCCCGCCAAGCTCGTCGCCAAAACGCAGAGAACGCTCTAAGTTCACTCGGCTACCCACTTTTAGCGTACCAAGATTGGTTTTATCTAACGTTTCAGCAATAACATCAAAGCAAACCCAACCAGCAGCACTGTCAAAGTCGGTGGCGGTAAGGCAAACACCATTAATCGCAATACTGGCGCCACGTTGCAATTGCGCCAGATGTGTGGGGGCAGCGTTTAGGGTTAAGGTCCTCAGACCGGGTAAATCAGCAATTTGCTTGATGATGGCGGTGGTTTGCACTATTCCAGTAAACATAAAACCTCAGTTGTGTTAAATTGCGCGGCTGACAACACTGTAGCAAAATTAAGACGGCGCTCATGTTACCTTTTTCCCGCTTTGAAGCCAGAACCATTTTAAAATTATCCGGCCCGATCATTCTGGCACAAGTCACGCAAACCTTAATGATGTTTGTCGATACTGTGATGGCCGGTCGCTACGGTGCCGTTGATATGGCCGCCATTGCGGTTGCATCAGGCTTATGGCTGCCGATTGTGATGACCTTACAAGGTTTATTGCTGGCGTTAACGCCGATTATCGCCCAGTTTTTTGGCAGCAAACAAACCAGCTTAGTCAGCCACTATACGTTACAAACCAGTTATTTGGGTTTACTGCTCGCGGCATTATTGTTTGTATTGATGTTGTTTGCTGAAATTCCCATCAGTAAATTACACATGGAAAGCGAACTGCAAACTAAGACCCTGCAATACCTGTACTACGTTAGTTTTGGGCTGTTTCCTGCTGTCGGTTACATTGTGATGCGCAACTTATTTGAAGGCCTTGGCAACACTAAAGCCAGTATGTGGATCAGCTTTGTGGGCCTGTTAGTAAATATCCCCGCCAATTACGTGTTCATTTATGGCAAGTTAGGTATGCCCGCGCTTGGGGGCGCCGGCTGTGGTATTGCCACCAGTTTAGTGTTTTTAGCGATGTTTTTGGCGATGCTTTGCTACGGTTGGTTTAGCCGCTCTACTCGGCCTTATCGGCACTGGCCAGCCAGTTTAAAATTAAATTGGCCAGCACAATGGCAAATCTTTCGTATCGGCACACCCATTGCTGCGTCTATTTTCTTTGAAGTCACCTTATTCGCCTGTGTGCCGCTAATGATTGTGCATTTGGGGCCAGTGATCGTCGCAGGTCATCAGGTGGCGCATAACTACAGCTCAATTATCTTTATGATCCCGTTATCACTAGGTTTAGCCACCACCATCCGCGTCGGGCACTTAGTGGGCGAGCAAAATTTACAAAGCCTGAAAAAAGCCATTGGCTCGGCGCTGATCCTGTCCATGTTGCTGTCGCTGCTCACTATTGTGTTTACGCTATTGATGCGCCAACACGTGGCAGCCTTGTATTCGCCTGATCCTTCGGTAATTGCTTTGGCCAGCTCATTATTAATTTTAGCCAGCTTTTATCAGTTTTCAGATGCCATCCAAGTAGTGTCATCTTGTGCCTTACGCGGCATGAAAATTACCATGCCGGTATTTTTTATCACGCTGATTTCCTATTGGCCAATCGGTTTTGGCCTTGGCTGCGTACTAGGCTTAACGAACTGGTTGGTTGAACCTATGGGCGCTCATGGTTTTTGGATCGGCATTATTGTTGGCTTAACGGTCTCTGCCATTGCCTTAGGTTTCGTGTTACGCAAACAATTAAACAGGATGGAACATGAACATAACGCAGGGGCTACTGCTTAGTGTTGCTACCACACTTTTACTTGGCTGCAGCAAGCCAGCAGGTAAAGCGGAACTCGCAGATTATCAACAACGTTTAACGCGGGTGTTGGCTTTAGACAAAGCAGACATCTCGCTCTTACCCACTACTCCGTTACCCGCCAAAAATAGCCTACTGGTGCCGCAACCTGATTTACGCATGGATCTTTTAGACGCGTTTGCAACGCGCCAGTGTGGCTTAGATCAGCTCATTGCTGAACGCAACAGCAGCATGGGCCGCGTATTTAGCGTGAGTAAACGGCTTAACTACGAAATACGTTTACTCGCGGTGTTAGCTGATTGCGATCAGCAAGATTGGCCTGAACCATTAAAACAACAAATAACGGAGGTTTATCAGCAGAAACTCACCCAAATCAACAGCGTGTTTTTAAACATGCTGCAAACCGATGACACCTTACGCAAACGTTGGCACAACAGTGACAGCATGCTCGCGCCCAATGATAGCAGTGGCTTTAACGAAAGCTTGGCCGCTTTACAGTTGCTAGTGGAATTGAAACATGCCATCAATGCGAAAGATTGGCAACGCGCCAGCCAAATGGATCCTGAGCGCGCGCTAGAAAGTTTATATCGTTATGATTTTCTGTCCAAACTGCAATACAGTTTACGTTATACTCGCAGTTGGTTTGTAGCTGTTAACCCCAAATTACAACAGCTCTCCCCGAGCACACTGTGCACCAATAACCGCAATACCGAACAGTTAGCGATATTAACCACCGTCTTTCGCAAGTTTTTTATCGGCGAGATCCAAGCCTATTTAGCGCAGCTCAGCCGCTTTCAACAACAAACTTGGCCACTGTTAGATGAACTGTACCAAGATACGGCGCTGCATCCTGTGTTAGCGCAGCGTTACTTAGAGCAAGCTGAGCAATTACAACGTTTATTGTTAGCGCACGTGGGATGGTATCAAGAGCTTAATAAGGTATGCCCAGTAGGCTTAACCCCAAGCTAAGCACACTTAGCTTGAGGTTGTTGCAGGTTATTTACTGTTAGGTTGATAAGGCATACCTTGTTGCCACCACTGGGGTGCTGGCTTACCTTTTAAATAATGGTCAAAAAACTCAAGCATTTTAATGGTGTAATCAATTTTATTAGCATACTGCTTTAAATGATGCGGCTCACCTTCGTATTGCAACATCACTACCGGCTTGTTTAAGCGGCGCAGCGCTAAATAATACTCAATGCCCTGCTCCCATGGCACTGCGCCATCGTCATCCCCAAATTGAATTAACATCGGTGTGTTAATGCGATCAGCAAAGAACACTGGCGAGTTATCAATATAGGGTTTTAAATTTTCAAACATCGAGGGGCCAATCCGGCTTTGCCCTGTTTCATACTGAAACTGCCGCGCTAAACCTGACTCCCAGCGAATGCCACTGTAAGCACTGGTCATGTTCGACACCGGTGCACCCGATACCGCTGCGGCAAACATATCGGTTTCGGTCACCACAAAGGCGGTTTGATAGCCTGACCAGCTGTGGCCATGTAAGCCTATGGCTTTAGGATCAGCAATGCCCAAATCAATCAGTTTTTGCACCCCTGGCACTAATGACTCGGTGGCGCTTGGCCCTGGCGCGCCCTCACGGAAGCGTACATCCGGTAAAAACACCACATAATCTTGGCCTAAGTAAAACGGAAAATTCGGCCGGTGGTTAATTTTCATTTGATTATAATGGTTTAGACGCTGTGAAAACTGCTCATAGTAATACACCATAACCGGATAGCGTTTATTGGCATCATAACCATCGGGCGTTAACACTACACCTTGTAAACGCTCGCCATCGGCGGTGGTCCAGTCAATTAAATGGCTGTCACCCCAAATAAACTCACTTTGCTGCGGGTTAACCTGAGTTAACTGTAGGCGCTCGCTAAAGTCATAACTGGCTTGCCACAGATCAGGGAATTGCCGGAAGCTTTGCTCAGTAAACAGGTAGCGTTGTTGTTGCTCTAACGCTTCGATAAAGTCATAGCGCTTTGCACCTTGTATTAAGGTGGTGAGCGCACCATTGGCCAGTTCAAACTTGGCAAAACCATAGCCCTTGTTTTCTTCGTGATACATGGCCAATAACAAGGTGGCGTTTGGCGCGAAGGCAAGCGTCTCATCGGTTTTTTCTACCCGGTATTGCTGCTGGTTATTGCGTCCTTGCTTAGTCAGGTTTTGGCTAGTGCCATCTAAAGACAAAGCCCAAATGTCGAAGCGATCGTAAACCAACACGGCTGTGCTATCGGCAAGCCAGCCGGCTACGCCATAACTGCGCGCTGGCATGGGTACGTCATTTTCTTCATCTACCCAAGATACAGCAACATCGCTACCTAATACTTGTTGCTGACCGGTTTGGCTATCAAATACCCGGTATTGCGAATCTTGCAAGTACACCACATAACGGCCATCTGGCGATAAGTGTGCCCACTCCTGGCTGCGATTGGCAGTAAATACCGCCTGGCGTTTGCCGGTTTTTAAATCCACATGCCACATATCATGTAAACGGCCATTCCAGCTCAGTTGTTTTAAATAAAGCCGGCCGTTACTCATCAGCTGCGCAGTGCTGTGCTCGGTTAAGCGCAGCCAATCCTCAACATCCGAACTTAGTACCACCATGGTTAAGTTATCAAGCCAAATCACCGACGGGGCAGTACGTTTTTGCGCCTCTTTGTATTCTGCTTTTTGTTGGCTATTGATTCGCTCATCCTCGCCATGCCATACCTGCAAGCGCCGATCGGCCAGTAAACGGTTAATGTCATACAGCTCAGCTTCGGTTTGCGGTAAGGCAGGCTTTGCCACTTGCTCGCTCAGATCGGGCCGATGCCCGACAAACAATCGCTGGCCATCTTTGCTAAAGCGCGGGGCATAATGCTCGCTTAATAGCCAGCCATCGCGAGCGGTATTCACTGGTTGTGCTGCCTCTTTACCGGCTGACCAAAGCCATAATTGCTGCGCCGCCTCTGCTTGTTTACTGGCTGCCAGCTGCGCTTTGGTTGGGCCTTGGAAAAACGCTAACTGCGTGCCCTGCTCATTAAATTGCAGCTGTTGCAGTTTTTGCACAGCGCCAGCGAAGGCAGCATATTGCTGATTGGCGGCACTATCCCAGACTATCAGCGCTTGTTGCGCGGCGCTTTCGCTTGCGTTGTTGTTTTTGCTCGCCTTATCGGTATGCTGTGCAACCCATGCCACTAAGGGCCCGGTTTCAGCTGCCGCAAAGTCTGTCACCTGCCCTAAGGTTGTGAGTTTACCACTAGCTAAATGCAGCGCTTGTAAGCTTTGCGTCTCGTCCTTGCTGTCGGCTTTACGTACCACTAACAGCGCATAGTGGCTGTCACCGCTAAAGGCAAAACGGTCAATATTGGCAATCACCTGGCTTTCGCCGGTGGCGGTATTAATAAGCACCGCGTTTTGCTCAAGCGCATCGCGGGCTTTTTTATCTGCGGCTTGTTCACGGGCTAATAACGGCGCTTGCTGGCGAAACAAAGCATAAGCCCCATTGGCGCTTACTTGGCCACGATCGGCATTGGGTACACTAAACTGCTGACCTGAAGCAATGTGCACCACATAACCGGTGCTATCACCAAAATCCGGCATGGCGGTATAAAGCATCACCTGCTGGTTTTTACTGACTTGGCGCTGGCTAATCTCCCGAAACTGCATGATATCGTTCAGGCTTAACGGTTTAAGATTGGCGGTACTGATTTGACTGGATTGGATCACAGCCGAGGTTGCAACATCGCCGCGCACCATAGGTGTAGTGCTTTGATACTGGCTACAGGCGACACTGGCAAATGCCAGCAGCAAACAGCCAGCCAGGCGGCTAAAGCCGCGAACAGTATTAGACATAGAACCCTCAATAACGGTGTTTATCGTTTTATTTTGTTAAAACTTACCACAAGCCAACAACGTTGTGGAAAGCCATAGCCTGAGCACCACCCTAGATACGACCAACTCCAAGCCATGTGCGGTTAATTACCCTACAATAGCGCCCACCGCAGGCCAACACGGCTAAATTTCAGCCAAACACATCAAACAGGCAGAAAAACACTTGCCAACAGGCCACTAGCGCAATAACATAGCGCCCGTTGTCGATGACAGTTATCAACAACCACTCAGTGTGCGTCCTTAGCTCAGCTGGTTAGAGCACTACCTTGACATGGTAGGGGTCGGTGGTTCGAGTCCACTAGGACGCACCAAGAATTCTTATGAAAACGCCACCTTACGGGTGGCGTTTTTGTTTTCAGCATTTTAAAAATCTAGTGCGCGCAAACATAATGCAAACATGCGTAGTTTCGGCATGACTTTTCACCCACTACAGCGCCTCCATCTTCGCTACGCTTGGTGTACCGCAGACGCCATCTAACAATCTAACCGCAACAAACCAAACTTCTCACATCTCATCACCCTTTGGATGATGCAAATTAAAGCTAAAAGCACGCGGTTATTTAATTAGCAAATATTGCTGCACGGCAGTGTCCGTTTGTAAGCCAAAATGCCCCAAATTATAGTTGTAGGTGGCGTTTTCACCCCAGATACTGCTGCTATGTATGCCATACACTAAGCAACTGCCGGTAGAGCAAACCACCTGATCAATATAGCTTTTAATGGAATACACCTTACTACCAAAGCGCGTACCATAAATGCTATCTAAAAACGGGCTGGAAACCGATAACCCCTTGCTGCCGCAGGTACTATTCCATACATTGTAAGGATACACACCACAGCTTAATAAGCCCCGAAAAGCCCCCGCTATACCCACAAAACTGTTTACTTGCGAGGCGATGGCCAATTTATCAATTTGCTGAGCGGCCAAGGTAGCGCCCATAGAATGGCCAATCACATCAATTTTACCGGTGCAAGACTGATTTAACGCCGTCACCAAAGCATTTCTAACCGGTGTTTCCTCGGTGCCATTATGGTCATTACAAGCCGCACAGGTTTTCGATCCCCAATTAGGTCGGTAAATATCACTGCTGGTGTAGCCTTTACTGAGTAAGTAGGTATAAGTGTTATCCCAACTGGCGGGGGTAGCCGTGTTGCCGTGCACAAGCACAACGGCATCAACACAAGCCGCATTTACCGCTTGGCTGAACATCAACAGTAACAAAGCCATCAGTGTTTTTTTGTTATACATGTTTAACTCCTGGTTGTTTTCACCATCAAGCTAAACAGTTGCTGAAATATTCACCATAACACTTTAGTGTTGCTCATCGAAGCAAAGCCTGCGGCCCTGTACAATCTACCAACCGATAGCTAAAGCCCTAAAAGCAAAAAAGGCCGCTGCATGGCAGTGACCTTTTAGTATTGTAACCCTCGCTACAACCAAAGCTTGTTGGCTTAGGTACGGCGTTAAGCCATTACATTACAGCGATTTTTGAAGCTTGTGGGCCTTTTTGGCCGGCTGTTACAGTAAACTGCACGCGCTGACCTTCTTGCAAGGTTTTAAAGCCTGTGTTTAAGATTTCGCTGAAGTGTGCAAACACATCTGGGCCTGAAGCCTGTTCAATAAAACCAAAGCCTTTCGCTTCGTTAAACCATTTTACGATGCCGGTAGTTGGAGTAGACATAAGAGTTACCTGTATTAATTAAATTAAATGTGCCTTAGTTAAGGCGATAATGCTGCAAGAGATGTTTAAGCTTATGAATACAGGAAGGGATACTAACGGTAGTAACATTCAAGGTTTGCATAAAAAATGAACAAGCTGATAAGCCTGCGTAGTGTATAGCTTTTAAATGGGCTGTCAAACCATATTCTATAAAAAAATAAAAATAAATTTTAAATCTGTTGTAAATAAAGATTAAAGCCCACGACTAGAGAATTTAACAAGCTTGGCCTTAAGCCTGCCACATGACATAAGTATTAGCCTGCTTTACCGCCGCCAACAATTTCAATAGAGGCTTTGCTCGAGTGGCCAGTGGCACAGGTGTGACCTCGTCTTTGGTAATCTCAGCCAGCTTGTTGCATGTTTTGCCATTTGCCAATTCAGTTATTAAAAAATGCCCCTTAACGCCCTTTAAACAGTCGCATTCAAGTCATCAGCGCTGGGCTTAAATTAAGCCTTACTTAAGAAAACATCACGATAATGTCTGCTAAGTAGCACTTTTGCCGTTAATGCTCAGTTTGTATTTGCGCTTATTAACGCAGTGGCATGCTAATTTGGTTTAACGCGGCGATGGGTTTAATTGCCAAAGCATGTCACTTCGGTTTAGCGCTACGTAAATAGCCTTTGTTCGACTATATAGGGTGAGAGATAGTATGTTGGTTCGTCAGTTTTTCTTAAATCGCACTATGCTTGGGCTACTCGTAGCTTATGCCGTCATCATGGCGGTATTGGATTATGCCGGTGGTGATTTATGGTTTGCCCGTTTTTTGTATTCGCTGGAAGGGCAGCAATGGCTATTACGCGAACACTGGCTCACCCAAACCGTTTTGCATGAGGGTGCCAGAAGCCTGAATTATATTCTGGTTTTGGCTGTGCTACTCACCACCTTATATTATGGTTTACAAGCAACACGTTATCCAACAAAAGCGCGGGCTTACGCTGCGTTGAGCCTATCCTTGGCGACCTCTTTTTTTATTGTCGCCTACCTTAAAACCATCACCAACGTGGCCTGTCCCTGGGATTTATTGGCCTTTGGTGGCAGCGAGCCTTATATACATTACTTGCAAATAAAACCGTCTTTTTTACCCTACCACCGTTGTTTTCCTGCGGGCCATGCTAGTGTCGGTTTTGCTTGGGTGGCACTGTATTTTTTCTTTGATAAAACCGCGCCCACTTGGCGCTTTTCTGGCTTAGCCTTAGGGCTAGTGGCGGGCAGTGTTTTGGGTATGGCGCAGCAATTACGTGGAGCTCACTTTTTGTCGCATGATTTAACCACTCTACTACTTTGTCTAGGCTGTTCTCGATTTTGCTTTATGCTCTTTTTTAAAACCGAAACCTCATGGGTTGCTCATACAAGCTAACTTAGCCCCCTGAGGTTGACATGCTGCGGTTGGCCTTAACAAAACGTGGAAAGATTGAACGAAAACATTGCGTTATCAGGCTGAAACAGCCATGCTTAATTAGCCCAAAACGCATCTAACCAAAGCAATTACAGCAACTACTTTTGTGCAGTAAAAACCTGCCTTCTTATTTATCACTATCAATGGTGTAGGCTCTATGTTGAAGCGTCGTTATGCAGTTTAACAGTATCAAATTTTGGTTGTTGTTGGTGATCAACAGCATTATTTTTGTCAGTTTAAGTATCACCGCTTATATTTCTTACAATAATGCGCTGCATGAGTTAGATGAGATTTACGATGCCCAATTAGCGCGAAATGCTCGCTTGGTAAGTGCCTTGTTGCATAACATTTCGTTTGAAGACACCGCGTTACCTATCATCATCGCCGTACCGAACATTATTGACAGCGGCGAAAACCAAACCGCCGCGCAACAACGGCAATATTCCGCCCATAAATATGAACGCAAGCTAGCCTTTCAGGTTTGGCAACATGACAAATTGCTGATGGAATCGGAAAATACCTTAAGCTTTCCGCCTTTGGTTAAAAACGAAGGTTTCCATGAATTGTTTTATCAAGATGAATTATGGATCAGCTTTGTGTTGTATTTACCGGAGCAAGATACCTGGGTAGTGACGGCGCAGCGAGAAGATGTGCGCGAAGAAATCAGTGGTCATCTTGCCTTAGCGCAAATTAGACCCATTTTAGTGTTGCTACTGCCTTTAAGTATTCTAATTTACATTGTCATTAAATGGGTGCTATTACCATTAAAACAACTCGCACGGCTAGTGGCGGCCAAATCGCCTGAACAATTAACCGAAATTACCTTGGCACAACCGGCCGAGTTACAACCGATTAAGCTGGCGATTAATCAGTTGATCCATCGCGTTGCCCATTTTTTACATCAAGAAAAGCGTTTTACCGCTGACGCCGCGCACGAATTGAGAACCCCTCTCAGTATTTTGCAGCTGCACTGTGCCAACTTATTGGATGCGAAAACACCCGAAGAAATCAAACAAGCGGCAGAGTCGATCTTACTTGGCAGTAAGAAAATGACCCATCTGGTGAATCAATTATTACAGCTTAGCCGCGTAGAGCGGATTGCCGATACCGCTTGCAGTCACACGCCGTTGTCGCAACTGCTGAACAACAGTTTAGCCGCATTACCGCTGCCGCTTTTAGAAAGCACAGAATGGCAGCTTACTTTAGACCCCGCATTGAATATTTACGGCGAACCGTTTTTACTGAGTATTGTATTTAAAAATTTACTCGAAAATGCAGCTAAGTATGCAGAGCCGGAGCAGAAAGTTAGCGTAAACGCCGCTAAAAATCACGACAATGCATTGGTTATTTCTATCATCAACCCATCGCAAATTAAACCCGATGTTAACCGCATGGGTGAGCGATTTTATCGCGATCCGAAACATCAATCTATCAACGGCAGTGGGCTAGGTTTATCTATTGTGATGCGGATTGTCGAGTTACATCACGCCAATATTAGCTATCAGCTTGCGGCGGATAACTTTAACGTGACGTTAACGTTCCCTCTTAAAGAGTGATCTACCAAGGCTTAATAGCCCTAGCAGAAGCTAACCAATAACGCTTAGCAGCGAAAACGGTTTATCTGCTGCAATAGGATTAATTAAGCCCTCAGCCAACCGTGCTAAGGGCCTGGTTATCGACTAACGAAATCCCAGTTCATTCATGTAGCGATGGTATTGCTCAGATACCGCAGCACATTGCGCCATATAATCATCTAAGCTTTTGTTTAACCGTGCAGCTTCGTCATTCAGAAAGCGGATCACGAATTGATCAGAACCCGGCATTTTATGGGTTTGTTGAAACGTAATAATTTGGCTAAGGGCATCACACATCCCCGTCGCTTTGGCGACGATCATCATTTGGATGCGTTCATCATTCTGCTGTTTTGCGGGTTGCGCCTCAGAAGCGATGCTTTGAAACGTTAAACAGATAAAAATCAGGCTTAAAAATTTGCTCATGTTGATACTCCACACAGCTCATAACATTATTGGCTGGTTATAGCCTGAGTCAGCCGGCTTTACAAGCCCAGTTGGTTTAGCGAAGTGGTTTTGCTTGGTTGGCTTAGCCCAGTTGAAGGGCTGCTAGGCAATGAGAATAATCATGTCGCAACTGCTTTACTCTGCATGCCTGTTACCACGTTTGGGCGGGTTTAGCCTTATAGCGCTAAACCCGATTATCGCCGGCAATAGCGCCGGTTTATGAGTTTGAAAACTCGACTACCGTATCATCACGTAATAGCGTGGCTTGAGGTGCCTCGCCCGCGGTGTCGGGGGTGATAAAATCAATTTCTAACGCGGCTTTTTCAACAAAATAACTGGGCAGTTCAGCTTTTATCGCCGGAGCAAGATTTTTAAACTCACCCACCTGTTTCACCAAGTTACCTTTGCCACTGACCAGTTGATTTTCAGCGGTGCTGTAGGCCTCAGTTGCGGTATCTAAGCCTTTTTTAATCTTTTCAAAACTGCTTAAAAAAGTATTCAGCTTTTTAAAAACGGCCTCAGCTTTACTCGCCAGTGCCGCCGTATGTTTGTTTTGATCTTCATAGCGCCACAGCTGACGCACAATGTTCAAGCTGGTTAATAAGGTGGTCGGTGTCGCGACCAGCACATTGTTTTCGATAGCCTGCTGAAATAAGCTTTCGTCTGCTTTTAACGCTTCAACAAAAGCTGACTCTATCGGAATAAACATAAACACCATTTCGGGTGAATTCAGACCCGGTAACTTGTAGTAATCGCGATCAGCCAGTTCTTTAATGCGGCTAGCTACTGCGCTAACGTGCTCTTTTAAAGCTTGTGCCCGCTCAATGTCATCCACACTATTCACATAGCGGGTATAAGCATTCAGCGATACTTTGGCATCAATAATAAGGTGTTTACCCTGCGGTAAATAGACCACCGCATCAGGCCGCTGTCGCCCTTCACTGGTGCTGAAACTCACTTCGCGTTTGTAATCGGTACCTAGCTGCAAGCCAGAGCGATCCAACACATTCTCTAGCACCAACTCACCCCAATTACCTTGCAGTTTTTTCTGTCCACGTAACGCGGTAGAAAGCTCATGGGCTTCGGTGGTGATTTTTTGATTTAGCTCTTTTAATGAGGCGAGCTCTTTGCGTAATTCACCTTGCTGTGTGGTTTCACGATGATGAATTTCTTGCACTTCTTTTTTAAAGCTATCAATCGATTGTTGAAACGGACTCATCACCGCACTTAATGACAGCTTACTGCTCTCCTGCAAAGATTTGGTTTTCGCTTCTAAAATATCGTTCGACAACACTTTAAATTGCTCTGCAAGGCTATGTTTTTGTGCCGTAAAATTGGCAACCTCGCGCGCATGGCTGGCTTCGCGTTCAGCTTGCTCGGTTTGCAGTTGCGTATAAGCCCGATTTAATTGGCTTAATTGCTGTTGCAGTACGTCATGCTTGTCGGCGGCTTGGCTCAAGCTGGCTTTCATGTCTTGTAACTGCAAACGCGTTTCTTGCTCGGCCACTTCTGCCGCTTTGGCTTTTTTGCCTTCTAGTGATAACTCGGCTTTTAACACACTGACTCGCTCTCGCTCCTCTTGTAATTCTTGCTGAGTGTGCATTAACCGCTGACGTAACTCTGTGGCCATTTCACGCTGTGCCCGGCCCTCTGCCTGTGCCGCTTCAAGCTGTTTTTCGCTGTTATGTAAAACTTGTCTTAGCTTATCAAGATCTGCACGCAATAAGCTAAGCTGTTGTTTTTGCTCACTCGCCTCGCTAACTATCCGTTTTTCGTTCTGTTCCGCATGCTGTAATTGCGCGTGTAACCGGCTTTGTGTTAATTCCTGTTGGTGGGCAGCTAACTCTTGTTGTCTAAGCGTGGTTTGTAGCTGCTGATGCTGGGCATGAAGTTGCCCCAGTGCAGTGCGCTCATTCATTAATTGCGTGGCTAATTCCGCATTTTTTCGAGCAAAAAGAGTTTTTGCTACTAAAAAACTGATTAACGCTAACAAAAACGCACTTGTGCTCAAAACAACAATTAACTCGGGTGTCCACTGCAAAGAAAGCATGATTTATCCTTAAAATTCAGGGCTTGTCGAAGATCCCAATACCATCAAACTATAAAGCAATCACACTGTAAATGCAGCTTCGCCGTTAAAATATGTCGGGAAAAATAGCCACCAGCACGCCTTTGCGTTCAAGCTGTCATAAAGGCTTCATTTGGTTTTCACCTTAGTGTCATCTTCAGCACCTGTAATAGCTGCAGATTTCGCCAGAGATAAAACAGATGAATACACGACAAAAATTAAGTTTATTAGATAATCAGCTGTTCTTTCGCGTTAACTTGGTTGGCCAAATGCCGTCGATAAAAAAGCTCAGCTTGGCCTTATCTCGCTGTGGCGATGGCCCCTTGTATTTACTTTGTGCGTTATTAATTTGGCAGTTTGAGCAACACCAAGGTCAGCTGTTTTTTCAAACCTGCTTATTGGCTTTTGCCATCGAATTACCCTTGTACTTGTTACTAAAAAATGTCATTCAGCGCGAACGCCCTCGCGGTGCCGTCCAGCATGGTTGGACACCGGCAATTCGTCCCTCTGATCGTTTTAGCTTTCCCTCTGGCCACACGGCTGCAGCCTTTCTGTTTGCTTGGTTGCTGGCGGCCTTTTATCCAGCGTTTACACCCTATTATTTATTGCTGGCAAGTGGCATTGGCCTATCCAGAGTGCTTTTAGGTGTGCATTACCTAACAGACATACTTGCCGGTGCAGCGTTAGGCTCGGCTATTGCCCTACTGCTGCTGGGCAGCCAGCTTGTTGTAATATAAAGACACTAAACCCGATGAAAATACTCTATGGAGTGCAGGCAACCGGAAATGGACATATCACCCGTGCGCGTGCCTTGTTACCGGCATTACAGCAACAAGGCATCGAGGTAGACTTTTTATTCAGTGGCCGCTCTGAAGCACAACTGTTTGATATGGCGATGTTTAAAGACTATGCCTGGGCTAACGGCTTTACCTTTAGTAGCCGTAATGGCAGGGTACAGCCGTTAAGCACGTTACGCCAATTAAAGCCTCTGCAGTTTATAAAAGATGTGCGTCAGCTCGATGTTAGTGCTTATGATCTGGTGCTAACAGATTTTGAGCCGGTGAGTGCCTGGGCCGCCAAGCGCCAAGGTATTTTATCAGTGGGTTTAGCTCGGCAGTATGCTTTGCGTCATCCGCTGGCGGGCAAGCAGTCGGTAAGCTGGTTAAAAGCCGCTGTCAGTGTTTTTGCACCTGCTCAACACTATCTAGGTGTGCATTGGCAACCTGATTATCCGGATCTGCTGCCGCCATTATTGTCCGCACCGGCCGTTTTTAATCAGCCTGCTAACTTTGCTAGCTTTGAACCCTTTATCTTGGTGTATTTACCTTTTGAACAACTTACACAAGTTTTAGCTTGGCTAAAGCAATACCCAGTTTGGCAATTTAAACTCTACACCGACATTAAGGCGCCTTACCAAGATGAAAATGTCAAACTACTGCCATTCTCCCGACAAGCTTTTCCGCTTGATTTACACCACGCTAGCGGTGTTATTTGTAACAGTGGTTTTGGCCTATGCAGCGAAGCTCTGCGCGCTGGTAAAAAACTGCTGATCAAGCCATTAAAGGGGCAAATCGAACAAGCCTATAATGCCTATACCTTAGCAAATATGGCCAAAGCAAGTGTGTTCTCTGACTTTACGGCCAACGTCTTAGTTACTTGGTTACAACAAGAAGCTGCTCAACCTTATGCTTTCCCTGATCCCCTGCCCGCTGTAGCGCAATGGCTTAAACAAGGCTGTGTTCGCCCCGTATCAGATGTTGTACGCCAAGCTTGGCAACAGAACGAATAGACGCGGTGATACTTAGCTTAAACCCGCATAAAAGTTGATCTAGAACAGGTGGCCTAGCCAGTTTGCTGCTAAGATTAGCTTAATCTAATAAAATACTAATTTAAGGGCAATACCAATGAGTGAACTTAGAACGGTTTCTGTTAATGCCAACATGGATGCGGGCTTTGCCATTAGCGGTGTCATGGATGGGCACACGGTTGTTATCGACCAACCGGTTGCCGCTAAAGGTACTGGCTTGGGCCCTACGCCGTTGCAAATGTTGTTATTTACGGTGGGAGCCTGTATCGGCACCATTGGTCGGATCGCGGCCTTTCAACAAAAAATCACCTTGCGCAGCATGCAAGTAAAAGTGGATGGTGATTACAATCCTGCCGGCTTGCTTGGCAAAACCACTGATGATCGAGTGGGTTTTACGGAGATCCGCATCAGTGCCGTGATCGATGCCGATTTAACCGATGAACAAAAACAACAGTTTTTAGATGAAATCTGTCAACGTTGCCCATTGCATGACAATTTAACCCACAGCACGATTGTAGTGCATAGTTTAGCTTAGAAATAGCCACTTTATGGCCACCTGTCGCTGAGCTTCGGTGGCCGCTTACTTTTTCACTGCTTCGTGCTGCAAAAGCTCATAAAAAATTGATTGATGTCACGATTTACTTAGGCACGCACATTCGCGATCGTTGTTTTTAACAATAACTTTAACAGCAAAACTAATACCGACATTTAGCGCGAATACAGGCTATACTGTCAAAGAATTACTGGCTATTTTCGGCATTATGCTAAATATTGGATGGTTTTCAATCACTTCTGAATACATACTCTCATTGCATTCTTTAAATCTGATTAAAATAAAAGGCCGTTATGCGGATTGAAAAAAGATTATTGATTCTCGACGATGACGAATTAATCTGCAAAACCATAGCCGATGTGGCTAAAAAAGACGGTTTTACTGTTCGATATACCACGGATTACCTGACTTTCCAAAACCTGTTAGATAACTGGCTTCCTAATAACATTATAATAGATTTGAATATGCCGACGATGGATGGCGTACAAATTCTGAATGCGTTAGCCGATAAGGGCAATCAAAGTAAAATTGTTATCTGTAGTGGTGTCAGTGAACGCATAATCGAAGCGGCAGCTCGTTCAGCCAAGGCGCGAGGGTTAAATATTATCGGTATTTTACCCAAGCCTTTTTATGTTAAACAAATACGCGATGTGCTGCACGAGCCGCTGCACAACGATAATAAACATGCGTTAAAAAACGTATTGCAGCAGCAACAGGCCTACGATGTTAACGCTATAAAAAATAAATTAATGCATGCCATTGAGCACAACATTATCACCTTTGCTGTGCAGCCCATTATAAAATGCCGAACCCATCAAATTAAAGGCTTTGAGGTATTGGCGCGTTGGCAAGATGATGAACTGGGGTTTATTAGCCCTGATGTATTTATCAAGATAGCAGAAAACCACAACCTAATTGACGCTTTAACCTTACTCATCTTTAAACAAGCGCTTACCTGGTTCAGCGAACTGATGCAGCATTGCACGTTGCTGAGCAAAGAACACAAAAACAAACTGACGCTGTCTCTAAATATTTCTGCTTGCTCATTACAACAAAACCACATGGTGTCGGAATTAGCCAACCTGTGCGTGGAACTTAATATTAGCCCGAGCCAAGTGATCTTAGAACTGACTGAAACAGCGGCAATGGAAGATCCTATATTATCGATGGATCTTCTCACTCGGCTACGTTTAAAAGGGTTCAGGTTATCTATTGATGACTTTGGTACGGGATTTTCGTCAATGCTGCAATTAGTGCGCTTGCCCTTTTCCGAATTAAAAATTGACCGTTCTTTTACCATGACCGCTTTAGATGCGGAAGAATCAAAAATAGTCATCAATGCCACCATTGAACTAGCGCACCGCTTAGGTTTAAAAGTTACCGCCGAAGGCATTGAAGATGAGGCTACACTGGCATTGCTAAAAAGAATGAATGCCGATAATGCCCAAGGCTACTTTATTGCCAGGCCCATGGCGGCAGACCAAGTGACCGCGTGGATTGAACAGAATACTCAGGCCTCGGAAGAGAAGCGGATCGCCATTTTAAAAGCCTATGAATTACTGGATTCGCCCGAAGAAGAGCGCTTCGATCGGATCACCCGTCTCGCAGCCCGTTTATTTAACGTGCCGATCAGTGTATTTTCGTTGATCGATACAAACAGACAATGGTTTAAATCTCGCAAAGGTACTGATTTAAAAGAAACGCCTCGCTCAGTGGCCTTTTGTGATCATACCATCCGTGAGCAACATACTTTTATTGTGCCAGATGCGCAACAAGACGAACGCTTTAAGGGCAATATCTTAGTCACAGGCTCTCCCCATATTCGTTTCTACGCCGGTTACCCGGTTACGGTATCTGAAGGAGAATCCTTAGGCACACTTTGCATTATCGACAATAAACCGAGAGAATTCTCCGCAAAAGACAGCGCACTGCTAAAAAGCTTAGCTGAATTAGTCACTATTGAGTTGCAAGAATCAGCAAACTCGCATGCGGATCCGATCACTGGGTTGATGGATCGCAAATCTTTTGAGAAACGGGCGATGCTGCTAAACGAGTTGTGCCGTAAAGAAGGCTTAACTTATTTAATGCTGTATTTTGATTTAAATGGCTTTAACGACATTAATCAGCAATACGGTCGCCTCACGGGTGAAGAAGTACTGCAAGAGTTCGCTAACGATTTAAAATCGACTTTTCGTGAGTCAGATTTAATTGCCCGTTTAGGCTTGGACGAGTTTATCGTGGTCATGATCAGTAATCATGACATCGATGTAGAACAGCTTATTCAAAGGCTACGCGATACCATTGGTTTTAAAAAACATAACTCGGCTAAATTACCTGCCATTGCATTTTCTTATGGCTCGGCTATCTCAAATGCTGCAAAACCCATGAGTTTACAGCAGCTGTATCACAAAGCCGATGTTATGATGCATATTAACTCTGAGAGTAAAGCTAATCGCTTATTAACCCCTGATTAATGCTCAAAGCTTAACACATTAAACAGACATGAAAACTCGCTTGATCGGTCAAAGCGCTGGATACATTTAACCCTAATACATGCGATATAACGAGCGGTACCCGATAACCGCAGCCGTTATTGACCACACAGCGGAATTTTTACCGTAAAGGTGGTACCCTGCCCTAAGCTTGTCTCAAGCAAAATGTCGCCTTTCACTTCAACTAATAATGAGCGTACAATTGAAAGCCCTAAACCGGTGCCTTCACCGCGTTTTTTCGTAGTGAAAAATGGCGTGAACAAACGGGCCTTCGTTTCATCAGTAATACCGGTACCATGATCCTGCACCGCAACGTAGGCATAATGCTCATCATGCCAATGCGTTAAACGGATGAGTTTTTCGGCATATCCCGCCATCGCATCTTTGGCATTGTTAATCAGGTTAATCAGCACTTGTTGGATGGCGGTAGTATCGATGGCGGCGCAGTGCTCCGTCGCCGTAACAGTGGCTTGGATCACCACGCCGTTTTTATGTAGTAATTGATCCATCATTTCTGCAACCTCTTGCACCACCGCAGGTAAATCGCATTGCGCCTGTTTATTTTCTAGCGGCGAGTTTCGCGATAAGCTATTTAATCCTGAGACGATTTTCATGATACGTTCGGCAGCGGTCATGGCTCGTTTATTGGTTTCCATAGCATCCGCTATGGCAGGGGGTTGCTCTTCGAATGCAATTTGTTGTAATTCTAAACTGGATAAAATAATCGCTAACGGGTTATTAATTTCATGGCCGATAGTTGCGGCAAGCTCCCCTAACGACACCAAGCGGGCTTGCTTGGTTGAGGCATCTAATGACAGCTGAATAGCCTTATTTTTAGCAATTTCTTCCGTGATATCCACATTGGTACCAATCACTTTTCTCACTAAACCATTCTCTGCTAACAACATATCAGCATGCGCCCGAATAGTACGAATGCCTTTTTTCGGATGATTGATCCGAAAGGAATGTTGAAAGGTCTGTTGCTGGTGTATCGCACGCTCAAACGCGAGTCGCGTATTTTCTATGTCGCTTTCAACAATACAGGCACTCCAACTCTGGTATTGACCATCAAAATGCTCGGCATCGACACCATAAATCTCGAACATCCGATCGCTCCAATACAAGGTACCAGACTCGGTATCTAAGCTCCAAACGCCAATATCACTGCCATCGGCAATTACTTTTAACTCATGATGACGTTGCAATTTAATTTGTAATAAGTGCGCTTCTAGCAGCAATACTTGCAGCTCTTCAATCAACGACTTATCAAGCCAAGACCAATCTTCACAGCGATCTTTCATTTCTTCTGTCCAAACAGAGAAAGAACGCCTGGGCGATAAATAGGGCTGTTGCTGCGCATCGGCGAGGTTTTTCTCGTAGGGATTACCCGCCCAATTAATCTGCGTGATGGCTTCTTTCCGACATAACAGCAAACAAGGTGCTTGTTCAACACAGGGATCTTCAGCGATTAATCGGATGACACACACCCCAGCGACATCGGTTTGCCGCTGCTCTGGCGGCAGTAGAGCGTTCAGTGAATCAATAAAGATCACAGTATCAGGGTTAGATTGTAATGTGGCTTGTAATGCTAAAAACGCTTCTGTGGTTAAACTGCTGCCAAAACCTCTTAGCTGAGTACCATCAAACCAAGCTCCCCCATCCGCCCGTGTTAACGCTAAAATCTTGCTAGAAATGTGCTGATGGGCCTTAGGGTTATCGATAAATTTTTGAATATCCCCGATGGTTAACGCTCGGCGCAAGGTGCGGTTTTTATTAAACAGCACTTTGGCTTCTATGCGTTCAATAAACAACGCACTCATTAAGGCAATGGTTTCGCAGGACAACCGTGTCTCATGGTTCAAATAATGCGCACCACTATAATGATGACACGCCACTAAGCCCCAAAGCTTGCCATTTACAATGAGTGAGATCACTAAAGTGGCTTGTACACCCATATTTTGTAAATATTGGATATGCCTCGCTGAGATCGCCCGAGCATCAATGTCTGTCATATCAATGGCAAAATCAACAGTTGGCGCCAGCAACAGGGGTACTGGGGTATAGTTTACATCGGCAATTAACCGCGTTAACTTTTTTTGATAAAGGACTCGCGCTTGAATTGGAATATCTGATGCGGGGAAATGTAAGCCTAAAAAAGAGTCCAGCTCCGGGCTTTTGGCTTCGGCAACAACAGAGCCATTCCATTGTTCATCAAACTGATAAACCATGCAGCGATCAAAACCAATATAATCACGCAGCATCACCAACAAAGTATTAAATAAATCAGAACTGCTTTTACAAGGTAATAGCTGAGCAATAAGATGTTGTGCTTGGCTTTGGGCATCTTGGCTACTGCCCGAGGTTGCAACAACCGCTTCTATTTCTACCGCTTGCCAGTGGGGTTTATCGGTTAAGGCATGACTGCGTATATGATAGGCTTGCTGATCAATACTGAGTATTTGATTTAATGCGGCTAAATTAACCAACTTAAAACAGGCTAAGGCAGAAAAGGGTTGTCCGAGTACTTGCGCGGTATCCAATCGCATCTGCTTTAAAAAATTGTCAGATACGCCTTGGATGAAATGTGCCTCGTCTAAGATAAATAACCAAGCAAAAGGTTGGATCGCGTCAGGAATGTGAATAGGTTCTTGGTCGCAATTAGATAAGGTTACGGGTTCAAGCTTGTCCATATAAAGCCTATTCAGTTAAAACATGAAGAAACGCAGCAGCAGAGTGAGGCTTTAATTACCCAATTGCCTGCGCTCAGCGACCTTAGCTAAAAATTGCGCGACTTTAATGGGTTTAATCAGAACAACATCAGCGCCTGCTTGCAAGAACTTTGCTTCATCATCCTCTTGCGCAAAAGCCGTCATAACGGCTATCAACGCCTTTACTCCAAGCGAACGGATGCGCTGAGTTAAACTGAGCCCATCCATGTAGGGCATTTCATAGTCGGTAACTAATATATCAATCTCATACGACTGTTTGGCTAGAAACTGCAAAGCAGCAGAACCACTGTGAAAAACATGAACTACGTGACCTTGATGATGCAGTAACTTGGCGAAGGTTTCAATGAATTGCACTTCATCATCCACTAAAACAAAACGTAAAGAGTCTGTTGCCAATGCTGTCGATGCTGTTACTGCAGCCACGGCATTATCTGAAGTTGTATCAGGAGATGTCATCGCGCGTTTTTTATCCATGTGATTAAGCTTATGCTTGTCCTTTTTAAATAAAATGCTAAAAAGTTAACCGCCACTGCCCAAGTTCATGCAAACTTTTTTATAGTATAAATTTGCCTATGCCGCCCTAATACTTCACGGTAGTGATTGATAAACCCCTTATTCAGCGGCTATGTCACTAGCAACAGTTAATACACTTAACCAATTAATGATCTGTGAAAAACATCGTTGCACGGCCATCGTTATTGCTGTTGTCGAAAGCGGCTGTTTTGCAGCGTAAGTATTTAAATCCGCACACCATATCGGCAAAGGCGTTGCAGGCAGTTTTTGGCTGAGTTACTAATATTAAGCAAATGGATAACTCGTATTAAGTGCTAAAGCCCGTCAGCGAGCTAAAAAAATTGTGCCCCTAACTTGCACCATGCCAAACGTAACTATAGCCTAAATAATCTTCAGGCGAACAAATTGTGGCAGGAGACTCGGTCAAAAAGCAACACGCAGCGGTTCAATTTACAGCTGGTGGTTTTTCAATACCCGCTAAAATGTCGTCTACCATTGCCTCTAACACAGCAGGCTCGGGTTTGAGCTGAGCATAGGTTTTAAGACCAATAATTTGCGCCTGTAAAGTGCGGCTTAAACGTTCAGGTGGCGCAGAAAGCGCAGCGCCCTCTGCAACCGCCTGCTCAAGTAATGTTTTAAAAGCGAATTCAATATTTTGCAATAGCGTTTTAGCCAATTCGGCTAAGGCCGAGCCTTCTGCGCTTAATTCGGCCACTGTTTTTACTAACATACACACTTGGCTTGGTTCATGCTGCGAACCGAGCACTTGCGAACGGACAAACCGTTTTAACGTTTCCAACGCAGGCTGATGTTGCGCTTGTACTGATGCAAGGGCCTGCTGCCCTTTTTCTGCATAATGTAATAATGCTTCGTGATACACGCTTTCTTTATCACCAAAACTGGCATACAAGCTGCCTGGTCGTAAATTTACCGCATCCAACAGATCTCGCATCGAGGTTCCATTAAAACCGCGCTGCCAAAACAATTGTTGCGCTTTGCTGATCACCTCGGCGCGGTCAAATTTTATCGAATTGGCCATCTTGCCCTCGTCTTAAACAGGTAAAAAATAATTTTGAACACATGCTCAACTTGCTTTATAGTACCTCGCCTGCGTTACCAAGTAAATTAACATTTACCGTCTCGCCGACTTACGATATCAAACTAGGAGCCAAGATGTCAGAACAAAACCTCAGATCCTTGCAACCAAGATTACAATGGTCTTTATTGTCACTGCGCTTAGGCGTATTTATTGTCATGCTAATGTGGACGCTAGACAAATTTGTCAACCCGGCACACAGCGCTGCCGTGTTTGGCAAATTTTATGCTTTGCCCGGTTTAACTGCCGATATTTTTACCGTTCTTGGCGTATTGCAGCTGATCTTAGTATTAGCATTTGTGGTCGGTTTTAAGAAGCGTATTACCTACGGCATTATTTTACTGATGCACAGTGGTTCAACTTTCTCAAGTTATGCACAATACTTAGACGGCTTTAATAACCTGCTATTCTTTGCAGCGTGGCCCATGTTAGCCGCTTGTTTAGCCTTGTATCTGCTTCGAGATGCCGACACTAAATTTACCCTGGGTAAATAAATTATCTTTTAACCGGTTTATCGTTTCGAGTTGTGTCTTTAACAAGGCGAAACGGTAAGCTGAGTAGGAAAGCTAAACCGGTATTTTGCTCAGGTTTTAAATATTGTACCAAGCCAATATCTAATTGCGCATCGCTTTTCCGTCCTTTAGCACAATAACTGCCAAACACACGATCCCACACCGATAAATTAAAGCCATAATTACTGTTGGTTTCTACAACGCGCTGACTGTGATGAATGCGATGCATTTGTTGCGTCACGATAAACCAACGTAATGGTCGCTCAACCAAAGCGGGTAAACGAATATTGCTGTGATTAAAAATCGCGCTGGCATTTAAAATAATTTCAAATAGCAGCACCGCAAGCGCCGGTACGCCCAGTAAAAATACCAAGAGCAACTTAATAAAGTAACTGAGCAGAATTTCTAGTGGATGAAAGCGCAAGCCACTGGTGCTATCAATGTGCGGATCGGCATGATGCACTTGGTGTAAACGCCAAAGCAGGGGTATACGGTGAAATAAACGGTGTTGCCAGTAAATCGCCATATCTAAAAATAACACACTCAGCAGTACCATCAGCCAATACGGCATGGCGAACAGATACCACAGGCCAAAACTTTGCTGCTGATTGACCTGCGCCAGTGCCACTAAGCTAATTGGCGCTAATAAACGCATCAACAGCGAACCAGAGACCATTAGCAGCAAATTAGTACGCCAACGCCAAGACCGACCTACCGGATCACGCCGGGCCGGTGCTAACGCTTCCCACAGCATCATCAGCAACAACATGCCTAAAAATACCCCTAGCCGATAATAATTTTCATGCGCCATGCTGTTTACTCCGCTTTCTCGTAATGCCTTAGCGTCTTAAAACCGCCTATGACTCTTGTGACGATGGTGATACCGGCGGCAAAAGCAAAGCAATAAGCCAGTAAGCTAAAATGCTGCGGCCATACACAAAAAGAGACAAACAATAAAATGGTTTCGGTGCCTTCAGTGAGACCATGTAAGTAGTAAAAACTTTTATTTGCAAATTGTGGCCGGGCTAATTGATAACGCTCTGCTGGAATGGCAAAGGCTAAAAAACTGGAGCCGGTACCAATAAAGCTGGCCAACAACACCGCAGCCGCTAAAGCATTGGCGGTTGGATCAGCCAAAGCAAAACCCAAAGGTATGGCAGCATAAAACAAAAAGTCTAAACTAATATCTAAAAAGCCACCGGAAGCGGTACTGCTGTTTTGCCAGCGCGCCAAGGCACCATCTAAACCATCAAAAACTCTGTTAATTAGTATAAACAGTAACGCTGCAATATAGTGCTGATAAGCCAATAAGGGTAAAGCCAAGATCCCAAACAAAAAACCGATCACGGTTAGCTGATTAGGGCTAATCTTCCAATAATCTAACTGCTTTACCATTGGCTTTAGTAAGGGTTTTAATAACGGGCTAATTCTCGCATCTAACATGTTGTAACCTCAGCTTCTGCTAAGTTAATCACCCGGCCTGCGGCTGGTACATCAGCTTGATCATGGGTGACTAACAGCGCAGGGATCTTCGCTAGCTGAATAAAGTTAAACACTAACTCGCGTACTTCTTGGCGCAAACGGCTGTCGAGTTTGCTAAAAGGCTCATCTAATAATAACGCTTTAGGCTGCGCTAGCATCACGCGCAGCAAAGCCACCCGCGCTTGTTGCCCACCCGAAAGACTCGCCGGATTGCGCAATGCCATATCCGCTAACCCCACCGAGTCTAACGCCGCTAAGATCTGCGCTTGGCGCTGTGCACCTTTAATGGCTTTAGGCATGGCAAAAGCGATGTTCTCTGCTACAGTCAGATGAGGAAACAATAACGGATCTTGTAATAACAACCCCATATGCCGTTGATGCGCCGGCAAGTGAGTGATGTCTTTACCATCTAACACTATTTGACCAGACGCGCTAAACTGCGGCGCCAATAAACCGCTCAGCCAATTCAGTAAACTCGATTTACCACTGCCCGACGGACCCATAACCGTCAGTACTTCTCCAGCAGGGATCTCGGTACTAAGCGACAGCAAAGGCTGCTGCTGACGACTTAACTGTAAAGCGTTGATCTGAAGCGTGCCGCTATTCATAAATCCTATCTCATTTTACTGCAACAGAGGCGTTGCTTTGCGTGTTGGTGCCAGGCTGAAAAAACTGTTTGCTACACCAATAGGCTAGCAAGAAGGCCAAAGCAGGTAACAGCATTTGTAGTAAGGCATATACCGCAACCAAACGGCGGCTGCCGCCATTGGCCAAAGCAACGGCTTCGGTGGTTAGCGTAGCAACCCTACCCGCACCGGTTAACAGTGTGGGTAAATATTGACCAAAACTGACCGCTAAGCCCAAAGCCAAGGCCAATAAAATCGGTTTAAACAATAAGGGCAATTTAACGCGAATAAACACGGCGCCCGGCGATAAACCCAAACTTGCCGCGACACTTGCCCAGCGCGGATCCAGCAAACGATAATTGCCCGCTAACGCCAGAAATACATAGGGTAATACAAATAAGCTGTGACTGGCGATCACTGTGCCCATACCTGGGGCAATGCCCAGTTGCTCTTGTAACCAAACAACCCCAAATAAAAAGGCGATTGCCGGCACTAACAACGGTAAATAAATAATACTTTGGCTCAACCAAGAGAGCGGTTTTTGCCGCACTTGCTCAGCTTCCAACGTGGCCAGTGTTAACAGCAAGGCCAAACCACTGGCCGCAAATGCCACCACGACGGCATTTAACAGCGGTAAACGAATAAAAGGCAAAGCGGTGAGCCAATGGCTGAGTTGCAAGGCGTCGGGCACTAAATCGGGATAAGACCAATAACCCGCCAGCGACCAGAGTATTAAGCCCCCCATGGCCAATACTAACGTCAGGCCAACGAGGCCTAAAATTAGCCGGCTTAAACGTAGCCAAACAGTATCGGCATAACTTCTGCGGCCATTACTTAACAGGCGGCCTAAGCCCCAAGCCAATAAACGCTCAGCACACCACCATGCGAGCAGTACACTTAACACCACAGCTAATTGCAATACGGCACCGGCCGAGGCCATAAAACGGCGATGTAAATCGACGTCATTAAACCACTGCACAATCGCTACGGCGAGCGTCGGTGGCCCTGATGGCCCAACAATTTGCGCGATTTCGACATTGGCACACCCATAGGCTAACACGGCATAAATGGGGAAACGTAATTTAGGATAAAGCTGCGGCAACACGACTTTGCAAAAGGCCGTTAATCGCTGATAGCCCATGCTTTGCGCCAGCTGAAACTGCGTTAACACTGTGCTATTTGCTAAAGCAGCCAGTGACATAATCATTAAAAACGGTAATTCTTTTAAAAAGAGCGCCAACATAATACTGACGCCGGCAGCATCATTGGGAAGTAACCAATCTGGCGGTGTTTGCCAGCCGGTGAGCAAAGCAAATAACCGGCTAAAAAACCCCGATGGGGTGAGCAAAAAAGCGATGGCAATCGCGGCCGTGGCATGCGGTATCGCTAACAACGGACTAAAAACCCGCTGTAACAACGTCATCCCCCGGCTACCATAAAAGCAGCCCAGTAATAACAAGCACACCAGCAACGCCAACAGGCTACTTAACACCCCGCTTATTACACTTAGGGTGACCATCTGTGATAAACCCGGCTGTTGCCACAATTGCTGCCACGCCAGTAAATTAACCTGCTGAGAGCCCAGTGTAGGCAACCAACCAAAGGCCGGTAACAACACACCCATTAAACCGCCTAACACAGGCAGGATCAATATGGCCAATAGCAGCCAAGGCGCGACCCTGATACCCCAGTCATAAAGTGACTGGCCCAGTTTCATGGTTGCACCCCATAACGTGCTAACCAAGCGGCGGTAAGCGCCCTACTCCAACTCGGATGCGGCTCAGCTAAGGCTGTGGACGTGCTTTCTAGTGGTAAAGCAGCCGGTTCGGTTTGTGCGGTATTTGGCCAATTTAACAATCGACTATCGAGTACGGAACTATCACCCCACACCGACAATTGCTGCTTATGCCACTGTGCTTCTGGTGACAATAAAAAGTTCGCCACCAGCTTGGCTGCGGCGCTGTGCGTGGCATTAAACGGGATCGCAACAAAATGCACATTGGCTAAACTGCCATCGTGCATAGCATAGCTGCGCGTACTGCTTGGCAGATCGTAACGGCGCACCGCGGCAGGAATGCTGGAGGGCGCAAAGCTAAACGCCAGTTGTAATTCTTCATCACTGATCAAACGCATTAATTCATTGCCGCTGCTCGGAAAATGCCGACCTTGGCGCCATAAGTTGGGATGTAATTTTGCTAAATATGGCCACAGCACTGTAGTCATTTGTTCAAAGCTGGCGGCGGTGACAGGCTGATACAATAATGGGTCTTGCTGATTCAGCACCAATAATAATTGCTTTAAAAAGCTCACACCTAAAAAATCAGGCGGTCTAGGGTAAGTAAAGCGGCCTGGCTGTTGCTGACTGAATTCAAGCAGTGCTGCCATCGTACGTGGAGCTGAGGCAAGAAGCTGATTATTATAGTAAAAAATTAACTGCGCCTGGCCCCAAGGCGCTTCCATGCCTAAGGTTGGCAAACCAAAGTCTAAGCGCATTTGCGGGTTTTCGTCAGCATTCACATAAATGAAGTTGGGCAATTGCTCAGCCCAATCAGCTTCTAACAGCTGCCGTTGTTGTAAACTGGCAAAATTTTCCCCGTTAATCCAAATCAGATCAACACTGCCATTGCGATGATTGTTGGCGGCCTTTTCGGCTAAGATGCGGCTAACCGCTTCGCCGGTATCTGCCAGCTTGACGTGAGTAAGACGAATACCATAACGCGCTGCCACTTCTTGGCCGACCCACTGAATATACTGATTGACCTGCGGATCGCCGCCCCAAGCATGCCAGTACACAGGTTGATTTTGGCCTTGTGTGATGATCTGCTGCCAGGCGGCACTGTCTGCAACAGCAGTAGCTGACATGCTAGCGTGCGCTGAGGTGCTATTTTTACTAGCCACGTCTGTATTTGCCGTTACTGTTTCGCTAGCGTAGGCCAAAGACAGACTGGCGCATAACAACACACTACTTTGCCACAAGCTTTGGCAAAACCAAGCCAAATTACTGCGCCACTGCATTCAACCGCCAATCATAATCCAGAAAAGAAATCGGCAGCTTGCCTGCCGCTAACTGCTGCTGTTGGCGTTCATCCAGCTGTAACGCCTGTGCATAGCGCAACAAAAAACTCGCCAAACTGCGGCTATCGCGCCAAGGTTGTTGGAAATCTTCTTTGTACCATTTAAAAATTGCCGACAGCTGCAAGCGTTCGTCAGTGGCTAAATTGCGCGAGCGATCAGAGAGAAAACGCAGCGTTTGCTGCTCTAATTGTTGCTCTAAAATTTCGGCGTTATAGGCTTCTTCGCGTAAAGCGGGGCAACCGATACTGGCGCAATTGACGGCAAAATGAATGCGCGGTTCGTTAAAGTCGCCACTGCCGCGGATCATGTCATGTTCAATCTCATCCAAGGAGCGATTTTTTCCTAACAAAGGAATAAAACGCTTCTTCCACGGCGACTGAAACAACGTGCCCAAGTCTTTTATGGAGTCGACCTTAGGATACGCCGTTAAAATCAATTGCAGCGTCCATGCATTGTAAGCATTGAGCAAAAACGCTAGCCGATCCGCCGCAGGCCATTGTTTAAATATGTCCGCATCTACGGCGCTTAACGAGGCTAAATAAGCCTCGAGTTGCCCTTGCTGTTGTTGCAACAAGCGGTAATCTACCGCGGTGGCATGGCCACCAGGCAAAGTGTGCACCGTTTGCTGTAATAACTCAGTCAGCGGTTGATGCTCAAAGGTGCGCGCTTGCACTTGTAAACTAAAACACAGAAGCCAAAAAAGTATTACAAAACGCATACGCTTATCCTTTTAAGCGCCAGTGATGGTATTTTTGCAGCAGCGCTAAAATCGTTGCAGGCGCATGGGCACGTTTCCACTCGCCAGCGGCGTATTTATTCGCTTCGGCCCAGGTTGGATAACTGTGAATGGTCCCCAAAATTTTGTTTAAGCCTAAACCGTGTTTCATCGCCAAGACAAATTCCGCCAATAAATCACCGGCATGCTCAGCAATAATGGTTACCCCTAAGATCTGATCTTTACCCGGCTTAGTCAGCACTTTCACTAAGCCTTGCGCCGCCCCATCTGTGATGGCGCGATCTAACTCACCTATGTCAAAGCGCGTGACTTCATAAGCGATGCCCTGCTCTTTGGCTTCTTGCTCATTGATGCCCACTCGGGCCACTTCCGGATCGATAAAGGTTGTCCAGGGGATCACGCGATAATCAACTTTGAATTTTTTAAATTGGCCAAACAAGGCATTAACCGCAGCATACCACGCTTGATGGGCCGCAACGTGGGTAAATTGATAAGGCCCCACAATATCGCCCGCCGCAAAAATATTCGGTAATAAGGTTTCTAAATAGTCATTGGTTTGTACTGTGCGCGTGGTTTCAATGCCGAGCTCTTTTAAACCATAACCGTCTAAGCGCGCACTGCGCCCTACCGCACAAATTAACTCATCAAAAGGTAAGGCAATTTCTTGGCCTTGATGCTCAACAATTAAATACTTTTGTGCATCTTGAATTTCACAGCGTATTGCTTTGTGCGACGTTAGTACTTTTACGCCACTGCTGGTCAGCGCTTTGTGGGCAAAATCACTGATCTCGGTATCTTCTTTGATCATTACCCGTTCGGCCATTTCCACTTGGGTGACTTCACTGCCAAGCCTGGCAAAACTTTGTGCTAGCTCACAGCCAATGGGGCCACCGCCTAAAATCACTAATTTTGCCGGTGGCTGATCACGATCCGCTAAAGCCTGCCATAAAGTATCACTGGTTAGATAACCCACGTCCTTTAAACCCGGTAAAGGGGGTACAAATGGCTGAGCACCGGCGGCAATGATAATGCTTCGCGCGGTAAGTTGCTGTACACGGCCATCAGCAAGGGTGATTTGCACGGTCCAAGGATCGAGCAATTTGCCATAGCCTTGCAGCACCTCAACCCCTAACTTGGTATAGCGTTCTACGCTATCATGCGGTGCAATATCAGCAATCACTTGCTCAATGCGTGCCATCACTTTTTTAAACGAAAACGGCGCGAGCATACCCTGACCATCCGCCAACGGCTCGGTCGCGGCCAAGCCATAGTGCTCAGCATGGCGCAGCGTATGCGCGACCTTGGCACTTTTAATTAACGCTTTACTGGGTACACAGCCAAAATTTAAGCAATCGCCCCCCATTTTATGCGCTTCAATTAACGTCACTTTGGCTTTTACGGCCGCGGCGATATAACTGCTCACTAAACCCGCTGCACCCGCACCAATCACGATCAGATTACGATCAAACTGCTTCGGTTTTTGCCATTTCGCATACAAGCGACGCTGATTTATCAATTTAATCAAGCCTTTGGCAAACCAAGGGAACAAACCTAACAAGGCAAACGACAACAGCATATTGATGGATAAAATACCGGCTAAGCTATCCAGCTGTGCCAACTGTGTGCCCGCATTCACATAAACAAAGGTCCCAGCTAGCATACCCACTTGGCTCACCCAATAAAAAGTGCCAGCTTTGAGTGCCGTTAAGCCCATTAAAATGTTAATCAGAAAAAACGGGAAAATAGGCACTAATCGCAAGGTAAACAGATAAAAGGCACCATCGCGTTCAATGCCTTGATCAATGGCTTTTAGCCGAGTAGAGAACTTTTGTTGCAAGGTGCTGCGCAGCATGTAGCGCGCCACTAAAAAAGCCAAGGTGGCACCGATGCTTGAGGCAAATGACACCAATAACAAACCTTGCCATAAGCCAAATAAGGCGCCAGATGCCACAGTCAAGATCAAGGCGCCCGGTAAGGATAACGCCGTTACCAGCACATAAAATAGAAAAAAACCACCAGCAACCAGCCAAGGTGACGCTTGATACCACTGGCTAAATTCTGTTAGCCCTTGCTTTAAACCAGCAAAGGTTAAAAGTTGATGCAAGTCGAAGTAAAAAAAGCTGCCTGCAAGCAACAGCAATAACAGTAAAACCACGATTTTTTTAAACATAAAATCCACTTATTAATTTAAGAGCGCAGCATTAAAAACGGTAGGTCACCGAGGCTTTAACATTACGGGGTAATTCAGGAAACACCAAGGTTGAGCCAAAGTAACCGCCTTCAAATACTGGCCGCCAATTTTGCTGCTGCGTTACATTAAGCACATCCAAACGCATTAACAATTGTGGGCTCAGCTGATAACTGCTGTTGAGGTTAATATGATATTGATCGCGAATTTGCACCGTGGCCAAAAAGTCTAACGGATAGCTTTTGGTATACACCGTGGCTAGGCCCACTTGCCACAGCTCCGTTAATTGATAACCGGCATTCAAAGATAAAATTGATGAGGGGATCCCCTGCACTCGCGAAGATGACGGTGCAAAACCGGCAAAGTTGGGCGCGCCAATGCCAGTACCAACAATAATATCGGGGCGTGAATTATCAAAAGCATCGGCAACTTGCTGGCTATCTTGAAAGCTTGCTGAATCATCATAACGCGCATCTAAATAGCTATAGGCGAGATTAAACCAATACTGCTCGGCACGGTAAAACACCTGCGCTTCAACGCCAGAAGTCCGAATACCGCTGTTGCTGCCGTCACGATTTCGTAAGCTTCGCCGCTGTTGAAACACCGCGGCATCGGCGTACCAGCTGCTGTTAGCCGGATCATACTTAATGCCGGTTTCGACTAAGGTGTTTTCGGTGGCGAAATTCAGTGGGTTGATTTGATTATTGGCGCCGAGTACTGTGCCGCCAGCCATACTGTTAGAGGTTGCTTCGTTGTAATTAGCGCTGGCATACAGCACTAAATCGGGCTGCAGTTTATAACTGACACTGAGCATACCACTGCCGAGTAAGTCCGAATGGCTATCTTGCGCCGCCATTTGCCCCGCCGGCGGCAACGCATCACGGGCGGTCACGTCATATTGATCGGCACGCAGACCAATAATGCTGCTCCATTTATCACTCCACTGGCTGTCATGTTGCACAAAAACACCAGTTTGCCAGCTGGTTGAATCCGTAGTGTCAGACAACGAGAAATCGCCTGCGCCATCGTTATTCACATCGTATTGCGCACCGGGTGACACATAAATACCGGGGCGAAGCTCAACTAATCGCGCTTGCTGTGCTGGCGTTAACGGGATGCGTCGATTAGACAACGGCCCCGTTAAATCAATGGGTAAGTCCGCTTCAGTAGTAAACTGGCTGTAGCCGAGCACATCGTTATAACGGACATTTAGCCCAAAGGTGGTTTGCTGCTGCGCCTGCCACTGATATTGCAATTCAGTGCGGTTTTCGAACGTATCAGCGCCATCAATAATCTCAACAAAACTGTTGCCAGCAATCTCTTCACGGCTTAAATGCTGAAAATAGCTGATATTGCGCAATAACCACTGCTCACTGAGTTGCTGTCGGTATTCACTGTGTACTAAAAAAGTTTGCGCTTGGTTAGTATCGTCTGGATCGGTCAGTACTTGATTGCGCGGTATAACCACCTGCCCTGTTGGCGACACGAGCGCAAAAGCACCAGGTACACTGCTGCCATTGGGTTGAATACCTTGGCCGGTGATATACAAACCCGCATCGATCAGCGCTTGGGTTGGCCGGTTAATGCCGGCGATGTCGGTGTAATTGGCTTTGTAATATTCGGCGCTCAGATCCCAGCGCGTATCGGCGTCTAACTGCCAACGGCCACTGGCATAGGCGCTGGTGCTGCGATGATGGCTAAAATCATAAAAACTGTCTTCATCAATATGCTCTAAGCTCAAACGCACACCGGCTTCATTTTCAAGCAGTGGCTGATTGATGTCTAACTGAGCCCGATGTTGCTGCCAAGTACCCGTACTGACCGTCAATTGCTGACTGGCTTGCTCTACTGACGCTTTTTTACTGACGAGATTGACATAGCCGCCATTACGCTGCGTACTACCCAGAATTACCGGTGGTGGCCCTTTGACAATATCGAGTTGCTCTATAGCATTGAAAGATAACGGTACACCAAAACCATTATTACCCGCTTGGCGGCGGATGCCGTTTTCAAACAGCTCTCCTAACTGACCACGTAACGTGGGTAAGCTCGGTGCCCCAAAGCCAGATGCTGCATAGCTATTGGGGGTTAAGGCTAGAATATCTTGCAATGAGGTAATGGCATATTGCTGCATCATCTCTTCAGTAATCACCGTAACGGAACGGGCAATATTCACCAGTGCCTTATCATCGCCAAAACTGCCACTGACTCGGGCAAACTTCGGCGAAATAGTGTCTTCCGTAGTCTGCACACCTGTGACTTTGATCACTTCAACCGGCTCAGCCTGCTCAGCGGGTTCAGTTGAGGAAATACTTTGTGCCAAGGTCTGTAAAGGTGCTACCGCCAAAGTCAACATAATGGCTGCCGCTAGGGGGTGATAATGGAATCGCAAAATAAATACCTTCTTTTTATAATAATAAGTGAGATGTCAGTGCTGAAACGTAAAATGCCTACAACCCTACTGACTTAACTATAATGTAAAAAAACGCACCACTCGGTGCGTATTATCTATCTATTGTTGGATTAGTTGAAAAAAGTTACAGCTACGGCTAAATATACTTTTATCAACGGTTCATCAAACCAGCAATTAATTGTCTGCAGTTTATACTACAAAAGTTTATCGTTAGCCCAGTTCTCAAAAAAAAGAGCAGCCCGGTTGCTACAAAGAAGCCCGTTATATGCCGTCGACGTTTGGCCTAACATTGCATTTCGATATAGGTAGCGGCCAAAACGTAACATTATATCGTAATGCACACGTTCGAATTTAAGGACAACTGGATTTAATGATAGTGACAGTCAGCATTGAGACGCCTGAGCAGCAATAGGCAATTGCTCAGGCGAGGTGTCATATTGAGGTATGACGTCATTAAACAGATTAGCGTGTTAGATTTCAGCTTAGTTAAGCTTTTGCACTAACTCTGATAAGTCTTTCACCACATAATCCGGTGCAGGCGCTAGCGGATACAGGGTTTTACCTGGTCTGGCAACAAAGGCGGTTTGCATTCCAGCGGCTTTCGCACCAGCAATATCCCAACCATGTGCCGCTACCATTAATGCCTCTTCTGGCTTCACGCCTAATTTAGCTAACGCCCACGCATAAGCGCGTAAATCGGGTTTATACACTTTAATGTCTTCAATACTTAACCGTTGCTCGAAATAGTCCGTTAAGCCCGCATGCGCAAACTGCGTGGTAACTCCATTATTCGATGAGTTGGTTAAACTGACCAGCGTGTAACCTTTGGCCTTTAATGCGGCTAAACCGGCTTTTACGTCGGGATGGGCTGGCAAAGACAACAAAGGCCCTTTGATGGCCGTTAGGGCTTGATCTTCGGTTAAAGCAATATTATTGCTTTGTGCCACCATCAGCAGTGCTGCAACACCAATCTTGCCAAAGTCTTGGTAATCACCCGTGACAGTGGTCACTAAAGAATGATGCAACATGGTTGAAAACCATAATGCGGTTAAATCGTCTCGGCCATTTAATGCTTGGCCAATTGAACTGCGCATCGTTTCAAGATCTAACAGCGTTTCATTAACATCAAAAACAATGACTTTAGGTTGAGTAGCGGCGTGACTCATCATTCCGGTCCCTAATAAAAACAATAACACAAAAGCCAACCATGACCGTTGGCAACGCGGGATAAAAGGCATTAGTCGTTTATTCCTCAGTTTTTCATCGAATTGAAACAGCAAAGCGACTTTATAAAGTCACTGTGCTGTCGACCGTTAAACTAACAAACGAAGCTTATTTTGCAGACCAGCTAAATTTTTGAAATGGCGCATCAACCGGTGTTGCCGCTAAATGATTAGTATAATTACTCATCACTTTCTGGGCTAAACCTAAAACAATTTCTAATAATTGACGCTGGGTGTAGCCCGCTGCAAAAAAGCGCTCAAGCTGCTCTGCTGAGGGTTTACCGCGACTGCGGGTCATGGCAAGCGTGGTGTCATGTAGTACTTGCAGCTTTTCTGTCGGTAAAGGCGCACGGTTACGTAATGCGTCGGTAATACCGGCATCCACTTTCATCATATGGGCAATACCCGTATGCGCAGGGACACAATAACCACATTCATGTTCAACATTAATGGTTTGCCATACTACCGTTAATTCTTCTGCATTAAACGACGATTCACTAAACAGCTTATGCAGTACTTGATAGCCGTCTAATAAACCCGGTGCTTCAGCCATCACCGCATGTAAATTAGGAATAAAACCAAATGCGCTTAATGAGTTTTGCAGCAAGGGTTTGCTGTTATCTGGCGCGGTATCGACGGTGTGCAAAGTGAAGTGACTCATCATCATGATCCTTAGTTAATAGCGAAAAAGTATCTGCCAGCAGCATGTGCGGTGCTGATTGGGCTACTATAACCGAACATGAACAGTCGTTCAAGTTATTTATGAGCAACTGTTCAAATATGTCAGTATTACACTTTCACAAGGGTGCTATACCTGTGCATGCTGACGGATCAAGTTATGATAAATATGATGTAAGCGGTCTAATTCAGCGCGCTCTACCCCCGAGTGACCTGCTAAGGCCTGAATACTTAGATCTAGTTGATACAAGGTTTCGCGCAGAGCCGTGCCGGGGATCATGCTTTGTAACCAACTGATGGCTGCCACACGCTGCCCGGCAGTCACTGGCATCACCTGATGCAAAGTTGCCGAGGAATACAGCACCGCATCACCGGCCGCGAGCTTAACGCTTTGCTCACCAAAATCGGTTTGAATAACTAACTCGCCACCTTGATAGTCTTCTGGCTCTGATAAAAATACCGTGATGGAGAGATCTGAACGCAATATCTGTTGATCCGGTAAACGCATAATGGCGGCATCGACATGCCAGCCATAATGCCCACCTGCTGCATAACTGTTAAAACACGGTGGATAAATACGATGTGGTAAGGCTGCAGCCATTAAACTGGGGTTATGCCCAAACTTCGCCAGTAAACGATTAGCCAGTTGCTGTACCTGGTGATGATCGCGGTCTGCTTGCGCATTGTGTTTAACCGCCGCCGCCATCCCCATTGCACTGCCCTTACCATCTAACCAAGGCACGTGTTGCAGCGCTTGACGAAATTCTGCCACTTCAGTTTTAGTCAGTAATTGCTTTAACACGTGCATGTTTTAGCTCCTAAAGGTTAATAACAAGGTTTAAAATTCATAGGTTAAGGTTGCACGAACAGAACGGGCATCACCCAAGTACATAAAGGCACCAGAACGATAAGCCGCAGTCCAGTACTCTTTATTGGTGACATTACCGATATTCATACGCAAGGTGGTCGCTTCATTGATGTTATAGTTGGCAAATAAGCCCAACACGGCATAACTCGGTACTACTATGCTGTAATCGTTAATCGTGCTGTTGAAACCGGCTGCCGTATCGGGCTGACCGCCATAGATTTCGCTTTTATAGCTGTAATCTCCGCCCAGTACTAAATCTGGCGTTAGTTGATAACGTAACTGCACATATACACTTTCATCAGCAAAGTTACTCAGCGCCAAACCAATATTACTCGGCTCAATTGAATCCAGTACCTCTGATTGCATAATGGCCGCGCTGGCTTGCACACTGAGTTTATCGGTTAGATTACCATTGATGGCAAACTCGACACCCTGAATACGGTTTTTACCGGTGTTTAAAGTCCCTAAGGTTGAATAGGCATCGCCAACACTTTCCATCACATCAGACTTCGTCGTAGTAAACCATGCTGCAGCTAAAAATAAGCGTTCATCTAACAGCGACCATTTAGTGCCTAATTCAATATTTTGCACTGTTTCTGGATCGGCTAATGCTGCTTGTTCTGGATCGCCACAAAGACCGCCATAGCCACAGTTTGCGCCCAGATCAGACTCACCACCATTAATGTTAGTCGCGGTAGCGTAACTCAGATACACGTTACCATGTTCGCTCAAGCTGTATACCAGCCCCAAATGACCATTGTAAAAACTGTCTTTATAAGCATATTGCACCGGCTGGCCAGAGGAAAGTACATCATTACTGTAATCGATTTGATCTACCCGCAGCCCCGCGAACACTTGCCATTTATCATTCAGTTTGGCGGTATCCATGACATACGCAGCTAACGTTTTGGCTTTAAACAAGGCGTCTGAACTGCCCTTCTCGATATTACGACCAATAATATTATCGGCATTCGCGTAAACCTCACCCATGCCATCCAGTAAGCAATAACTGTTACTAACTGACGATCGCCCTGCCACACGGCAATTAGTGCTGTTTTGGTAACTAATATCATAGACACCGTTATCCACTTGCTCGTCACTGATTTCCACACCCAACAAGAATTGATGAGCTACCGAGCCGGTTTGGGTATCCCAAAATAAATTAAATTGGCTGGCAAAATACTCAACATCTTGCCAACCTTGATGCGTACTTAGCACTATGGTCTGAGCATTCGGCGCTGTTAAATCAGAAGCATCGCGTTCAGTGCCACGGGCACCGGTCGCTAAATAACCGTTGCGGGTTTCCCCATAGCGGGTGGCATTATGAATACGCAGATTATCCGCTAACTGCCATTCAACTCTAAAGGTCGCGGCGGCCACTTCTGAATGTAAAAAGTCTTCTTGCTGTGCGTATACCGGAATATCACTTAATGGCTTGCGGCTGTCTTGTTGATAAAAACTGCCTAAATCCGGTGTATCTTCGGCTTTTAAATAATATAGATCAGCAAAGGTTTTTACCGAGCGGGCATTATCATACACTCCCGATAGCAAAGCGCCTTCACGGCTACGACTGATCCCTTCACGCCCAGGGGCATCCTCTGCCGTGCTTAGTAAATTGATACGGGTAGCAAAGTCGTTGGCAATCGGTGCATTGTAATCCAACACAAGACGATGATGTTCATCCGTGCCGAGGCTGGCATCAATACGGCCAAAATCGTAAGACGTTGAGGCTTTTTTACTGATACTGTTTACGGCCCCACCCGAAGAACCGCGCCCGGCAAAAGTCGAGCTGGGGCCTTTGGTAATTTCAATTTGTTCTGTGGCAAAACTTTCGCGGGTGGTCATGCCCGGATCGCGTAAGCCGTCAACAAATACATCTGAGCGCGCTTCATGCCCGCGAATAATATAACGATCACCAAAGGCATTACCGTTTTCGCCTGTGCCCAGGGTAACGCCTGCTTGTGCTGCTAAAATTTCTTTGAGATCCGACTTACCCGACTCTTCAATTTGATCTTTGGTTAAAACCGTAATGGTTTGAGGTGTATCGAGCAGCGGTGCTGTGCGACGTAAATCACCTGATTGCTCCACCTGATATTTAGAAAAACGTACACCGTGGATCTTAATTAATTCGATTGCCTGCTCTTGGCAATTGGGCTCGGCACTATCGCACTCAATCACGATTTCTTCGGCAGAAACCTGCCCGAGTGTTAGGGCTAAAGTGGTAAAAAGTGCTTTGGAACCAAAATGGTTCGACGGGTGTTTAGAGGTTATTTTTGTCATTATCATTCCCTTAAAGAGGTAAACCAATCAGGGCAGCAAGCATAAAAGGTTTCGCCCAACCTGTAAACCTAAATGATAACTATTTTTATTTGCATGCGTATTATTTGGGCAGTGGATCCAAAAAAAGCGGTTTTAGACATAAAAAAACCGCCACGATAAAGGTGGCGGTTTTTTATAATGAGCTTAACGCAGTTTACTTTTCTGGCTGCTGTACCAAAGATAATTGATACACATCGTGCCGTCGATCTTTCATGGTATGCACACTGCCGTGGGTATGTAACTCTTTTAACAGATCCAAATTAACATCAACAATCAATAGCATCTCAGAATTTGGTGTTGCTTCAGCTTTGATACCAGTGGTTGGAAACGAAAAGTCTGATGGCGTGAAAAGGGCTGACTGCGCATATTGAATATCCATGTTATTAACACGAGCTAAATTACCCACTGCACCGGCAATCGCCACATAACATTCGTTTTCAATAGCTCGGGCCATGGCACAGTGCCGCACACGGGTGTAACCATTTTGCGTATCGGTTAAAAATGGCACAAATAGAATATTCATACCTTGATCGGATAATAAGCGCGCGTATTCAGGAAACTCGACATCGTAACAAATCATAATGCCAATTTTGCCACAGTCGGTATCGAACACCTTGATTTTATTGCCGCCATGCATCGCCCAGTTACGTTTTTCAGCTGGCGTAACATGCACCTTGTCATATTGCTCCCAAGTGCCATCACGACGGCATAAAAAGCCACTATTGTGCAGTTTGCCATCATACATATAAGGCATGCTACCGGTAATGATATTGATGTTGTAAGAAATAGCGAATTCAATAAATTTATCACGGATCGTTTCCGTGTACTTTGACAACTCGCGAATGCTTTGCGTCACACTTAAATGATTGTAATGCTCCATCAGCGGTGCTGCGAACAATTCAGGGAATAAGATAAAATCGCTTTTATAATCTGACACGGCATCAACAAAAAACTCCATCTGCTCAAAAAGCTGATTGATATCTTTCATATTACGCATTTGCCACTGCACTAAACCTAAACGTACTTCGGCTTTAGGAGCATTGATTAGCTTCACCGATTTGGTGTAATAAATATTGGCCCATTCTAATAAGGTGGCATATTCTTGCGACTCGGTATCACCACGCAGATACCCTTTGAGTAATTTGCGTACATGAAAGCCATTAGCTAACTGAAAGCTTAGTACCGGATCATAGATCTGTTTGCTTTTTACCTTTTCAATATATTGTTTGGCGCTCAGTTTATCTGCATGTTCATTAAAGTTAGGCATGCGACCGCCCGCCATTATGGCGCGCAGATTAAGGTTTTCGCAAAGCTCTTTGCGAACATCATATAAACGACGTGCTAAACGTAAACCACGGTAATCTGGGTGAATAAATACTTCGATACCGTATAAAATATCACCGTGTGGGTCATGATTATTAAACGAAAAACCAGTAACTATTTGCTCGTAAGTGTGTTCGTCGCTGAATTTGCTGTAATCAATAATTAGAGAAAAGGCACAGCCAACAACTTTACCGTCCACACAGGCACAAATTTGCCCCTCGGGAAACTTGGCTAACAAGGTATCAATGACCTCTTCACTCCAACTGAGCAATGGGCCTGATTTATATACCTGCTCAGAGGCATGACGTAGCTCAGTCATGTCTTCTTTGGTTAAATGGCGAATTTCTATATGGCTAGCTTCCATGAAGTCTCCTGCTTTCAATGCACTATTTTTAACTTAGCTTAACACTATCACAAATAACCGACTACTATCGCATCACTCAGACCGTGTTTAACTGATTATATGGGCTCAAAATGGCAGGAAGGTTTATTATCAACCCAAATTTGCAGGTGACTGAGCAATAGATACCTTGGCAGTAGGTATCTATTGCCCAGCTGAATTTACACTTGATAACGCGCCAGCAATTGCTTAGCTTCGTTGGCGGCTTGTTGCAATGCGTTAGCCGCATTTTGCGTTTCTTGAGCATAGGCTGAATTTTGTTCAGCGCCTTGCTTAATTGTCTCAACATTTCGACTGACGTCCTCAGCGACGACACTTTGCTGTTCAGCGGCGCTGGCAATATCGGCATTGATCGCATTAATATGTTTTGAGGCTTCTAACACCTGTTGTAATGCATCAACGGCTAGCTGCGCCGACTGGGTGTTATTTTCAGACATCTGTTGCTGCGCGGCTGAAAAACTCGACACATCATTCACATTACCTTGCAAACGCACAATCATGGTTTGAATTTCATCGGTTGAAGATTGCGTTTTGCCGGCTAAGTTTCGTACTTCTGAGGCGACCACCGCAAAACCTCGACCTTGCTCACCCGCTCTAGCCGCTTCAATAGCGGCATTCAGCGCCAGTAAATTGGTTTGTTCAGCAATCGATTTAATCACATTCAATACAGTAGCAATATCTTCACTGGCCGAGTTTAACTCTTTCACCACTTTTGAAGACGCCGAGGCTTTTTCCTGTTGCTGCTCGATACTTTTCAGTAATTGTTGTGTTTGTAGGTTAGCTTTATCAGTTAACTCAAATACGGAACCCGCCACATGCTCTGCATCCACCGTACTTTGCGCCACCGTTTGTGCGGTTACTGCCATTTCGTGGATTGATGCCGCTGCATGATCGGTTTGTTGTCTTTGTGAAGCACTCGCTGCTGTTGCGCGATCTGCCAAACTGCTGAGATCCTTAGCAGAGTGCTGTAATGCTTCACTGGTATGGGCAAACTTAGCAATCGTCTGGCGAACATGCTCCAGTAACTGATTAAACTCTTGCGCCATAGTGCCAATTTCATCTTTTGTGGTAATAGATAGGCGCTGTGTTAAATCGCCGCCGCCTTGAGTAATTTGTGTTAATCGACTAATAGTTTGTGTTAAAGGTGCTGCAATAAAGCGATTCACTAACACTGCTATCAACACGATAATCAGCAAACCAATAAAAATCACAGCAAAACCCATTTTAATGGCCTCTGCTCTTACCAGCGCAGCGACGTCATCATGATTAATTGCCACAATGACTCGATATTGCCATGCAGGGTAATCATTACTAATAACGGTCCAATCGCTGTCTAAACCGGCTAAGACACTCTCAATTGCAGCAGTGGTTTGGTTATCTGAATGCATCCGCACACGGTTTTTGTCATCAACCACGGCCACAAAGCCTTGAGATAACAATTTACTGTCTTTAATACTCGATTCAAGTTCAGTTAAGTCGGCTTTGTAACCGACATAGGCAATGCCTACGACTTGCTGTGCCGAGTTGAATAACGGGGTATAGCCAGTGAGGTAAGGCGTGCCTAAAATATCAACTTGCCCAAAAAAAGCCTTACCTTGTTTTATTAATTGAATCACAGTGCCGGTAGGATTTAACTGTGTACCAATGGCTCGCTGTCCATTCACCAACACATTGGTAGCCACCCGCACAAAATTATCACCATCTCGGCTGAAAAGTGTAGCCGTACCACCAGCGATATCGGTTAGCTCATCAACGAGTTTAAAATTATTAGCTTGTGGTACATCGTTAATCAGTAGATCAGGCACCATAACATCTTTTACTTGTACCGGTTGACTTAAAGCAACTGGCCCCGCCTGTTCAATCCGTTGCAATAACAACTTCATGGTGCTATCGACGCGGTCTTGCATCAGCTTATCGGTTACAGAAAGAAGTTTAACCACACTAGAATTGAGCTGCTGCGCGCTTTGTGTCACTTGCTTATTTACAGCTGAGTTAGTACGAACATAGGTTAATCCGACCGCGATCAGCATTAAACAGACGATTAATACGCTCACCGATAATACAAACTTTCGTTGAATAGACATATTTTATAGCCTCAAAAGCAATCAAGACGTGGGTACTGCGGATAACAACGCATAGCGTTGTCTTACGTTGTGTAGCACATTACCTGATTATATGGATTTGCGATATCGCTAGAGGTACTTAAAGCTTAATGTTTTTATTAAGCAATACTCAAGCTTATAGCCGCAAGGTAACTTAATTAGTATTGACGTTTGTATTTGAAAAAACAAATGCCTAGTAAGGTTTAGCAGATGATTGAACCAAAATATATCTAACGATAAAACAAACGCAGCAAAAGGCAGAAATACCAAGACGATACCAGAGTATAACGATAAAAAAACTCGCTTAAACAACTGATGTGACCAAAAGCCTGCCTAGCCAGTAGCAAAACCTTCATCTTAAAACATCACATCGATAAGTTGGATCATAGCCTCGCTTTTTATAGATAAAACCGTTTCCGAACCACTAAAAGTGTCATGCCAATTAAAATGAATTGGTTAATAGGGGGCAACTAGCGGCTACCCTATATCTCACCCTATGATGCCTTGCTGTTTAGTCCTTTGTTAAGTTTGCCAATAAACTGCTTTAGCTACACAAGCCTAAAAATTTGAAGAGCGGTTAGCTACAACAGACATAAACCTGAAACCCCAACGGGCGACATCCGGTCAAGCTGACATAATAAAATAAATAAACAATGCTCTAAAGGCTCAACGCTTTAAAAACGCTTACCCTACACACAGCAAGAGTCCCTTCTTATCAAGCGCCTCTTATATTTTGCAGACACAAAAATGCAGCGATGATCGCTGCATTTTCTTAATAGGTTTTTTGATATTGGCGACAGCTATTTTTCGTTAAGCCGTGTGTAGCAGCCGAAACACACCGTGGTGCAAAGCAATAAGAGCTAAACCACTTTATGTTTAACCAAATTCGAAATGGAATATAAACCGCGTTTCTCGTTGTTCTTACGGCGTACTTCTTCTAAGGCACTGGCTTCCGTGGCATCAAACAAGGTATTGATCAAACGGTTGAAGTGATTATGCATGGCCACCCTTGCTTTTGACGGATCTTTCGCTTTAAGCGCATTATAAATGGCCGTGTGCTCCTGCAACGTTAAATGGCTATCCTTACTACAAACGCTAGCATAATCATCAATGATGGCGGCGGTAGATTCACGCAAAGACCATAACTTATTGACCAATAAAATCATCGCGCCATTTCGAGTCGCGCCAGCAATAATACTGTGAAATAAGCGATCGGCCTCTTCTGTTTCACCACGTTCTTTCATCATAACAAGCGTATCATGTAAACGGGCCAGCTCTTCATCAGTAATGCTCACCGCCGCTAATGCCGCCACCTCGCCTTCAACCAGTGCCCGAGCTTGGGTTAATTCAAAAGCATTCACTACCGCTTCTTTATTATTTTTAACCGCACCTTCAAGTACATAAACCCCCGAGCCGGTTTTCACTTCAACCTTCTCTCGCACTTCTAAAGCAATGATCGCTTCGCGAATAGTCGGCCGACTGACATTAAATTTTTCTGCCAGTTCGCGCTCAGCAGGTAAACGACTACCCGGCGCAAATTCACCGCTATCAATTAACGCTTCAATTTTATCTACGATGCCCCAAAACATTCGTCTGCTTTTCATAAAGGCTCTCTCATATTTTTCTAACCAATATTCTGTGCACTAATTAACGTGCATATTAGCGACTTCAAAAGCCCTAAGCAAAAACAAAATCGCGGTTTTACTATTACGGGCCAAGCTATATTTTAAGCATAGCAGGTTACGCTAAAACTGGTAATAACATAAAGCCATAAAAGTCGAGATTGGTAATGCCAAGTAATTGACAAATTTTCACTCATTGGTTGGATTCCATTCACGTATAATAGCTAGCAATATGAGTTGTGCGATACATAGCGCCATATAAAAAACAAAATCCAAGGGTAGTCATGAAACTAAGCAAAGTAAGTTCAGGGATCCGCGCCGCTAAGCCTGGCGATCTCATAATGAATATTATCGCCAAAGTGGTCAGTGAATCGCTTTCCAGAAGTTGCAAAGGCTTAGTACAGTCAAAATAGCTTTGTTCATGTCGATAATATTTTAGCGGCCGCTTGCGACGCTGAACGCATTGCTATCGCTTCGGATAGCCACGTACAAGGCAATTTCTTTAAACTAAAATTGTCTCATGAGTAGCGCTAACCACTGTAATCAACTAAATCGAATGGTTTAATTTTGCACTAATGTGGCTGGGTTGTACCGAGATTTTGGCTTAGAAAAAAACGCTATTACTAACTCGTTTATCTTCTTGTTGAGCAAGCAACATGCATACTGCTCATCAAGCAACCTAAAGTAAAAGCTAGTTGCAATTCGCGCCTTGGTATATTATGCCAGACATATTGACGTCTATCGTGAAGGAAATACTGCGATGTTGTTTGAGGTGTTCCAGTTGCCTGCACAGCCAGTGTTGTTGGAGGGTACTTATCAGCTTGAGCTCGTTTTGCTGTCTATTCTGGTGGCTATATTGTCCTCTTGGGCGGCATTATTTTCGGTAGATATTAGTCGACAACATTTCTTACTATGGCAACGCCAATTGGCCATATTAGCCGGCACCATCAGTCTTGGCATTGGCATTTGGTCAATGCATTTTATTGGCATGTTGGCTTTTAGCTTATGTACCCCAGTCGACTACACCACCAATCTCACCCTCTTCTCTTTATTGCCCAGTTTGTTAGCCTCGTATACTGCCCTGAATTTATTGATCCAAGAACGGTTGACCTTAGCAAAACTGTTAATCGGTGGTGTGCTGGTGGGTGCCGGTATTGGCGCCATGCATTATACCGGCATGGCTGCGATGAGTATGGCGCCGCAATTACGTTACGATCCTCTGCTATTTAGCCTTTCTATTTTAATTGCCGTATTTATGGCTTTTTTAGCCTTGTGGATCCGCTTTGGTATCAACCGATTACAACTAAAGTTACCACGTTGGCAGCTGAATTTGTTCAGCGGCACCGTGATGGGCTTAGCGATTAGCGCAATGCATTACATGGGCATGTTAGCAGCCCGTTTTGTGGCACCGCCAGGCTTTACTGCCGCTGAGAATACCGCCAATAGTGGTTCTATGGCGTTGATCGTGACCTCAGTCACCTTGGTTGTTACCTTATTGGTGTTATTGCTACAAGTACTACTCAACTTTTACGCCGCTAAAAGCTCGAGCGATAATTATGCAAAACGGCTTGGCGCCATTATGAATACCGTATTAGATGCCATCGTCACCCTGGACAGTCGCGGCGTCATTGTCGAGTACAATCAAGCAGCGCCCGTTTTGTTTGGCACCACAGCCTTATTAGGCAAACATTTTAAGATGTTTCTTACGCCAAAAGATGCTGAGATGTACCAGCAAAAATTAAACACAAATGAATTAACACAAGCGTTTAACTTGCAGGGAACAGAGCGAGCTATCCCCATCATTAGAGCAGATGGCAGCAAAATTACCGCTAGACTCGCCTTAAGCATAACCCAACTTGAAAATCAGTTGCTGTATGTAGCTTGTTTAAGTGATATTTCTGCCAAATTAGCATTTGAGGAATCACTGCAACAAAGCGAACAAAAATTGCGCTCGTTAATTCAAAATATCCCGGGCGCAGCCTATCGGGCAACTCGGCAGCAGAGCTGGCAAATAGAGTATATCAGCGAACGGGTCGAGCTGATTAGCGGCTATCCTGCTGAAGACTTTATGCCACCACAAGCCAAACGTTCTTGGTTTTCGATCATCGCAGCAGAGGATAAAGCTAGGGTTAAGGCCACCGATTTTAGTCAGGATTTTGTTTTAGAATATCGCATTGTGCACGCCGATGGCAGCATACGCTGGATGCTAGAGCATGCCGATAGCTTACCGCAACATCAAGGCTTAATCCGTGACGGTTTTATCATGGATATTACCGAGCGGCGGCAAATGGAAGAGCAGCTTCGCTTTGCTAAATTACAAGCCGAGCAGGCTGCAGAAGTAAAAAGCACCTTTTTAGCCAATATGAGCCATGAAATTCGGACCCCCTTAAATGCCATTATTGGCTTTAGCGGTTTACTATTGGAAACACCAGACACCCCCGATGCGCAGCGTTATCTGACAACCACACATCAATCGGCTAAAGCATTACTCAGTTTACTAAACGATATATTGGACAGTGCGAAACTCGAGCGTGGCAAAATGGAGTTAGAGCAGCTGGATTTTAACTTAACCCAGTTAGCTGATCAGGTTATCTCTACGCTTTGGATGAGTGCTAAACAAAAAAACGTGCAATTACTGCTGCAAATCGACCCCAATGTGGCCACATTTTACTATGGTGCGGCCGATCGCATCCGTCAGGTTTTACTTAATATTGTGGGCAACGCGATTAAATTTACCGAGCAAGGCTCTGTACATTTAAAAATCCACACCTCGACAAATGGCCTGCTATTTCAGGTCATCGATACGGGGATTGGCATGGACTCGACACGGCTACAGGCTATTTTCGAACCCTTTACTCAAGCCGATGCCAGCATGAGTCGTCGTTTTGGGGGAACAGGCCTTGGAACCACCATCAGTAAACAACTGGTCGAATTAATGGGGGGGCAGATCCACGTTCAAAGCGAAGTTGGCCAGGGCTCAACGTTTAACATCAGTATTCCGTTGCAACCAGGCAAACCTATAATTCAAACAAGCAACGCGTTGGTATTACCGCCATTATCTATTTTAGTTGTCGATGACATTGCGCAAAATTTAGATTTACTCAGCACACTGTTAGCACGCATGCATCACAGGGTATTTACCGCATGCAATGGTGCTGAAGCGCTAACGCTATTAGCCGAACAAAGGCCTGATGTTGTGTTAATGGATATACAAATGCCCGTGATGGATGGACTTACCGCGGCACAACAGCAACGACAACGCGAACAAAAGCAACAGTTACCACGGATACCCATTATTGCCCTAACGGCCAGCGCCTTAACCGAAGATAAACTCGCTGCACAGCAAGCCGGCATGGATGGTTTCAGTTCAAAACCGATTGAACCAGATCAACTGTTTGCTGAAATAGCCCGCGTGTTAAAGCTTGAGCCCCAAGATTCCATTATCCCACCTTTGCCAGCCACAGTTGAAGATCAGCTATTCGATCCGCATCACGGCATTGCCTTATGGGGAAGTAAAGAACGCTATTGTAATGAGCTTAAACGTTTTGCAACAAAGCCACTGACGGATTTACTGGATCAGTTACAACAAGCGATGCAAACGGGCAATTATCCGCTATTGCAGCAGCAAGCCCACAATGGCAAAGGATTAGCTGGGAATTTGTCATTAAAACCTTTAGCTAACGTATTTTCAACTCTGGAACAAACGCTAAGACAGCAGCAGCTTAGTGAATTAACCAACGTTATGCAGCACATTTTTGAAGTGGCCAAGCAAACTATGCTGGCGATCGAGCAGTATAGTAACAAAGCTAATACCCCAGGAACAAAGCTTGACCTTAGCGAGTTACCCCTTTTGTTGAACGAACTGGCGGAACAGTTACAGCAGCACGATTATAACGACCGTTTATTATCCAAAATTAAAGCCTATCAAAACACATCCTACAGCGATGAAATAAATGAACTGCTTTTGCTGGTAGAAAATTTTAAATTTGATCAGGCTAAAACAACCTTGACAGCACTGCTAAGTGCTTTGGAACAGCAACATGCTTAACGAACATTCCGCCCACGCCCTCAGCCGTATTTTGATTGTCGATGACGAACCGCTGAACTTACGGGTGTTAAAGCAGATTTTGCAAGATAGCTATAAACTGATGTTTGCCACCAGTGCTCAGCAAGCCTTTGAGTTATTACAACACGATAAACCCGATCTTATTTTGTTAGATGTGATGATGCCTGATATTACCGGTTTTGAGTTGTGTGCTAACTTAAAAGCAAGATCGGATCTCGCCGACATTCCGGTGATCTTTGTTACCGCATTAAAGGATGAAATAGACGAGAGCAATGGCCTTGAATTAGGCGCCGTTGATTACATAACTAAACCTGTTAGCCCGGCTATTGTGCGCGCGAGGGTTAAAACCCACTTGTCATTGGTTAAAGTAGACGAATTAAAACGTACTCGCTTACAAGTTGTTGAGCAACTAGGCCGCGCCGCTGAATATAAAGATAATGAAACCGGTCTGCATGTAAAACGCATGAGTCATTATGCGCAAATTTTGGCATTAGCGGCCGGTTACTCGACTGAATGGGCAGAAGAGCTGTTACATGCCGCGCCAATGCATGACATCGGTAAGATTGGTACGCCCGATCATATTTTATTGAAACCGGGTAAGCTGACTGAAGACGAAATGGTCATTATGCGCCAACATACCTGTATTGGTGCTGATATTCTCGGCGAGTGTGATTCAAGCTTGATGGCAACAGCGTCTCAGGTAGCGCGTTGGCACCATGAAAAATGGGATGGTAGTGGTTATCCCGATGGCTTAGCAGGCGCTGAGATCCCTATCGCCGCAAGGATCGTTGCGCTTGCTGATGTTTTTGATGCGCTTACCAGTGAACGTCCTTACAAGCAAGCATGGACAGTAGACGCAGCTTTAGCGTTTATAACCAGCCAATCAGGAAAGCATTTTGATCCCCAACTGGTGCCTTTATTGATCGACAATTTACCGAAGCTGTTAGCCATTAAAGCTAAATGGGCAGATAGACTAAACCCATAGAGAAAAACGAGAAAAAGAAAAATAGAAAAGCACCGCAATAACTTGTTTTATTTGATCTTTTTTAACATGCACTGTTTTAATGCTATTTGCATCTTACAGAAAATGCACTATAGTTTAGCTAGGCATAGTTAAAGCTGGGCCAAACAGATGGAGCAGCGACAATGAGTTCCTTAAGCACGGGTAATTTTCCAGTTAACACGCTATTACGCCAACAGACGGTTCGACAAGCCGAACTCGCTGAGCAACAAGCGCGTGCTTTAGAAACCCAGGCTGCGGCGAAAAGGCGTGAAGCCCGACAAGCCGAGGCAGCCGCAAAACGTTTAGATGCCGAGGCTAACGTTGCCGAAAATGAAGCGAACACCCTACAGCAAAATTTAAATGCAGCAGAACAACTGAGTCAAAGCAACCAGCAAAACGGTGAGCGTTTTCAGCAAAGCATCAACCGACAATTTACCCAAAACTCTACGGCAGAGCCTGATAACAAAGCTAATGCCTTAACAATCGAGATCAATAATTTAGTCAATGGCTCCTCTGGCGAAAAAAGCGGAAGCCTCATTAATACAGTGATTTAATAGGTCACACCTTTAATCTGGCAAAGTTGCGAAAACACCATTAAGCATAGAAAAGGAACCTCATGCACAAAACCTTGGCTTTTTTTCAGTCTTCTCGCTATGTGCTCACCTGCTTCATTTTAACTATTTTTGTCATTTTTTTAGCCGATAGTATAACCCAACTTGGTTTTGCTCACGGCATGCTGTATTCGCCGTTAATCTTACTGGCGGGTTTCACCTACCGTTATCGCTTACTGAACCTGACCGCCAGTTTAAGTATCATGGCTATCTGGCTAGGTTATTTCATTGCTCCGCCAGCGCCAGATAACTTCTCTGAAGCCTATGTGTTGGCCAATCGCGGTTTATCCTGCTTGGTTATTGCCATCCTCTGGTGGCTAAGTTTTAAAATTATTACCCAGCTAAAATTACAGCAAACTCAACTGCAACAAGAAAAACGAGCCCGACTAGAGTTAAATTTAGCTCAAGAAGTGGCCGGTTTAAGTCATTGGCACTTAAATGACTACCGTAAAATGGTGGTGTTAGATAAAGCCAGTAGCCAGTTATTAAAACTTAACAAGCTTGAACTAACCATTGAGCAGTTTTATGCCTGCTTTGATAGTGCCTCACAAACTGAATTAACAAATCGAGTTCAAGCCTGTTTATTTGAAGGTAAAATGATTAAGCTTGAATTGCAATTAGCCAGCCAAAGCCTACCACTGCAACGGATCAAATTGGTTGCTTATCCGGATCCAGATAATCGCGATATTGTGCGAGGATTATTACAAAACCTTCAGCCATTATTATCGCCAAACGATACGCTCGGTGAGCAAATTCAACAGTTTAAATATCTAGCCGACACCTTACCCGTTAAGGTATGGATCGCCGATGCGGATGGATTGATCAACTTTATTTCACAAAGCTTTGCAGTATTTTGTGGTTGGAGCGCCGAGCGTATTGTCGCCGACTGGCTTAACATCATCCATCCTGAAGACCAAATGGCAACCATGTCAGCCTGGCAACAGGCTTTACAGCATGAAACATCATACAAAATTGAATTTAGGTTGTTAGGTGCGGATGGGAACTATAGCTGGCACTTAATGCATGCCGTGCCCATTTATCAGGCTCCGGGGCAGTTAAGTTACTGGTTTGGTTCAGCCATGGATATCAGTAAACAAAAAGCGCTGTGGCTACAAACTGATGAGCTTAAACGCTCGCTTTATCAAATTTTAGAAAATGTAACCGATGGTTTATTTATGCTGGATGCTCATTTTCACTTTAGCTATATCAACCAGCAAGCTCTGGAATGGATTGCCGGTAATAGAGCCTTATCACCGGGTAAACACATGACTGAAGTATTCTATCAATCAGAAGTCGATTTCAGCCCACTGATCAGTGCGATCCAACGGGCCTTTGCTGAAAAACAAAATAATCAGCTGTGGTTCACCCTGCTCTCACACACCGAGCCAAGTTTAATCAGTATTTATCCTGCCAGCCATGGTGTTAGCGTACTTATCCAGCTACGTTCAACCCTACCTAAAAAGGCGGGGCCGCTGTCAGTTGCACCGACTCACCATTAATCGGATGTTGAAAACGAATTTGGTAAGCATGTAACAGCAAACGCGGCGCTCTTTTTGCAATCGCTTTTGTGCCATATAAGGTATCTCCTAAGATGGCATGGCCAATACTGAGCAAATGCAAACGCAATTGGTGCGAGCGACCGGTCACTGGCTTTAACAAAACCCGGGAGCTGTCGATTAAAGCAGGATCAGCCAAGCGCGTGAAATGTGTCAAAGCTGGTTTACCGCTTTGCGCACAAATTTTATATAGCGGGCGATTGTCAGCATCCGCTGCTATCGGCAAGTTAATCTCGCCACTCTCTGGTAAGTCCCCTGCAACCACAGCCAAATAATCCTTTTCTATGGTTCGAGCCTGAAATTGCTTACTAATGGCCGACAATGTCGCTTTGTTCAAAGGTAAAATGACCAAGCCTGAGGTATCATAATCCAAACGATGCACCACCTGCGCAGTTGGAAAATCCTGCTGTACCCGACTAATTAAACAGTCATGATTCGCCGGATGCCGACCAGGCACAGTGAGGAGATGGCTCGGTTTATCCACTACCAGCAGCACATCATCTTGATAAATAATGCGGTAAGTGTCTTGGGTTGCCGGTAATATGGCTAACGATTGCGGTTCAACAGACATAGTTGCGCTCAAATACTAAAAAACTCAGGCATTATGCCGCAAAAAAACCTAGCCAGCAGCCATAAATCCGTTAAGCTGCGCAAAAACACTGACACAGGAACAGCATGATGATTGCTCCGCTGCGGTATAACCCTCCGCAAACTGCACTAGAAATCATATACGAAGATAAAGATTTGTTAGTGGTTAATAAACCCAGTGGCCTACTAACCAACCCCGGCAAAGGACCTGACTTAGCAGATTGTTTGCTTAGCCGAGTTTGTGCGCTCTACCCATTAGCGCAATTAGTTCATCGATTAGATCTCAGTACATCCGGTGTGGTGGCTTTTGCTTTAAGGCGCAAAGCCGAGCGAGAATTAAAACGGCAATTTGCCGAACGTTTGGTAAAAAAACGCTATCTTGCCATAGTTGCCGGGCAACTGACCGAAACGGCAGGTTGCATTACTCTGCCTTTAGCGGCCGATCCTGCTAACCCACCCAAACAACAAGTTGATACCGCAGGCAAAGTAGCAGAAACGCATTTTAACGTTTTAGAGCAATACGCTAACTCGGCCTTAGTTGAATTAAGGCCCGTTACCGGCCGTTCACATCAATTACGCGTTCATATGGCAGCATTAGGGCATCCGATCTTAGGCGATGCTTTTTATGCCCCTATCGAGTGGCAACAAGCTGCACCGCGCTTACTGCTCCATGCCGCCACACTAACACTGCAACAACCCTACAGCCAACAAACACTTACCTTTAATGCCGATAGCGATTTCGTCACTGTCAACGGCCATCGCCTGCGCTAAGCGCTTTCCGTCACCACATCCCCTCAAAACGTCTCTGAGTATGGTCATACCAGACTCAGAGTATGGTACAACCAGTACCGGAGTGCGGTCATACCAGTGTCAGAGTGTGGTACGACCTGTACCGGAGTGCGGTCGTACCAGTGTCAAAGTGTGGTCGGGCCTGAATGAGGCCCTTATTGTGTGGAATGAGCGGTTTAGAGATTTTCTTCGAACAGTTTGTGGATACGACGGTATTCGTCTAACCAACTGCTTGGTTGACGAAAGCCATGCGCTTCAACGGGGTAAATCGCTGTTTCGAAATCGACAATTTCGTGCTCAATTAAGCGCTGCACCAAACGCACCACATCTTGAAAAAACACGTTGTCGTCAACCATGGGGGCATTGATCAGCAGTGGCTTTTTCAAACCTTCGGTGAAATAAATAGGCGAGCTGCGCTCATAGGCAATAGGATCGATTGCCGGCGTATTTAAAATATTAGAGGTGTAAGGATGGTTGTAATAAGCCCAATCACTGACTGGACGCAGCGCTGCCCCTGCTTGAAATAACTCAGGCTCTTTAAACAACGCCATAAAAGTCATAAAACCACCGTATGAACCGCCATAAGTACCCACACGCTTGCGGTCGACATTGGCGTTTTTAACTAAATAGTCCACACCATCAACTAAATCTTCAATTTCAGGAGTTCCCATCTGGCGATATATCGCAGTGCGCCAATCACGGCCGTAACCTTTTGATGCTCGGTAATCCATATCAAGCACTACATAACCTTGCTGAACTAACAAGTTATGAAACAAGAATTCACGGAAATAGCCAGACCAACCTAGATCACTGTTCTGCAGATAACCGGCGCCATGGTTAAACACGACAGCACGACGGGCCTCACCTTGCTGATAATCAGCCGGTAAATACAATTTGCTAAATACCGGGTGTGAGCCATGGCTTGAAGGCACAGCCACAACCTGAGGTGCAACAAGAGGCAATTTTCTAAACGCTGTAGAAACCGTATCCGTTAACTGACGAACCGTTGTACCTGCCTTCGCCTCTGCTACAAACAGCTCAGGTGGCATTAGGTTGGTTGAGTGGCGTAGCAACAACTGCTGTTCATCTGGCGATAAAGTAAACTCGGTACTGCCCAGTAAATTGGTCACCTGTTCAGTCTGGTTAGTGCCCAGCACTTGGCGATACACATTGTAGATCCCGGGATGGCTCTTGTTGGCGGTGAAATAGATGTACTGATCGTCATGCGTTAACACCGGGCCGGTCACTTCAAATGTGCCTGAGGTTAATTTTATCGCTTTTTTCGCAGTTAATGCTTTGCTGTATAGGTGGGCATAACCACTTTCTTCCGATAAGAAGAACAAGGTTTCACTGTTGTTTAACCAACCAAAATCATTAAAAGCGTAATTAACCCAAGCTTTATCATGCAAACGATGCTGAGGTACTAACTGCTTTTTAGCCAGGTCGACAGTGGCAATCCAACGGTCTTTATTGTCAAAGGCTTTTAACATGACCGCCACTTGCTGACCGTTATTGTGCCAACGCATAGCACTTTGGCTCCAATACCAATCGGTCATTAAGCCAATATCACGGATCACTTTTTCCGATTGATACTTTTTACCCTGTGCCTTGGCATTTTCTGCTTTCACTTCTGCCAGCACATCTTCGTTATAACCTGGCAAGCTGCTATAACTAAGCTCCTGCATACTGTTTTGTTGTAAATCAACTAACAGCAATTTTTGCGGCTCTGGAGTAAAATCATTCACACGTGCACGCACCGGCTGCGCGGCAATATCACCGTTAGCCGTAATATAATTCGGCATAATATCTTTGTCATTGCGCGCACTCGATTTACGCGTAGCAAGCATCAAAAAATCACCCTTGGGCGATAAGCTGGCATCTACAATTTGTTGCCCTTTACCCAAATAAATCGCGGCCGGAGCCATGCTATTATTTTCAGTGCGTAACTGCTGTGCTGCTTGATAACGCTCGGTTTGATTTTGTTGTTGTAGCGCAATATATCGGATCAGCTTCGCTTGCTCTTGACCCAAATAGCCCTTTGCCGGTGCAGGTGCGGTGGGGGCATCTTCAGTTTTTAAACTGGCAATTTCGCTGTGGCTACCGTTATTAAAGTCATAAGCAAAAAAATCCCAGCCTTGTTGATAGGCTAAACGACCATCTAGCAAAAATTGTGGTCTGCTCTGACTGCTATTACTGCGGGTCAGTTGCTGCAATTTCCCGTCAACAATGACAAATAGGTTGCCTTCAAAGATGTAAGCCATTTTGCTGCGATCAGCGTTAAAAACTAATTGCTCTGCGCCCATTTGATGCCAATCAGCGAGTTTAACTTGCTCACCATTGCCAACTCCTTGCACCGGACGACGAAACCAATCGCGCAATTCGCTTTGCTCGCGTTTGCGTTGATAAAACACCGTGCTGCTATCTGGTGCCCAAAAGGCGCTTTCTGGTTGACGACCCAACCAATCCGGATCCGCCATAATTTGTTCCATCGTCAATCGAATGGACGGATCAACTTGATTTTGTTGCACAACGCTGATGGTGTCGGTTGACCAAGTACGAGGCTCACCTTTTGCAGCCACAACCGAACTAAAACACAATAACGAGCTGACACTTAAAGCCAGTATGGCGCAGTGAAATTTTTTCATAGAGTTATTCTTCATTTCTGCCTAAGACCTTGCTGTTATACAAAGCTTGTAAACAGAACGCAACCGATTGCGCCTGAATGCAAAGCCAATACGCTAAAAAGCAAAAAACCGGCCACAGGCCGGTTTGTGTTGCAGCTAACAAATAAACATTAAGCGAATAACTGCTTGCCGATTGCGCTAAGTTGCGTTTTTGCCTTACTCATGGCTTGTTCCGCACTGTCAGGCCCCATATTTAAGCCCTCGGCGTAAACAAAGTGCAATTGCGTTAGCCCTAAGAAATTAAAAAAGGTTTTTAAGAAAGGTACCTGACTGTCAGCTGGACCATTTGCATATACTCCACCTCGAGTCAGTGCGAAAACCACGGGCTTGTCGTTTAACAAACCGACTGGGCCTTGCTCAGTGTATTTGAAGGTCAACCCTACGCGCGCTAAACGATCTAACAGCGCTTTTAATTGGCTGGGTATCGCAAAGTTGTACATGGGCACACCCAATACTAAAACGTCAGCCGCTTTAACCTTAGCCACTAAATCATCAGAAATTGCTGCGAGTTGTTGCTGCTCGGCATTACGCTCTGCTGCAGCCGTCATCCAACTTCCCATCTCAGGCATGGTCAGATGCGTAAGTGGCGTCGCATTTAAATCAATTTCTGTTACTTTGTGCTGCGCTTGCGGCAACTGTGCTAAAAAGTGTTGCACTAATTCTACAGATTTACCGGCAGAGCCACTGATCGAGCTGTTTATCACTAAAATATTTTTCATCAACATTCTCCGTTTAAAAAGATTCAACTGATGTTACATGCAACTTTTTAGAATTAAAAACGGATAATTTCGGATTTAACGTTCTATTTTTTATTTTAATTATATTTAAAACCAGTTCCTATTACGCTGCGTATAAATAGCACGTTTCATAAAAACGCACTTAATCGCCGGGAAATAACGAATATGTTGGAATCTACCGTGCTATCAGGGCATCATGACAACTCGAGAGCTAAAACGAGGATGCCCGACCGTATGACTATTAGTGCAGAACCCAATATCCGCACTGGGCAATGGGAAGACGCTTTAACTTTTGTCGCTGTGAATGCTGACAAAGCAGCTTACGCTGAGCTATTTAGTTACTTTGCACCACGCTTAAAAGCTTTTGGTATGAAGATGTTCGGTAACGAACAGCAAGCTTTAGAGATGGTTCAAGACACCATGCTTAATGTTTGGAAAAAAGCCAATTTGTTCGACGCAAGTCGTGGTTGCGCATCTACTTGGATTTTTACCATCGCGCGTAACGTTCGTTTTGATATGTTGCGTAAAAAGCAAAGCCGCAAAGATGACATCAGCGCAGATGACTTATGGGCTGACGGAGATTATCCAGAGCAAGAGGGCAGCACATCTGAGCAATGGGAAACCATGCTAATGAGTGAAAAGCTTGCTCCTCATTTCGATGCTTTACCCCCAGCACAGCGAATGGTAATGCAAAAAGTTTATTTAGAAGAAAAGTCTCATCAAGAAGTATCCGATGAGTTAGGTATTCCGCTTGGCACAGTAAAGTCACGGATCAGGTTGGCGCTAGATCGTTTGAGAGAGGCATTAGATGACACACGCAGTTAAATTTCATCCTGGAATGATGCTGATGGAACAGTATGTAGAAGGTACGCTTTCTGCCGAAGTTGCCTTGGCAGTTGCCACACATATTGATTTGTGTCCGCACTGTCAGCACCTGTGCCAAGATTTACACAACGATCACGGCAGTCAATTAGCCAAGTTATCCCCAGAAATGAATAACAACGCTGATGATTTCGCACAGATGCTTGATTTCATAACGTCGCAGCAACCTAACACTGCTTCACATGCGCCAAAGCAGCAAGAGTCAGTAACAGTAAATGTTAATGGTCGCGAGTTTCGTATACCGCGTGCATTAAGCCGTTTAGTGTCGCAACAAAGCAAATGGTTACAATTAGGTGGTATTGCCACTGCCAAGTTGCCTGCTGGTGAAAAAACCCATGTATCTTTGCTATACATTGATAAAGGTACTGAAGTGCCAAATCATAGCCATTTAGGTATGGAAATGACATTGGTATTAAGTGGGCGTATTTATGACGAAAGTGGTGAATACGGCGCGGGTGACTTATTAATTAATTCCCCTGATGATACGCACACTCCACACACTCGGGCTGACGAAGATTGCTTATGTTTGTCGGTACTAAGCGCGCCATTAAAGTTCAACAAGGGCCTAGTGCGTTTATTGAACCCGTTACAACAATTTTTTTACTGAACTCGTTTAAACATGTACTTCTGATGTAGCACTCTTGCGCCGGCTTTGCCGGCGCTTTTTTTAGCTTAATAAAGCCACACCACCCTGTAAATTCCACAGTTGCTTAAAGCCTAAACGCCGAAGCACTCGCGCAGCCAATAAACTTCGATTGCCGGTTCGACAAATCAACAACAAAGGCTGGTCTAGCTTTAATTGCTGCTGCAGCATGGCATTGCAAAGCCGCGACAAAGGGATCTGCAACACTTCAGCCGTCACCGGTAAGTAAGTATCTACCGCCCCTGCGCTCTGTTCATAGGGCTCACGCACATCCAGCACAGTGATCTGTTGCGTGCTTAATAACTGCTCTAAATCATTGGGCTGTACTAACGCAATCGCGTCCTGATGAGATACTTCAACCAAACCACACAAATGCGTGCTGGCTTGTTGCAAAATCGCACTTTGCTCGTTCAATCGTTGTTGCCATTGCTCCTGCTCAGCACCAGCTAAAATGTGTTGTAATAAAGGGGTTTCTTGTTTGGCTAAAGCAAAAGTGGTAACAAAGCGCTGTGCGTAATCATGGCTTGAAAATAATAGCGTTTGTTCAGAAACTGTTGCTTGCAAAAGCTGCAAACTCTGCTGTAAAGCCATGGCACTACCACCGTCGAGATCGGTGCGACCAATACCAGCTGGCAGTAAAATATCGCCAATAAAGGCAGCAGTGATGCTATCAGCTTGTTTTAACAACACACTATAAGCCTGCGGACTATGGCCTGGGGTGGCAATACGGCTTAATTGATACACACCCACTTGCAGCGTATCATGTGCCAGTGGCCAACCTGTTACATCCTGGTCCTTTGCATCGACCAATAATTGTCGTAATAATTTTGACGCAGGGTTGGCTTGTTGATGCAAATGCGTATCCAACACGGCAACTAATGTTAAACCCTGCCCTTGAATAATATTCACGAAACGCTCAGCTAACGGCATAACAGGATCAATAATAATAGCTTGGCGACTATGCTCACAACTCAGTAAATAACTGCAATTAGCATCATATTTAAATTGTGATAAACCGGCCGCCACGCTCATATTCAGCGGATCCGCATCCGTTAACACTAAACAGTGTTGACGCACTACTGGTGCTAAACTGACAATACGCTTGCACGCTTCGTCACATTCTTCTGCTGTCATCGCGGGGCCAAAAGATAAACGAATAGCGCCTTCACTGCGCCAGCGTTCCAGCCCCATGGCATCTAATACAAAGCTACCGGTTACTTTCGAACTGCAGGCAGACCCAGAACTTACGCGAATACCTGCCGCATCAAACAGATCCAAAATATCTTTGGCAAAGAAACCTGGCACAGCAAAATTTAAGGTTGTAGCAAGAATGTGTGGCTCAGCGCTATTTAACACCAAGGCCGGGAAAACCTGACGAAGCGCAGCTAGCAGTTGCTGTCTATAATGCCATAGCACCGCATCCGCGCAGAATACACTTGATTCAGGGTTCAGTAATTGACTAAAGATAGTACTTAAAGCGGCAATACCCGGTAAGTTTTCTGTACCCGAGCGTAAACCGCCCTCTTGACCACCACCAGCAATTAATGGCTGATAAGGCGCACCTGGGCGAACATACAGAAAACCAATACCCTTAGGACCATACAACTTATGGCCACTGAACGGCGCATAATCGATACTGATCTTCGCAAAATCTAAAGACATTTTGCCCAGAGCCTGTACGCAGTCAACCAACCAATACGCATCCGGTTTGACTTCACGGATCAGTTTTTCTAACGCCACTAAATCTTGTTTTACCCCCGTTTCGTTATTAGCCGCCATAGTGCAAACCATAGCAGCACGGGGTAATAATTGACGTAACGCATCAGTGTCAATTAGCCCACTGTTTAGTACAGGAATAGCCTGTACCGTCGCATTAATCTGTAAAAGCTTGTTCCAGTATTTTAAACTTTCCGGAACGGCTTTATGCTCGGTCGCGCCATATAATAATAAGGTTTCAGGCCCACATAAGCCGCGAGCACGTAGCGCTTGCAACGCGGAAATCACCGACGTTTGAATGCCCTCTGTTGCCCCCGAAGTGAAAATAATCTCGCCTGTGGCAGCACCCAATAATTGCCGCGCCAAACTGCGGGTATGCTCCAAGGCAACCTTCGCTTTAATACCAGTACTATGACTGCTGCTTGGATTGCCAAAGTCTTGCTGCATTGTTTGCATCACGGCAGCGGCAACTGCCGGCAACACCGGTGTAGTCGCATTATTATCTAAATACACTTCGGCCAAAGTGCGACAACGGTGAGAGGGTGCTGACATCGAAGAAACTCCAAAAACGTGGCGAAAACCAACTTATAACTAAAGGTTATATGTTATATCATTTGATTTTCTTGGCACAGCATTAAATAAAAAAAGCCGCTATTGATAACAATAGCGGCTTTTTCAATACACTACAGCATATTAGATCAGATCATTTGGGATCTGGGGGCGCATCTCTAACCAAATTTTGCCACTTTCAATACCGTATTTACGCACAACCATGATCACGTCGTTATGCTTACCGGCCTGAGCCATCTGCTTTAACTGTTCATAATAGCTGCGGGCGAGCGCACGGGCTGCCGGTTGTGAAAAATAAAAACGGGCAATTTTGTTATACAAGCCGCGAAAACCATTTAAGATCAACACATATATACGGTTAGAAGAATGCAGCGCTAATTCATGGTTGAGGTTGTAATCAAATTCAGCAAAGGCTTCCGCGGTATCGTCTAAGGTTTCAGCATGACTTAAATAATCAATCACCTGCTGCTGATGTGTCTTAATAGCGCCACGAATATAGATAGCGCTAATATTAGTCCGGGCAGAAAGCAGTTCATCTACTAAGTCTGGCATATGCTCTTCATCAAGCCGCGCCAGCGTTTCTAAAATATTTAAACCTGAGGTTTCCCAAAAGTTATTCACTTTAGTGGGTTTGCCATGTTGAATGGTTAACCAACCATCGCGCGCTAAACGTTGTAACACTTCACGCAAGGTGGTGCGGGTTACACCAATTAATTCTGATAGCTCACGTTCAGCGGGTAAAATAGAACCTGGGGCAAATTTGCCATTCCAGATTGAATCAACAATATACTCTTCAGCAAAGCCAGCAGGACTTTGTGCTTTAATTAGGTTGGTCATGCGGATTAATCCGTCTCATTAGTCTTAAAATTATCGACTGATTGTACCAGAGCGATGGCAGTTAACAAGACACACGGCAAAATTCGCTGCAGTAAGACAGACTTCATTGTGTATTCTGTTGAAATACCTTAAATTGTTAAACTATATTTGCTTAATTTTGCAGGCAGCAGCATGTTTCAAGCGCTTAAATCCCTTTCTCTCAAACGTTGGCCTTGGCTTTTACTGGCTTTCACTGCGTTATTATTTGAAGCTTCCGGCTTATATTTTCAGTATGTGCTTAATTTTCAACCTTGTATTAAGTGTATTTATATTCGCGCAGCCTTTCTCGGTATTCTGGTAGCCGGTTTAATAGGTGCTTTTGCGCCTAGACATCCCTTAGGCCGTTTCGTGGCTAACTTAGCTTGGCTTTGCGCTGCGCTTTATGGTTTCTGGCAAGCGCAAGAATTGGTAGCGATAGAGCAAACATTAGCCAGCGGCGGTTTTACCACTTGCGCCCTGTTTGCCGATTTTCCCAGTTGGTTAGCTTTAGACCGTTGGTTTCCTGCCGTTTTTGAAGTCACCGGTACTTGTGGCGGGGTAAGTTGGCAATTTGCTTCGCTGAGCATGGCGCAATGGAGCAAGATCATCATGTTAAGTTACAGTGTGGTTTCAGTAGTGGTGTTGGCCAGCCAATTTAGCCGGCTCAACAAAAACCCTTACCGTGATTAACCCACTAAATCTGTTTACACTCGATAATTACTAACTAATCGGTCTAGCTCTGTCGCAAGTTCCGTCAGTTGTTCGCTGGTGTGTGTGGCACGTTTTGTACCGTCAGCCGTTTCTTCGATAACGATAACAATTTGATGCACATTTTCGTTTATGGCGCCAGAAACATGGGTTTGTTCTTCTGCTGCAGTGGCAATTTGTGCGTTCATATTATTAATGGTATTAACCGCGGTACTAATTTGATTTAATGCCAATTCTACTTGGCGGATCTCTTCCACGCTGCTCTGACTGCTTTGCTTTAACTGACTAATCAGTTCAATCGCGCCTTTGATACCCGAGTGTAGGCGTGAAATCATTTGCTGAATTTCTTGAGTACTTTTTTGCGTACGGCTGGCCAGCGTGCGCACTTCATCTGCGACTACGGCAAAACCCCGTCCTGCTTCACCGGCACGGGCCGCTTCAATCGCGGCATTTAACGCTAACAAATTCGTTTGCTCAGCAATACTGCGGATCACATCTAACACTCCGCCAATCCGATCAGACTCTTTACTTAAATCTGCAATCACCGATACGCCATCATTGACTTGCAAGGCTAACCCATCAATTACTTGTACGGTTTTCTCCAGTGTGTGTTTAGAGTTACTGACCAAATCTTCTGCATTCGCTGCGGCAGATGATGCTTGCATCGCACTGTCGGCCACCTCTTGTGAAGATGCCGCCATTTCATTCATCGCGGTAGCCACTTGATCGCTTTCGGATTGCTGACGACTCACGCCCTGAGTGGCTTGGCGCATAATGGCGTTTAATTCACCAGCACTGCTGTTTAAGGTTGAGGTTGAACCGGCAACCCTTGCAACCAAATCTCGTACCTGACTAGCAAAGCGGTTAAAGGCTTCGGACAACTGTGCTAATTCATCATTACCACTCACGGTTAAACGATGGCGTAAATCACCGCCACCTTGAGCTATTGCGGTCATTGCCGAAACAACTGATTTTAATGGCGTTATAATGCTGCGCACAACTACCAGCGCCAACAACATAATCACGATTAACGAGGCGATGGCGGTACCCAGAGAGCTCCAAAAGCTGGTACTAAGTGACTGATCCACTTTTTGCTGCATTAACGCCACTTGCTTATCTAAACTGTCAATCCAAAAACCCGTTCCAAGCATCAAACCCCATTTACTTAACTCCTCAGCGTATCCCAATTTGGGCTCAGTTAGGTTAGTCTGGGTATTATTCCAATGATAGTATAAATAACCGTCACCACTTCGTGCCGCACTCCATAAGCCGCGGATCACCTCTACACCATTTGGGTCCTTGAGATCCATCAGGTTACGGCCTTGTAAGGCTTCATTAGCCGCATGCATCACATTGACGCCTTGCTGATCATAAATAAAGAAATAGCCCATACTGCCGCTATCATCAAAACGCAATTGCCTTAAAATTTCGATAGCTTCTGCTTTTACAGCTGGGTTAGTGGCCGCATCAGGCGCGTTGTATAAGTGAGCAATTGAGCTTTTCGCTAATTGCATATAGTTTTTAATTAAGGCTTGCTGACTTTGTTGAAACATCTCTTCAAAACTATCAACCCCTTGTTGCCCCAAGGATTTAGCCTGCAACAAACTAAAGCTTACTAACAACACCGCAAGCAAGGTACTGGGGATCAGAGCTAACAATAAAATTCGGGTTTGGATGGTAAGGTTGGCCATCAGTTACTCCATGTTAACGACTAAATTCAACACTCAGTATAAACCTAGTTTTGCCATACTGCTGAAATAAAGGCATGAAAAACGTAAGATTAACGCTTAACGCGTTATGACTCAGCATAAAAAAAGCGCCGAACAAAGTCGGCGCTTTTTAACCATCAACACAGCGCGTGCTTAAACGATAGCTAACAGCTCAACATCAAAAATTAGCGTGCTAAATGGAGCGATAGCATTACCGGCACCACGTTCGCCGTAAGCGAGGTTATGTGGCACATATAAACGTAACTTTGAACCTACCGCCATCATTTGTAACGCTTCAGTCCAGCCAGCAATCACGCCGGATACAGGGAACTCAGCAGGCTCGCCACGCTGATAAGAGCTGTCAAAAACCGTGCCGTCAATTAAAGTACCATGATAGTGCGTACGCACGGTAGAAGCAGCAGTCGGTTTTTCACCTTCGGCGGCAACTAACACTTCATATTGTAAACCTGAAGCGGTGGTAGTGACTTCTGCACGCTTAGCGTTTTCGGTTAAAAATACTTCGCCCGCTTCGGCTAAAGCCGCTGCTTTTTCTTGTTCAACCGTTTGCATACGCTCACTGATAACCGTAAAAGCAGCACGAATTTGATCTTCGGTCACTTCTGGCGCTTCTTCATTGTATGCTGCGGCTAAACCTGCGGCCACGGCAGTAATATCTAAGCCATCAAATGGACGATCAGCAAGCTGCTGACCCATCTGTAAACCAATACCGTAACTTGCGTGTTGCTCTAAGGTGGTAAATTTTGACATGCGTTCCACTTATCCTTGACGGATGGTGCTAAGCACCATCAGAGTTAAAATTGCGCTTATCTTACGCTAATTAGAAGAACTTGTCTCGCAAGACGATTGTAACTGTTGCCAAACCGCGCGAACTTGCTGCTGATCTTGCTCAGTCAGTTCACCGCCTGCAATGGCTTGCGCCAAACTCTGCTCCACTTGCGCCACAATATCGCTGACGTGAAAAGGTTGCTCAGTAACCTGCAAGGTTCCCACCACTAAATCAACATGGCCGCGTAAGTAACCAGCAGCAAATAACTCATCATCGGTCGCAATGGGCACTAACTGATCAAAATAGGCTGCGGCCTGCTCAATAAACTGCTCGGTATGTTCTTGTTGCTGCATCTTAATGCTCATCCTCATATCCTAGACGGTAAATAACATAATCGTTGTAACCGGTTAATACACTGATCAAGCCTTGCAGCTCACGATCCAATGCGACATCGCCGGTATCGGCTAACAACGGCCGCCCATCTAATTGTTGTAACTTCGTTTTGGTGGCTAGTAAGAGAATGTTGTCACGGCCCACGGCACGGATCACCGCTGGGGATAGCTGCTGATTACCTCGACCAAACACATGGCCTTGTCCGCCTATCAAAGTGATAACTAACTTACTGGGATAATCTTTTACCCAATCAAGCAGTTCACTGGCGGTCACGTCCTGCGCTAATAGTTGGCCATTTTCAACTACATCTACCCCTAGCAGCGTGTTCTCTAAGCCTAGCTCCGCCATCACCGCGGCCACGGTTGAACCAGAGCCCATCACATAACGCACGTTATCTTCTAATTGGCTGGCCACATAAGCTGCTAAATCATCCAACACCAGCTCAGCGGATTCTTTGCCCGCCATTTTCACGCTTTGGACATAACGTAATTCAGCCGGAATACGCATTTCGCCATAACGCCGTGCTTTTACCACGCCTTGGCGAAAAGCCACTTCATCAATATCCATCACCGCCGCTTCTTGCTGGCTAACTAATTCACCCGCGACTAACTTGCTCAGTAACTTCCCTGCGGCCAGCGGTGATATGGCATACACGCCAGAGTGAATTTTACAACCAGCAGGAATGCCTAGCACCGTGGTGCGATCCGCGACCACACTGCAAACATTGCGCGCGGTGCCATCGCCACCTGCGAATAACAGTAAATCAACGCCCGCCGCTGCAATTAGCTCTGCAGCGTGTTCCGTATCCAGCGCTTGTGTAGGATGTTGTGTTGGGGTGTAACACACCTGATACTGAAAACCTAACTCGGCTGCCAAAGCCTCGCCCATGTCGGCGGCAACCGTGAGAATTTCAACTTGCTGCTGCAGGGGTAATAACTGCTCTAAACACACACGAGCCCGCGCACCCGCCATCGGCGTAGCGCCAAGCGCCAAGGCTTGCTCGGCCAGTTGATCGCTGCCTTTTAACCCCACGCTACCGCCCAAGCCGGCTAATGGGTTAATAATTAAGCCTAATCGAAATCGTTTCGCCATAACTACTGCTACCTATAGCTCGCTGCCTCTTAAAAGCAGGCGTATTGCAATTGCCGCGCATTGTACCTGCTAATCTGGCTATTTCCCAGCGATCAGCCGCCAGACCGGCGCATCGCAACCCGGTAACGGCCGGATAGCATTCTAAGGCTATTTCAGCAGGCTTGCGGCAAGACCGTCAGTGCTCTACAGTAAGTCGGCATTTGCGCCCAGCAGTTTGGTTTTATGCGCTACACCAACTGTTTTTTGCCAATTTTGCTACTTATCCTTGAATATCGTTTCTTATCAGGAGTTTTTATGACCTCGCTCGAACAGCAGTTTGCGCAACACCAGCAGGCTTTTCATGCAGATACTTACCCAAGCCTCGCCCTACGCCGTCAGCGTTTAACTGCCTTAATGCGTGCTTTGCAGCAATTTGAGCATGCGCTATGCGAAGCCGTTGCCAGCGATTTTGGCCAGCGCAGTCACGATGAAACCCGATTACTGGAAATCGCGCCTTGCCGCCAAGGCTTAAAATATCAATTGCGCCATTTAAAAGCGTGGATGCGCCCGAAAAAACGGCATGTTCATTACACTTTTGCGCCAGCCACTAACCGGGTGATGCCACAGCCGCTGGGCGTAGTAGGTATTATTGTGCCGTGGAATTATCCGATATTTCTGGCATTGAGCCCTTTAATGACGGCACTGGCAGCAGGCAATCATGCCTTGGTTAAATTATCTGAATTTACCCCAGCAACCAATCAGGTACTGCGCCAATTATGCCAGCAAGCCTGTGCGGATAGCGTCAGTATTATCGAAGGCGATGCGAAGGTCGCCGCCGACTTTTCTGCCCTACCCTTTGATCATTTGCTATTTACCGGCTCAACCCAGGTTGGGCGTAAAGTGATGCAAGCCGCTGCCGCCAACTTAACGCCGGTAACCTTAGAGCTTGGCGGGAAAAGCCCAGTACTGATTGCTCCTGACGCCAACTTAGCACGCATCAGCGACCGCTTGCTATTTGGTAAAACGGCTAATGCCGGTCAAACCTGTGTCGCACCAGATTATGTATTAGTGCCTCGTGCCCAGCTGCCCGAGTTAATCAGTCTGCTCAAGAAGGGGTTTAAACGTTTTTACCCCGATTTCCCAAATGGCAGCTCATACAGTGCGATCGTCAATCAGCGACAATATCAGCGGCTCAGCCATCTTTTGCAAGAAGCGAAAGAAGCCGGCGCAACCTTAATATCCTGTAGCGAAGCCGGCAACGCAGAGCAGCGATTATTGCCGCTGACTTTGGTAGTGGATGCCCCGTTAGCGTGTCAGTTATGGCAAGATGAGATTTTCGGGCCGGTTTTACCGCTGCTGCCTTATGATGATATTAACGAGGCCATTGCCTTTATTCGAGAACGGCCTAAGCCCTTAGCCTTATACTTGATGAGCGAAAACTCAGCGTTAATTAGCCAAGTGCTCGAGCAAGTGCATGCGGGTGGCGTAGCCATTAATGATACCTTGCTGCAAGTCGCTCAAGATGATTTACCCTTTGGCGGTGTCGGGCCATCAGGCCTCGGCTATTATCATGGTCCAGAAGGCTTTTTACGGTTGTCGCACCTTAAAGCCATCCATGAAAAAGGCCGCTTTAGTAGCAGCCAATTTATTTATCCACCGTTTGATCGGCCGCTATTTCAAGCTTTATTACGCTGGCTCACCCGTTAAGGCGTTAAACCAAAGCCGCTTTAGGCATCTGTTTAGGTAAGCACCAAGCTAAGATGGCGGCAAAACATGCCGCTATCGCTGCCAGCACATAGGTTTGTTCAGCGCCTAAGCCGTTTTGCCAACTAATACCGCTGATATAAGCACCTAGCGCACCACCGCCACCGTATATAATACCGGCATAAAAAGCTTGGCCTCGCCCTCGCTGTGCCTTGGGGAAAAACTGCTGAATAAACTGCATAGCGCAACTATGGGCAATGGCAAAACTCCCTGCATGAAACAACATACTCAGCGCTAACAGCCACGGCGAATCGGCAACAAAAGCTAACATAAGCCAGCGGATCACCGTCAAACCATAACAGCAGGCCAACAACCGACGAAAAGAAAAACGCTGCAAAATTCGTCCGGCATAATAAAAGGCGATGATTTCAGCCAGCACGGCTAAACCAATAAACAAACCGGTAAGGGTTCCGCTGTAACCCAGATCCCGGCTATAGAGCGTAAAAAAGCCATAAAACGGCGCAAAGCTCATCTGTAATAAGAATGCCGCAGCCATAAACTGCCACAGCACCTTACTAGAAAACAACTCAGCAAAAGATAATTTGGGCTGATCTTTACTTGGTGGCGGTGGCATCGGCGGTAAATTAACCAAACTGAGTAACAACAAAAACAGAAACAACAATGCGGTGCCCGGCATAAACTCACTGCCAAAGCGCTGATAAAGCCAGCCGCCCAGCATGACTAATACGATATAACCGATACTGCCAAAGGTACGAATTTTACTGTAGCTGCCGGTATCATCATTTAAACTATGAAAAGTACAGACTTCCAGCTGCGGTAAAATCGCCGTCCAGAAAAAGCTGAATACCGCAAAACCCAGTAATAATGGCCAAAAGCCAAAATCGACTAAGCTACTAAGCCAAGCGACAATGGCAATACCGGCGCCAAAGCGCATGATCCCTAAAGGATTAGCCGTACGATCAGCTAAGGTGCCCCAAAGCGCTGGGCCTACAATACGAGTGGCGGTAACCAATGCCAGTAACAAACCAATTTGTGCCGATTGATAACCGCGGCCATCTAAAAACAAGCCAAAATACGGCACAAAGATGCCCAGTACACCAAAGTAAGCAAAATAAGCCAGCGATAACGCTGGCTTGGCAGTTAATCTGAACACAATAATCGCTTATTCGCTGGGAGCTTGTTGACGAGCAATAGCAGCAATATCCGGCGTGGTTACCTGCACCATGGCATTTTGCGCGCGCTGTCTTAACAGGTGATCTAACAGCACAATCGCCAGCATCGCTTCGGCTACGGGTACAGCTCGAATACCAACACAGGGATCATGCCGCCCTTTGGTCACGATATCGACGACTTCACCGTCGGTATTAATGCTTTTACCCGGCACACTGATACTCGAAGTGGGCTTTAGCGCAATACTGACTAATAAATCTTGGCCGCTGGAAATACCGCCTAAGGTGCCACCAGCGTGATTAGCACTAAAACCCGTTGGCGTTAATTCATCACGACCCGTTGAACCGCGCTGCTCGACCACCGCAAAGCCATCGCCAATTTCCACCGCTTTTACGGCATTAATGCTCATCATGGCATGCGCAACATCGGCATCTAAGCGATCAAACACCGGCTCACCTAAGCCAACGGGCATGCCGCTCGCCACCACATTAACGCGAGCACCGACCGAATCACCGTCCTTTTTCAGTTGCCGCATGTACTCATCTAAAGCACTGAGCTTATCGGGATCGGGGAAGAAAAATGGGTTGTTTTCAACTTCATGCCATTGTAATTGTTCCGCTTTTACCGGGCCAAGCTGGGCTAAATAACCGCGAATTTCAATACCACAATGCTCTTTTAGATACTTTTTAGCGATAGCACCGGCAGCCACTCGAATGGCCGTTTCACGTGCAGATGAGCGGCCACCGCCACGATAATCGCGGATCCCAAATTTGTGCCAGTAGGTGTAATCGGCATGCCCAGGACGAAATAAAGCGGCAATGTTCGAGTAATCTTGTGAACGCTGATCGGTGTTTTCAATCAATAAACCGATAGAGCAACCGGTAGTAGTATCGTTAAACACTCCTGATAATAGCTTCACCGTATCTTCTTCACGGCGCGCGGTGGTGTAACGCGACGTGCCTGGCTTGCGCCGATCCAGATCTAACTGCAGATCTTCAGCGGTCAATGCCATACCAGGTGGACAGCCATCAACCACTCCGCCAATAGCCGGACCATGACTTTCGCCAAAGGTGGTGACTTTAAATAACTGCCCAATACTGTTACCTGCCATTTATGCTTCCTCAAACAAATGCTGACTGTTGATAAGCTGCTGCTTTGTCAACGCGAAAACGCCCAGACCACCGCTGTTAAATTCCAGCCAATTAAATGGGACGTCTGGATATCTATACTGCAATTCAACCATACTATTGCCAACTTCACAAACTAAAATGCCCTGTTCGGTAAGATGGGCTGCCGCATCTCGAAGGATTTGCCGCGTTAATGCCAGCCCGTCTACACCCGAGGCTAAGCCTAATTCGGGCTCATGCCGATACTCTTCGGGTAAGTCATCCATATCTTCGGCGTCAACATAAGGCGGGTTGGTCACTATCAAATCGTAATGCTGGCCTTGTAAGGCGGCAAAGCCATCAGATAACACGGGAAATACCCGATCTTCTAATTGATGCTCCGATATATTAATTTGCGCCACATTTAACGCATCAGGACTAATATCCACGGCATCCACTTGTCCATCAGGGAACGCATAAGCACAAGCAATAGCAATACAGGCAGAGCCGGTACATAAATCTAAAATAGCCGTAGGAGTAAAACCCGGTTCAAGTAAGTTAGCAAATTTGTTTTTAATTAATTCGGCAATCGGCGAGCGTGGGATCAACACCCGCTCATCCACATAAAACGGCAGCTCGCAAAAGTAGGCTTGCTGAGTCAGGTAAGCGGCGGGAATACGCTGTTCAATGCGTTGCTGCAGTAAATCGATAAACGCTTGGCGCTCATGCAGGGTTAAACGTACGGGCAACAGTTTGTCATCGGTCAGTGGCGGTAAAAATAGCACATGTGCTAACAGCACTGCCGCTTCATCCCAAGCATTGTCGGTACCATGACCAAAATACACTCCAGCCTGATGAAAACGACTTACTGCCCAACGTAACCAATCATGTACCGTGCACAGTTCTGATAAGGTACCCTGCAACTGTTCAGGATGAAAAGGTGATAGCGGTTGCTCAGTCATGGTATGCTGCACTCCAGATTTTAACAAAATATTGATTAGACCCGCGCGCATGCAGAAAAAAAACTCAGCTAGCAAAACCCTTGATCCAGAGGAGCTGGAACTGTTCCGGGAGTTTGTTGCTGGCACCCGCCCGCTTGAGCAAGACAAGATAGCGCCAGTTGCCAAACGCAGCAAGCAAAAACGCCCCAGCGCGGCCTCGAATAGCGCAACTGCTGAAAAGCTGTTCTTTTTCTCTGATGAATACGAAGTTTTTAGCGACACCCAAGGCAGCTTGTCTTATGTGCAAAGCGGTGATGATCCGCATTTAGCTGGGCGCCTGCGCCGCGCAGAAATCGAGCCCCAAGTCGTTTTGGATTTACATGGCATGACCGGCCAACAAGCGAAAACAGAATTAGCCGGGTTATTAGCTTATTGCCAGCAGCAGCAATTTAACTGTGCCTGCGTGGTACATGGCAAAGGCTTAGGGATTTTAGCGCGAAAAGTGCCGAATTGGTTAGTGCAGCATCCCAATGTGCGCGCCTTTCATACTGCGCCCAAAGCTTGGGGCAAACAAGGCGCTTTATTACTACTTTTGAAAATCAACCAAAGCACCGAGCAACAGTTTCGGGATTTGCCTGGCCGCTAAAGCCATTCGCCTTTTAGATTTCGGGTAATACCGACAACGCCAGTGGTCTATTTCGCTCTTGCACCACTCCCCCTTGTCCTGGCTGGTAACTGATACAAGTTAACGAGGCGGTACTAAAAATCGGGGCTTGGCCGGGCTCAGTAAAGCTTTCGACTAAAAAACTCACCAACGGCATATGTGATACCAACAGCAGCTTGGCGTTGGGCTGGGCTAACAATAATGCATCAATTTGCGCTTTCACTGCTTCCGCTGGCGCATCAGGCACTAACTCGGGTATGAGTTTAAATTGGCATTCTGCGGGCTGCTGCTCTAACATTAATTCGGCTGTTTGCTGAGCACGCAAGTATGGGCTACTCCACACATAATCGAGATTGGCATAGACCGTTTTTAACCACAACGCCATTTGCCGCACATCGTTCTGACCGTCTGGTGTTAATTGTCGTAAGCTATCATCCGCCGCATAGGGCTGTGCTTCGCCATGTCGCATGATCACGAGATTTACCATGAAATTGTTACCATAATGCTGTTTTGTCCCATTGATTCGACTATTGAGCAAATTAGCATGCGTCAGGTGAAAATAGTGCGCTATGATAAAGAAAGTCTGTTGTCAGCGTAACTATCATTTGTGCATAACATAGCGTTTAGTTATTACTTATCGCTATGAAACTTTGGTCGGATAACCCGCAAACGTCAACAAGCCCTCATGCTAAATAAAGGAACCGCTTTGCAACATAATGAACTGATAAAAAGTCCAAATGACCCAAAGCAATACCGATATTTGCAGTTAGCTAACGGTTTACGTGTGCTTTTGGTTCACCAAGCTGACAGTGAAAAAAGTGCCGCCGCCTTAACCATTAATGTCGGACATTTTGACGATCCACAAGAACGAGAAGGTCTCGCGCACTTTTTAGAACATATGCTGTTTTTAGGCTCGGCACACTATCCGAACGCCGGTGAGTTTCAACATTTTATCAGTGAGCATGCCGGTAGTCATAATGCCTGGACCGGCACTGAACATAGTCATTTTTATTTTGATATTGAACACGCCGCTTTTGCGCAAGGCCTTGCCCGTTTTGGTGATATGTTTAGTGCGCCCTTGTTTAGCGCCAGCTACGTTGATAAAGAGCGGCAATCTATCGAAGCTGAGTTTTCTATGAAACTCAAAGATGATAGCCGCCGCATTTATCAAGCACACAAAGAAAGCATTAACCCTGCGCATCCTTTTGCTAAATTTTCAGTAGGGAATGCCCAAACGCTCGCCGATTTACCAAACAACAGCCTGCAACAAGCCGTCAGCGAGTTTTATCAGCAGCAATACAGCACTAGTCGCATGAGTTTGTGTTTAGTTGGTCCTCAATCACTTGCTGAATTAGCCGCGCTGGCGGAGCAACATTTTGCGGCACTGCCAACGCATCTTCCGAAAAAACCTGCGGTACAGGTGCCATTGTATTTGCCTGAACAGCAAGGGATTCAATTAAATATCCGACCCCATAAAAGCAGTAGCCGTTTGGTGGTCAGCTTTGCCATGCCTGATATTCAGCCATGGTACCGCTTTAAACTGGTGAGTTTTATCGCACATCTGCTGGGCGATGAAGGGCAACATTCTTTACTGGCCTATTTAAAAGAACGCGAACTGGTTAATCAATTAAGTGCCGGTGGCGGTATTGATGGCAGTAATTACAAAGATTTCACCGTTGCCTTTGAACTGACGGCCAGTGGCCGCGCGCATTATCGCGATATTGTGGCGGCACTGTTTAGTCAAATTAAGCTGCTAAAACAATCCGGGTTCAATCAGGCACTGTTTGTCGAGCGGCAACGTTTATTGCAATGGTCATTTCAGTTTTATGAGCCCAGTAGTGCTTTACAAACCGCGGGCGATTTATCGCTCAATATGCAGCATTACCCGCCTGAGGATATTATTTTCGGCGATTATCGCATGGAATTACCGCCCGAGGCGCTATATCAAGAACTGCTGGGGTATTTTTGTAGTGACAATATGCGCATTATGTTGGTGGCTGATGAGGTGCCAGTTAATTGTGAAGCGCGCTGGTATCATACCCCCTACAGTATTGTCCGTTTAGATAAGCAGTGGCTTGAGCAATTAAGCCAACAACCCCTTAAACGCGCCATGCAATTGCCAGCACCGAATCCGTATTTACAAACCGAATTATCGTTATTACCGGACAGTGCGCATATGCCTTTACCACATGCAGTATGTCAGCGTGATGACCTGCATATTTGGTATAAAGCCGACACGGATTTTAACACCCCAAAAGGCCATATTTTTGTGCAGCTAACCCTGCCTAATAGCTGTCAAACCTTAACGCAGTTAGCTGCCACTCGCTTGTGGGTAGAACTTGTACTGGATCGCTTTAATCAGCAATTGTATGCCGCGACAACTGCGGGATTAAATTATTATCTTCACGTACATCGTCAAGGTGTCAGCTTACAAACCTCTGGCCTGACTGCGAACCAAATTCGTTTACTTAGTGATATTTTAAGCCAATTACCCGAGCCTGAATTTAGTGAGCAACGTTTCAATGAACTCAAACATCAACTGTGCCGACACTGGGAAAACAGTAGTAAAAATAAGCCGGTCGCGCAGTTATTTAGTCAGTTATCAGCCATTTTGCAGCCGCAAAACCCTGAGTTAGATTTATTACAACGCACCCTGGCGGCATTAAGCTTTGAGCAGTTTCAGCAATTTCAGCAGCAGCTTTTACAACAGATCCATTTGGAAGCTTTATTGGTAGGCAACTGGCCTACCGCGGCAGCGGCTGACTTACAGCAGCTATTAGTAACCTGGTTAGCGGCACAGCACTCTAGTGGCCCTGCGTTGCCTGCGCGGCAAAACGGTATTAAAGATCTTGGCCCGGTTTGGTTACAGAGTGTCGCCAGTGGTCAAACCGATCATGCTATTGTGATTTATATCGCAGCGCAGCAAAAAACGGCCGACCAAATGGCCTGCTTTATGTTGGCAAACCACGTGATGTCGCCACGCTATTTTCATCAATTACGCACAGAGCAACAATTAGGCTATTTAGTCGGCACCGGTTATGTACCGATTAATACCCTGCCAGGTTTAGCGTTTTACGTACAATCGCCCGACTCAACAGCAGATAAACTGTATGCCGCGACGGTAGCGTTTTTTCAACAGTTTTTAGAGCAAATTCAGCAGTTAACGTCTGACGAGTTCGCCGCATTAAAACAGAGTATGCTATCGCAATTGGCCGAGCGTGATACCAGTTTAGGCGCACGCGCCAAGCGATTGTGGCTTGCCCTTGGCCAGCAAGATTATCAGTTTAGTCTTACCGCAGATATTCAACAGGCCTTAGCAACGCTAAGCCGGCAAGCCTTTATTGCGTTTTTACAACAACTGCTCGCACCCGACTACGATGTGCTGTTTTTAGCAACCGATCCGGCACCCAGCAATAGCCATGTAAAAACTCTCTTGAAAACTGAATTGTTAGCGGGGCTGAATTTGCTTTGACAGCCTTGCTGATCTTCGTTAACTTAGCCTGAATATTCACAAAAACAATAATAAATGTCTTATAAAAAATTTACGCTTGGCAGTTTGATTTTATTGGCTTTTTTTTCGCCTTATCTAGCAGCAACAGTAATCGACTGGACCATCATTGAACCTTATCTGCTTTACACTGTGATGGCTATTGCCGTCGCAGGTTTTTTACTTGCCCAATTTAATCAGCGCCGCATGCGCACTTACCATCAAGCTTTAGCAAAAAGCGAAGAGCGTTTACGTTTATCCATTTGGGGTAGCGGTGATGAGTTATGGGATTGGAATATCGAAAGTGGCGAGCTGTATCGCTCCAGTGCATGGCTTGACCCCCTCTCTGCGCCGCCTGAAGGAAAAAACTTTCCTCCGAACAAAAATTTTATTCATCCACAAGATCTAGAACGCGTCAGTAGCGCACTCTCGCAGCATCTGGCCGGAAATAGCCCATTTTTTGAATCAAGTTATCGCTTACGCACGGCAGATGATAATTACATCTGGGTATTAGATCGCGGAAAAATTGTTGCCTATAACAACGAAGGCAAAGCACAGCGAATGACCGGCACGCTGAAAAATATTAGTCAGTTAAAACAAGCTGAAGCCAGAATGCAATTATTTGCACGCTGTCTAGAAAACATTTCAGATGCCGTGGTGATTTGCGATACCAAGTTTAATATTCTCGAAGTGAACCCCGCTTTTAGCAACATTACCGGCAATACTCGGGAAAGCGTGCTACAAACCCGCTTTAAACTCAGCTTGTATCCGCCACGTTTCTTACAAGAAATTGAAAAAACCTTGGTACAAAAAGGCCGCTGGAGTGATGAGATCCGTGAACTCAAAACCAACGGTGATTATTATCAAGCCGAATTAACCTTTGACGTGATTAAAGACGAACAAGGCTTTATCACTCAATATGTCGCCGTATTCTCTGATATTTCAGAGCGTAAACGACGTGATGCCGAACTCAATCGATTGGCCAACAGCGATACGCTGACCGGACTGCCCAATCGGGCGGTGTTTATGAATAAACTGGCCAGTCTAGTCAAAGATAACACGCAGCATGCACTTTTAGTGTTCGACTTAGACAACTTTAAGAAAATTAACGACTCACTTGGTCATGAACTAGGCGATGCGCTGTTATGTAAATTGTCAGAACGACTGCATAACAACAAACTGTTCCGGCAAAGGCTATATCGGTTAGGTGGCGATGAATTTGCCATTTTACTGAGCAATACCAATGATATTCATGCCATTACCAGTCTTGCCAAAGCCATGCTACAGCAAATTAATGCGCCTTTTGCTATCGAGCAACATGAACTGGTCGTCACCAGCAGTATCGGTATCGTGTTGTTCCCAGAGGATGGCAAAGATCCGCAAGCGCTGTTACGCAACGCCGATACCGCGATGTATCACGCCAAAAGCGCTGGCGCGAATCGCTATCTATTTTTTAATGACACCATGAACAAACAAGCGGTTAAACGCTTGCAAGTCGAAAATTTAATCCGCCATGGTTTAAAAGAAGATCTGTTTGCGGTGTTCTATCAACCGAAAATGGACTTACTCAGCGGTAAAGTGGTCGGTATGGAAGCGCTGGTGCGCTTTATTACGCCCAAAGGCGGCTTAGTCAGCCCAGCGAGTTTTATTCCAGTTGCAGAAGAAACCGGACAAATTGTTGATATTGGTACTGTAGTCTTGCGCAAAGCCTGTTCAGATGTGCGCCGCTGGATTGACCAAGGGTTGTTTCATGGGCGGGTAGCGGTAAACTTATCGGCCAAACAATTTATGCTGCCGTTTTTGTGTGATCAAATCGACGATATTTTACAGCAAACCCAATTGGCATCTTATCACTTAGAATTAGAGATCACTGAAGGCACAGTAATGGAATCGCCAAAACTGGCCATCGATACGATGAAAAAACTGCGCGCTCGCGGTATTCACCTCGCCATGGATGATTTTGGCACCGGCTATTCATCACTGGCCTATTTAAAGCAATTCCCATTGAATACGCTGAAAATTGATAAAGCCTTTATCGATGATATGAACAGCGCCCGTGGCCGCAATATGGTAGATACCATTGTGACTATCGCGCACAACTTAAGTTTATCGGTGGTGGCTGAAGGCGTTGAAACCCTTGAACAATTAGAGCAGCTAAGAAAACTGCGCTGCGAAATTATTCAAGGGTTTTACTACAGTAAGCCACTGTCAGCAGACGATTTTGCAGCTTTTTTACATGAACAAAAAAAGCCCCGTTTAAGCCTGACAGCAAACGGTAATAATTGGTAGCAGCCAAACAGCAGACATAAAAAAAGCCCCTAAGGGCTTTTTTTAATCAGTATCTGTTTCAACGTAAGAGAAATCGTCTGCTCCATCCGCAATACGTTTTTTACCAAATACGGTGTGGAACTTACGCTTTTCTGCTAAGCGTTGTTTGTACTTTAGCCAGGTCTTCTCATAAGGTGTCGTTGCTTCAGCTTCGCCGCGACAGACGAGCAGAAACCGCTCTTCCTCTTCGTTGACTGGCGCTCTAGCACCTTGATCCAGTTGCTGCATTGCCAAACCATGTTTCTCTAACAGATTACCCTCTGCCAGAGTAAAGCGCCCTGACCGGGTAAAACCACGTGGGAAATTCCGGTCATCGAAAAAGCGACGATTAGCGACAAAACTTTGCTGCATCACTTTTTTCCTCTCATCTCGTTGAATATCAAGCCAGCCTGTTTAAACTGTGCGGAGTATGGTTAACAAATTTCCTGTCGTAAAACAAAAATTTTTTATGCTTACGATAAATATCACAAAGGAATCATTTTGGATACTGAGTTATTAAAAACCTTTTTAGAAGTACAGCATACTCGACATTTTGGAAAGGCTGCTGAAAACCTCTATCTAACCCAATCGGCGGTGAGCTTTCGCATTCGACAACTGGAACAACAACTCGGTGTTCATCTGTTTGTGCGCCATCGCAATAATATTCAATTAACGGCGGCAGGTGCACGTTTACTGCCTCATGCCCAAACCATGTTAAGTGCATTACAACGCGCCCGTCAGGATGTAACACAAAGCATACAACAGTTACAGCAATTATCACTTGGCGCAACAGCCAACTTGTGGGAAAGCGTGTTACTGCCGGTGTTTTTACCTTTAGCCGCCGCGAAACCCGATGTTACCTGGCGTACTGACAGTTTAAACCGTGAAGCCAGTACCCGCCAATTATTGGAACATCAATTAGATATTGCCATCTTATTTGATCCACCAAAAACCGATGAGATCACGCTGGTTAAATTAACCGAGATCCACTTACTACCCGTCAGTAGCTGCAAAGAGCAACACGCTGCGGGCAAACCCGATGAACGTTATTGCTATGTCGATTGGGGGAGCAACTTTGACGTTAAACACCAGCGTCATTTTGCCGAGCAGCAAGTGGTGCAGTTAAAAACCAGCAGCGCCAGTTTGGCTAAAGCCTGGTTGTTACAACAAGGCGGTTGTGCCTATTTACCCGCGCAGTTTGTCAGCGCAGAGTTGGCTGCAGGTACCTTAAAACCGCTTGAGGCAACGCCCAGCTTAACGCTCGACTTATATGCGGCCTATTTAACTGATAAAGAATATCAACCACAACTGCAAGCAGTGATACGCTTGCTCCAACAATGGCAAACCTAATACCGATTGACGAATTAAGGCCTGAAGATACGTGCGTTTTTGGTGCGGGCGCGATGAATGGCTAAACGTTTGTAACTGTTAAACAGCGGAAGTAATAAAGGCCCAGTGAATAGCGCCGCTATGGCCCATTGCAATGCTCGCATGCCACTGCGTAAGGCCGCAATGTATACGCCTATAACAACCATTAACCATACTACTGGCACTACAACCACAATTGCCCCCTTTGTTTGCTTTACTGTTGATATGGGTCAGCCCTCATTGTGTTGCTGATTATAACAGCAATCTGGAGGCCTTCCTGTTAATCTTTAGTCGCATAAACGTAAAAAGGGCCCTAAGGCCCTGATTAAATAGTACAACCGCCCATAAGAAGGGCGATTGCTCTAACTTAGTTTGGATAAAACCGCTCGCCCTGCTCGGCCATTTTTAACAAGCGTGGACACGGCGTAAAACGACTGCCAAAGCGGTTTTCTAACTGACGTAAGGTCGCAATTAAGTTATTGACGCCTAAGCTGTCAATATACCGGAACGGCCCGCCTAAAAACGGTGGGAAACCAATACCGAAGATAGCCCCGATATCGCCATCCCGCGCTGAAGCGATAATACCTTCATCTAAACAACGTACTGCTTCATTTAACATTTGAGCCGTACAACGGCTGGCAATTTCATCCGCATTCAGCGCAGGAGCCACCGTAACACCCAGTACATTGTAAACCGATTCGTCCACCAGCTTTTTTCCTTTTTTCACTGACTTACCGTATTGGTAAAAACCTTTTTCTGTTTTCTTACCTTTACGACCGTCTGCCAGTAACTTCTCAAAAGCAGCGGGGGCAGTAAAACGCTCACCCAGTTCAGCGCTTAAGATCGGCGAAATTTTCGCGCCAACATCGATACCCACCTCATCTAATAAGGTAATAGGCCCGACCGGAAAACCAAACTTCACTAAAGCTTTGTCGATTTTCTCAATGGATTCACCTGCTAATAAAATATTGGCGGCTTCATTCATGTACAACGCTAAGATGCGATTAACATAAAAACCAGCTGCATCTTTCACCACAATCGGCGTTTTGCCTTGTTTGCGGGCAAAAGCAACGGTCGTCGCGATGGTCTGCGCTGAGGTTTTTTCATGGGCAATCACTTCAACCAATGGCATCTTATCCACGGGTGAAAAATAATGTAAACCAATTACTTGCTCAGGTCTGGCTGCCTTTTCTGCAATTTGATGAATAGGCAAAGAGCTGGTGTTACTGGCAAAAATGGTGTGTTCAGGGCAATGTTGCTCAATGTCGGCAACCATTTGCTGCTTTAACGCCAAATCTTCAAATACCGCTTCTACCACGATATCAACATCATGAAAGCCGCTAAAGTCGGTGGTGCCGGTGATCCGCAGTAGCTGCTTTTGCATGTCGGTTTTGCGCAAAAAGCGCTTTTTCACTTTTTTATTCAGCTGATCATAGGTGTATTTCAGCGCTGCACTAATACCCTTCTCGCTAATATCTTTAATGCGCACCGGTAAACCAGCTTTGGTCGCTGTAACATTGGCGATACCGCCGCCCATCAAGCCACCACCAAGCACAGCGGCTTTATGAATTTTTTGAGGGATCACGGCGCCAGCGCCGGTTTCTTTTTTCATTTGCGTGGTAGCAAAGAAAATACTGCGCAGTGCTGCCGACTCGGGAGTCATACAAAGCTGACCAAAGGCTTTGGCTTCGGCGGCCAAACCTTGGTTGTAGCCCTGCTCTACCCCCGTTTGAATAACTCGGATAATTTTTAATGCGGCTGGGTAGTTACCCTGCGTTTTGGCTAACGTTTGTTTTAACGCTTGCGAGAACACCAGCTTACGCCCAGGCGAGGTTTGCTCTAACAGCTTGTTTAATACGCTTTGCTTTTTAACCACTACCGGTGGTTTACCCGCCAAAACTTTTTTAACCGCCGCTTCTAACAAAATACTCTGCGGCACCACGTCATCGACCAAACCGGCTTTTTTGGCTTGCGCAGCACGCAGCTGTTTACCGGTTAAAATCATGTCTAAGGCTTTTTGTACGCCGACCAGTTTAGGTAAACGTTGCGTTCCCCCACTACCCGGTAACAAGCCCAGTTGCACTTCGGGTAAACCTAACACCGTTTTCGGGCTATCAGTGGCAATACGCGCATGACATGCCATGGCCAACTCTAAGCCACCGCCTAAACAAGGACCGTGAATGGCGGCAACCACAGGCACACGCATCTGAGACAAACGGTCAAACATTTGTTGGCCCATTTGCGCAATCTTTTCCGCTTCGTCTGCACTTTTGCAGCTGTCTAACATGCTGATGTCGGCACCGGCAATAAACGAGTCTGCTTTGCCACTGATAAACACCACGCCTTTAATTTTGCTGTCGTTGGTAATTTTTTGTAGTAGCTGCTCAATTTCACTGGCGAAAGAGGCTTTTAACACATTCATGCTTTCACCAACGATATCCATGGTCAAAATGGCCACCTGATCGTCGCGTACGGCTAAACTGAAGCTGTTGCTGTCACTCATTATTCTGTCTCCACAATCATTGCTGCACCCAAGCCACCGGCTGCACAAGCCGTAGTAAGGCCAACGCCGCCACCGCGACGGTTTAATTCATTCAGCGTTTGCACGATTAAGCGCGTGCCCGTTGCCGCAAATGGGTGTCCATATGCCAGAGAGCCGCCATTGACGTTAAATTTCGCCATATCAATCTCACCAATCGCTTGATCTAAGCCCAGCTGTTCTTTTGCAAATTTGCGGCTAGCAAACATCTGCATATTCGCTAGCGCTTGCGCAGCAAAAGCTTCGTGCATTTCAATTAAGGTGAGATCGGCTAAGTTCATGCCTGCCCGAGCCAACGCAATTGGCGTAGCGTAAGATGGCCCCATTAACATGTCTTGCCATACGTCAATGGCCGCAAAAGCATAACTACGAATGTAGCCCAGCGGTTTATAGCCAAGCGCTTTAGCTCGACCTTCAGTCATCATCAATACAGCCGAGGCTCCGTCTGTTAAAGGGGTGCTGGTAGCCGCAGTTACCGTACCATGCGCTCGGTCAAACACCGGCTTTAATTTGGCATAAGACTCAAGTTTAGAGTCCATTCGGATATTGTTATCCATGTCTAAAAAGCGGCTGTAAGGCTCAACATGCGCAGTCATCACTTCGCCAGCCATCTTGCCTGATTGCCACGCCGCCGCGGCTAAGCTGTGTGAACGGTGCGCCATTTCATCTTGTGCTGCACGGCTGATACCATGGCTTTTGGCCATTTGCTCTGCCGTGTCGCCCATCGATAAGCCCGTGCTGTATTCCGCAATGGCCGGTGGCACTGGCATTAAATCTTTTAAACCTAACTTGCGCACGATGGCTAATTTTTGGCCGAGCGTTTTGGCTTTATTCAAATCTACTAAGGCGCGTGCCAGTTTTTTACTGACCCCAATAGGTAACACTGAACTCGAATCGGCCCCGCCAGCAATCCCAACTTGGGTAATACCCGCCATCATCGACTCGGCAACACTTACCACCGATTGAAAACTGGTAGCACAAGCCCGTGTTACGCTATAGGCGTCGGTTTGTAATGGCATACCGGTGCCTAACACAATTTCACGTGCAATATTGGGCGCTTCTGGCATTTGGATAACTTGGCCATACACCACCTGCTCAATTAAAGCAGGATCTAATTCGGTGCGGATCAATAATTCATTGACCACTAACTTGCCCAAGTCCAAGGCGGACACACCGTGAAACTCCGTTGCCTGTTTAGCAAAGGGGGTACGTAACCCAGCCACAATGGCGATACGTTCGCCCTGCCGAGTAGTGAGATTAATTGGCGCAGCCATAGTGATCCTCTTTTTGCAATTCTGTTTGATTACAGGTCTGACCTCTGAGTGTAGCTCGATTGTAACCACACTCAGCAAAAATTAAAACAGTTGTTTTAAGAGCGGTTTAATCGTTGCCATTTAGATTATCAATAATCAAAGGTCAACATGCCCCTTGCCCTTGTTTTCTTTTAACGGGAACCTTATAAAGGTTAGAACATCTTAGCTTAGCTAGCTTTGCCATTAATTGTGCAAAAATCATTCACTTATTGACTAAAAGACTAACATTATTATGGTTCAGGCATTTGCATCACTAAAAAGCTATTTAGACAGTCAAGTACTGGGGCAACCAGCACTGACCGAAGGGATCTTGTTGGCCTTACTGGCCAACGGTCATTTATTAGTAGAAGGGCCACCGGGGTTAGCGAAAACGCGCGCCGTAAACGCGCTGGCACAGGGTGTAGAAGCCGAATTTCATCGGATCCAATTTACCCCAGATTTACTGCCGGCTGATTTAACCGGCACCGATATTTATCGACCAGAGACCGGCCAGTTTGCTTTTCAATCAGGCCCATTGTTTCACAATATTATTTTGGCGGATGAAATTAACCGTGCGCCCGCCAAGGTGCAATCTGCCTTATTGGAAGCGATGGCCGAAAAACAAGTTACCGTTGGGCGTAATACCTACCCTTTACCGGAATTGTTTTTAGTGATGGCCACACAAAACCCACTTGAGCAAGAAGGCACATACCCTTTACCAGAAGCGCAACTCGACCGCTTCTTACTGCATTTAAAAGTGGATTATCCTGATAGCCAAACCGAATTAGCCATTTTGCGCCTAACCCGCGCTGAGGCTCGGCACGAAGCGGCTGCAGCGGCAAAGCCAATAAGCCAAGCAGAAATCTTTGCTGCCCGCCAAGCAATTTTAAAGTTACACCTTTCCGAAAGCCTTGAACATTATATGGTACAGTTAATTATGGCGAGTCGCCAACCTGCCGCTTACAGCAGTAAACTGGCCAGTTGGATTGGCTATGGCGCCAGCCCGCGCGCAACCATCGCATTAGATCGCTGTGCCCGTGCCCGTGCTTGGTTGCAAGAGCGTGATTTTGTGACGCCTGAAGATATTCAAGCGGTGTTTCATAATGTGATGCGCCACCGCTTAATTCTGACCTATGCCGCTGAAGCAGAGGGCATCAGCACCGATCATGTGCTCGATGAAATTTTACAGCAGGTCGCTGTGCCATAAATGAACATGCCAGAACCCACGCCTTCACAATGGTTAGCCACCCTACAAGCCAGCGGCTACCAACTTGGTTTAGCTGAGCTGTTGTGGTATCAACGCCATACGCAACTTTTGGATCTGCGCCCAACGATTGCCATTCAAAGCAAATTGGCCGGCAGTTATTTGGCCAAAAGCAAAGGTCGCGGCATGGAGTTTGACGAGGTGAGGCATTATCAGCCTGGTGATGACGTGCGAGCGATTGACTGGCGTGTTACCGCACGAACCGGCAAGGTGCACACCAAGCTATTTCGTGAAGAAAAAGAACGGCCAGTGTTTATACTTACCGATCTGAGCAGCAGTATGCGCTTTGGTTCCACCTTGTTATTAAAATCTATTCAAGCTGCGCATCTCGCTTCGGTGATCAGTTGGCACAGCAAAGCACATGGCGATAAACTTGGCGGCATTGTCTTTAGTCAGCAACAACATCGTTTACTCAAGCCGGCCAGTCGCACCCGTGGCGTACTGCGCTACCTGCAAGCCTTAGTCGATGTGCATCAAGCCGACACCACGGCCCAAGGGTTATCCTTAGCGCAAGCGCTGGCCGAGGTACGCCGCTTGTTACGCCCGGGCAGTTTGTTGTATTTGCTGTCTGACTATAACGCTTTAGATGATGAAGCGATGCGCCATTTACAGCTGATCCGACAGCATAATGAAGTGCATTGCTGTCAATTGGTCGACCCGCTAGAACAACAACTGCCTGCCAAAGCGCAAGGCTCTGCCTTGGTGCAAGCCAATGCAGAGCCACTGTTGGTGACACTTGGCGATCGCAAGCTGCAGCAACGCTATCAACAACAGCAACAACAAACCATGCAAAAAATGCAACAGCAACTCCAACAACTCGGCTGTAAATGGCTTAGTATCAGCAGTGCTGAACCATTATTAACCCAATTGTCGAGGGGTTATCATGGCCGATAAACACGATTTACTGCCGCAATTAGCGGATATTTATGAGCCTGAACTAGCCAGCAGTATGTTGCCACCACTGGGTTATTGGCTGCTCGCCTTGCTGGCATTAACGTTATTAACCGCTTTATTATTTTGGCGCTATCGGGCAAAGCAGCAATCGCGGGTTAAACGCGCAGCAATGGCCGAATTGGCACAAATTGATTGGCAATCGCCGCAAGCCGCCACCGCATTAAATGTGCTGTTAAAACGGCTATTAAAGCACTATCAACCTAGCCACCCGCTGTTAAGCGCCAGCACCGAGCAATGGCAAGCTTTTTTACAACAGCAATTACCGGCGCAGTTGCCGCTTCCGCCTTTGGCCACGCTGCTTTATCAAGCACCTGGGCCAGATAAAACGGCACAGCAACAGCAATTTTGGCTGGCAACCCAGCACATCATTAAACAATTAGATCCTGTACAAGGGTTTACTTCATTTAAGCAAGGCGGCACCCATGCTTGATCTCGCTTACCCTTGGTTATTGTTAGCCTTGCCGTTACCGCTGTTGCTAAAGAAAAAACCGCAGCGCAATGGCAGTGCCCTTAATTTACCGGCTTTAGCTAAACTAGGCAGTGCCAATCAAGCCAAAGCCGAGCAGCGTAACGTCAGTCATTTTTTATTGGCGGTGATTTGGCTGTTATTAGTGATCAGTGCCACGCAGCCCCGCTGGCTGGATGAGCCGGTAAGCTTGCCACAGCCTGGGCGCGAACTCATGTTAGCGATTGATTTATCCGGCTCAATGGATATCCCCGATATGCGATTGGAGATGGGGAATACCACCCGATTAAAAGCCATGAAAGTGGTGTTGGGTGAATTTATTCAAGCGCGTCAAGGAGATCGTATTGGTTTAGTGCTATTTGCCGATGCCGCTTTTCAGCAAACCCCGCTGACGTTTGACCTAGCCACAGTGCAGCAATTTCTTGATGATGCCGTTATCGGGCTGGTTGGGCAACGCACTGCCATTGGTGAGGCCATTGGCTTAACGGTAAAACGCTTTAATAATTTTGAGACCAGCAATAAAGTGCTGATTTTACTCAGTGATGGTGCAAACAATGCTGGCGATATTCAACCCCGAGAAGCATTGCAACTGGCTAAAGCGGCGGGCGTAAAAATTTACACGGTGGGGCTCGGTGCAGAACAAATGATCCAGCAAAGCCTGTTCGGACAGCGCAATATCAATCCGTCGCAAGATTTAGATGAGCCCTTGTTGATAGAATTAGCTGAAAGCACCGGCGGACGTTACTTTCGAGCTCGTAGCCCGCAAGAATTACGAGAAATTTATCAGTTATTAGATGAACTCGAACCGATTGAGCGTGAAGAGCTGACCTTTCGGCCACAGCGCAGCCTGTTGCATTATCCGCTGGCCCTCGCCTTGCTCTGTTCATGCTTTTTAGCGGTTCGGCGTATCAATTGGTCTGGAGTAACGAAAGATGTTCGCTGACTTTCATTTTTTACGACCTTATTGGTTACTGGCGCTGCTGCCACTGGCACTCCTTTGCTGGTTACTGCAAAAGCGGCGACAAGACACTAGCCCGTGGCAACAACTGATTGCCCCGCATTTGCAGCATGTGATGTTGTTGGGCCAACATATTCAGCAACGTCAACCTTGGGCGCTACCACTGTTAGCCAGCTGTTGGTTGCTGACCGTATTAGCGTTAAGTGGCCCCAGCTGGCAGAAACTGCCGCAACCGGCCTTAACGGTGAAAAAAGCCACAGTTTTAGTCATGGATATGTCGTTATCAATGCGGGCAACAGATCTAACGCCCGATCGCCTGACACAGCAACGCTTTAAAGCTTTAGATTTCATTGATTTGCTGCAAGAAGGTGATTTGGGTTTAATCAGTTACGCCGCCGATGCCTTTGTCATTTCGCCATTGACGCCGGATCATAATAATATCCGCCTGCAAATTCCTACCCTACGCCCAGAATTAATGCCCGCTCAGGGCTCTAATGTGCTACGCGCGCTAGAGCAAGCCGCCGAGTTGTTAGAACAAGCCGGTTACCCCAGCGGTGAAATTGTGCTGTTTACCGACGGCTTTGATGCTGACAGTTATCAGTCTATCCAGCAATTACTTAACAATTGGCCACATCAATTAGCCATCATGGCTTTTGGTCAAGCCGAAGGTGCAGTGGTGCGTTTAGAAAATGGCGAACTGCTAAAAAATGCTCAAGGGGGTGTTGTGATGCCTCGTGTCCCTCTTGAACAACTGCGCGTACTCGCTCGCCAAGCCGGCGGAAGCTTAGTGCAAGCCGGTGCCGATAATGCGGATTTACAACAACTACTGAAACAAAACCAACAGCAATATGATGACAGACAGCCACAGCCCCTGATGACAGGCGATCAATGGCAAGACAATGCTGTTTATTTGGTGTGGTTACTCTTACCCTTAGCACTATGGCTAGCGCGTAAAGCACCCATTTTAGTGATCTTGCCCTTGTTATATCTGCCACCAGCAGATGCCGTAAGTTGGCGTGATTTATGGCAAACAAAACAACAGCAAGCCGTAGAGGATTATCAACAGCAAGACTATCAACAAGCTCAACAGAAGTTTCGTGATCCTTTATGGCAAGGTAACGCCGCTTACCGCGCCGAAGATTATGCCGCAGCAGCAGAAGCCTATCAGCGAGCCAGCAACGACGCCCCCTCCGTTGATAGCTGGCACAATTTAGGTAATGCCTTAGCGATGCAACAGCAATATGAAGCTGCTTTAGCGGCTTACGAGCAAGCACTGGCGCTTGACGGCGAGGCGCCATCACCGGCGGCCAATGCTGAGCTAATGCGCAAGTTGTTACAACAAGAGCAAGAACAACAACAACAGGATCAGCAACAGCAAGATAAACAACAAGGTCAGCAAGACGGCGATGCTGCCGACGACGCGTCATCTGAAAAGCAAGACGCTGAAGAGTCGGCTGAGTCCGAGCAAAACTCAGCAGAAGATGGCAGTGCCGGTGATAGCAGCGCACAAGCCGAGCAAAATGCTGAACAGCAAGAAGACGCCGCACAACGAGAGCAACAAGCCGCGCAGCAAGCAACAGAACAGCAACCCGGCGACGAACCGCCAAGCAATAAACAGCAAGTTGTTACTGAAAACTGGCCCAATGCCACGCCAGAACAACAACAAGAGCTAGAAAATCTGCTGCGCAAAGTACAAGACGATCCGGGTATTTTACTGCGCAATAGAATGTTATTAGAACATCAGAAACGTCGTACTCAACCCCCTCCAGGAGCTCGTCAGGAATGGTGACATCGGTATTTAACAGCTTTATTTTTCTGTTACTGGTTATGAGCATGCCGCTAGCGGCCTTTAGTTCACTGACCAGTGAAGTGGATAAAAACCCGGCACTGGCCGGTGAAGCCATCACCTTGGTTGTCACGGCAGATAGCCGTTTATCGGCTGACGCCTTAAATTATCGGCAGTTAGAGCAAAACTTCCGCGTAATGGCACCGTCGGTTAGCCAAAGCACGCAAATTATTAACGGCCAAAGTAGCCAAAGTACCCGTTGGTCACTAACCTTATTTCCGCTTAACAGCGGCGTGTTCACTATTCCGGCCTTTGAAATTAACGGTATTCGTTCTTTACCGCTCACCGTGGAAGTGTTAGACCAACCCATAAAAAAAGATGCCTCACGCGAGCTGTTTGTTGAAGCCAATTTAATTGCCACCAATAACGTCTATGTGCAACAAATGTTGTATTACGATGTGGTGATTTATTTTAGCGGTGATTTACAGCGCGGCACCTTAACTGAACCGCAACTCGAAGGTGCTGAGATTAAACGGGTGGGTCAAGATGCCGAAGGCAGCGCTATCGTTAATGGTGTGCGTTATCGCACTATTACCCGTCGTTATAGTGTTATCCCGCAGCGCAGCGGAGATATGGTGATTAACCCGCCGGTATTTACCGGTGAAGTGATTGATCGCGATAACAGCAACTACAATTATTTTGCCCGCAGTAAAACTGTGATGCAGGAAGCCAACCCCATTACCCTGCAGGTATTACCGCAACCAGATAATTTCCCTGGAAATTGGCTTGTCGCCGGTTTAGTTACACTGACAGAAGAGTGGCAACCCAATAACACCGAATTAGTGGTCGGCGAGCCTGTTACACGGATCATTACCTTATCAGCAGTAGATGTGTCGCCCAGTCAATTACCCGAGTTATCTCAGCAACTGCCCGCGCAATTACGCTCATATGATGAACAGCCGCAAAGTGTCGGCGCTGAACGTAATGGCCGCTTGGTCGCGCAAAAAGTCTTTACCACGGCTTTAATTGCTAATGCTGAGGGGGATGTAACACTTCCAGAAATTAGTTTGGCTTGGTGGAATAGCCAAACGGATCAATTACAAACTACGGTGTTACCTGCACGTACATTTAAAGTTATTGCAGCAGCAGGTGCTACACCTACTGCCAACACGCTGCCTGCGCCAATGGCTACCACACCGTCAGTGGCTAGCAACCCTTGGCAATGGAATTACACCTCAAGTCTACTTAGCCTGCTCTGGCTTGCGTCAATGCTGATCGCTCTTTACTTTTTAAAATCACGCTCTGCGCAACCAGCAGCTTTAAACACAGTACGCAGCGCCAAAGTGATGGCGGATAATCGCTTGCTACAACAAGCCTGTGCCGTAGGTGATGCAGCAACAGCGGCACAGCAATTACTCCTTTGGGGGCAACAGCAATTTGGCACTTCGATGCGCTCTTTAGGGCAGTTAATGGGCCACCTACAAGATGAGGCGTTATTAGCCGAGTTAAAGCAGCTGGAACAACAACTGTACAGTAACACCGACAGCCCGTGGCAGGGCAACAGCCTTTATCAGCAATGGCGGGAATGGCAAGCGCCAGCAAAACAGCATACGCCGCAAGGGCTGGCGTCACTTTATCCTTGATAAATTGCGGTTAACCCCATAATAACGTACTGAAAACCCAAAGCCCCTGTATTAGCTACCGGGGCTTTACGTTAGAATGACCAAGAGCTGAGACCGCGTTACTGAAAATGACTGGTATCTAAGTAGTCTAGTTGTTAACATTTAAAGTGATTTGACTTTTGCTGATGGGGAACAAAACGGTTGTCGCGTCAGCAAACGTCAGCTCAATCATCATTATCGCGAGATACTCTCAAGGTTAATCACCTGGTCAGTTAACCTCGCTGTAATGCCAAATAAAACTAAAAAAGGAGCTCGCGTAGTGGAAACTGCCACCCTAATATCTTTGGGTATTTATTTTCTTGCCATGATCGGCATCGGTTTATATTCCTACAATGCCACAGATAATGATGTTTCAGGCTATATGCTCGGTGGTCGTAAACTCGGCCCTGGTGTGACAGCGCTCTCTGCCGGTGCCTCTGATATGAGTGGTTGGATGTTAATGGGCTTACCCGGCGCCATGTATGTTTCTGGCCTTAGTAGCACCTGGATAGCGGTCGGTTTATTAATTGGTGCTCTACTGAACTACCTGATTGTTGCGCCAAGGCTGCGGGTGTATACCGAAATAGCCAATGATGCGATTACCATTCCGGATTACTTTGAAAAACGTTTTGAAGACAAAACGCGCATGCTGCGTATTGTCTCTTCTTTAGTTATCGTTATTTTCTTTACGCTGTACACGTCTTCAGGTGTCGTGGGCGGCGGTAAATTATTCGAAAGCTCGTTTAATCTTAACTACGAACTGGGCCTGTATATTACCGCGGGGGTAGTGGTTATTTACACCCTGATTGGCGGCTTTATGGCGGTCAGCATTACCGACTTTGTGCAAGGCTGCTTAATGTTTATCGCTCTGGTATTAGTGCCTATCGTGGCGATCGATCACCTTGGCGGGATCAGTGAAGTTAACCAAATTGTCACGAACATCAACCCTGATTTAATGAATTGGGTAGCTGGCAGTTCAGTTCTGGGAATCATCTCAGCGCTCAGTTGGGGCTTGGGCTATTTTGGCCAGCCGCATATCATCGTACGCTTTATGGCTATCCGTTCGGTTAAAGATATCAAAATGGCTCGTCGTATAGGCATGAGCTGGATGTTTGTGACCATCGTCGGTGCCATTACTACCGGTTTTGTGGGTATCGCTTATGTGGCGAAAACCAAAATGGACATCGCCGATCCTGAAACCATCTTTATTGTCTTCTCACAGTTTTTATTCCATCCGCTGATCAGTGGTTTTTTACTAGCGGCTATTTTAGCGGCCATTATGAGTACCATCTCATCACAGCTGTTGGTAACGTCGAGCTCGTTAACCGAAGACTTTTATAAAACCTTTGTGAATCGCAGCGCCACCCAAACAGAATTAGTGGTGGTGGGTCGTTTATCGGTATTATTAGTGGCCTTAGTGGCTATCGCGCTAGCCTACGATCGCGATAGTTCAGTACTGCAATTAGTAAGCAATGCTTGGGCCGGTTTTGGTGCGGCCTTTGGCCCTCTGATTATCATGAGCTTGTATTGGCCACGCATGACGTTTGCCGGTGCGCTTAGCGGAATTATTGTTGGTTCGGGCACCGTATTATTGTGGATCTACTTACCTATCAGCATTAATGGTCAAACGCTAAGTGCGACCATGTACGAAATTGTACCAGGGGTGATCTTCAGTACTTTAGCCATTATTGTTGTCAGTTTAATGGGTAGAATGCCATCAGAAAGTGTACAGCAGATGTTCACTAAGATGCTCACCACCCTAAAAGCCAACACTTAATGCGCTTTAATCGAAACAGCCAGTGACAAAACAGGCTGTTTTTACTGATTGTGCTGAAGATACGCTGGCTTTCATAGCCAGCGTTTTGTTACATTAGGCAAAGTTTACTTGTCGGAGAAACCTCACGAATGTTTTTTTATGCCGCTCGCCAACCCATCTTGGACCGTAATAAAGCGCTCTTCGGCTACGAATTGCTATTTCGGGATGGCGTCGATAACGCATTTCCAGACATTGATGGTGATGAAGCCACGTCAAAAATGATTGAAGGCAGTCAATTTGCTTTTGGTTTAGACGACTTTCTGGGCGATAAGCCGGGCTTTATCAACTTCACACTAGAAACACTGCTAAAAAAATACCCCAGTATGCTGCCAAAAGAACAGGTAGTCATTGAAGTACTCGAAACGGTGCAACCGGGCAAACGCCTGCTAGCAGAATGCCAGCAACTTAAAGAGCAAGGCTATGTTTTGGCACTCGACGATTACGAGCATAAACATGTTTGGCGGCATTTTTACCCTTATATTGATATTATCAAAATCGATTTTCGCAGCACCAATAGCGAACAAATTGAAGAGATAAAAACGGCGATTGCCGACTTTCCGAACATCAAGTTATTAGCCGAAAAAGTAGAAACTATTGAAGAGTTTCAACAAGCTATGGATCAAGGTTTTGCCTACTTCCAAGGTTACTTTTTTTCTAAGCCGGAAATGATGCAAGCCAAAGCGCTTTCTCCTTCACAATTGGCATTAGCTGAGCTGTTATATGAAACATCGAAGGCCGATATGGATTTAGTGCAAATTGCCGAAGTGTTTAAACGCGATGTGACGCTTTCATATAAGCTATTACGTTATAGTAACTCGGCCATTTTCCGCCGCCGCACTGAAATTGATACCATCAAGCATGCCATCGTAGTGCTTGGTCAAGCTGAGTTAAAGAAATTTTTATCCTTATTATTTACCGCGCAAATCAGTACCGACAAACCGGCTGAACTGATGCGAATGGCCATGACTCGGGCAAACTTTGCTGAAGGCTTAGCGGCATTATCGGGCACAGTACCGTTAGAAAAAGCTTTCTTAACCGGGATGATGTCGTTAATGGATGCGATTTTAGATGAGTCAATTGAAAGCGTGATGGAAAAATTACCTCTGTCAGCTGATATCAAAGACGCATTAGTGAATAAAGAAGGCGTGCTTGCCGATTATATTCGCTTAATTGAGTATTACGAAACGGCGCACTGGACGGAAGCGACGAGCACTATCAAACACCTGAATTTACCGGTTGAGAAAGTACCTGATGCGTATCATCAGGCTGTGCAATGGGCTAACGAACAAATGAAAGCCTTAGGCGAACTCGCCTAAGGCTTTGCTTTAACCCTTAGTCAAAACTGACATATTGCGCCACGCGTGCCGCCAGTTTTGGGCCAATGCCTTTTACTTTGGTCAGATCCGCTTCATTGCTAATAGCGCCATTTTCACTAATATGCGCCACTATCGCTTCTGCTTTCACTTTGCCTAAACCAGGCACGGCAACCAATTGCTCTACACTGGCTTGATTCAAGCGTAATTTAGTGGTCGCTTGGCTAGCGGTCGCTTTAGTCACTTCTTGAACATTACTATTGGCTAAACTGTGGTTAGCTACCAATACGGCAGTAGCTAGCAATGTGGCAACAATAATATTTTTCATAACAGCTTTCCTCCCGAAATGGCTGGATGCCGCAGCAGTAAACACTGACATAACCTTACTTACCTACCAGAGTCGGTAGCCGCTGGTAGCTACAACATTCGCAAAGCGGACATCGCAAGCAAAATTACCGACCGCATTAAATCTAGACGCAGAAAAATATTTTGCAACTTTATTTTAAAAAATTTAATTAAATAGCTACATTCACATTCAGGTTGAATTAAGCCATCAACGCCTATTCTTCGCACATTGCTGATTGCCGCCACTAGAATATTTCAGTACATTAGCAAGAATACACAAACAGATTATGAAGTTAGACATAAATCAGCGGTTAGCTTATGCCAATCACAGCGTATTACTTTGTGGCTTCTACAGTTTAAACAAGGCCTGTAGTTAACACACCTTACCAGTCGTAGCGGTGTTCCACACTGTCTAGGGGGTTGAATAATATGACAAAAATACTCACGATTTTACTTAGTTGCAGTTTGCTGCTGGTGCTTGTTGCGCCCTTGCAAGCAAACGATAGCGCTATGTTGTTGAGTGATAACAAAGAACCTGCAAAACAACCCACTGTATTACCCACAAAAGACATTACGAAAGAAACTGCAGCGCAACTCGCAAAACAACGTTTTCCTGGCCGTATCCTCAAAGTTAGAGCAGAATCTCGACAATATCGTGTGCGCGTGATGCAAGATGATGGTCGAGTTGTTAATGTTATTGTCGATGGCCGCAGCGGCCGTGTTAAAAGGGAAGATTAAGCATGCGAGTTTTAGTCATCGAAGATGAAAAATTATTAGCCGAGCAAATTAAGAACGACCTGCTACAACAACAATTTAGCGTTGATCTGGCGGTAGATGGTGCCGAAGGTTGGTTTAAATTATCCGAATATCCTTATGATCTGGCCATTATTGATTTGGGTTTACCCAAGTTAGACGGCTTATCGGTGATCCGCAAAGCGCGTAAACAAGAATTAAAAACCCCCATCATCATTTTAACAGCGCGCGGCAGCTGGCAAGAAAAGGTGGAAGGTTTAGATGCTGGTGCTGATGATTATTTAACGAAACCCTTTCACAATGAAGAGTTATTAGCCCGTTGTAACGCACTGATCCGCCGCGCAGCTGGTCAACCGGATCCCACCCTGAGCTCGGGCCCAATTTCTTTAAATAGCCGCACACAACAGGTGTGGCTGGGTGAAGACGAAGTGAGTTTAACCGCCTATGAATATAAAGTGCTAGAGTACTTTATGCTCAACCCAGGTAAGGTGATCTCTAAAACTGAACTAACCGAGCACATCTACGATCAAGACTTTGATTTAGACAGTAATGTTATTGAAGTGTTTGTACTGCGGTTACGTAAAAAACTCGACCCCGATGCTGAGTTAAAACCGATCGAAACACTGCGTGGTCGGGGTTACCGCTTTAATTTACAAGTGAGTAAATGAGAGTTATCCCTCTTAAGCTCCGTCAAGGGCTGGTAAGCGCAGTATTATTAGTATTGCTGCTGCCCAGCTCTTTTTTGGCTATTGAGCAAGCCTTTCACACGCAGCTATTAACCAATGCGGAACAAAAAATGGAAGTACATATGTACGCCATTTTGTCTGAGCTTAACTTGGTTAATAACAAAATAGAATTAACCAACAACTCGCTGGCCCCAGACTTCTATCGGCCAGACTCGGGTTTAAGTGCTTATGTTACCGACGGTAAACAGCTTTTATGGCAATCCGACTCTTCGCTTAATCAAAGCTTTCGTGTGCCAGACATTACCTTAGTGCCAGGGCAGCATATTTTTTATGCTGAACAACAGCAAGACAGCCAATTTCAAATTCTCAGTATCGCTTTTTTGTTTGATTCTGGTGAAAGCGCTCGCCCGCTCGCCATTCATGTGGTGCAAACCGCAGAATTGTTACTTGCACCACACAAAAGTTTCCGCTCAACGCTATTACGTTGGTTTATTGGTATTGCACTAGGTTTATTACTGCTTAGCATTCTGGCTTATTACTGGACGACTAAACCATTAACCCGCTTAGACCATGAAATCAGACAACTTGAACGCGGTAAACAAGATCACTTAATGGGCAATTATCCGTCTGAGCTAAATGTTATTAAAGAAGATCTTAATTTATTGTTAGCCAGTCAAAACCGCCAAAAGCTGCGCTATCGTAATCATTTAAGTGACTTAGCACATGCCTTAAAAACCCCGGTAGCCGTGCTAAGAACCTCCCCTTTAGCTCAGCAGCCTGAACTAAAAGAACAAATTGACCGCATTACAGCGATGATCGAGCATCAGCTAAAAAAAGCCAGCAGCTCAGGTCAGGATATTTGGAAAAAAGAAACGCTGATCTTACCGCTACTAGAAAAGCTAATTAACGCCCTACAAAAAATTTACCGTGATAAAGATTGTGAAATTGAGCTAGTGTGTAGCGAAGAGGCCTTTTTCCGTGGTGATGAAACCGATTTAATGGAAGTATTGGGCAACTTACTGGATAACGCCTGTAAAGCCAGCCGTCATCAAGTGCGCGTAACTATCGGCCAACACCCCTTTTCAATTATCGTCGAAGATGATGGCCCTGGCATTGCGAAAAAAAATCGCCAAGAACTGTTTCAACGTGGCACACGACTCGACACCTATGTCGAAGGCCATGGCGTCGGCTTATCTATCGTCTCTGAGCTGGTAAACTCATACTCAGGCAACATTACCATTAGCGACAGTGAGTTAGGCGGTGCCTGTTTTACCCTTGTATTTAATGACGATGCCTAAATACCTAAACAAATTACTGTACTGATTGATCGCAGCGCGTTAGCGTAGCGTAAGCAGTTAAAATTAATTAAGGGTATTATTATGGATCTTAATCCGGCAACAATTAGAATCAAAAACCTGCGCTTACGCACTTACATCGGCATTAACGAAGATGAGATTGCGAACAAACAAGACGTGGTCATAAACGCTAAAATTGTTTATCGCGCTGAAACAGCCGCACAAACCGATGACATGGCTAACGCGCTAAATTATCGCACCATCACTAAACAAATTATTGCCCTGGTTGAAAACAATCGCTTTGGTTTATTAGAAAAACTCACCTCTGACGTCCTTGCTTTAGCCAGTGCGCATGCCTCTGTTAGCTACGCTGAAGTGGAAATCGACAAACCGCACGCCCTGCGTTTTGCCGATTCTGTTTCGCTAACCTTATCGGTTAACAAATAACCCGCTATACTTCAATTAAGGTTGATGTGTTACAACTGTTTGTAACAACAACGTAAGTAAGGATAACTGATATGCAGATCCTCATTACGGGCGGCACCGGCTTAATCGGCAGTGCTTTAGTACGACTTTGGCAAGCTGAGCATAAACTGCTGATCCTCAGCCGTACCGGCCGTAAAAGTGCTAACAGTAACATTCACTATATTAATGCCCTTTCAGAAGTGGATTTTAATACCATTGATGTGGTGGTGAACTTAGCGGGTGAGCCCATTGCGAAGCGCCGCTGGAGCGAAAAACAAAAAAACCTTATTTGCCAAAGCCGTTGGCAGCTTACTGAAGCACTTAGCAAACTGATCAGTCAAGCTTCAACGCCTCCAAAATTGCTGATCAGTGGCTCTGCTACGGGTTATTATGGCCGGCAGGGCAACACTGAGATCACCGAAGAATACGATGCTTTTTTCCCTGAATTTACCCACGATATTTGCGCGAAATGGGAAAACTTGGCGATGCAAGCCAGTAGTGATAAAACCCGCGTAGCGTTGTTACGTACAGGCATCGTGTTAGCCGAAGACGGCGGCGCACTAGCCAAGATGCTGCCGCCCTTTAAGCTGGCATTAGGCGGGGTCATGGGTGATGGCACGCAGTATATGTCGTGGATCCATTTAGACGATATGGTTAATCTTATAAACTTTATTATGCAACACGACGATATAAGCGGCCCGGTAAATGCCGTAGCACCGCGCCCAGTAACCAATAAGGTGTTTACCGCTGAATTAGCAAAACGTATAAAACGCCCTGCGGTATTACCGATGCCGGCGTTTATGGCCAGCTTGTTGTTTGGTGAAATGGCCGACATTTTGCTATACGGGCAACGCGTGGTGCCGCAAAAACTACTAAAAGCCGGTTTTACGTTCCGCTATCCGCAGCTATCGCAGGCATTAGCCGCATTAACATTGTGACGTCAAAGCAAAAAGCCAAAAAACAAAAACCCCTAACAGATTATTAGGGGTTTTTAGTTTTAGCAGTTTTTGTTGGCTTACCCAGCCATTATCCTTGTAGCACTCGGCGGATCAATACCGCACCTGGCACTTGCAATAAGCGACGTAACTGCCACCAGCCCAAAGCAGACACTAGCAGCGCACCACTGAGCGGCCCCATCCACCACAGCGCGTAATGAAAGCTAAAGGGTAATTCAAACAAGCGCTGTTGCAGGGTTAATAACAACACTTCTGCCAGCACCGTGGCAAACAAACCCGCTAACGCCCCCAAAAAGGTAAACTCTAAGATCAACGCATTGCGTAAAAAAGCATAACGCGCGCCAAGGGTACGCAATATGGCTAACTCTTGCTCGCGTTGCTCTAGGGTTGCTTGCACTTGTGCTACCAGTACCAACGCCGAAGCCAAGATAATTATCAGTAATATAAAGCTAAGTGCGACGGTGACTTGCGCAATAATGTCTTGCACCTGTTTGATTATCGCCTCGACACTTAATACGGTGACCGTGGGCATCAAACGCGCTAACTGATTAACGAGCTGATAGCGATCCGGCTCGATATAAAACGCCGTGATGTAGCTCGCCGGAAAACCTGCTAACAAATCAGGGCTTAAAATCATGTAGAAATTTGGCTGCAAGCTGTTCCAATCTACCTGCCGAATGCTGCTGATCTTTGCCGAGACCATTTGCCCGCCAATAGAAAACTGCACCTGGTCATCTAATTTCAAACCTAAGCGCTCAGCGAGTTCTTGCTCTACCGACACCTCACCGCGACTTTCAGTTGAAAACCAGTTACCACTTAAGATTTTATTGGCTGTAGGTAGGGTGGATAGCCACGTTAGGTTTAACTCTCGCCCAACCCCCGTGCGTTGTTCAGTGCGATCTTCTTTTGTGGCTTCATCGCGCATTTGCTCTTGGTTCACTTGCACTAAACGCCCCCGCACCACCGGATAAAACGGCTCAGATTGCAGTTGATGCGCTTTGGCAAAGTCTGCTAATTGGCTACGCTGCGCTTCGCTGACATTCACCAGAAAGTGATTGGGAGCACCTTCTGGGATCTGCTGTTGCCACTGTCCAATTAATTCGGCGCGCACAAAATACAGCAACAACGCCAAGAACAAGGCTAAAGAAAAAGTAATTAACTGAAAGCTATTCGCCCATAACCTGCGGCGTAAATTGGCCAGTGCCAGCTTGCCAGCACTGCTTTGGCCCGCGGCTACCGGTTTAGCGGCTTTCACCATTAAGGCTGCGATTCCTAATAGCGTACCGACGAACACCCCACAAACTAAAAACAAGCCGATGCTAATTAACCATTCACCTGAAAATAGCCACATTAAACCGAATACCGCGACGGCGCCGGTGATAAATTGCCAACGATCAAACACCAGCTGCTGCACTGGTTGTTTTAGTACTTGGATCGCTGGGGTGATGGTGAGTTGCCATAAAGGCCGAGCGGCAAACAGTAAGGCACATAAAATACAGGTTAGGCTACCCAGCGATATTGGCCGCAAACTAAATTCAGGTCGAAAATCGCCAACATACAACACAATGGCCGACTCGACCCCAAGCAAAGTTAACTGCCCCAGCAATAAACCTAAGCCAAGGCTAAATAGCACCACTAGCAGTAAATGACTACAATAAATTTGCCGCACCTGCGCGGTGGTTGCGCCGAGGGCTTTGATAATAGCCACGGCTTGAGCGTGGCGCTGACTATAGCGGCTTGCGGCTACTGCAGCAGCACAGGCGGCTAACACGATACCTAACAAACCGGCTAATAATAAAAAGCGCTCAGCCCGCTCTAAGGCGCCACCCACAGCTGTTTGCCGATCACGATTGCGCCAACGCTCGTGCACCGACATTAAGGGCGTTACCTCAGTAGCAAAACGGTCTAATTCAGCATTACCACCGGCAAATAAATAACGGTAACTAATACGACTGCCCGGCTGCACAATACCGGTCGCCGCCACATCGTCAATATGCATAATGACACGCGGCGAGCCGCCAAACACACTTAAAGGCGCATCCGGTTCATTAACAATAACCCCAGCAATTTGTAAGCGGCTGCTGCCTAATTCAATGTCATCACCAACAGACACCTCAAGTAATCCCAGTAAACGCGGTTCAACCCAAATTTGCCCGGGCGTTAAACTGCCTAATTCACCACTAAGCACGTTATTTGATTTATGCAGTATCAACTCGCCCCTTAGCGGGTAAGCCGTGTCGACAGCTTTGATTGTCGCCAATTGCATTTGTTGTTCACTAAACAGCATGGAATCGAACTGCATTTGCTGCGCCACTTGCAGCGTTTGCTGCTGGGCTAGGCTAATAATTTCTGGATTAAATGGCTGACTCGAGCCCAAAACGCGATCCGCAGCAATAAATTGCGCACTGCGCTGCTCCAGCGCCACCCGCACCGTTTGGGTAATACCACTGAGGCTTACTACGGAGAAAACGGCTAAAAACAATGCAAAAGCAATAACCCATAACTCACCACGTTTTAATTCACGCCAAAATAAGCGCCAGGCAATACTAGCCCACATGAGCAGGCTCCTCTGTTTCGACAAAACGCCCGGCTTGCATTTTTAACTGGCGCTGACAACGTGCAGCAAGTTCTGCATTGTGCGTAACTAACACCAAGGTGGTGCCTTGTTGCTGGTTTAATTCAAACAATAAATCTTCAATACGCTGGCCGGTCGTGGCATCTAAATTGGCGGAAGGTTCATCGGCAAATAAAATAGCCGGCTGCGTAATAAAGGCGCGGGCAATCGCCACGCGTTGCTGTTCACCACCCGATAGCTGCGCTGGATAAAAATCTGCACGATCTTGTAAGCCAACCTGCTTTAACAGGGTTAACGCGCGTTGCCTTGCCTGCTTATCCCCGGCTAGCTCGGCGGGTAAAGTAATATTTTCAATAGCGGTTAAACTGGGTAGCAATAAGAACGATTGAAACACAAACCCCACATGCGCCGCGCGGATCCCGGCACGGTCATCTTCAGATAAGCGATGTAACGGTTGCCCGGTTAAAAACACTTCACCGGCACTGGGCACATCTAAGCCGGCCAATAAACTCAATAAGGTCGATTTGCCTGAACCAGACGCACCAACAATGGCGACAGTCTCGCCTTGATTGATTGTCAAACTAATATCATGCAGGATAGTCAGTGATCCTTCGCTAACATTCACCCGTTTAGCTAGGTTAACCGCTTTAATATGAATTTCAGGTAGTTTAGTCATGCGCATCATCTTATGTTTTGTATTGTTTATTATTAGCCAGAACGCTCTGGCCCAAAAGTTCATGATCCTTGGCGATAGCTTAAGTGCGGCTTATGGCTTACAAGAATCGCAAGGCTGGCCCGCCTTACTGGCCGAAAAAACCGAGCTCACGCTAATTAACGCCAGCATCAGCGGCGAAACCACTGGTGGCGCCCTCGCCCGTTTGCCTGCACTTCTGAAAGAACATCAACCCACTTGGGTGTTAATTGAACTTGGCGGTAACGATGGCTTACGGGGTTTTACGCCACAGCTTATCGAAGATCAATTGCAACAAATTATTATCACAGCCAAGCAGCATAATGCCCAACCGATACTTATGCAAATACGCATTCCACCCAACTACGGACCACGTTACGTTGAGCGCTTCACCGCGATCTACCCTGCACTCGCCGAGCAACATCAGATCCCGCTATGGCCGTTCTTTATGGATGAGATTGCGATTAAACCTGAACTGATGATGCAGGATGGTATTCACCCGACGGCTGAAGCACAGCCGTTGATAAGAGATATTATGCTGCCCCTGCTGGCAGAACTAGAAAGTACAATCGAGTTAACACCCACGCCTTAAACGGTTTACTACAAAACTAAGCCTTAGTTTTCAGACATTTTGAACAGCGTTAACTTTGCCAAACGCTGTTCAATGATGTTATCTAATTCAATATATCGGCTATCGGTTAAACTACCGAATTGATTTATAAAGGCCTCTTCACTAAGCCCTTCTGGTAACTCACTAATCGATGGAAAAAATGCCTGTTCAAACTGTTCAGTAGAAAGTTGTCGAACCTGCTGCGGATCAATATTAACCAACTGTTGCACTAAGTTGATACCCGCTTTATTTGCGGCCATATCAATAAAGCTAAAACCACTACCACCTCGTCCTGCATCGTTGATTTCTTTTAAAGAGCCAATTTGTTCGGCTAAAAAGGCATTTCCCAAGTTTTTAAATACGGCTGAGTACAAAAAGTGCAGGGGCAAATCTCCACGACCAGATAACGTCACTCTCGGCAGTTGAGGTACCTGATCTGGCGTCAAGCTGGTATTGGCATAACGTGCAAAGCGTTTGTTACCCAACCCCACCGCTAAAGCCCAAAGCGCACTGATATATTGCTGCTCTAAGTCAGCGTTGTCGGCACGATGCAAGGCAAACTTAAAAAGGTGCTGCATATAAAATGCTAAGCGACGCTCATTCTGATTACTCTGGTAAAGCCGAGATAGCTCGTCGAGATACACCTGAATATCTGGCGCCGGATTTTTGTTGGCACTGAATAAAGAAGATTGCAGGCCTTGTTCAGCATAAAGCTTAGGATTTAACTCAACGTTAATGGGTTGCGATGGCTTACGGCTAAAAGAAACTTGCTGGTTTGCTACTTGCCCCATGCTGATTAATTGCAAAATTTGTTGATCTGAGGGGGAATCAAGCAGCGCGTGAATACTGGATTCAAATAAGAAATGAGCAAACCGACTAGGAATGGTAACGCGTCCTAATTTACAATCTTCAACTCTAAAACCCTGCGTTGTCTCATTAAAAAAACAGGTCAGCGGAATTAATCTTTCGCTAAAGATACCTGGCAAGGCATACACCAAATGCACCACTACACCGGAGTCAAAAATAGAGCCGTGAAAAACGAAGGGTTTTAGCGTGTGACTCGCGACATTAAACATGGCATCTAAATTGGCTTGGGTCAGTGTTATCGTTAAATCAGCCGAATCGCTTTTTAATTGACGAATGCTTGAAGAGAGCAAGTTTTGCGAAGACACCACATCGTTACTGGCTAGGTTGCGTTGCTCAACTTGCCCCGGCAAAGTAAACAACCAAAACAACAGTATTAGCAACAATGCCACAATTGCTATGGTTTTGATTAAAGCCCTAACCAGCTTTTTAACCACTCGCATTTTATAACCTCTAAAGCCGCTAACACTAAGAATCAGATACGTAAATTGCGCTGCAGATTAGCATATTTTCAGCAATAAATGCGAAATGTTCACGATAGAAAAAAGGAACAATATATTAGTCTTTAACAACCGGATTTTTGAGTTGTGAGTTGTGAGTTTTGAAGGATGAATAAAGATGACTTCCCCTAGGGGATTCGCTCCCCGGCTTCCGCTGTACCAAGACAATAGCGCGGTGTCCGCACCGCCATCACGGCGAGTAGGAGTTTTGATTTTTAAAGAGTAAACAAAGATGGCGTCCCCTAGGGGATTCGCCCCTCTGCTTCCGCCGTGCCAAGACAATAGCGCGGTGTCCGCACCGCCATCACGGCGAGTAGGAGTTTTGAGTTTTAAAAAGTAAACAAAGATGGCGTCCCCTAGGGGATTCGAACCCCTGTTACCGCCGTGCAAAGACAATAGCACGGTGTCCACACCGCCATCACGGCGTGGAAACAATTAAAATGCGTAGGAATTAGTTTGAAATTGGCGTCCCCTAGGGGATTCGAACCCCTGTTACCGCCGTGCCAAGACAATAGCGCGGTGTCCGCACCGCCATTCACGGCAACAGAATATGATATTTATTTGATTTTAAAGTGAGGATGGCGTCCCCTAGGGGATTCGACCCCCTGTTACCGCCGTGCAAAGACAATAGCGCGGTGTCCACACCGCCATCACGGCGTGGAAACAATTAAAATGCGTAGGAATTAGTTTGAAATTGGCGTCCCCTAGGGGATTCGAACCCCTGTTACCGCCGTGAAAGGGCGGTGTCCTAGGCCTCTAGACGAAGGGGACGCACTGGAAATTGGTGGAGCTAAGCGGGATCGAACCGCTGACCTCTTGCATGCCATGCAAGCGCTCTCCCAGCTGAGCTATAGCCCCGAATATAATAGAATCGAGTCTGGGATGGTAACCATTAAAAATAATGAATTAATGGCGTCCCCTAGGGGATTCGAACCCCTGTTACCGCCGTGAAAGGGCGGTGTCCTAGGCCTCTAGACGAAGGGGACATAACAGTGAAAAGCGTGACTGAATTGGCGTCCCCTAGGGGATTCGAACCCCTGTTACCGCCGTGAAAGGGCGGTGTCCTAGGCCTCTAGACGAAGGGGACGCTGTAACAGTCTGAAAAGTGTAAAATTTAGTGGCGTCCCCTAGGGGATTCGAACCCCTGTTACCGCCGTGAAAGGGCGGTGTCCTAGGCCTCTAGACGAAGGGGACGCAATAAAATTTTTGGTGGAGCTAAGCGGGATCGAACCGCTGACCTCTTGCATGCCATGCAAGCGCTCTCCCAGCTGAGCTATAGCCCCACACTTTTCTGTGCCAACTCTAAACTAAGCTTATCGTCGAACACGGGGCGCATTCTAGGGTGGTGCCTCAAAAGTGTCAACAGTTTTTTATAACAGCCCGATTGTTCGAGTAAATTTTAAACTATCACCAACCTTAATCATGTTTAAACCATTAACACGCTTTTGTTTAGTGTTAGCCTTGAATTTTGTATACACTACGCTTTGTTTACCGATGAAGAGCTTCTGGAAGGATTAACGATGTACGAGTCATACTATGGATTTACAGAGCGGCCTTTTCAACTCACGCATAACAGCAATTGGTTTTTTGCTAGCCGTTTGCATAAAAAAGCGCTTGCTTATTTACAGTATGGTTTAACCCAAGGCGAAGGCTTTATTGTTATCACGGGTGATGTTGGTACTGGCAAAACCACGCTGGCCAGTCAGTTACTATCTATGCTCAATCAAGATGAAATTGTTGCCAGACAAATCGTAACTTCAAAACTACAGCCTGACGATCTTATTCGGATGATCGCCAGCTCGTTTAATCTTAAAGTTGAAGAAAACAACAAAGCCAGCTATCTCGATGCTATCTACATATTCTTAAAACGCCTGCATTCACAACATCGCCGCGCATTGCTTTTAGTCGATGAGGCGCAGAACTTACCTTTAGAGTCGATTGAAGAGCTGCGCATGCTATCGAACTTTCAAATAGACGGTAAGCCACTTTTGCAAAGCTTTTTACTGGGGCAAAACGAGCTTAACCCCATTATTCAAGCACCCAATATGGAACAGTTTCGGCAAAGAATCATTGCCTCAAGCAATTTGGTGCCATTAATCGAGGTAGAGACCAAGGAATACATACAGTTTCGTTTACATATGGCTGGCCTAAATCACCCGCTGTTAGAAGATGACTGCTTCTCACTTGTGCAAACGTTCAGCCGCGGTATTCCCAGGCGCATTAACCTACTGATGGACCGCGTGTTATTGCTTGGTTATCTGGAGCAACATAAAACGATTAGTGCAGAGCATGTACAAAGCGTGATTAATGAGATCTCCGAGGAAATTGCTCACCAAGCACCTGCCAGCCCACAAAATATTAAAAGTGAAAGCGAAGCGCCAGCAGCGACATCACCCTCGCCTGCCGCGCTTGGCAGTGCTTCAGTGCAGCAGTTATTAGATGAGTCTTTAGAGCAGAAACTTAAGTTAATAAAAGAGCTTGATGAACTGATTCTGCAACGTCAGCAACAAGCAAAATAAGCTACAGCTACCGACACACATAAAAACGGCGCTTAATGCGCCGTTTTTATTTTAAATACAACACGTTTAACCTTAGAAACGATATTGATATTCTAACCAAACCCGATTCTCAGCATTATCAAATTCTGACTGGTTTGAATCACGATCTAACCTACGAAAAGCTAGCCTTGCAGTAGAATGTGTATTGATAGTACGTAAATAACTTAATGAGGCAGACAAGTTTTTATCTGTTCTTAATTCAGTTATGTACTTAGTGTTGTAATGCGTTACATCAAACAGCAGTTTGTTATGCTCGTTAAGTAACCAAGTTGCCTGCACACTGGCACTTTGATTAGTATTGGCCGCACCTGTTTCTACATATTGGGTTTCACTGTCTGAAAAAAGCAGATTCAACGCTAAACGATTTTTGCTGTAAGCGATGTTGATACTTTCGCTTCTTACTTTTACCAGCTCTTGACGCAATTCAGCGTTGTTAATACTGACCTGCTGTAACGACTCACCAAAAACAGGCACATATTGATTTGTTGGAGGCTTAAAGCAAGCATTAAAGTCTGATGCACCATCAGGGCAAACAAATACACCAAGATCTTCTAATTCATTATCGAACAGATTTTGCGTTCGTACATTTTCAGAAACACTTAATCTCACCGACAAGAAACGCAAATCATACTTACCACTTAAGCGCATAGTTCGACCAAAATAGCGGCGGTCAAATGAACCCTCTAAGCTGGTTCTGCGGCTTAACGCTAATAAGAAATCTGACGCGACATAGGTGTCTGTTTCTGTTTTTTGGTCAAAAGCATTGGAGTCGCTACGGTTCATCGTTAAATTTATACGTGACTTCGCGCCAAAACGGTATTCCACGCCGCCGCCGAAATAGTCAAAACTATTATCGTAAATTGAGCCATTATCCGCTCTTTCAGCCCCTATACGACCAAAAAACGAAAAATTTGGAGCAAAAGGCACACCAACAGCAATGTTATACAAACTACCTGAAATGTTATTACCTAAATCACGCTCTGTTTCTTGTAAACTTGCTTCAAATAACCAAAAGAAATTTAGCCCGCGATTATTGGTACCTAACCTTAAATTGGCATTATAGGTATCGGTATCAAAGTTAGTAAAACTATCATCAACAATACTTGTTGCTGCTTCAGATTTACGATATTGCACTGCAATATCAGTGAGATAGACAGCTGAGGGCGAATTACTATAACGAACTTCAGTGCCATAACTATTCGCTTTACTAAGATTCTCTGCACCAGTAATTTTGTCAGAAAAAATACCCAAACGGCTATTTCTCACTAAATAGTTTTGTTGCGCGTTAAGCTGCCAAGATAAACGTTTGTTTAAAGCGGTAATTTGGTTCGCAAATTGAAATTCGTTATAACTGCGGCCATCACGTTGGGCATCCTCATAAGCAACGGATTCATGTTGCCAAACCAATTGTGTTTGCATATTGGCTGACTGACGGTTAAAAACTAAGCCTGGAGATAATTCCCAAGCCGTACCATCATCCGTCTGATCCGACTCGGTAGTTTCAATCTGATAACTATGTAACGCCGTTTTAAATAACGGCGTTACCTTGGTCTCAGCAGCGCTTAACGCTGTTGGCAATAATGCAATCGGCAGTAGCAACAACAGCGAATGCAAACTCGCTTTAACAGGAAATTGTTGCTTGTTATTCCGCGCCGTAATAATAGCCATAACCATATCCTTTGCCCTGATTTCGGTGGGCTTTGTTGATAACAAAACCCACAGCAAGACTTTCTGGCAGTAATGAAGCTGCTTGATCAATCTCAGAGACTTTAGACCGATTCTCTTCTACTACAATAATTGCTTGACCACACATTGCCGCTAACACCGCAGTTTCATTCACACCAAGTAATGGTGGTGCATCAAAAATAACCAGACGATCAGGATAACGCTCGGCAAACTCTCTCGATAATTTCAGCATTTTTTCACTGGCGAGTAACTCTGTAGATAAATGATGCGGTCGGCCTGCGCCAATAATTTTTAAACGTTCTACATTGGTTGAGTAAATAATATCTTCCACACTTAAACTATCCGACAATAAATAATCAGTAAGCCCATGCTCTAAAGTTAAATTCAACGTTTTGGAAACTGACGGGCGCAGCACATCGGTATCAACCAGCAAAATAGTTTTATCTTGCTCTAACGCCATACTCAATGCCAAATTTATAGAAGTGAAGGTTTTACCTTCGCCTGGCCGCGAACTCGAAATTAACACTAGATTGGGATGATGCAATGTAGTACTTAATTGCCCAAACGCATTATTAAGAATTTTTCGCTTGATCACGCGGTATTCTTCATTAATCAAGCGCCGCTCTGCGGATAAACTGACAAAGTTCTTTTGGCGCAGCCCGTCAAGATCTAAAGTTATTAGTGGCTTAGCAGACTTTTCTTTATGTACCTTTTCGGTTGTTGCAGCGTCAGTAACAGTATCTGCTACAGAGGCTGCCTGTGGTTGGTTTTGTTGATTGGCTTGCTGTTGCTGTATTGCTTTTTCAATTAAACTCATTGGATAACCCTCAACAACATTGCTGCAGGCTTACCAAATAGTAACTCGTTCACCATCAAGCCCATATATACCATCAACAACATACCGCTTAGCATAATAAAATAAAACAAATGCGTTCTGCTCACTTTTTGAATTTGCTTTTTATTGGTATGCGATACCACACCAAACACCGGAAAGGCAGAAATGCTTCTTAATTGCGCAGCACTGGTTAACACCGGTGACAATAAGTTTCTTAAAAATGCCATGCCCACACCAGCACCTATGCCCGCAAAAAGAGCTAAAGTATAAAATACTAAGCGTTTAGGACCAGAAGGTAGCATTGGCACTCGTGGGGGGTCTATAACACGGAACTGGCCTTCTGACTCTGTTGAGTCTACCTTACGTGCCATTTCTGCCGACTCACGACGAGAGAGTAAGGTTTCATATTGCGCTCGGTTAGTATCATAATCTCGGTTTAACGCAGCAAATTCAGCTTCTACTTGTGGGATTAAGTGCAGACTATTTCTAAGCGTTTGAATTGTTTCCTCTAGCTTGTTAATCAAGATTTTTTTAGAAACAATTTCAGACTCAAAACTAGAAATGCTGGTTACCAAGCTTTGGTAAAGCGGGCTTTGCATGAGTAAAGCGGCGTTAGTTTCTGACATACCACCGGTTTCTTTTAACAAAGCAATTTCATCTTTGCGTTGTTGTTCTAACTGCTCAAGTAAACGAGTAAATTCAACAACATCGGGATGATTTTCAGTAAAGCGTAATTTCAAAGTAGATAACGTACTTCGTACTTCAGCAATTCGAGCATCAAACTGTGTGGATGGCGCTCGCCCCTCACCACCTAGGCTGGTTAATTCATTTATGTCGCGCTTAGCGCTTATTATCCGTTGCTGTAACTGCTGAATCTCAAGTTCCGCACTTGATTTCTCTGCTTCGGCTTGACTAATTCTATTGTAATAATTAGCCTCGCCCCCTTCCAGAATAGTCATCTGATTACGACGAAACTCGGAGCGTTTTCGTTCAGCTTCGATCAGACGACGTTCATATTCCTCAATTTGCGCGGTAATGAATCGCTCAGCAGAAAGTTGATCAGAGCGGTTAGTGCCTAAACGTGTTTCAATAAATACACTTAACATTTCTTGAACAACTTTTAACGCTAATTGCGGGTCACTATTTTCATAAGAAACGGTGTAAATGTTTACTTCACGCCGACCGCCTTGCACGGTAAGCTTGATGCTTTTTTCCAAATCATCAACAACTTTTTCAAAGTCTTTGCTGCTTAAAGCGACTTTACCTAAATCGGTTTTACGCGCAACGTTTTCAAGATTAGGCCGTGTTAGCACTAACCGAGCTAAGGCCTGCACTTCCATCTCGGCATTACGATTAACCGTGAGGCCACGAAGTAACGGTTCTAAAATAGATTGCGTATCAAAATAGACCCGCGCATCGGCTTGGTAAACCGGTGGCATCTTATAAATGGCAAACCATGCAGCAGGGCATATTAACCAAGCTGTAATAATGACATATCTACGACGGATCCAAATACCATGCAATTGAATTAACAATTGCTCAATAGCCTGGTTTAACTCCTTCATGTACTACAAACTCCGTGATGCGATAAGGGTAAAAGCCCAGCGCTGTCGATTAAAACCATGCTTCAGGAACAATAATGATGTCACCAGGTAAGATATCTACGTTAGCGGAGATTTCACCTTCACGAACTAAGTCATCTAAGCGGATGTTATAAGTACGTTGTGAACCATTGGTGGTACGCACTAATTTAGCATTATTGCCATCTGCAAATTCTGTTAAGCCACCTACCGTAATCATTACATCGAGCAATGTCATGTACTGGCGATAGTTAACGGCTTGCGGATTGAGTGCTTGGCCAATTACGCGAACTTGCTCGCTGTAAGGCCCAACAAAATTATTCACTGACACTGTAACAACTGGATCACGAATGTACTTAGCTAAAATAAGCTCCATGTCACGCGCAAGTTGCGTAGGAGTTTTACCGCTAACCTCTACATCCTCAATTAAAGAGGTAGAAATTTTACCGTCGGGTCGAACAATAAAATTGCCAGAAAGCTCTGGGTTACGCCAAACGAAAATAGTTAAAGAATCATCAGGACCAATCAAATACTGATAGTTATCAACAGAGGTCGTGACTGAATTCTGCACTGATGCACGAGGCAGAGTACTATTTTGGGCGCAACCGCTAAGTAGCAAGGTTACCGCAACAAGCGCGGAGAAAGTAGTTTTGGCGTTTAACTTGTTATTCATAAAACGTGTCCTTGTGTCTAATGCATCATCAATATAACTAAAAGTTCGTCATTTAGCTGCTTTTTTTGAAGGTTAATTTCAAAAACGCAACTAGGAATTCAGCTTTAATTCAGCTAGATTACTGATCGACATCTAACTAGTTTAAAGGTACTATCAATGCAATGTCTATTTATATTACCTAAACCGCCATTCGTGATGTTTATCGCTGCGCAAAACGAGTCAAAATACCAGCAAGTACCAAGGATGTGTTATGTTCAGCACAAGGATTAATCGCTCTAAAGTATCAGATAAAATACTGATGTTGGGCGAAATCAGCTTAATTTTACTATCAGCCCATCTTGGTTTTATCCTGGCTGACTTCGTTTTAACAGAACCTATGGTATCGCTAACCCTGGAATGGGAAATGGTGTACATCGCTGTTTTCACCTTTTCTACCATGCTTTGCACACTTTCCTTAGGGCTTTATGATCACAAACTGCGTGAAACGAGTTCAGGTATTGTTAAACGCGTATTTCTCACCCAATGCTTCAACGTTTTATTTCTAGAATTTATTATTTTTAACATCGCCGATCACATTGATGTGGGTTTTATACCTTTATTAATTTCTTCCTTGATTACGGTAGTGCTTATCAGCAGCTTCCGTACGTTTTTTCAATATCACGACTTAGTCAGGCTTAATCGCCGCAGAATCTTAGTGCTGGGCTCTGGCGAACGCGCAGCTATTATTGAAAACAGAATGCGTCGCGATGTAGACCGACGTTATTTCGACTTAGTAGGTTTTGTGCGCATTGAAGGGGATAAAGAAGGCTATATTCCTGAAGATAAACTTATCGACATAGACTATTTAAACGACTTATTTACGTATGCTGAAAAACACAAAATTGAACAATTAGTGATCGCCTGCGATGAGCGGCGCAATATGTTACCTGTAGATTTGTTGTTTAAATGCAAAACACGCGGCATTGATGTTACCGACATTCTCGACTTTATTGAAAGTGAAACAGGGCAAATTGCTGTAAACCTTATATACCCAAGTTGGGTGATTTACTCTAATGGTTTAGCACGCAGCAAAAAGTTTAGAACGAATTTAGATTATCGCTTAAATGCCATCTTAGCCATATTCACACTGCTACTAACATGGCCCATCATGCTGTTCACTGCCTTTTTAATTTATTTAGAAGATGGCAGAAAAACCGGAGCCCCTGTGCTTTACCGCCAGATTCGTGTGGGTTTTGATGGCCAACCGTTTCATATCATTAAATTTCGCAGCATGGGTATTGATGCCGAAAAAAACGGCGCGCAATGGGCTACCACTGATGACGTGCGCGTCACTCGCGTTGGCCGTTTTATCCGTAAATATCGTGTTGATGAGTTACCGCAGTTAATTAATGTGCTTAAAGGCGAAATGGGCTTTGTAGGCCCGCGCCCAGAACGGCCTGAGTTCGTTGACCAACTGGTTAAAGATATCCCCTACTACGCCCAGCGCCATAACGTTCGCCCCGGCTTAACTGGCTGGGCACAGTTGAAATACCCTTATGGTGCGACAGCAGAAGATGCCTTAGAAAAATTAAAATTCGATCTTTACTATATCAAGCACCGCAGTTTGTTACTTGACCTGACGATTCTGATTAGAACTGTAGAGATTGTAGTTTTGGGTAAGGGCAGATAACAATATAGACATTTGTTGTGCTTGCTAAGTTGTATTTAACTTTTAGGCTTAATACTGTGAACCAATTTAATGGTATTTAAGACAAGCAATTTTATGGAATTGTAAAATGCAAACTAAATTGCTTGTAGCTATTATTACTTGCCGCAGACCCCAAGGCCTTACTAGATTAGTCAACGCTTTGTTAAAACAAAGATTGAGCCATTCGACAGCTGAAATTTTAGTTGTTGATAATGCATGCCAAACTGAAATCGCAAGTTTAATCAATCAAATATCCGAAGAAGCGCCGCTCAAAATACATTATCAACAGGAAGCAGAACCAGGTATTGTTGCTGCACGAAACAACTGTACTCGTTGGTTTTTAACCCGCGATTATGATGCATTAATATTTATTGATGATGATGAGTGGCCTGCGGCAGAAGATTGGTTGGAAAAATTAGTAGCAGCTCAACTTAAATACAAATGTGATATTGTTACTAGTAATGTAATCTCTGTTGGTGAAACTGGCACACCAAACTGGGCAACGCAACTTTTATATGGCGAAAATCATTTAACAGAAGGTCAGCAAGTTAAGATTTTTTATACTAATAATCTTTTACTCAGCAGAACTGTTCTGGAAAAGTTTCAACCCACCTTTGATAGGCGTTTTGCCATGACGGGTGCAAGCGATTATCATTTTGCCCTGCGCTGCACTCAAGCCGATTACAAAGCCTACTTTACTGAAGCGCCCGTAATTGAAGAATTTCCAAAATCTAGAGCCACCCTAAGTTGGTTTTTACGCAGAGGTTTCCGCTCAGGCATTGGTTATAGTCGAAGTCATCGGTTTGAAGAAAGCGCAATAATCGCTTTAGGCCGTTGTTTACTCATGTTTTTAGTTAGGCTCGGTTTCGGTTTTATAAAATGCATACAAGGTGCACTGACTTTAAATAAAAAAGTCTGGATAGAAGGGTTATTCAGATTTGCTTCTGCTGCTGGCACAATCGCAGGTTTGTTTGGTATTAAACATAATGAATATAAAAAAATTCATGGGGCCTAATAGTTTGGTTCAGATAGTTACTCTAGATTTTACAGAAACAAATTGTGTCACAAGCTGAGAATGAGAAGATGAAAAAAGAATCCGTCTCTCTACTGGCTATAACTAATTTGTTCCCAGTACCTTGGGCACCTCACCGTGCCAGTTTTAATCAACAGCAGTTTGCCTTGCTTGCGGAACAATTTCCGTTTCGAATCATGATTCTTGTTCCTTGGTTAGAATGGCTAAAACATCGAAAAGAATGTAGCAATAACACAGAGCGTTGCTACGTGCCCTACTTTTACTTACCGCGGTTAGGTCGTAGGTTAACGCCTTATTTTCAGGCTATTTCGCTTTGGTTAAAACGCAAATGGATAAAGCAAAGCAATCCTAGCCATATTATTGCTTCTTGGGCTTATCCTGATGCCATTGCTTGTTTAATGTTAGCCGATAAATTTAATGCCAAGGTGCTGGTGAAAGCGCATGGTACTGATGTTAACGAAAATACTGAATTTCCAGCTCGCCGAAAGCAGATGGCACATTGGCTCAACCGATCACAAACGGTGTTTTGTGCTAGCAAAGCGTTAGCCGATAAACTGATTGCCACTGGCATTGACCCGGCTAAGATATGCGTGAATTATAATGGGGTTAACCCAAACATTTTTTTCCCTGCAACAACAGAACAGCAAACAGCAGATATAATATTTATTGGTAATTTATTAACCACAAAAGGCGTTTATGAGTTATTGGATGCTTATAAGCAAAGCCAAGCTAACAGCTTAAATGAACACTTTCCGGCGTTACACTACATTGGCCAAGGCCCTGAAAAACAAAAAATAGCTGAGCGAATCCAAGCACTTGGGTTAGAGAAGCAGGTATTTTTACATGGTGTTTTACCCTTAAAAGAAGTCGCTGAACGGTTACGTACAGCTAAATTATTAATACTTCCAAGTTATCGTGAAGGTGTACCTAATGTGGTGTTAGAGGCATTAGCCAGTGGCGTACCCGCCATTGCCACTAATGTAGGGGGGATCCCCGAAGTGGTTAGCGAAGAAACAGGCATCTTAGTCCCCGTAAAAGATAGCACGGCATTGAGCGCTGCAATAGACAAAGCTCTGCAGCACCCTTGGTCAAAAACTGCCTTATTAGAGCATGCTAAGCAGTTTAGTTGGCCAAAAAATATTGGTACCTTTATTAGCCGGATGAATTTAGATGCGTAATTTTTTACAAGATATCCGCTATAAACAGCAGTATTTTCAACAGCAAGGCTATAACACCTCACTTCTTCGGGCCTTTCTAAGTGATGGTAGCTCTGCTAATTTTTTATATCGATTAACAAGTTGGCTGCAGTGGCACCACCTTCAGCCGCTCGCCTTAATCGTTTTATGGCTTAATAAAATACTAAACAGTTGCATGTTGGGCGCAGGATGCCGCTTTGGCCCTGGGCTAATTTTGATGCATCCTGTCGGTATCATTATTAATTCTAAAGTAACGGGTGGCGACAACATTATTATCCAAAGTGGTGTAGTGATCGGCGATGAAAGAGGCAAAGCACCGGTGCTTGGGCGCAATATCTTCATTGGCGCAGGTGCAAAAATTATTGGTGATGTGAAAATTGGTGACAACGTAAAAATTGGCGCAAATGCCGTAGTAGTTAAGGATGTACCCGATAATGTAACCGTAGTTGGCATCCCAGCCAGAATAGTCAGTAAGCGAGCTTAATAATGAATGTTTTTTTATTTTGGCTAAGCATAAGCTTATTACTCTATACCTATGTGTTATACCCAATATTATTAAAATATCTGGCAAAACCCACTAAGCCGCAACCTCAAACGCTAAAACATTGGCCAGACGTTGATGTGATCTTGTCTGCCTTTAATGAAGAGCTCTGTATCACTCAGCGGTTAGAGAATCTGTTAGCGCAAGATTACCCGGGAAACCTGCATATCTTAGTCGCATCAGACGGCAGTAGTGATAACACTGCAGTATTGATCAAAGCTTTCAACGATGAACGTATAACACCTTACTGTTTTGAGGAAAATCGCGGCAAAATTGCCGTGTTAAACGACTTAGTAGCAAATGCTAAGGCAGATTACTTAGTACTAACAGATGCGAATACCGAATTTGCTCCTGATGCTATTCGGCAACTCATTTTAAGTTTTACCCCTGATATTGGCGCCGTTTGCGGTGAACTACACCTGGTTACCGAAGGCGGTAATCAAAATAGTGACGGTTTATATTGGCGCTACGAACAATTTTTAAAGCGGCAAGAATCAACGCTCGGCGCCCTACTCGGCGCTAACGGTGCCATATACGCGATTAAACGCGAGCTATACCAACCGCTAGCTGCAAACACTGTTGTAGATGATTTTTGTATTGTGATGAATATCAAAAAACAACATTACAATATTGTGTACAATGAAAAAGCCATTGCTTACGAAGAAGTTGCGCCGTCCTTACAAGATGAATTTGGTCGCAGAGTAAGAATTGGCCTTGGCAATTACCGCGCCTTTAGCAGTACCTTATGGGCACTATCACCGACACAAGGTATCTTCAGCTTGTGTTATTGGTCACATAAAGTTTTACGCTGGTTTGCACCGCACCTGATGTTACTTGCCTTAATCTGTAATATGTTGCTTATCAGCTCATCTTTGTATCTCACACTGTTTATTGGGCAAATCAGTTTTTATACTATCGCAGTAATAGGCACCTATCAGATCAATAAAGGTGCTAAGGTGAGTAAGTTTATTCAAATAATCAGCTTTTTTGCCTCAATGAACTTAGCATTAGCCTTTGGGTTTGTTCGTTTTATTCGTAACAACGAACGCGGTGGCTGGAAAAGAACAGCAAGACAAGGAGAAATAAAATGACAGTGGTTTTGCTGTTTATACTATTAATGGCATTAATACTAGCCGCCACTTATCTTGTGCTGAAACGCAAACATATGTACAACTGGATTGGCCCTTATCTTTGGCAATGCTTAAAACCGAAACCAAAAGTTGAAGGCACAGTTCACATAATGTTCTGCTTTGTTGACCACTTTGAGCCACAATGGAAAAACAAAAACGATATCGAACTGGAGCGCACTAGAGTCGATCGTTGGTATAACGATTACCCCAAAATGGCAGCAAAACACCGTGATGCCGATGGCCATTATCCAAAGCATGTTTTCTTTTACCCTGAAGAAGAATACCGGCATGAGCACTTATCCAAACTTTCTGACCTTTGTGCTAGAGGTTTTGGAGAGATCGAGATCCATCTGCATCATGACAATGACACCGCAGAAAATCTTAGCAAAACACTCACTGGCTTTGCCAAAACATTACACGAAAAACATGGCGCATTACCGATAAACCCTGCAACAGGGCAAATTCAATATGCCTTTATCCATGGTAATTGGGCACTTGATAACTCCTTGCCTGGAGGTCAACATTGTGGCGTAAACAACGAGCTTAAAGTGTTAAAAGAGACAGGTTGTTACGTTGACATGACCCTACCTTGTGCTCCGAACCCGGCTCAAACCAGTAAAATTAATAGTATTTATTACGCCACAGGCCAAGACGGCAAATGTAAATCGCATAATAATGGCATCGATGTAGAGGTGGGTAAAACCGCAACAGGTGACTTAATGATCTTACAAGGCCCCATTGGTTTAGACTTTAAATGGCGTACGCCAAGCGGTATGCCACATATTGAAAACAGTGATGTTCGCAGAACTGCCCCCCCCTTGAAAAGCAGAATAGATCAGTGGGTTAACAGTAACATTCACGTTAAAGGCCGCCCAGAATGGGTATTTATAAAAGTACATACCCATGGTGCACAAGAAGGCGACATGGAAACTTTATTAGGTGAGCCACGCGACTTTTTGCATAGCTACCTTGAAACAAAATACAATGATGGCCAAGAGTATGTTTTACATTATGTATCAGCACGTGAAATGTATAATATTGCCAAAGCAGCAGAAGCTGGTAAAACAGGAAATCCAAACAGCTATCGTGATTTTATATTAAAAAAGCCCAAATTCAAATTTAAGGTTTAATATAAAAACCATGAAATATAAAATAATAAAAATTATTGAGAAAATAACAACTACATTTCATATTGATAAAATACTTTGGCGTTTTTTATCACCAGGTTTGTATGTTTTCAATTTTCATAGAATTGGCTCAAAAAATGAAAGCGAGTTTGCAAGAGATGTTTTTTCGTGCTCTGAAGTTGCTTTTGAAAAAATCATACTCACGATAAAAGGTAATTTCAGAATTGTATCAGCAAAAGAACTTGCAAATTCGATAGCTGAAAATAATAAAATTGTAGATCGTATTGCTTTAATAACCTTTGATGATGGATACATAGACAACTATACTGTTGCATATCCAATTTTGAAACGGCACGATGTTACAGCGCTTTTCTTCCTATCGACATCACTTATCAACTCGCAACGAGTTGCTTGGTGGGACGAGATTACTTTCTTATTACGACAAAGCATTGGCTGTAGAGTTACACTCCCTGATAGTTCATCAACAATCCTGTTAACAGAAGAACATATCGAAAATCAAATTCAGCTTTTTATACAAAATACAAAAAGACAACGAAGAACAAACATACCTAAAATTTTAGCCGAATTACATCAGTCTCTAAACGAGCCTGTTAAGCGGCTTGAAGATGCGCCCTCACTTTTTATGTCATGGGATAACGTTAAGACCATGGTAGAAAACAATATGGAAGTAGGCTCACACACAGTAAGCCATCAGATATTAAGTAGCTTAAAAAATGAGGAACAGACTTACGAAATATTTGAGTCAAAAATAATTATCGAAACAGAGTTAGCACAAACAGTAACGGCATTTGCTTACCCTGTAGGTAGTAAAGATTGTTACAATACAGTTTCCAAAAAACTTTGTGAGCAAGCAGGTTATGCCCTAGCATTTAACAATCAACCTGGAATTAACAAAATGATAAAAGATCCATTTGACTTATACCGGATTTGTGTCGATAGCGATAATATACATAAATTCCGATTTAACGTTTGGATGAATAGTTAATGAGTGAAAATACCCTCAATATTTTACATATAGTTTGTAGTTTAGAATTAGGCGGTGCTGAGCGTTTTGCTATTGATCTCTGTAATATTCAAAAAGAGCACAAACACTCATCAGCAATTTTCAGTCTTGGCAAGCAAACAGATGCGTTGGTAAGCGAAGCAACTGATCTCAATATTAGCGTATATCACTTTCCTAAAATAAACCGATTACAAAAATATCGATTTTTTTTAGATTTCGTTAAAAAAAATAATATTCAAGTATTGCATCTGCACAGTCCTAATTTAATAAAGTTCCTTTTACCCATTCTTTGGTTTTTAGCTAAAAAAATTAAAATAGTTTATACACGACATGGTGCAGGCCATTATTCTTCTTCGTCATGGAAACTAATACATCAACTTACAAAGCAGTTTATTCATGTTGTAACTTTTGTTTCAGATGACGCACGAGACATATTTTTAAAGCACCACGAGTGGAAAAATTATCCAACGAAGGTTATCAAAAACGGCATTATTGTTCCTAATCAGTTTGATAGAGCGAAACAAGACAGTCCAATATTGAGAGTAGCTTCGATTGGTAGAATGGATCCGATTAAAGGGCAGATATATTTGTTGCAAGCTTTTGCTGATATGCAAGAGAATAAACGTAAAAATTTTGAACTACATTTTTTTGGACATGGCTCAGAATATCAGCGATTAAAAAACTTTGTTGAGCAACACTTAACATCAATGGCTGTTATTTTTCATGGGATTATTAAGGACAGAGAGCGAATATATTCAGCTATTGATCTTCAGGTTGTATGTTCGAAAAATGAAGGATTATCCTTAGCCATTATGGAAGGAATGGCAAGAGCAATACCGGCAATTGCAACAGATGTTGGCGGTAATCCTGAACTGGTCAAAAACGAACAAACTGGTTTACTTTATCCGTTTTCTGACACAGTGTCTTTAGGTAGATTATTAGTGGAGCTTAATGAAAACAGGGATTATTTAAGAATTCTTGGTCTAAATGCCCACTCATTCATAGTTAAGGATTACTCGCTGGAGTTGACATTTAAACAATACAATGAAGTGTATAATTGTTAAAAGGTGGATTTGTGCAAAACAATGCTTTTGAATAACATTATTTTGCACCAAAAAATTGTAATTACAACGCTTCAATTATTGTAGAGATAGTAACTCTATGTTTACCACTTTGTGTAAGAGGTATATCGTCTACATATTGAAACATGATTTGTAGTTCAATTCCGATAGTATCAATTAAGCATGTTGATATATAAGCTTCTGAAAAGTCTTTATCAAAGCGATCTGAAGAGATAATTTTTAAGGTGATCTTATCAATTTCGTTTTGTACAACTTGAAACTTTTCGATACCGCTAATGTCTTTCAACATATGTGGAAAAAATTCGCCAGGTAACATCTTTCCAGACCGAGTAATAATCTTATCTAAGCGTCTACCATCAACAAATGCTAATTGCGACATGGGTAATCCACAAGCACATTTTTCTTTTTTTAACTGTGCTACATCCCCATTAACATATCGGATCAATGGCATACCGTAGTTATATAAATCCGTAATGACTACGTTGCCTATATCTGATGTACCAGCCCCCATATCATCCGTTATTTCAACTAACAAATGATCATCATTAATGTGAAGACCATTTTTATGAACACACTCTGCTGCTATAAGAGTAAACTCCCTACATCCATAGGTATTAAAAAGAGGAGCTGAAAATGCTTGCTCAATAACAATACGCTGTGTTTCAAATAACGGCTCTGCGGCAGATATAAGCCAATTAACCTTATGAACTTTAATTTTATTATCTAAAATATATTTTGCAATTTCAAACAATGGCCCTGTATAGGAAACAATGCCAACAGGTTTATAGCTGTTTACATAATCAACGTACTCATTTATGTTTTGATTAGACATAGAAAAAACGTTAACAATTTTTCTGTTGTAAAACCAATTATACAAGCGATCCTTAAGGGGATTTTTCTTCTGCAAACTACCAATTGCTGTGCCCCAAAAGTACAAAGTACGATCACCAAAACGACTACCAGACCAACCGTAACCACGCCAAGTAACCCCTTGTCGCCGATCATAATTTTCTCGATCATGCTCAAATTTAAAAGGGACACCGGTAGAGCCCCCTGTTGTTTTGGTTATATTTAATCCAATATACGATTTTGCTCGCATATCCATATAGTTTTCACGAACTACATCTTTGGTTAAAAGTGGTAACCGCTCCAATTGGTTTACATCAAGCAAAGTTTTGGGATTAAAACCTATCTCATCCCACTGCTTTTGGTAAAAAGGTACTTGTTCATATGCATGAATCAACAAGTTTTTCAATGCGCAAAACTGCTTGTCTTTTAAAACTGATTGACTTATTTTTTGGTTATTAGAATATTCTTTATAAAATTTGAACGTCTTTCTCTTTTTAAGAAGCCCTTCATAAAACGGATAGAGAAAATTAAAAAAAATCTTTTGGTATAACATGATAAACAGTCCTAGACTTAAACAGCGTGTTCAAATAAAAATTGATTTAACTATGCGTTAGCATCTTTAATTTTAAGAATAAAAATCTCGAGTGTAAAAAAATGAACAAACTTTTCATCTACATCATAACAGCGATGTTAATTTTTTACAGTAATGAATCAGTGGCATTTGAAACTACAGTAAAACTAAAGCTCGATCCAGATTTATCTGGTACGGAAAATGAAGTAATCACTTTTGGCTTACCCATAGCAAAGTCTATGATCTTTGATAAACAAGATATCAGTGTTTTTTATAAAGGCATAGAGCAATCTATTTATATTGAAGATGGCTTACGCTGGCATTGGCTAGATAACTCTTTGCGTTCGGTAACAATTCAATTAACTAATTTCGATATGCGTACCAACAACGTTGATAAGGAAATAGTCATAAAAAAACAGAAAGCAACAAAACCAAGAAATAAACTAAAAATCTCTCCAGAAAGGGGTTGGACCGCCGCAAGCGCGAAGAAAGCTTACATCAAATATCCAAGAGTCTTTGCAATACATGATTTAAACTATCTTGCAAATACGGATATTATACCACCATACAATATTACAACATTAAGGCAAAACCAACTGACGTCTCTTATGGGCAAAAAATTTACAAGGTTAATCGAAGATCTAGATTATGGTACAAGCACACATGGAGATTGGTTGTATGATCGTTCAAGTGCGCTATTCAAAGCATACTTAAATAGCGGAGACGTTCGTTATTTGAAGGAAGCTTTTTTATCAAAACAATTCTATTTTAGCCATATTAGAAATGATGGTTCTAATCCATCTGAAAATGGTGGTACAGGTTGTTGGCAATTTAGAGGGGTAGCGTGTCAAGATGGAAAGTATATCTACACCCAGCCAGCTAAACTTGCATTAGCATTACTTGGCGATAATTCACAATGGGATAATAATCTAATCAAAAATATGTCTCTACAAGCTGATTTGGGTAATTATCAATACAACACAAGAAAAATTACTAATAAGGAAAATCAAGGGTTTACGGAAAGAGCCGCGGGTATTACTGGATTAACAGAGGTTGTCGCATTTGAAATTACAGCGGATAAAGAAGTGTTTAACCATTATCAGCAAAGAATTAACAGTCTGAATGATATGCAGAACAGCATTACTTATTGGGAGAAAAAAAATAACTGGGTACCTAAAAGTGGTGCATTTCAACACAACTGGTTAGTGCATGAGAACAAATCAAAACCTTGGAATACCGCAAAAAACGATACTGACAATTACAGATTTAGTCCTTGGATGAGTGAAAACATTGCAGATTTTCTTTGGCATGCTTATCAAATTAGCGACCAATCTAAAATATCAAGTATGTTATTAAAACTCGGTAATGCAATTGATAATCATGGTTTTGCTTCAACCTATCTAAGTGGAACTGGCAATAATGCTATCTATGTAAGAAAGAATCATTATCAATCTTTAATTTCATGCCATGGTCATGATAATGACGCAGTAGAACTACTATACTCTGCATCTAGTGTTGCAAATGACCAAAAGCTCGCCATAGAACATAACAAAAATTCTTATACCGATCAGCACAATATTGAAATTGTTCTTCCTCTTGCTCTTGCCTACTATTTTTCTGAAAATAGAGATGAAAAGAATAGATTAGAAGCACGAATTGAGAAAATATTGAACCATTGGTTAAATGATGATATCAAGGACTGCTCATTGTCTATCGGCAGAAACTACCGAGCATTTAATTGGCAATATCGCTCAAACTCAATATCAACTTGGTTCTGGATAAAACCACAGTTCTAAGACAATAAGAGACATAATCATTATTCAATTTCATAGTTATTATAGTCTTTTACCACAATTGCTGGATTACCGGCTACAATGGTCATCGGTGGTACATCTCTGGATACTACACTGTTTGCTGAGACGATAGAGCCTTTGCCTATAGTTACACCTGGACAAATAACTGTGTTGATTCCAATCCAAACATTATCTTCGATTACAACAGGTTTATAACTACCAAAAGTATTAATTCTATTCGCGACATCAGGAAAGGAAATATCATGGCCATTACCATCAAATATCTGGCAGTTTGCTGCTATTAAACAGTTATCACCAACTTTAACTAGCTGATAAGCGTGTATGCAGCTACCATTTATTCTGGTATTATTACCAATTTTAATAACCGCACCAGGTCTATCAGCTAATAACTTTACTGATGAGTGCATATTAACATGATAACCATCATTATTTGAGTTTAAAGTGACATTATAACCAATATGCAACTGACAGTTTTCCCTAATATCAATTATGGGGATACGATTAATATTTAAGTACCCGCTTATAAAAATATTTTTATGATTCTTTATTTCATGAAAAAATTTTTTGATTTTTATGTAATTTATAATTTTAAAAAAACATTTAAATATATCAAAAAAAATCCACATACAAACTCCAGAAAAGTAGATATATCATAGAGTAAATTTCAAAGTAAAATAAACCATAAATATCATAACCCATGAGGCAAAGCCACATTTGATTAGGACACTATATGATAATAGATGCTTTAACTCCGGGATCATTTTAATTACTCTTAAATGAGAAGCTAAACTTAGACCGATAAATATAAAAAGCAAAAGAACATAAGAACGACTTAAGAAAAAAGCTGTCACTAAAAAACCAATCATCGAGAAAAATAATGCGTTATTTAATAATAATTCATCTTTTAATTTCTCACGATTTTCAACATCACTCTTATCAAAACGATTAACAGCGTCAGATTTTGAGACTTTGAAAATTCTATAGCCAATATATACAGTAAAAGTTAATGCGCCGCCCCAAAGAGTATAGCCTAATGTGCCGAGTTCAGAGGCAACAAGTATATAAGAGTTATGCGCTGTAAGCCCGTGCATATCAAAAAAATTCCCCTTGCCTACACCAAACAAAGGATTTCCAATTAAATACTGAATACCATCGTACCAGGCGTATAATCGCCCTCTTGCTGAGGCCTCTCCAGAATTTAAACCACCAAATTGAGATAAAAGTGTAGCAACAACAGGTCCAACGATGATCGAGAATATAATTAACCGCCCACCGCCATATTTTAAAAGAAGATAAAGACCAATTAACGAAGTGCAGCCTAATAAGGTCCCTCTTGAACCTGTCATATAAACACCATAGCTAAATATTAAAAACAAACATAAACATAATAATTTTGTTAAGCCGCCGCCCCTGTAAAAAAAGTACATAAGAAAGGGAATATTCATCACTAATAGCATACCCAAGTCGTTTGGGTCACTAAAAATACCAACATAGATAATTCTTCTAAGCTCCCCTCCTACAGCTTGGTTGCCCGCCCAACCAAAAGCATCAGGGCTAGTAAATTGAGTCCACCCGTTATGAACCATTACTAGAGAGGAACATATAGTGATAATCATAATGATTTTTTGTCGATAAGTAGAGTTGACAAGTGTTACAAACAAGAAAAGCGGGACGATGGATGATATTAATATATTTTGTGACTCAACAAGTCCATTCATACCCCAACCATTCAGAAATGCTGATATAGCGATTACAGGCAGCATCATCAGTAAAAATGTCTGCGGTGGCAACCACACTAATGGTCTATGCAAAGCGACAGTAAAAAGCAGGCAAGTTACTGTTATCATCATTACCAGCGGCATACCAAACATTGAGGTAACAAAATCTTGTGGCCTAATTAAAACAGCTAATAGATAAAAAACAAGGAAGAAAAAGGGTAACCCAACGCTTTTTGATTCATATGAATATCTACTTTTTCTATTATATTCTTTCATTAATTTCCAAACTATATCAAGTTAAAATTTAAAATTCATTTAAAAATAGATTTCACCTGCAAATTTCGCTCAAGCTTGCTAAATATGATCAGCCAAAAAAAAGTAATACTAAATATATTGAAGATAATGAAATATAAAATGAAGTAACTCCAACTTTCAATATTAATAATGTTGCTAAAATTATAAAACAGCACAAATGCCATAAGAGTAACAAATATAATTTTACCGATGATTTTTAGAAGTAATTTAAATTGGTGTCCGAGTGCATTTTTTATAATAGGCGTGAAAAAAATCAACTCTGTAATAATAGCTGATACAGCTAAAGAGAACGCAATACCCAATAGACCATACTTTATAGCGAACAATATTGAAAGAAACAGAGTGATAGCAGCGCCAAAAATATGGATTACAGGTAATATTCTATGTCTGGCCTTAGCAATCATGAACGTTTGAGCTGAAAGATAAATAAATTTGCCTAGTAGTGAAAAACTAAGAATTTTAATAATAATAGCAATATCTATAAACTCTTGGCCAAGCCACAAAACGATAAACGCTTCTGAAAAAATGAAGAGCGGAATAAAAACAACGAGCGTACTAAACAGATTTAGTCTAGTAATCAAACTTATGTAAATACTCTCATCAACATTTTTATCGCTGTTAAGGATACGATTTACAGCAGGACTTGTTACTTGGCTAATTATTGAAATAATATTTTCGCAATGGGTTACAAGTTGTTGTGCAATGTTAAAAAAAGCGACTGAACCAACGCCAACATACTTTGAGACTATATTGACACCAATTCGCTGACGAATAATCAAAGCTACATTACTGAGAATAATGTACTTTGAAAATGATATTATCCCTCTTGCACAACCTAAAGAAATTAATTTCACATTAAGTGAGATTACTGGCAATGTTTTCTTTAAGTATACAAACTTAACAATAAATGAAACTAAATCTGTGATGAGAAGCGCAAACAACAGACCGAACATGCCATATCCGTGCAATACTAGAAATATGGATAATATCCCTCTTACTATCTCAGTAATTGTACTGATGTTAGACTGAATGTTATCTTTTAAATTCGCTGCAAAAAAACTACTCGACGACATTAGTAAAAAATCTGTGAATACCTTGAAGCCTAAAAAATATAAAATTACACTTGCTTCACTTAATGATTCTGCAGGGAGATTCAAAATAGTTGGAAAGAAAACTGGTAATAGAACAATTGTTAATCCTAACAAACCCAATATACTGTGTAAGAACAGGCTTGTATTAAACAAAGTATTTATTTCATAAAATTTATCTTTTTCAATTAGAATTGCTGTTTCCCGTGTTACAGCTGAGTTAAATCCTAAGTTACTCATTCTGGCCCAGGCAACCATGTTTATAAGTAAAATCCAGATACCATAATCAACGGCTCCAAGTTCTCTTAGTAAAATAGGTGTCGTGATAAAAGTAAGTATTATCACAGCACCCTTTTCTGCTAACATACTTACTGCATTTTTAAATAGTGAACGAAGCATAAAAATTCCATCAATGCATCTAAGCATTCTTATTAGAATGAAATGATCATATAAAATTTCATAACAAAAAAATATAAATCATGATAAATATAACTGTTTTTAAGACAAAAATAGAGCTTGATTCCTTTCTAACAGACTCAGACTTGTCATTAATTGCTAATCACTCTATTCATGTTAGCAAATCTTGGTTGTCTTGTTGGTGTAAGTATTTTTTAGGCGTACATGACTTACTCTTTTTTTGTATCCATCGTTATGGAAATAACATTATCGCTGTATATCCCCTTTACCTGAAAAAAATTGCCCTAGGATTTGAGTTGAGGTTTATTGGATCTGGTGAATCTGAGATATCGGAAGTATCCAGTGAATTTCAAGATTTCATAATTAATAGTCAATATCTTGATGAATCACTTAGAATATTTACAAATCAAGTAAAAAAACTAAAAAATTGCTGTAAGGTTTCTTTTGAACACGTTCTACCTGATTCAAATTGTCTTCATTGGCTGAAGAGCGTCAAAAAAACTTTTTGGTTTTTGCAGTATAATTCACATTCATACAGATTTACTGTAAAAATACAAAACAATACACATGAACAAATTAATGCTTTGGTTCAAACCACACTTAGAAGACAGGCGCGTCGCTTTGTCGAAAGAAATGATGTTAGAATTTCATATTGTCAAAATACTAAAGAAATTCAACACTTTATGTCTTTACTAGCAGATATTCATACCTCTCAATGGAAATCTCGTGGGAAACTAGGGGCTTTTATTACAAGTCAATTTAACGATTTCCACAATGAGCTTGCGCAGATACTTTTAAAAGAAAAACGACTTTTACTCTTCAAAATAGTCTGTCAAGATTTTTGTGTTGCTGTATTTTACGGTTTTTACTATCAGGAAACTCTCTATTATTATCAGAGCGGAATTAGTGAAAAAAGCCCACTATTAAATACAGGTGTAGCAATGCATATCATTGCGATGGATCACGCTAGAAACCATAACGTTAAATTTTACGACCTTATGGCAGGGAAGTTACAGAGTTATAAATCACATTACACTAAGCCGTGCACAGAAGTGTTATCTGTAAGCTATACAAGTTACAAACTGTTTTTCATTCAGTCTATCAAAAAAGCAACTAATTTAGTTGCAAAAACATTGAATAGTATTATAAAAGATTAATGACAGCTCATAACTTGTATCAGAATAAGCAATTTTCACTTCGGAATATGGCATTATTATTTTAAATAATTGTTAGATACCATGGTATCGCAACTTCTAATCCTCGATTTATACTGTATTCTGGTTGATAGCCCAACAACGCTTTGGCTTTACTAATTTCTGCTTGAGAATGTCTTACATCACCCGCACGGAAGTCACGATAAACCGGTGACTTATCGTAATGTACATTATGCGGTTTTAAGCTTTGTTTAATTGCATCAAACAACTGATTTAACGTCGTTCTATCACCAACAGCAACATTAAAAACTTCGCTGCGGCCCAAAGGGATTATTGCTGCAATAATATTGGCTTGCACTGCATTAGCAACAAAACAAAAATCGCGGCTGGTTTCGCCATCGCCATTAATGGCCACATCTTCGTTGGCAATCATCGCAGCTGTCCATTTAGGGATAACGGCAGCATAGGCACCATTGGGGTCTTGTCTTGGACCAAACACATTAAAATAGCGCAACCCAGTGCAATGAAACTGGTAAGTACGAGAAAACACATCCGCATAAAGCTCATTCACATATTTGGTTACCGCGTATGGCGATAACGGCTTGCCAATGTTCTCTTCTACTTTTGGCAGTGCGGGGTGATCCCCGTAAGTTGAACTAGAAGCCGCGTACACAAAAGATTTTACTTTGGCATCACGCGCGGCAATAAGCACATTTAAAAAACCGCTGATATTATTTGCATTGGTGCGCGCAGGATCGCTAATAGAACGGGGAACTGAGCCCAGTGCCGCTTGATGCAATACATAGTCAACGCCCTCACAGGCTTTAGCACAATCATCACTATTACAAATATCGCCTTGTAAAAATTGAAAACGTTGCCATTGATCGGCCGTGACTAATGCCTGCACTTGATCAAGATTACGCTGAAAACCCGTAGCGAAATTATCTAAGCCTACCACGTGCTGATTGTGCTTAAGCAACACTTCCAGCAGGTTAGAACCAATAAAACCGGCACACCCGGTAATTAACCAACGTTTCGGCTCGGCTAATAAGGTTGTGAGTGCCTGTTGATAAACCGTCATTATTTTTCCTTGATATTAAAAGCGAAGTTCAACTTTAGCGGGGTCGAGCATATATTTTAGATCGTATAGCACATGGTTTGCTTTGGCATAACCCAGAATATGATCGGTACCGTAATCTTTAAAAGTTTGATGCGCAACGGCCAGTATTACCGCATCATAACTACCGGTCTCGGGCTCGGTAATGAGTTCAATTCCATATTCATGCTTAGCTTCCGCTGCGGCTACCCAGGGATCAAACACATCTGGCAGCATACCGTAATCAGCCAACTCCTGAACCACATCGATAACCTTGCTGTTACGTATGTCAGGACAGTTTTCTTTAAAAGTTAAGCCCATTACTAGTACCCGAGCGCCCTGCACCTGGATGCGCTTTTTTAGCATAGTTTTAACAAGCGATGACACCACAAACTTTGGCATACCATCGTTAATGCGCCGCCCAGCTAAAATCACCTCAGGGTGATAACCAATAGACTGCGCTTTGTGAGTAAGGTAGTAAGGATCAACCCCAATACAGTGCCCGCCGACTAAACCGGGGCGAAACGGCAAGAAGTTCCATTTTGTGCCAGCAGCCAGTAACACTTCTTCGGTATCAATATTTAATTTACTAAATATCACCGCCAATTCATTCACAAGTGCAATATTCAAATCACGCTGGGTATTTTCAATAACTTTCGCCGCTTCAGCCACTTTAATGCTGCTGGCTTTATAAGTACCGGCGGTAATAATGCTGGCATACACCTTATCAACAAATTCTGCAACCTCAGGTGTTGAACCCGAAGTCACTTTTTTAATGGTTGTTACCCGGTGTTCTTTATCACCAGGGTTTATCCGCTCTGGGCTATACCCAGCAAAAAAGTCTTTGTTAAAGGTTAATCCGGAAACTTGCTCAATAATAGGTACACAATCTTCTTCAGTCGCGCCGGGATATACTGTGGATTCAAACACTACAATATCGCCCGCTTTAATCACTTTACCCAGTGTTTCGGAAGCACGAATTAACGGCGTGAGATCGGGCTGACGATGCCGATCTATCGGAGTAGGCACCGTGACAATAAAGAAGTTAGCGGTTTTTAACGCGTCGATATTAGAGGAAAACTCAAGATAAGTGGCTGCAGCTAACTCATCGGTGGATACTTCTAAAGTACGATCTTGCCCAGCGGCTAACTCGTCAATACGCTTTTGATGGATATCAAAACCCAAGGTAGGGTATTTTTTAGCGAACTCAACCGCGAGCGGCAAACCCACATAACCAAGACCAATAATCGCGATCTTAAGCCCTGTTAACGAAAAATTGCTGTCCATATATCATCCTGAATTTGCCAGATACGCTTTGCCGCAAAAATTATCAGGTCTATTATACTTAAAAAGCATATGAAACCCGCATTAATAGTGACGTTTAAGTCGTTTAGGTTGACACATTAATCCGTTAAAAAGCAAGCTTAAACATGAAAATCCTGCCCTGGTTTGTCGTTAATCCGCTCTTACAAGTCGCGACGATTGAAAACACAAATATAGGATTTGCATAACGGTTGCTATGCTTTGTTTATTACCTTAACTTATAAAAGTTAAATTCGCTTTTCAAGGTTGGCAAAGAGCCTGTGTTGTATATTTTTACGAGTTTTTGTCTATGGTTAGCGCTCTATGCGCCCATGCCACTATTATGGCAACCGTTATTAGCCCTACTAGACTACGCACCGCGCTGGTTAGTTTTGCTGCTGTTGCCGCTTTGCTTGCTGGGATCAAAACCGAGTAAATCGTTTGTATTATTTATTGTGTTAACTACGTTAGTTAATTTTTGGCTTTTATTCGATATTTCCCTGGCACTTGCTTCAAAATCCCCAGCAACTTCAGATACCCGCACCTATAAAATAGCAACTTTTAACGTGGCGAGTGGTCGAGTAGATGCTGCTGCTATTTTTGACTGGTATAACAGCGAACACCTCGACGCGCTGTTATTGCAAGAAAGTCCCCCTGCGGCATTAAAACAAGAACTTCCTGCAAACTTAACCTTGGATTGCCACGGTAATCTTTGTTTACTAACACAACATAGCTTTAAAGCGGTTAGACAATTAGACAGACGGGCTTTACAAGGTTGGGGCCATTATGCTGCGCACTATTTACTGTTATTGGATGAGGTTGAAGTGAACCTGGTTAACTTGCATTTAAATACGCCTCGACACGGTTTTGAATTACTGCATGCCCCGCTTAGCAATTACTCTGCAATTACTCGAGCCTATAAAAACCAAGTGTTTGAAAGTATGGTTGCATCTGAGTTAATAAGTGTTGATCAAGGATTGTCGATGATTGGTGGTGATTTTAACTTAACGCAAAAAAGCCGAATTTATCAACAGTATTGGTCAGAGTGGTCGAACGCTTTTAATAAAGTTGGATTTGGTATAGGGTACACTAAAAATAGCCGCTTAATGGGTAGCCGAATTGACCATATTTTAACAGGTTCTAAAATTCAGCCATTACATGCTGAAGTTTATTCAGCTATGGGCAGTGATCATAAACCACTAGTACTGGAGTTTGCCTTCCAATAACGTTAGTTTAATGCTGCTATTAATTTTATTCACACTTGCAAGACAAACGGTTAAATTTAATTTATTTTTTAAGCCTTAACAGTGCATGTTTTAAAGGACTAATATTGTGACAAACGTGGATACCTCTGAAAAAGGCGCAGCCCGCTACTGGCCTTTGTTGTTTATTGCTGCTGTTTATCTGGTGTTTTTGGCTGCTAACCCCGCGGTTATTGTTGATCTGCGATCTTTTAGCTTTGATGACGGTACCTATTCTCATGCTTATTTACTGCCGTTTGTAATTGCTTTTTTTTATTGGCAAGCTTGGCAAAACCAGCAGTTATCCCCTAAAACCAACCTATTTTTCTTTGCTTTATTTATTTTGGCTTTGCTAGTTTATGTTTGGCTACAATTTGCACAACAAACCGTACTTAGCCGAGCAGTGTGGCCAATGGTTATTATGCTGGCACTGCTTAGCTACTTTAGGTTTACTTTGGCGATTATTGTGCCTACAGCATTGCTTTGGTTTATTACCCCCATTTGGGGCAGTATAAACAGTATATTGCAGGATATATCAGTTGCTGCCGTAAGTTTTATAATGCGTTTTACGACTATTCCTACTTATGTAGAAGGCAATATGGTGCATATCCCTGCCGGTATTTTTGAAATTGCTGGTGGTTGCAGTGGCTTACGCTATTTTGTGGTGTCGTTAGCGCTAAGCATGATATTTTCGTATTTGCACTTGAAACGCACTCGCAGTGTTTTACTGTTTTTTATTATCGCCATCTTAGGTTCCCTGATCACTAATTGGCTGCGAATTGTCGGGTTGATCTTAATTGGTCACTTTACGGATATGCAAAGCGAAATCATCGCTGATCATAATATGTTCGGCTGGTTTCTATACATCCCCTTTATTATGCTGCTGTTTTACGTTGGCGGTTTTCTCGATAAAACCCAATCAGAAACAATCAACGCTAAGCTTGAAACATCATCTATTAAGTTACCAACTAGCGTTACGGTATTAGCGATATTATTGGTGTTTTCAACGACAACGTTAAACTTAACCAGTTCGGGACAACTGCTTTACACCATTGCAGCACAACCCACTGAAATACCTGAGCAACCGCTAACCCTCTCTAACCCAAGTCCTGTAATCGTCACTATTGAACAACAAACTAGTCGCACCTACTCTGAAAACGCTGAGCAGATTGTCTATCGACACTTTATGTTTAGTGGCACCGAGGCCAGCCGTAACCCTAATTATTATTTAAACGATGTTATTCCTGCAGGCTGGAAACAGGTTGCCACAGAGTACAGCAATTTAGGTCAATGGCGCCGCCTGCAAGATCCCTATGGTAGAGAAGCATTGGTGTTATATTGGTATCAACTTGGTGATAATCGAATCACCTCAGAAGGGCAATATCGCGTGGCACGATTGAAACAAGCTTTAGCATTAAAACGTGCATCAGACTTACATTGGTACTTTACACCATGCTCTAGCTCAAACTGCACGTTAGACAAAGAACGCATCAAAGCCATACTTTAAAAACCAATTTACATCAGCTTGGTTATTTAAGCGCCAGTTGTTTCAAATTAAATAAGCGCTGGATGAGCAATATCCTCAAACAGCAAAAGTGTTTTTCAGTGCGTGATGTCGTTGCCACTGACAAAGCTTATGATTTCGTTTTCTCGAAGGAGTGTTACATGAAAACCCCAAAACTTGTCACCAGCTTAGTGTTTTTAGCCGTATTAGCCGCCTGTAGTAAGAAGACACCTGATGAACACTACAATGCAGCCCAAGATTTTATTAACCAAGCGCAGTATGCCGCTGCAGCCATTGAACTGCGCTCGGCGATTCAACAAGCCCCTGAAGATGCCCGCTTACGCGCGGCATTAGCGGAAACAATGCTAAAAAGTGGTGATAGTGTAACCGCAGAACGCGAGTTTGAACGTGCTTTGCAATATGGCACACCGTTATCTGATATTGCACCTCTCTTAGTAAAAAGCTATTACCTGAATAATAACTTTGAACAAGCCGCAAATTTTGATTTAGCGGGTACAGCACTCAGTGTCGCCGACAGTGCACTGTTGGATACTTACCGCGCGTTGTCTTTGATAAGTATCAGCGATGCCCCCGCAGCCTTCAGTTTATTCGAGGCACTAAGTACATCATCACAAGCTGACGCCGCGGCTTTTGCTAAAGCACATATTACAGCATCAAAACGTCAATATAATGAAGCGTTTGCTGCAATAGAAACTATTACGGCAGACAGCCCATTATTTGATGAAGGCATGTATTTTAAAGCCAAACTTTATGCCTCGCAGCAGCAAGATGCTGAGGCAGTGGCGGCATTTGAGCATTACGTGAAAAAAGTGCCCACCGCTACTTTGGCCAAATTGCTGCTAGCGCAAACCTATGTGCGGATGCAAGATTTTACCAAAGCAGAGCCACAGCTAGATGCTTTGCTAAAACTATTTCCGCAGCAACCTTATGCTAACCATTTACTGAGTATCATTAAGTATGAAAAAGGTGAATTAGAACTTGCTAAGCAATTCAGTGAAAACGCCGTTCGCTTTGGCATGACTATTCCAGAAAGCCGTATTATTGCTGCCATGTCAGCCGCTAGATTGAACCAAAACGCACAAGCATTAAATATGCTAGAGCCAATCGCTAGCGAGCTACAACGCTTCCCAGCAGCGCAGCGTTTATATGCTGTGTTGCAACTTAATGCTGGCCAAGGTGAACGTGCCGCAGAAATCTTAAGCAGTTTACCGGTTGAAGAGCAAAATATAGAATTATTAGCGCAAACCGCATTTCAACTTCTTCGGCAAGGCAATGACAAATCAGCTGATTTACTGCTACAAAACTATCAGAATAATCACAGTCAAGACTCAACAAGCTTAGCTACCTTAGCCAGCATTCGGTTAAATATCGAAGGTCAACGCCCTGGCGCTATTGAAGACTTAGAAAAAGCCTTGCAGCTCGATCCAGCCATGGATGATGCTCGCATGCGGCTGATCACCGCATATATAGAAGAAAAACGTTTTGCTGAAATTGATCGCTTAACCGAGCAATGGCAAGCGGATCCTAAAACGCGGACCGCGGCTTTTAATATCAAATCTTATGTAGCCTTGCTACAAGGTGATTTTGAAAAAGCGAATGAATTTAATGCATTGGCTGCAACCGAAACACCAGACAACCCCTTTGTAGGATATATTCAAGCCGTATTATTAGCTCAAAAACAAGACCTCAGCGCTGCAACAAAACGTATTGAGCAAGTTATTGCGGCAACACCAACCTACCTGCCTGCTTTAGAATTTTACTACAGTATCAACCGTGGCAAAGATGGCCAAAACAACATTAAACAAAAAATCGAACAGATTTATACGGCGAATACGCAAAACTTTGCACTTCGCTTGTTAATGGCTCAGATCTATACTGACAACCAACAATTTGATAAAACCGCAGAATTACTGAGTGCTATTGATGCAGAGCTACCTAATTTACCGCCACTGCATTACTTATTATTAATTGATGCACATCAAAATACCGGTAAACAAACATTGGCGCTGCAATTGGCAGAGAAATGGTATCGTAAAAACGAAAAAAATCCGCAAGCGGCGTTTTCATATGCCAATGCACTTACCTCGAATAAAGAGTTCAATAAAGCACTTGATATCATTAATACACTGTCAGTTAATTATAAAGACAATCCTCGCTTACAACTTGCCCAGGTTAGACTTCTCAGCGAATTAAAGCGCTATTCACAAGCAATAAGTTTAATTAATGCTATGCCAGAGGAATTAAAAAATACCGGTGAGGTACAATTCATTTTGGCTAGGTTGTATATGTCGTCCTCACAACCTAAAGAAGCAATCAGCGCACTAAAAGCTAGCTACGAAGTCAATCCAACAGCAATTAGTGCGGTGTATTTAGTCGAAGAAATTGCCAAAACATCACTGGCGGACGCCGTTGCGTTTATTGATAAACATATCGCAAAACATGGAAAAGATATCGGGCTGCTGACATACAAAGCCAACCTTTTGATTGAAAGCGATAAAGATCAAGCGATGTTAATGTTCGCCGATTTAGTGAAAGACGTTCCAAACTTAGTTACGCTTAATAATTATTCATGGTTATTAATTGAGCGCGGTGAATTGAACAAAGCTGAAACCTTTGTAAAACAAGCTATTCAAATGGCTCCAAACCATCCTGATGTCCTAGACACATACGGTTTGCTGTTGCTTCGGCAAAAAGCATACGCTGAGGCGGTGGGTCAATTTGAAAAGTCTTTAGCCATTCGCCCAGAGGCTAATGATGTAAAATTACATTATGTAGAAGCATTAATTGCAGATAATAAAATGACTAAAGCTACAAGTGTGCTTAGAACTGTGAGTGATGCACCGGAGTACCAAGACAAAAAAGCTGCGTTACAACGTAAAATAACCAATTAACGCTACTTACTAAACAAAGAGGCACTGGAACACGCACCTAATCAAAGGTTTGTTTCGGTGCTTTTTTGTTATTATCTTCGTCACTTTTAAGCTCAAGGCTATCGCACCTAAACTACACATAAGCGCTTAAACAGGTCTAACAAATACCAGTTTTGCTCAGTCATGTTGTTGCTTATGGCTGTGTGGTCGATATTTGATAATAAGCGTTACCAATACCAGCAACCTTTTCTGAGGTTTTTTTAATTCTTCCACGGTAATACCCTTCATTAAAAGCATCCATATTTACAATGCCATTGTTTTTATTCAAAGTAAGAATGCGTTAAAACAGCATTAGTTTAAGTCGTTGAACATTCGAAGCAAAAAAACGATGCCATTACATGGAGATTTTGCGATGGCTAAATCGTTATGGCTAAAGCTCTAAGCATACTAGATCAAGACGCTGGTTTAGCGATTTAACCAAAGTTATTAAGGCAGGCGTTTAAATAAGATTACAACTTAAGTGATTGTATATTATGGCGTGAATAAGAAATTAAAACGGCATCAAGATAAGAATTTAACAAAGCAAATTAGTAAAGGTTCAACGAAAAATGCATACCGCAAGCTGTTTTTATTATTAAGAAGCACATATAAAAAAATCCGGCAACCTGTGCCGGATTTTTATCATCTAATTAAAGCTATTATGCAGTAGCTTTGTTTTTACGACGAGCTGAGAAACCCATGCCCATTAAACCTAAGCCTAAGATGGCTAATGAAGCAGGTTCTGGTACAAAAGCAATGTCAACAGAGTTTAAAGTTGTTGAACGACATAAATCACCTGCAGCAGCACCCGCTTTTAAAGCACCTGTTGCTGTATTACCAACACGACAGAAGTTTGAAGTTGGCGCATTTTGTACACCAAAAATATCACTGCTTGCGATACCAAAAACCATTTCGCCTGTACCGATTTTAGTGGCGAAGTCAGTGCCTGATGCATCAAAGAACACGCCAGCCATTGCTGATGATACTTTGCCGAAAACTTCAATACCAACCGCGCCTGAAAGTGGGTCGTTTAATTGTGAGCCAGTAATGCTTAAGTTAAGTACATTTGTACACACAGAAGGAGTACTACAAATACTAAATGCTACTGTACCGGCATTAAACTGCCCTAAATAAGTAGTGTTTGGAGCACTAATTGGAGTTGGAATAACAACTGCAGTACCAGCTAAGTTCCAACTAACTTTCATACCCCAATTAGTGAGGAAACCACCGGTGTTGTCCCCAAAAGCTAACGGGTTTAAAGCACTGATATTTGCCGTACCAACATCTTTAACCGCATCGCCAGTTTGAATACCCATCATTGGATTTGACGGTGTATAAATAGATAAAGGATTGAAAGTGCCTAATGTTAAAAATTCGAATGCATCAGTCATGCTTGCACCTACGACACCAGGAACAGCAGACGCATCAATTTTGATTGGTGCAGCATTAACATTACTAGCAAATAAACCTGCAGCCATTATGGTTGCTAAAACTGTGAACTTTTTCATTTTTTGTTCCTTTCAAAAAATTAAATAACTCTCTCCAGTTAATGCACAACGCGTGCCAGAAATAAAAGACGCCTATAAACAACAACTTAAAAAATCCAACTTAAAATCAAAACAAAATCTGTAAATTATCCTGACAAAAATAGCCGTTCTGGGAGTTTTTCTCGGAGTAGCTAAATCGATATTGCTGGTTAAATAAACGATTTTTCATAATAAAAAGTAATAAGCCTTCTTCAACAACAATAGAGCTTTTTACCTATTGGTGCTCGCGCAAAACAACCCAAGGTACTTACTAATAATACAAAATGCGGTATTGGCGCTAAGGGGAAACGCTAACACAGCGGTGTTTAAAGTAGGATTTTTAGGGCGATTTCGTTCTGCTAAATGCCACGCAATAGGGGCATTTAGCAGCGTTTATTGATTGGGAACTTGCGCTCTTATTTTTTCAGAACGATACGGCGGGCAATAAACAACATAATGCGCGGCAGCAAACCTTTATTACCAAACGGCCGCCATGTTTTAGTAAATTTATTGCGGTAAGCATCAAAATGTATACCGTAAGGAGCACTGATCACCGGCCCTCTTTTTAACAAGATTTTTAGGGTGTTGGTTATTGCGATACCAGAGCATAGTTTTACTGCCATAGCAGTTGAAGGGCCCCGCTCTTCACGAAAGTTGACGCGGCTGTCATCTACCAAGTAATCGCGTTGTAGCATGGCTGGCGATACGCCAACTAAAAAACGTAGGAGTTGTTCTTCGCGGCTGTGGTTTTCAAAACAAAAGTATTGTTCAAAGCTCATCTTACCTGGCATAAAGCTTAAAAAAGCGCAGCCCATTCCTAAAGGTGCTGCCGTAACAACGGGTATGCCGAGCTCTTCACAGCGTTTAAATAACAATTTGCGGGCATCTAAAGCAAAAAAATCTAAGCTATCAACGTAAATATCGGCATCAGCCAAGAATGCATCTACATTTTCAGCTGTTACCCCTTGCTCAAAACACGTTAATTCAGCATCAGGATTAATTTCGGCGGCCATTCTCGCCATCACAGCTAATTTATCTTCATCAACAGTGTGAATATTGGCACCGGCCTGTCGGTTAAAATTATGCACATCGAACTGATCAAAATCAGCCAAACTGAAACGTTGCACCCCCAAACGACATAATGTGAGTAAATGCTCACCACCTACCCCGCCTAACCCAGCAATAGCCACTTTGAAATGTTTTAGCTGTTGTTGCTCGGTTTCTGTAACCCAACCGAGATTACGAGAAAACGCGCGGTTATAATCAAACATACCCTTTCCTTGTTAAACGAATAGCTTAAAGGCTCCAGCCTAGTAAGCGTTCATTGGGTTCTAACAACATTTCTTCTGATAACTCACCAAATAACTCGTGTTCAACCGATTTTAATAATGATTGATAGCCACCACTGAGCGTTTTACGTAATTCACGCGAATCAATAAAGTATGCTGCACGTAAACCGTGATATTCAACCGCATCACCGAGTTGATGAAATTTAATCCCTACGTAACTTAAACTTTTTGCTAAGCGAGGCTCCATCATCACGAAACCATAATAACGTTTGGTTTTATAAGACATAGCAGCAGCAGACATATACAAACAAATGGCTATATATGGAAAGCAGCGTAATTCTGTGGCAGAGAACGTAGTGTGATCAATGGCACCCGTAGCCGCGCCCGCAAAATTATCGACAGCCCGTTTTCGAAATGCGGCAGGAACCGCTAAGCGAGATATTTCACAGATCTCTTCTCGGGCAAAACGCCCTGGGAAAATATGTTTATCGGTAATGGCATGCGCGCAATATTTTTCGATAGGTAATAATTCATCTGGCTGACGAGAGTATATTAAGCGCACTGTTCCTGCGAGTTGCTTTGAAGATAAGTGTCTAACAAAACAATGAATAGCGTGTTCATCAAAATCATCTTTTTCTTGGTGTACGGAGTTGGTTTGTTCAAATTGTAATTCTTCACAATAAACTTGATGCCGTAAACGGTAAACTTCTTCTCTTAAAGCATGACTATTAGCAATGGTTGGCTGTAAATAGTGAGAAAAATGCTCAGATATATTTTTAGCATCTTTACTAGCGAGCGAAGATATCGCTTTTTTTACTACGCCCCCAATAACCGGATTATCTGCAAAGCTGCTGATTTTTTTCATTATATCCTCTATTTACAATTTCAATTCGCTGTTTAGCAACGCGCCAAGCAATCATCTAAACTACGTCAATCATTACTTTACCTTGCTATGGAATTTTAGTTGCCGATATACATACCTTATAAATCAGCCATCTATAAGCAGCAACAATTAATTTAGCGTTAAACAATATTTCTTAAGTGAGTTTTGCGGCTGCATACGCAAAATTAGTTTATGGTCTCTCTTTTGTAGTATGGTGTAGAAACAGCGTTTTTTCCTAGCTCTGCCAGGCAAAAATTAGCATAGTAAGATAATATTAGCTCAATTAAGGATAATACTGATGGTAATTAAGATGCATTTGTACCGATTTTTCTTACTTTGTATATTGGCTTTATTTTCTTCGATGAGCAATGCACAGTTAGTTGATGTTATAAAAAAAATAAAACCTTCGGTAGTAGCGATAGGCATATATAACCCGACTGCCTCACCGCGGATACAGTTAGTGGGTACAGGCTTTGTGATTAGCCCAGGTAATCTAGTGGTCACCAATTATCACGTAGTCAGCCGCGGCTTAGATGAAAGTAAAATGGAGACATATGTGGTGTTATCGGGCTCGGTGCAGCAAGTCAAACAACACCAGATCACCTCGCGCCGTTTGGCACCTGAGCATGATCTGGCTTTGTTAAGCATCGACAGTCAATTACCTGCTGTTACATTAAGTAGCCAAAGCGAACTGGCACCGGAAGGGCTTGAAATTGCATTCACTGGTTACCCTATTACCAGTGTGTTAGGGCTTTATCCAGCAACCCACCGAGGCATTATCGCGGCACATTCGCCCATTATTATCCCTGCGGATCAAGCCAGCCAATTGCATGCAGCCGCTTTACGGCAGCTGCGCCAACCTTACTTAATTTACCAGCTCGACGCGGTAGCGTATCCCGGCAACAGCGGTAGCCCCCTGTATAATGCTGCTAACGGTGAGGTTATTGGCGTTATTAACCAAACCTATATTAAAGCCAGTAAAGAGTCTGTGTTATCAGATCCCAGTGGCATCAGTTACGCAATTCCTGCCAAATATATTCAACAATTAAAATCTAACTGATAAGAGTTATCCAACGTGATCGACATTTCTGCAGAACAACTAGGCTTTGGCATCGCGGCGATAAGCTATTTCATCTTTGCTTTATTGATTTTAACCACTAAAAGCAACTCGGTTCAGCGTGGCTTATTGTTTGCTTTTAGCGTCGTTAGTGTGGTGTGGGCGGGTTATTATGCGTGGTCATTGCAACTTCCCTACGTCAATTCCGGATCTTACCTTGTAGAAAATAGTCGCAATCTGCTGTTATCACTGTTCTTACTTGCCGCACTTAAACATCATGGAGATTGGCAAAACTTTTTTTTGAATAAATCGGTTATCGCAACTCTACTCGGCTTTGTACTGTGGACTGCCGTTGGCTTAAACCACTGGATGAGTCAGCATCTTATTTATGTGGGTAATTTACTTATTGCTATACTGCAACTGGCTATTTTAGAAGCGATTTACCGTAAAACAAATGTGCAACAACGCTGGCAGTTTAAACCCCTGCTGATTGCCTTAGCGGTATGCATACTGTTTGATTTTGTGTTGCTTGCGGAATCGGCTTTATTTGCCCGAATAGACTCACACCTGTGGCAAGCTCGTGGCTTTATTTTTACGTTGATGATCCCGTTTTTAGTTATCGCTATTCGGCGCATCGAGGCATGGGGCATTAATGTCTATATTTCACGAGATATTGTTTTACAAAGCACTTTAGTGATGGCCGCAGGGGTATACCTGCTATTACTGGCCATAACGGGCTTTTATCTACGCTACATTGGCGGCAGTTGGTCTGAGTTACTGCAAACCAGTTTTATTGTGCTCGGTTTTGCTTTGATGCTACTGCTGGTGTTATCTGGCACTATCCGCAGGCGCTTAAAAGTATTTATTGAAAAACATTTTTTTGCCAATAGTTTTGATTATCGTGAAAAGTGGTTGGCACTAACCAGTGGCTTAAAGCAAATTGATATTAGCCATGTTGATCGCCATCACAAAATTTTGCAAGTATGGTTACAAAGCATTAATTATGGCAAAGGGGCCATTGTGCAATATCGGCCGCAAGGCGAGTTAAAAATATTGGCACTGCATGGCAGAGCCCCCTTAACTGAAGCTGAGGTTACGCTATTACAGCGTTATCAAAGCCAATACGCCAACCAAAACTGGCAGATTGATTTAACCGAGCCGCAAGGGGCATTAACGGCTGATTTAGCAAAAGATCAGCTTAAACTGCAATTGCTGCTGCCTATTCGCACTAAAGCAGGCCTTTGGGGCGTATGTATTATGCAGGCAGGTAACGAGCAAAAGCTGCAATTAAACTGGGAGCTGCGGGATTATCTGTCTGTGGTATCAGAGCAAATTGCTACCCTGCTGTTGCTGATGCAGCACAGTGATAAGCTCAGTGAAAATGCTCAGTTTATTGCCTTTAGCCGCATGTCAGCTTTTGTAGTGCACGATTTAAAAAACGTAAAGGCACAGTTAGATTTAACCTTACGCAACGCCCAAAAGCACCGGCACAACCCTGAATTTATTGATGATACCTTCAGTACTTTAGAGTCGATGCAACAACGCTTAGATAATATGCTGTTGCAACTGACCACGAAGCAATCCAACGAGCGCCCGCAGCGCAGCTTCTCGGTAGCAGAAATAATCAGCCAAGTTATTGAGCAACGCTGTGCGGTAAAATCACCACAACCAGAACTGATTGTTAGGCAAGATTGTCAGCTAATGTTAGACCAACACCGCTTTGCGAATGTGATGTTTCACTTATTAGATAATGCCCAACATGCCACGCCGTCTACTGGAAGCATAAAGGTGTATATGCAAACAACATCGACCGATTTGTTGCTGAATATTTGCGATACTGGCTGTGGTATGAGCGCTGATTTTATTGAACATCGGTTGTTTAAACCCTTTGACACGACAAAAGGCAATGCAGGCATGGGCATTGGCGTGTACGATGCACAAGTCTTTATTGAGCAAGCAGGTGGTTCAATCAAAGTCAGTAGCACCATAGGTGAAGGAACTACTTTTAGTATCCATCTTCCTTTACAATCGGAAGTAGACGAAGAAGAAACCACTTACCTCTCAGCGCAAGGAACGTTATAGCCATGAAAACAGTATTGGTAATTGAAGACGATCTCGGGATCCAAAAACAATTAAAGTGGAGCTTGAGCGATTACGAATTAGTTTTTGCTGGTGATCGGCAACAAGCGATGACACATCTTAGACGCTACGAGCCCTCGGTTGTTACCCTTGATTTAGGCTTACCTCCGGATCCGACAAATGCGACCGAAGGCCTAGCGTGTTTATCTGACATTTTAGGCACAGCGCCCGATACTAAGGTTATAGTGTTAACCGGTAGTACCGATAATAGCCATGCCCTGCAAGCTATTGCTCTGGGTGCCTATGATTACTATCAAAAACCGATTGATGCCGATGTACTTAACATCATTTTACAACGCGCCTTTAAGCTAACCGAGCTAGAAAAAGAGAACAAAGCGCTAAAAAACAACTCGCAGCAACAGACGGATATTTTAGGCAACAGCGAGGCAATGATCAAAGCTTGTCGTGTGGTTGAGAAAATAGCCCCGACTGAAATAACCACGCTATTATTGGGTGAGAGCGGCACGGGTAAGGAAGTGTTTGCGCGCACCATACATAAGCAAAGCGCTCGCGCCGATAAACCCTTTATTGCCATTAACTGTGCCTCTATTCCAGAAAACCTGCTTGAAAGCGAATTATTTGGCTATGAAAAAGGTGCTTTTACCGGCGCAGTTAAAACGACCCTTGGTAAAATTGAATGCGCTAATGGCGGTACCTTGCTGCTGGATGAAATTGGCGATATGCCTTTAAGCTTACAAGCTAAAATGCTGCGTTTTTTGCAAGAGCGTGTTATTGAGCGTGTTGGTGGCCGCAGTGAAATTGAAGTGGATGTTCGCGTTATTTGCGCAACGCACCGCGATTTACAAGAGATGGTCAGCCAACAAACCTTCCGCGAAGATCTCTTTTATCAGGTGAGTGAAATCATCCTGCGCATCCCGCCACTGCGTAGCCGTGGTCACGATATTATTTTAATCGCTAAAGCGTTATTGCAGCGCTTTAATGAAGAATACCATTCTAATGTGCAAGGCTTTTCTGAGCAGGCAACCAAAGCCATGCTATCGCATAGTTGGCCTGGCAATATTCGTGAATTGCAGAACAAAGTTAAATCTGCAGTGATCATGGCAGAGTCAAAGCAAATTGATGCCGAAGATTTAGGCTTAGTGGCCCCAAATGGCAATATTAAGATGCAAACTTTACGGCAAATGCGTGAAGACGTTGAAACTCAAGCAATCCGCCAAGCCCATATGATGACTGAAGGTAACTTATCTAAGGCTGCCGATCTTTTAGGTATTACTCGCCCCACACTCTATGCCTTAATTGAAAAGTATAAAATGTACGATTTACGTAGCACGGATACCGAAACTTAAAACAGTATTGCTTCTTAATGGCCCAAATTTTCAACTGTTGCGTTATGTGTAGTGACACGGCAATAAAAAATCCCCCGCAGTCATTAAGGCTTAGGGGGATTTTTTTGGGTAGCTCGGCAATCAAAGCCAACTTCAACCCATTTCACGTATTAACTAAAGAAATGCCACCAACCTAACCAAGTTGCACCTGCTAAAAATACTAATAGCAGTGGCAAACGCCATGGGCTAGGTTTTTCTGCATAGGGATCGCTTAAGCTGCGTTTCGCGCCAGCAGGCAATTTCGCGACACCGGTTAAAGACGCACCAAAGGGTACGTTGATTTTCGCGCGGGTGTTCACCGCCCAACCATTAGCATCTAATAGTGGCCCCACATTTCGGCGACGTAATGTGAGATAGGCCAAAATCATCGACGGTGTTGAAATCAGCAACATCACTGCCGCTAATACGATCGGTATTTGCCACCATGCTAACGAAAACAAACCGGCAACCACCGCAGCTAAAGCGGTACCTAAAGCACCTAAAGCTAAACCAATAGCGGCAAAGATACCGGCAAACTTCGCAATATCAAAGCTACTGGCCACCGCCGTAGGGGAAGCTGCACTACTGCTGGTTTTGCTTTCAATATCTTTATCTCGGGAGGCAGCAAATTTTTGCACTTGCGATTCAATAAAGGCCGCCATGCGGCGATACGGAGACCAAAACGCTTGCGGAATACTGACGGGTTGCGCCACCACTTTGGTAACACTGGCACGCCAATCTCGGCCTTGGCGATCATAGAAAATACCGTTACGGCCTGGCACCATTAATTCATCGACGTCACCGTTAGTCAGTGCCGCAACAATATTGATGGGTTTTTCACCTTGGCGCACACAGGTGCAGTACACCAAATAACAGCCGCTAAAAGGTGCCATAGAAGCGTGTCGCGCTGGATCGGCTACGCGCATCACTAATTCACAGCTACGTTGATCCAAGTAAAGCGTACCTGCTTGGAAGATCGCTTTTGAATCGCCATGATAAAAATCGCTAAAAGTCACGAAGTTGCGCAATAAGGTCACGAGGTTTTGTTGATAACGCGTTAGCTTTTCCAGTGCTAATAAGTTATCGGCAAAAGTACTCGCGGCTAAATCATCGGCGATCAGTTGTTCTAATTGCGCTTTAAAATCACTGGCTAGCAGTTCATTAATGCGATCTAAACCTAAGTCATGCACCGCCGTAGCCGGGCGCGCGGCTTGCCAATTACGCCAGGCCGCCAGTTGAGCGGATACCTTGCGCCAATCGGCGTGGTTTAATTCAGCGTAATCGTCACCTAACAAAGGTTGTAATACACTGCTGGTTAACGCAGCAATTTGTGTTTGCCATGCGGGGTTAATGCCATCTACTAAAGGTAAAGCCCGATCTGCTGCAATTTCAGATAACGGTAAAGCCGCAATATCACTGTCTTGCTCGGCAATAACCCGATTGGCTAGGCCGTCGTACATAGACGTTAACGGGTTTAAATTATCACTGGCACGGCCATCAAAGGCGGCGAGTTGGCAACGCACAAAGTAGTCGTCAATTTTCGCTTGCACTTGCTCAAATACCGCAACGGCCGCCGCGGTGTTTTCTGCTAGCGGGCACAGTAAACCTTGTTCATTGGCATAGGCCGCATGCCAGTCTTGCACGGCTTGTAGCTGTGACCAAAAGCTAGTGACGGTATCCTGTGTTACGCCCATTCCACCACTACGATCGGCTACGCCACCTTGTGTGCTGATGATCTCAGCAATACACTGCTGTAGCGCTGCATCACTGGTCAGCTCAGGCATAATGACACCGTCACCATTACAGTGATTGGGTGAAAACAATTGGCTGGTGTTGGTTAAGTCCGTCACCTGAATCGGCTGGTCTGCCGGGATCTGCAAATACGCCATGACTTTTTCGGCGGCATGATAAATGCCCTCGCCTTCGGCATCCGCTTTAGAAATGCTGGCGAGCGGCAAACCAGGCTGAGCAAACATAACACTGGCATCGGTTAACCGCTGACAACTCCAGCTTACGGCACTAAGAATTTCAGGCACACGGATCTGGCCATCGCCATCGTTATCCATCAGCGCCAAAGTGCGCTCATCAAACTCTAAGCCCGTTGTCGGGCAATTCAGTACAGTCCAAAGTTTAGGATTAAGTTCGCCTAAGTGGAGTAAATCGGCGGCGGTTTCAATGGAGACTTGGTCAAAGCCGCCTGAGCGAAAAAAACGCCATTGATGTGAGGTTGTTTTGGTCGTCAAAATACCTTTCCTTGTATAGATAATATGCATAAAAAAGCATATGCGACTCTGCTTGTTTTTGCTAATAAAAAAATAGCCTTGCTCTAATAAAGTATTTCAGCATTTATATCAAAAGCATTTTTGTGCAGTATTTAAGCACTACATCACTTTGCCAAACAGCAAAACTACTATATTATGCGCCACCTTTTCTTGCCGAGGCGGCGATCCATGATTTCGTCTAATGCGCTCTACACAGATTTATCGGCCTATTACGATGTGCTTTGTGCCGATATTAATTATCAACAGCAAAGCCAAGCTATCGCGCGGATTGCCGGGTTATTTGGAAATGGTGGCAAGCAGCATGTTGATTTGGCCTGTGGTACCGCGCCGCACATTTGGCATTTGCTGCAACAAGGTTTTCAATGTACGGGGTTAGATTTGAACCAGCCGATGCTCGATCTGGCGGCTATTCGTTGCCCAGATGCGCAGTTTATGCAACAAGATCTGTGTCACTTTCAGCTGGCCGAGCCAGTCGATTTGATTACCTGTTTACTTTACTCCATTCATTACAGCGCCAGCCTAACCGGTTTACAAAGCTGCTTACGTCACGTGAGCCAAGCACTGCGCCCCGGCGGTGTGTTTTGTTTTAATGCAGTTGATAAAGAACGTATTAGCAATCAATTATCCGCTTCACATAGTAGTGAGTATCAGCAAAGTCGTTTTACCTTTGCCTCGTCGTGGTATTACTCTGGGCAAGGTGAGCAACAAGCCCTTAATTTACACATCAGCCGAGAAACCGCAGGGCACACCGAGCAATGGCAAGACAGCCATACCATGGTGGCCGTGAGTTTTACTGAATTACTGGCGCTGCTTGCACCTTATTTTGAAGTACATGTGTTAGAGCATGATTATCAAAGCATCCAACCCTGGGACACGCAAAGCGGTAATGCGCTGTTTGTGTGTGTGAAGCGTTAAAACGGTTGAAACGTTCTTACAAACGCCAACAAGCCCTAGTCAAAACCTGCTACATTAATGGCCTTAATGTTTTTTAGGAATACCGCCATGCAAGTGGTGATTTTAGCAGATGGCGCCGCCGTAGCTGACTATGGCGCCAAGGTGTTTAAACAGCAGATAGCCCAAAAACCTAACTCAGTGTTAGGTTTAGCCACCGGATCGACACCCTTGGCGTTATATAAACGCCTTATTGCGGCTTATCAGGCTGCCGAATTATCCTTTGCTCAGGTTAAAACCTTTAACCTAGATGAATACCTCGGTTTAGCCCCCGAACACCCGCAAAGTTATCGTGCTTTTATGCAGCAACACCTATTTGCGCATATCGATATAAACCCTGAACATACTTATGTGCCGCTGGGCGCAGCGGCAGATCCTTGGCAAGCCTGCATGGATTATGAGCAGCTTATTTTAAATGTAGGCGGTATTGATTTGCAGTTATTAGGGTTAGGCCGCAATGGTCATATTGGCTTTAATGAACCAACATCCTCATTACAGTCGCGTACTCGGATTAAAACGTTAACCGCACAAACCATTACCGACAATGCGCGTTTTTTTAAGGCAGGCGAGTATCAACCACATTTGTCGATCACGATGGGTATTGGCACCATTTTAGAAGCAAAGAAAATTATGCTACTTGCCACTGGCAGTGCGAAAGCGCCAGCCGTGCAGGCGTTAGTTGAGGGGCCGCTGAGTGCAGTTTGCCCTGCCTCCGCCTTACAACTGCACCCACAAGCCATTGTTGTGGTTGATGAAGCAGCGGCCTCAGCGCTACAGCACCAAGCGTTTTATCGGCATGTTGCCAAAGAAACCGCGGCGTTATATCAGCGATCTCAACGACAGCCCTAGTCGCCAGCATCCGTTAACCGGCGGCCCACTGTCGCAATTTATGGCCTTTAAAGGCATAAAATAAGATAAACACATAACAAGGCAGTAATAACCAATAAGCTTGTTGATTACTGCCACTTTGCTCGGCTAGGTAACCGTAAGTTAACGGCAACACCGCTCCACCCGCGATGCCCATAATCAATAGCGCTGAGCCTGTCGCCGTTAATTTACCTAAACCTTCTAAAGCCAGAGGCCACACAGCGGGCCAGACTAACGCATTGGCTAACCCCAACAAAGCTAAAAACATTACAGAGTCAGGTACGGTGGCAAAACCTAACCAGCCAATCAGCACGCTCGATAACCACTGGCTATCGGTTGAAGCAAAGATCACCCCCAAACTAAAGCCAATTCCGCTTAATGCTGAGATTTGTAAAGCGCGCGCTTGGCTTAACCAGCGCGGGATCAATACCACGCCTAGCACGTAGCCCAGCACCATAAAACTCATGGTATAAGACGTTAACACACCAAAATGACCAACGGCTAAATGCTTGCCATAAAGCGCAATGGTATCACCGGCAATTACCTCTACCCCGACATAACAAAACAATGCCAGCACCCCAAATACCAACTGCGGCTTAGCCAATACTGCACGTAAATGATTGCTGTCACGCTGAGTCGCGGTCTCGCTGGCGGGTAATTCAGGTAAGGGGGCAAAACCGATAAAAAACGCTAATAGCAATAATGCGCCCGTCATATAAAGATAAGGTAGCACTAAGCGCTCTGATAACGTGGCTAATTGCACTTGCTGTTCTACCTCAGACAATTTAGCCAAGGCTTCGGCAGAGAACTGATCGATATTACTCAGCACCATAGAGGCAAACACAAACGGCACAATAATACCGGCGGCCTTGTTAACAATACCCATAATACTAATGCGCATAGCGGCACTTTCATGTGGGCCAATACAAACGATATAAGGGTTGGTCGCCGTTTGTAAAATCGTTAAGCCGGTACCCAAGGTAAATAATGCTAATAAAAATAACGGATACCAAGCGCTTTGTGCCGCAGGAATAAATAATAACGCGCCAACGGCCATAATCAGTAAGCCCGCCAACATACTCTTTTTATAACCCAGTAGATTTAATAAAAACGACATGGGTAAAGCCATTACCGTGTAGGCAATATAAAAGGCGGTGGTAACAAAAAAGGCTTGAAACTCGTTTAACTGACAAACAATTTGTAAAAAGGGGATCAGCGCACCATTTAGCCAAGTAACAAAGCCAAACACAAAGAACAAGATGCCGATAATTAACATCGGGCCTAGCGTTGAAACGGTCGAGGGTGTACGCAAAGACTTATCCATCATATTTCCTGCCAGCGATAGTGATTATTATCATGCTTAAAGTTTATGCTGATGCTTACTCTGAAGCTTTTAAGTAATGTGCTTTGCCGGCGATCCAGCAGCCTTCTACCTCTAAATCACCATTCAGTAAGGTAAAATCGGCCCGATAACCCGGCAGCAAACGGCCATATTGCTGCTCGATCCCCAGCGCTTGCGCCGGATAAAGCGACGCCATGCGCAGTGCTTCATCCAATGCCACACCTAATGTTGTCACGGCATAGCGTACCGCCGACGCCATATCTAATACAGAACCGGCTAACGCGCCCGCTTCATTGGTCAGCTTATTGCCTTCGCGGCGCACTATACCGTCAAAAAAAGCAAATTCGCTTTCGGTCGTGCCCACCGGCGACATCGCATCGGTGACTAACACCACTTTACCCGTCGGCTTGGCTAATAACGCCAGTTTTGCGGCAATCGCATCAATATGTAAGCCGTCGAGAATAATGCCACACCAACTATCGGCATCTGTTAGTGCTACCCCAACCATACCAGGTTGGCGCGAAGTAAAGGCTGACATCGCATTGTATAAATGGGTAAAGCCATTGGCCCCGGCTTGAAGTGCCTGCTGCACCGTCGCGGCATCGGCATTGGAATGGCCGAGCCAAACATGGCTACCGCTGGCTTTTAACGCTTGAATTTGTTCTACAGAAACATTTTCAGGGGCTACAGTAAGCAAACGACATCCTAAATCGGAACGCTGATAGAGCGCCAGCTCAGCGGCCGTTAAAGCACGAATATGTTGCTGCGGATGCACGCCTTTTTTCGGCACCGATAAATGAGGCCCTTCAAAATGGACGCCCAAAATGCCCGCTTGTTGCTGGCTTAGCGCTAAAGCGATGGTTGTGGCGGCTTGTTGCATCACGTTTAAACTGTCGGTGATCACCGTCGGTAGCATGGCGGTGGTGCCAAACTGAGCATGCGCTTGTACCATGGTGTGCAAGGTTTCGCGAGTGGGTGCGGTATTAAATAAAGCGCCGCCGCCGCCGTTAACCTGCAAATCAATAAAGCCTGGCACTAACATCCCGGCTAACACCTGACCACTCGCCGCTTGGATCTGACTGATCCGCCCCTGCGCTAACAGCACTTCTACATTATGATACCAATTTGAACCGTCGAATAATTGAGCCACCGCTAAGCGCTGCATTGTGCTTCCTTTTTTCTGAGAGTTTGCGGCATCGAGGTTAAATGAGGCCTCTAGCACAAGCTGATAGCGCAAAATAACGCTGTGTTAGCTTCAGTGCAATGGCTTTTTTGTTAAGTAGAACAATACCCAAAGGCAGGCAGACCTTTGCTGTGGCAGTATGGATCGTCTAATCTGGTTTATAACACAAACATATAAATAATATTTAGTTATTAATTGCCACTCGACCTGCATGGGCAAAACCCGCTACACAACGACGCTGTGGCGCTAGGATAAATAAATCGCCATTTTGCCCAAGCAATTGTTGGCGCACACCCGCGAGCTTCGCAACTTGGGCATTTGCCTGCATATGCGCAGCTTCACCGTGCACCGGCACGGCAATCTCGGGTTGTACATAACGATAGAGCAGATCCAACTCACCTTGGTTGGGATGCCCAGATACATGGATGGGCAGTAAGGTATCGGCTTGTTGTAACACCTGCACTTTTTTGGCTTTTAATTTATCGACCATTCGAGAAATCAGCATTTCATTGCCGGGGATCAGCATAGCGCTGAAAATCACCAAATCATCAGGCTCTAATAATAATTGCCGATGCCGATCTTCTGCTAACTTGGTTAACGCGGCTTTGGGCTCGCCTTGACTGCCGGTGGCAACCACCAACACTTCCTCGGGCGGTAAAAAGCCCACATGCTCGTTGGCTATCAGTGGAATATCCTCTGGCCAAAAGCCACATTGCCGCGCCGCGCCCACCATGTTCTCCATGGCGCGGCCAAATAGCGCTAAATAGCGGCCGCTTTGCTTGGCGATGCGCCCTAAGCTAATTAAACGCCCAATATTGCTACTAAAACCGGTCACCACCACTCGGCGTTTAAACGGTTGGATCACCGTTAATAAGGCTTGGTAACAGGCGGTTTCAGATAACGAAAAACCACTTTTTAAGGCATTGGTTGAATCACATACCATCGCAGTAATGCCCTGCTTGGCTAAGCGTTTAAACACTTGCGGTTTAAAGGCTCGGCCTAAAATCGGTGCCGCATCCATTTTCCAATCGGCGGTATGAAACACTTTACCGGCGGCAGTGGTGATCAGCAGCGCCTGCGGCTCTGGAATAGAATGGGTGATATTCAGCCAATTAACCACAAAAGGCCCACACTGACAGGTGCCGCCCGGTGGTATTTCTATAATGGGCATATCCGCTGATAAACCCGAGTGGGCAATTTTGCGGCGTAAAATTTCTGCGGCAAAGGGCGTGCAATACACGGGCGCTTGCAAGCGTGGCCACAAATACGGCAAGGCACCAATATGATCTTCATGGGCATGTGTAATGATAATGGCGCAAAGACGTTCGCGCTGCTGACTAATAAAGGCAGGATCAGCAGCCTGCACTTCAGCCGTTAATGTCTGCGTGGTAGGCTGCAGCGGGTTGTAAAAAGTCACACCACAATCGACCATCAACCATTGCCCGTCATGACCGTATAAATTCAGGTTCATGCCAATTTCACCACAGCCACCCAGTGGTAAAAACCATAATTCTTTGGCGCTGGGTAACCGCTCTGCCACTACTGCGTGCGTCAAAATAGCCTCGTGTAAAATTGCTTAGCGCTAAAGTGCTCACTAATATCACTTTTCTAGCTTTAGCTGCTATAAAAGCCTAATCATAAGGCATTAGGTACGTCAAATATACGAAAATGGCTCGCTTTCATGGGTATCGCTGTTAAACCCCGTTAATTTTTTACCTTTTAGTATTAAATGATCCTGCTTTGGTTCTGTCTTAATAAAATCTTAAGGTTCGGTATTTAAATTGGTCATAGTTTCGTTTACTAAGGCCACCTTATGACTCAGTTCGCTGCTCTTAACGCTTTGCCCCGCCCTTTTTTTGGCGATTGTTTGGCGCTGCAAAGCAGTAAATTGACATTGCACACCAGGCACAGCGCCGATCGCGCTGAGATAGAACAGTTTATTCAACAGCAATTTCGACAACACCATCAAGCCGACATCAATTTTTTTATGCCGGTGCTACTGAGCTTGCACTGCGCTGGGCAATTAACTGCCGTAGTGGGTTTAACTGCCGCCGCTACGCAACCCTTATTTTTAGAACAATATTTACCGGCACCGATTGAACACGTTTTAAGTGCTCAACAGCACATTGAGGTACCACGCCAACACATTTTAGAAGTGGGTAATTTGGTCGCCAGTCGCAGTGGTAGCAGTTTGTTATTGATGGTGGTATTAAGCGAACTGATCATAGCATCGCCTTACCAATGGATCGCCTTTACCGCGACCAGTGAAGTGCAGTCTTTGTTAAGTAAATTGCACTATCAACCGCTGGCTTTGGCCCCTGCTGACGTGAGCAAATTAGCCGACAACCCCACAGGCTGGGGCCGCTATTATCAAAAACAACCTACCGTTATGGCAGGGCATGCGTTACCGGCAATAGCCAGTGCGCAACAACTCACCCGCTATCAGCTGATCAAACGGCTATTTTCCGAGCAAATTACACAGATCAGTACCGAACTTAACCTATTGGAGCACTCTTATGCTTAATACCGTGCCCGTGTCGCATGCTCAGTTGCTGCAATTTGCCGATCGCATCGCTTTAGACGATGGCGAACAACAACTCAGTTATCATGAGTTGGCTTTGCAAGTGTCGATCCTCAGTGCGTGGCTGGTTGCCTCGCCGTATCAACGCATTGCGATTAGCGGTGATAACAGTATCGCCTGGGTCATTGCCGATCTGGCGTTGGCACAAGCGAATAAAATTGCCATTCCTGTACCAGTGTTTTTCTCAGCTCAGCAGCAACAATTTATGTTAGCTGAAGCCGGTGTCGAATTAGTACTACAAACACAACCCTCTGAACAAAGCCAGCCAACGGTTATTAACGGCTTATGGGCAAAGCGCCTTAACCCTGTCGAACATCAAGCTACCAGTATGCCGATCAGCAGTGGCAAAATTACGTTTACCTCGGGCACCACCTCAACTCCAAAGGGCGTGTGCCTCAGCTGGAAACAACAAGCCGCCACCTGCGATGGCTTACAACAAGCCTTAGCCGAGCAGTTTAGCGGGGCGCCTCAGCTGCATTATTGCTTATTGCCCTTGGCCACTTTATTAGAGAACGTAGCAGGCGTGTATTTGCCGCTGCGTTTAGGGCAGCGCGTTTTAATGCTTAGCGCCGCTAAAACCGGCCTAGCTGGCAGCTCGGGTTTAGATTTACCGACTTTTATTGCCAGCTTATTGCAATATCGACCAGCCAGTTTGATTTTAACGCCGCAGCTGCTACAAGCATTACTGCTGATCTGCCGACAGCATCCTGAGCTAAGCCGTACCTTTCGCTTTATCGCCGTAGGCGGTGCCCATTGTGCCAAAGCTTTGTTAACTCAGGCGGCAGCGCTAAAGTTACCGATTTTTCAAGGCTATGGTTTATCGGAAGCAGGCTCTGTTGTCGCGTTAAATTTACCACAACAGCAACGTCAAAACAGTGTGGGTAAACCCCTACCCCATGTTGCTGTACGTGTGCGTCAGCAACATATTGAAGTGAATGGCCAGCTTTTTAGTGGTTACCTTGGTGAAATGCCACGCGATCCAGAGGCGTGGTTAGATACCGGCGATCTCGGTTATCTGGATGAAGACGGTTATTTGGTGATCCAAGGGCGCAGCAAACATCTGCTGATCAGCAGTTATGGCCGAAATATTTCGCCAGAATGGCTCGAAGCCGAATTACAAAGTTGTCCCGCCATTGCTCAGGCGATGGTGCTTGGAGATGCCAAGCCTTGGTTAAGTGTGGTGCTAACACTTCGCGCTAATGCCAGCAAGCAGACTTTACAACAGCAATTAAGCCAACTTAATACGCAATTACCTGATTATGCGCGCCTGCGAACGGTGCTGGTGATAAACACGCCTTTTACCCAAGCGAATCAGCAACTAACCGCCAATGGCCGATTGCGCCGCCAGCCGATTATTGAGCAGTATCAAACTGCCATTGAGCAGCTATATCAGCAACAACCCGATCCGCTTATTCCAACCATTATGGCAGTCGCTGCCAAAGAGGAGTTAACTTATGAGTTTTTTTAACACACTAATGGCACAAACCAGCAATGAGCGGCAATACCTGTTATCCGCACCGTTGATCCAGCGCTGTTTAGCCGATCAAAGCTTTACTTTAGCTGAGTATCAGGCGTTTTTAACCGAAGCCTACCACCATGTTAAGCATACGGTGCCCTTGCTAATGGCCGTTGGCAGCAGACTGCGTAGCGACCAAGAATATTATCGCGAAGCCATTGCCGAATATATTGAAGAAGAATTAGGCCATCAAGAGTGGGTGTTAAACGATGTTGCCGCCTGTGGTGTGGACAAAGAGAGCGTTCGACATGGCCAACCCCGCCTAGCAACCGAGTTAATGGTGGCTTATGCCTACGACACCGTGCTGCGCAAAAATCCGTTAGCGTTTTTCGGTATGGTATTAGTGCTGGAAGGCACCAGTGTTAATTTGGCTACACAAGCAGCAGACATTATTCAAAAGCAATTGGGCTTACCCAATAAAGCCTTTAGTTATTTGCGTTCACACGGCAGCTTGGATATTGAACATCTGACGTTTTTTGAAAAGTTAATGGACACCATTACCGATAGCGCTGATCAAGCTGCCATTATTCATGCTGCAAAAGTATTTTATCAGTTGTATGGCAATATTTTTCGCAGTATCGAAAACGCGCCATCGCAGCAGGAGGCCGCATGACATTAGAGGCTAAAGCCGTCTTATTAACCGGTGCCAGTGGCGGGATTGGTCAGGCTTTAGCACAGCAACTGGACCAAGCAGGCGCAACGCTCTGGTTAACCGGTAGAAACGAAGCGGCATTAAAGACTTTAGCCGCTAAGCTCAGTCGGCCAGCGCATATTGTCATCGCTGATCTTGCCAGTAACGCTGGTCGACAGCACCTGCTAGAGAACTTAGGCACACAGCCATTAGACGCCGTGGTGTTTGCTGCCGGCACTAACCACTTTGCTTTATTGGGCGATCAAAATGCAGAGCAGCTAAGCCAGCTAATTAATACCAATTTACTGGCGCCAATGCAGCTAACACAGAGCTTATTGCCGCGCTTAAGTGCCGACGCGCGCTTGCTGTATATTGGTTCGAGCTTGGGCGCCATCGGTTATCCCGGTTTCGCCGCTTATGGCGCCAGTAAGGCAGGCCTGCGCAGTTTTGCTCAAGCACTACGCCGTGAGTGGGCCGATAGCCCACGTCAAGTTTGTCATATCGCGCCACGCGCCACTCAAACCGAGATGAATAGTACGGCGATGCAGCAAATGAATCAGCAATTAAAGGTTAAGGCCGATAGCCCCCAGTGGGTTGCCAGCCAAGTACTACGGCAACTGCAAGCAACACAGATGCACGATCAAGATTTAGGTTATCCAGAAAAACTGTTTATCCGCATCAATGCTGTATTGCCGGGGGTGGTCGATAACGCCATTACCAGTCAATTACCGGTGATTAAACGCTATGCAAAACAGAATGTTAGCCAAGCGCTGACGACAGGAGAGGCTTTATGAACACTTATCAAACGTTACTCGTGAGTACCCTATTCAGCAGCGCCTTGTTATTCAGCGCGACCAGTCACGCCATTGAATTACCACAGCTGCAACAGCGTTGGGCCGAGATTAAATATCAACAAACCGGTAAGCAGCAAGAAAGCGCTTATCAAGCGTTATTAACTGAAGCCAGCGCTGCCCGTGCTGAACATGCTAATGATGCGAATTATCTTATTTGGGAAGGGATTATTCGCTCAACCTATGCCGGTGCCGTGGGCGGTTTATCTGCACTGAGTGAGGTGAAAGCGGCACGCAAACTATTTGAACAAGCTATAGAGCTGGATGCCAATGCTCTAGATGGCTCGGCTTATACCAGCTTAGGCTCTTTGTATTATCAAGTGCCTGGCTGGCCTGTTGGCTTTGGTAGCGATAAAAAAGCCCGTGAATATTTACTCAAAGGCCTGGCGGTTAACCCTAACGGTATTGATGCTAACTATTTTTACGGTGATTTTTTACTGCAACAAAAAGACTATCAAGCCGCCATAGCCGCCTTTGAAAAAGCGTTAGCGGCACCGGATAGACCCGGCCGTGAGCAAGCCGATCTCGGCCGTCGCCAAGAAATAATGCAAGCCTTAAGCCTCGCACAACAAAAGGCTAAATAACACGCTAAGCATTTTATAGTGTGTTTCATTCGCCATTATAAACATGGCTAACACGGGTTCTCGCTTGTAGCGAGAGCTCGTTAAGCCTATCTTAAGTGAATAATATTAATGTCTTGGCAGAATTAGCCAGCAGCAGGAGCAAGTTGATGCGTTTGTTATTAGTCGAAGATGATAAATTATTAGCGCAAGGTATTGTCACGGCGCTAAGCAAAGTCGGTTATCAATTGGAACACTGCCAAACCGGTAACCAGGCATTACAGGCGATTAATCATAGCGAATTTGACTTAATTATTCTCGATTTAGGCTTACCTGATGGCTTTGCTAAAACCGTTTTAGATAAATTACGCTCACAAAAACACACCTTACCGGTACTGGTGCTGACGGCCTTGGACCAGCTAGAAACCAAGCTGAGTTTACTCAATGCCGGGGCAGATGATTATATGATTAAACCCTTTGATGTGCGTGAGCTAGAAGCGCGGATCCGTGTACTGATGCGTCGGCAAAGCACGCGGCGACATGATGTGCTGACGGTGGGTAAAGTATCGTTAGATTTAGCCAACCATAGCTGTGACTTTGCCGGGCAAGCGGTTAACTTAACGCGGCGCGAGTTTTTATTATTACAAGATTTCTTACAGCATAAAGATCAAATTTTAACGCGCCAGCATCTAGAAGAGCTGAGCGTTGGTTGGGATGGTGATAACGAAAGTAACGCCATTGAAGTGCATATTCATAACTTACGCAAAAAACTGCAGCCAGAACTGATTAAAACCGTACGCGGTGTTGGTTATTTATTACCAAGCAATTTATCTGAGTGATGTAACCCTCTTAATTAACGCATGAAACGGCCTAACCCACATCGGGGTTAGGCCGTGTTGGCTTTCGCTAATGGTTCACTTAGCTTTGTAGCGCCTTGCTGATCATCAGATCGATTAAGGCTTTTTGTGCTTTTGCGGCGTCATCCGCACTGCGCGGTAACTTGCTAGCTTGAATGTTATTCAACTGCAACAAGGCGGCCGCTTTCGCCAGATTGTCATAGTCGCTTGGTTTTTCTAAACCGGCAGCGGCAATCAGGCGTTTCACATATTCCACTTGCAGGTTATGACTTACTGAAGTGGCTTTACGTGGGTCAACGAAGATGCTGTCGGTTAGATCTTTCATAAAGCGCGTTAAGCTATATTCATTACCATAAAGAGCGGAGTCAGAAATACGCTGTAACACGGCTTTGTGCAGGATGTGATCCAGCACCGATTTTTGCATGCCTAAGATCATCTCATGCGCTTTAGGATCTAAGTTACGACCGCTATGCGTGAAGCCTCGACGTTGCTGTAATAACTGGCTGTATAACGGCTGCATTACCGCTAATACATCCGGCGCAAACACTTTTTCGCTGAGTAACTTCATGGCCGCTTGTTGCTGCGCTAATGGCACTGGTGTTAAAGGCTGCTTGTCGGTAGGGGCTCCCGCGACATTACGCTCGACATAAACACCACCAATTTGCCGCGATACCACACCGGCTTGGCTGCGGTACTGACCAAACAACATATTGGCTGAGGTCAGTAAACGCTGATAAGACTCTCCCTCAGTCACGGCAGTGGTTGATAACTCAGCCATCATTTTCTCTAACAAACGCATGCGATCGGCAGCATACACAACAGGCTCTGAAGACATATCGCCAATCATCACGCGTGGATCGATATGCCGACCTGGCGTACGCATATCATCCGCATCGTTACCAAAAGCTAAAGCAGGCTCAACTGAACGCGCTAAGATTTTCTCTAAACGCGCTTGTTCTGCCGCTGCATCATTTAACGCGGTGCTGTAACCATACTCAATGGCCCAATCATCATAGGGGCCGGGCTTAGTTTGGAAAATATCGCCCTGCGCCATGCCTGGTGGGGCTATATTGATAGGCGTATAGTCCATCACCGAGCCAGTTAAAATCCCTTGGGTTTTGCTCTTGTCATGCACTTCTTTGGCATTCCACAAGTTAGAAGCGCGCATGTTGTGGTTTAAGCCTAGCGTGTGACCCACTTCGTGTAATACCAACTCCATTAAGCCTTGACGCATAATGTCGTTTTGTTCAATGTTTAAGCCATTGCCTAAGCTGGCGGCCATCACAAAACCTTCTTGTAATTGATGACCGGCAGAGCAATATAAACCATCGCTATGCTCGTGAGCGTCAATAGCACTTAGCTCACTAGCACGACCTTCGGTAAACAGCTTGTCGTAGATCCAGCGGTTCTTCATAAACACGTATTCAAGCATGATGTCGGCGCCTAAGATCTCACCGGTTAGCGGGTTCGCTAACGAGGGGCCATAACCGCCAAAAGGTGGCTGTGGTGACGAGGTCCAGCGTAATACGTTGTAATTGATATCGCCCGCATCCCAATCGGCATCATCCGGTTGAACTCGCACCTCAATAGCGTTTTTAATACCGGCTTTTTCAAAAGCACTGTTCCATGCTAATACACCGTCTCTGACGGTATCGCGCCACTCTACTGGGGTGGTGTTCTCAATCCACCAAACGATCGGTTTAACAGGCTCAGATACCGCCGCTGACGGATCTTTTTTCTGCAGATCCCAACGGTGGATCACATCCCGAAACGGCGCCCAATCTTCTGACGTCATATTGTCCGCTTGGGTGGTGAAATAACCAATGCGTGCGTCGTCATAACGCGGCACAAAATTATTCTCAGGCAAGGCAATAAAAGAATGTTGAAACTTGATAGAAACAGAGCGTGGATCGCTTAAGGCATCGCTGCCACGTACGCCTGGGTTGCTGTCGGCGAACACATAATCAACGACCACATCAAGGTTATTCGGGTAAGGACGATGCTGCACGATACGTGATTTTTTCTCGTCTAACTTACCGACTTTAAACCGGTTTTTGGCATTGGGATCGTTTGGGTTAGCCCACGGCGATACTTTGGTTAAGTCTTCACTTAAAAATAGCTTGTCGGCTTTAACTAAAAACTTATCTTGCTGTTGCTTTTCAATTTTTAGCGTAGCTAGTACCGCTTCACTAATATTGGCATCCGCGGCGCGCGCTAAAGCACTGTTTGGGTCAAAGTAAAAACGTGGTGTTTTACTGATCACATCAATGCGATCAAAGTAACGGCGAAATTCAATCAGCTTGGTCCCCCGATACGAGCCACGGAAATGCCCTGCATCAGTCACCCCATCTAACGTTTTCGCGAAATATAAAAACGGTTTGTCGAGTTGTGCTTCGGTGATGCTCATTAAATGCTCACCGGTTTTTTCATCCACATACAGCGTAAATAAACCGTTTATCGCGGTTTTGTTGGCAATCATGCTGCTATAAGTTTGTTCTTTTTTCTCGGCAGCAGGTTTGGCATCTTGGGCAGCAATCGGCGCGGCCAATAAGGCCAGCGATACCGCAAGCGACAGAATGGATTTATTCATTGAGTAGTCTCTTATCTTTTTAGTTAATGTATTCGTGAACAGGTTGCAAAAGTAACAACCTATGTAAACTGGCCGTAGCCATGCGTTCAGTCAAGATTGATCAGACTGACATACGCACTAATACGATAAATGGCTCAAATGCCGCTAACAGACTATAGGGTCAGGTCTAATGTGATGACTCGCCTCACATCCCAGACTATAGGGTCAGGTCTTGCTTTTTGCCTTTTCTAGCTTCGGGGGCAGATACCAAGCCCCTTAACGTTTTCGCCGTTGGCGAGATACTTTCTTTTGCATCGCCAAAAGAAAGTATCCAAAGAAAATGCGACCCCACTTCCGCTCGAAAGCCCCACTGCTCATGCGTTATCCAAGGCGAAAACGTAACTCGCGCGGTGCTAACGTCGCCGCACTCAAACACCCGTTTTCTTAAAACCTTGGTCAACGATGATCAGTCGGCTCGCTCTAAGGGGAATAAAAGCCAAAGCAGTATTCGCTTAGTTGAATGCACTCTCTTTTGCCCCAAAGCTTTTGGTCATGATTTCAGCAACTTAGCCTAAGCGGCTAGTTAGTATTTCACCTGCGGTGAGATACTTTCTTTTGTGTCGCCAAAAGAAAGTATCCAAAGAAAATGCGACCCCACTTCCGCTCGAAAGCCCCACTGCTCATGCGTTGCCCAAGGCGAAAACGTAACTCGCGCTATGCTTCGTCGCCGCACTCAAACACCCGTTTTCTTAAAACCTTGGTCAACGATGATCAGTCGGCTCGCTTTAAGGGGAATAAAATCCAAGACATTATGCGTTTATCTGCATATTACGTTTTTTACCTCAACGTTTTTGGTTATCATTTCAGCAAATCAGACTAAGTAGCTAGTCAGTATTTTCACCTACAGTGAGATACTTTTTTTGCATCGCCAAAAGAAAGTTACTAGCAAACGGCGAAAACGTTAGCCAATAGCGTTCTAAACCAGAACAGTGATAGCTTCTAGATATGAAGTTTGCCCCGAGGGAGAGGTTTACGGCGTTTTATAGCAAAGTTGAACGAAGCACTGGTTGGTTTTTACAACAATACGAGGCGGTAAGTGCGCAGTACACTTTGTTGGGGACGTCTTTTGCAGGGATGCAAAAGAGGAGCGTACACGGATGTATTCACAGCGTGCCCCAACAAAGTTGTTCGGAGAACTTACCGACGTTTGTTTAAAACTTAACAATTGCCATGCGCAACGGCCGCCATTTGCTAGACATTTTCTTAACCGGCCTCAAAGTTCACCTCCCTTTGCCCTTTCAGCCTGCGCAGCCTCCCTGCTGCTGTTACGAAAACGCTAGCCAACAGCGCCGTTAACTCCACACAACCTCTAGCGAAGTTTAATTAGCCGGCGCTGCCACTTGCAAATCTAGGCGATACTCAGCAAAGCCAACATTGTCGCTCGACAGCTTCGTCATTGGCCAATAATTATTCGCCTGAATAAACTGCTGTGCGGCGGCTGAATCTCGGGTTTTAAAGCGTAAATCTAATTGCACCGCGCTTTTCAATGGCAACAAACGCCAATTATGATCCGCCTTTGGATTCACCGCACTAAGATAACGGTCGCTAGCAGCATCATACTGCGATTGCTGCTCAATATAAGCGACCAAGGCCTCGCGATTGGTATCAGGTAATTCCAGCACCACCTTATCACTGCCGGTACCCGCAAACATGCCGGTGTAGGCTCGATAGTTATTGGTGGCAACAATAAAACTTTTGGCCGCAAATTCGGCATCCCGATACACTTTGCCACTGGCGTCGGTGTAACGTAAATCGACAATGCGGTTTGCAGATGCATTCACTAATTCACAGCGATGATTAAATTTGCTCGGTTGGCTAACATCAATTTGGTAATGGATGCCATCAATCACATCAAAATTATAGGATGAATGCGCCAAGTTAATCAGCGTTTGTGGCGCCGTTGAGGTGAGGTCAATTTGTAAAAACTGGTTAGCAGAACACTCCAACCAATCTTTAAGCTCAGCCCCGTTTAACTTTACTGCGACAACAGTATTCGGGTACAAATACAAATCGGCAGCATTGCGAAAACTTAACGGCCCTTGGCTCACTTGAATATATTGCTCAGCATCGTTGCTGCTCTCAAGCTTACCACCCGCTTTAAACGGCGCGGCAGCTGACAAGAGCGGGATATCTTGCAGTTCCGGCGGCAACAGCTCGGCCACTCGCGTTCGTTGTGCATCAGCAACCAATTGCACAGTAGGATCGTCCTGAATTTGTGCTAAAAAACTGTACATATCGGCAGAGGCCATACCAATGCTTCGCTGCATAAAGGCCATCGTGCCCTGATGCGCTTCAGCAACAGCGGCAACAATAGCAGCATCTGCTTCCACATTCGGCTGCTGAGTGGCATTGTCAAACACCGCTAAAGTTTGCGCCTGAGCAGAGACCACTTGCCACTCACCAGCGTTTTGCTGCAAGGTTAAATCGACCATACCGAGATGATCGCCCCAACGCCCTGGCATTACTGCCGGGATACCGTTCAGTAAGCCTTGCGTGATATCCGCGCTAGGTAGATGTTGAAATTGCGCTGCGGGAAACACCGCATGGCTGTGGCCAAACAACACCGTAGCAATGCCAGGTACCTGTGTTAAGGCATACACCATATTCTCAGCCATCGGATCAACCTCTACGCCCGTATGGCCTAAACCCGAATGAGCAATCGCAATAATCACATCGGCCCCAGCCGCTTGCATTTCGGGTACCAAGCGCTTTGCAGTGTCAATAATACTGTCGACCCGCAACTTACCTGCTAAGTGTTGTTTATCCCATGACAGAATTTGCGGCGGCACAAAGCCAATATAGCCAAGAGTGATTTGCTGCGGTTGCCCTTGTGTATCAATAACGTGTTTTTGCTGCAAAATATAAGGGGGATATAAATGTTCGCCCTGCTTTACACCTGGGCGGCATTGCACTTCAGCGCAATAAATATTGGCACTGGTATAAGGAAAATTAGCCCCCGCTAGCGTTTGGTATAAAAACGGTAAGCCAAAGTTAAACTCGTGATTGCCTAAGGTGGCAACATCATAATCCAACGTATTTAGCGCCAGCATGATCGGGTGGATCTCGCCTTCAGCCAAGCCGCGCTGCGCAATATAATCACCTAATGGGCTGCCTTGGATCAGATCGCCATTATCCACCAACACACTGTTTTGTACTTGCGCCCGCGCCGCTTTAATTAAACTGGCGGTGCGCGCCAAACCCAAACTCGGATCGGTTTGACCGCTGTAATAATTAAAATCCAGCATGTTGGCATGTAAATCGGAGGTTTCTAAAACGCGCAATTTAACTTGTACCGGTTGCTCGTTAGGCGGCGAGCAAGCAAATAAACCGGTTAAAAGCGTCAGCAAGAGCATAGAACTGCGAGGTTGTGGCATAAGAAGGTGGTCCTAAATTTTCACAAAAGTGCGCCAGTATCCAAACGAGACTCGCGCATTAGCTGATTCGATAGTTACTTTACCACCCGAACACGTTCAAGCACCGCTGAAGTATCTTTTAACCCCACCGTGGTAGCGCCACCGATCACGTAAATCGCGTTATCTAAGGTCACGGCACCTAAACCATGCCGTGGTATCGGCATGGCAGGCAGTGCTTGCCAAGTATTACTCTCGGGCTGATAAGCCCAAGCTTCGCTATACACACCGCCACCGTCGGTAAAGTACTCACCACCAAATACCCATATTTGCTGATCAATCACAGCTGCTGCTAGGCCACCTTGCGCCTGGGGTAACGGGGCTAACGTTTGCCATTTACCGCTTAGCGGATCAAAACGTTGCAACAGCGCTAAATTACTGCCCCCTACTTGCCGACCACCAACGATATAAAATTGCTCAGCCAAATTAACGGCAGCAGCGCTATTAAACGCCTGTGAAAGTGCCGGTGCGGCTTGCACGCTTAAAGTAGCAGGGTCAAAGATCCAGTGCCAATTCACATCAGCTTGATCGCGCCACTGCGCATTTTCTAGAGCAATCGGTGAACGACCTGAAGCAAAATGCACTTTATTAGCGATCACCACGGCCGTGGTTTCGGTTAATGGCTTTGGCAGTTGCCCTACGTTTTGCCAACGCTTAGCCGCTTCATCTAAACGCAAAATATCCGCACTGGCGCTCCACCGGCCGCCATTAGCCTCTACAAAACCACCGAACAGGAATAACTGCTGTTGCACCGACACCAAGTAAGCATGATGCCGCGGTGCAGGTAACTCTGCAGCTAATGACCAGCTATCGTTGGCAGGATCGTACACTTGCACCAGTGCGGTCATTTGCTGCACGCTCATATCCAGACTATCGCTAAGCCCCCCGGCAACGTAGATTTTGCCGTTATGTGCTGCAGGATAAATTTCTTGCACCGCAAGCGGCATATCAGCTAAACGTTGCCACTGCGTCGTGGCAACGCTATTACAGGAATAGAGCAGAAAAAATAATATGATAATGCGCATTAAGGTCACTCCAGCAGCAATTAAACAGTAAGTGGGCTCATACCAAGCCGTGGTGTATTTGCTCACACAGTACATTGGCTTGGTATCAGTAAATGGCGGTTTAATTAGAGGTGGTCAGCTTGTTGCTTAAGATAATCACCACTATCCAGTAATCGGTTCATTAATTGATTATTCCAATCTTGCACAATAATTTGGGCACGGAACAACTGATAAAACTCGTATATGCTCACTAACATGATCAGCACGATACCGGTCAACCAAACACTGGTAAACAATAACGCGACACCCAGCGCAAAGCTTAAGATATTCAGCAGACCATGCCGCCATTGCTGCAGATAGAAGTGATGCAAACCCGCTACAAAAAACCAGTTCAGAGCAGCGTAGGTATCGGGATCTTTCAGTTGGTCTTTTACTAACTGATAAAAGGCTTGGCGCTGAGCATCGGGCAAGGCCGCTGTGCGCGAGCGTAGCGCCTCTTCCTGAGCATCCACCTCAATTTGCTTTAGCATCTTCAGTCTCCGGTACCGGCTCAATACATTTACAAAAACTATCATGTTGGCTACAACGGCGGATCCGTTGCCAACCTAATGACACACCCCGGCGCGCGCCAAAGCGTTCAATTGCGGTGTAGGTATAAGCAGAACAGGTGGGTTCAAAATTGCAGTCAACCGCAAACCAGCGCTGACCACCGCCGGTTCGCCGATAATAAGCGATTAGCTTTAACAGCAACGACTTGAGCATTTAACGCCCTAAGGTAACGATCATCGCTTCACGGCTCCAAAACAGCCAAAAGCGTTTTTGCTCAATCACCTGAAAAACCACTTGCCAACCTTGTGCGGCTTGCGCGTTTAGCTCGGCTTCGACTTTTTTCAACGGTAAACCCGAGGCCCCTAAAAAGATAGTGCCACAGCCGCCCTCGGCGATATGTAAAACTTTGTATTCCCGATATGTTGTTGCCATGTATTCGTCCTATTTTCTCAAATTAAACCAAGTTAAAGTGGCAAACTGACTGCTGCCTATGCGTTTTAAGATAGTAGCAGTTGTCGGATCAGAAGCAACCACAGCGGAATAGTGAAACAAGCCAATAAGGTTGATTGCGCAATTAAAGTTGCCACAAGCGAGCGATCGGCACCAAACACAGCCGCTAATACATGCGCGGCAGATGCCGTGGGTAAGGCCGCGAATAACACTAAAACCGCGCTGGGTGCCGTCGCAACCCCCAGCCATTGTGTAGCCAGCAACATACAGGCGGGTAAGATCAGCAATTTAATACTATTTAATGCCAAATTAATGCGGGTAAGCTGGGTCAGTACTTGCCAATTAATCGCTGCGCCAATCGATAATAACGCCAAGGGGATGGCGGCTTGCGCTAATTTTTGCAACAACTGCATTAATAATTCTGGCAGCACGATCCCGCTAAGTGACAGAGTGATCCCCGTGACACTCGCTAATAAAAACGGATTAGTCAGTAATTGACGCATCCAGTGCCAACGCCCGCGTTGTTGCCCTCGCGCTAAGGCACTAACCGCCAAAATATTCGCTAGCGGCACCGCTAAACCAACGGCAATCGACATCAAACCGCGGTATTCAATCGGAAAAACCTGCACCAAAGCCAAGGCAACCGCAGTATTAAAACGCCAAGCGGTTTGCCATAACCCAGCAAAGTCGACAAAGCGCTCAGGCCCAACACGCCGCAGCATACCCCCAAGCAAACAAGCGAATAAAATAGCAGACCAAACACCGGTGCCCATCACCAGTAAATCAGCCCAGGCAGGGCTACTGCGTAAGGTACTGAGTAAAATTAATGCCGGAAATAGCAGATAATAATTCAGCGTGTCTATGGCTTGCCAGCCAGCAAGGGGCAGCCGACGGCGAAATAACGCGCCGCCACATAATAAGATCACATCAGGCAGAAGTGTTAGCCAAAACGGCGCCATTCAAAAAGTCCTTTTGTAGCTCGCAAAACGCTAAGCGCACTGTGGCAAAATAGCAAACGATACACCGCCATCAGGTATTCGCGCCATATTATTTAGCGGTACCTGCTTAGCCAAATACCCAGCTAAAACGCACACCATACACCTGATCTAACTGATTACGGCGTGCAGTGTCAGGCGTAAAGTTACTATTTACAATGCCTTGCCAATCGGCCGTTAGGTAAAAGCCGTCAGCTAAGGTATAACGCACATAGATTTCATATTGCTGCGTGTCAGCGGTGTTTTCGGCCTTTGAAACCTTCGCTTGATAAGTCCGCGCCATACCCACACCCAGTACATAATGACCTTGGCTAAATTGATAGCTTAACCCGCTAAACGCTGCCGCTTGACTGACATCCTCATTGGCGGCCCCCAGGCGTAAATTCCAGGCGTGTTGTCCATATTGATAACCCGCTAACACATAGACGCCATAATTGTCTGCTACCGCGTTAGCATCGTCTAGCCGACTAAAATCGGCCGTGCTACGCCAAACACCTATGCGTATCAAGCTGCTGGCATTTCGCCATGATAAAGAAGAGATCGCAAAAAGACCTTTTTCTTCTTCAGTTACCGCCAACACTTGAGAGTATGAGCGGGCTGGATTATCCGCCAAGCCATTTGAACTGGTGATGGCGGTGCGCAGTGTCGGCCCGCCATTAAATTGCTGTTCGTACACCACGCCCAAGGTGTAATCAGGAAAGGCTAACACTGGGTTACCGGTAAAAAAAGCGCCCAAAAATTGGGTTGCTTCATCACTGGCAATGCGGCTTTGCTCGAAAAAGCTAGACACATCTAACAACCCCGCACTTAGGGTCTGCTGCGCTGAAAATTGGTGCTGATAATACAGCTCAGAAAGTTGGAAGCGCCCTTGGTCATTCTTTGATATCGCCGAACCGGCATCGCTATTCGCTTCAGGTAATTGGTTACTCACACCCATAAACTTAGGGCTGCTGGCGGCTTCTACATGCATTAACCAACGACCACTGACTTGCTGTTTTATAAGCACTAGATCTGCTGATGCAGCGGTTTCACTGGCCACTTCAGGCGCGTCGGTTTGCTGATGGGTAATAACCACACCACCAGCCCACTGCCAGTCACTAGCTAAGGCATCATAGGAAAATACCAGGGTTGTGGCCACGAGTAAGCTCGCAGATAAGCAATTTCTATGCATGTTAATCTCAACATCGTTAACAATATAACTGAACGAGTTGCTCAAATAAGCAAGCTAATCTTTATTACTCAACCATCGGGAGCAGGTTGCTGAGTATACATCTTTGTCTTTTAGCAGAAACGGCTTAACAATGAAAAAAGCGGCAGTTTAGGGTTAAAATGTGTATTAGCAAAACAAGATGATTGAAAAAGCCAAGTGCCCATGGTGTAACGCCGAGCACCCAATAAAAAAGCCCTGCAGGTTGATTAGCAGGGCTTTTATCAAGCGCGTTTAGCTTGTATAGACGTGCTTAACGATCCAACTCCATGACTTTGCTCCATGCCGCCACGAAATCGTTAACGAATTTCTGCTTAGAGGTTTCAAAGGCATAAACCTCGGCCACCGCACGCAGCTCTGAATTTGACCCAAAAATCAGATCCACTGACGTTGCCGTCCATTTTTGTGCGCCTGATTTGCGATCAAAGCCCTCGTAAACGCCATCGTTAGCCGACTTTTTCCACACGGTTGACATGTCTAACAAGTTAACGAAAAAGTCGTTATTTAATGTACCAGGTTTAGTGGTTAACACACCGTGTTTGCTGCCACTGTGGTTAGCATCTAATGCCCGTAAGCCGCCTACTAACACGGTCATTTCCGGCACGCTTAGATCTAACTGATCGGCTTTATCCACCAACATTTCCGTTGGTGAGCGGTAGCTGTTTTTGCTGTCAAAGTAGTTTCTAAAACCATCTGCCGTTAACTCTAACAAGCTAAACGAATTGACGTCGGTTTGTGCCTGAGTGGCATCGCCACGACCGGGTGTAAAAGGCACATTAACAGTATAACCGGCATCTTTTGCCGCTTTTTCAATTGCTGCAGCACCGCCTAACACGATTAAATCTGCTAACGACACTTGACGTCGGTTAGAGCGCGCATTAAAGGTTTTTTGCACTTCGGTTAACGCCGCTAACACCTTGGCGGTTTCAGCGGGGTTATTCACCGCCCAGTCTTTTTGCGGTGCTAACGCAATACGCGCACCATTGGCACCGCCCCGCATATCAGATTGACGGTAACTGGCTGCAGAAGCCCAAGCCACGCGCACTAGCTCTGGCACGCTTAAACCCGTTTCTAAAATCTTGGCTTTAAGATCTTTAACCGCTTTGGCATCAATCGTTGAATTGGTTTTCGCATCAATCGGATCTTGCCACACCAAGATATCTTGCGGCACGTCTTTACCCAAGAAGTTACGTGGTGGTCCCATATCGCGGTGCGTTAACTTATACCAAGCCTTAGCAAAGGCTAAACGATACTCTTCAGGATCCGCTAAGAAGCGCTCCGCAATTTTGCGATATTCTGGATCCACTTTTAACGCCATATCCGCAGTCGTCATGACTGGTGCATTAAATTTACCCGGTATATGTGCATCAGGCACCGCGGTATGCAGTGACTCGTCTGTTGGGATCCATTGAATGGCACCAGCGGGGCTACGCGTTTGCTTCCATTCAAAATTCAATAAGTTACTTAAATAGAGTGACGTCCAACGAGTCGGTGCTTGTGTCCAGGCGCCTTCTAAACCACTGGTGACGGTATCTTCAGAGTGACCTTTACCGCATTTGTTTTTCCAGCCTAAACCTTGCTCTTCAATACCGGCTGCAGCAGGCTCTGCGCCTACACAATCAGCGGGTTTGTGCGCACCGTGCATCTTACCGAATGTGTGACCGCCGGCAATCAACGCCAAGGTTTCTTCGTCATTCATGGCCATGCGTTCAAACGCGACCCGAATGTTTTTCGCTGAGCCCATGGGATCCGGCACGCCTTTTGGCCCCTCTGGATTGACATAAATTAAGCCCATGTGGGTGGCACCTAACGGCCGTTGTAATTTACCATCGCGATCTTCACGATCACTGGCTAACATTTCGACTTCTGGCCCCCAATACACCATATCCGGTTCCCAGTCGTCCGCTCGGCCACCTGCAAAGCCGTAGGTTTTAAAACCCATATTTTCCAGCGCAACGTTACCCGCCAGTACCATTAAATCAGACCATGATAACGACTCACCGTATTTTTGTTTAATGGGCCATAACAAACGACGAGCCTTGTCCAAATTGCCATTATCAGGCCAGCTATTTAACGGATCAAAGCGTTGCTGACCACCACCGGCGCCACCACGGCCATCAAGGGTGCGATACGTACCCGCGCTGTGCCAGGTCATCCGAATAAAAAACGGGCCATAGTTGCCGAAGTCGGCAGGCCACCAATCTTGAGAAGTGGTCAGTAATTTATCGATATCTTGTTTAACTTTATCCAAATCCAGTTTGTTAAAAGCATCGGCATAACTAAAGTTGGCGCCATAGGGATTTGAACGCGCATCATGATCGCGCAGTGCAGACAGATCCAGTTGATCCGGCCACCAGAATTGATTATTTTTCGCTTGGCCTTCTTTTGCCATGCCTGTGCCCATAGCGCCTTTGGGCTTAGTCATTTCGGCCTTGCCATGATTGTCACTTAAGGCACTGCCAGACAACAACAACATACTCATGGCTATCGCCACAGCGGTTTTATTAAAACGTTGTTTTTTCATTATAAGGTTCCTTTGCGTTTACGTTTCTACACCTGTAGTAAAAACGGTATTTCACTCTAAAGATTGCAGCGCAGACGTGTGAGCTACAAATTGGTTTACCCATGCCGGCATGTCTGTTTGGCTTTGCTGTCTTGGCTTGGATAACAACGCACTTAAAGAGTATAGCAATTAGCTAATAGATTAGAGTGAATTAAAACGATTACCCTAATCGACTAATATGATGAAAGCAAAAATGCGATGGGTGAAATGGCCGTGATGCAGCGATTTAGCTGAGGTGAACAGTTTGAGGATCTTAGCAGACACAAAAAAATCGCTGATAGCTTAAGCTGACCAGCGATTTTTTAGTAAGTTAAGCCAAAAAGATTAGCATAACAAGAAAGGATGATTAATTAACGACTGGCGGCAAAGCCATCCGCTTGAATTGATACCCGAGTCACTTCGCCCAGCGTTTGCGCAAAAGATACTAGCTCATCTGCTTTACCCACTAACACAAACTGCAACTGTTGCTGTGGGAAATATTGCTGAATCAACCGCTGTGTATCCGCTAAGGTCAGGCTATCCACTTTTTGCTCAAAGTCGTTAATGTAGCCTTTATCTAGCTGATACAAATGCATGCTACCGAGTAAATTCGCTAACTGGCTATTCGTTTCATAATCTGGTGGAAACTGGCCTTTCACATAAGCTTTAGCCGAGTCTAAGGTTGCTTGGTCGATGCCCTGCTGCCACAGTTTACTGTAGGTTTTCAGCGCCAATTCAATGGTTTGTTGACTGGTTTCGCTGCGGGTAAAGGTACTGATCTGAAAAGCACCTCCGCGGCTTAACGCACTAAAACCTGAACGCGCGCCATAGGTTAGCCCGCTGTTAACGCGCAGCTCATCATTTAACCATGAGGTAAAACGGCCACCTAAAATGGTATTGATCACTTCTAAGCCAACAAAATCAGGGTTGTTTTGACTGACCCCGACACCACCGAACATCAATGTGGTCTCTGTTGCATCGGCTTTATCCACTAACAACACCCGCGCTTGGCTGGGCTTACTCACCTCAGCTAATGCGGGTTTTACTGCACTTTGCCCTTGCCAGTCAGCAAAACGCGCTGTTAGTTGTGCCTTTAATTCGCTCACTTGAAAATCACCGGTGACCACAATGGCAATATTATCGGGTTGATAATAACGTTGATAAAACTCCGTAACGGCTCTTAAATCCAGCGAAGCCAGGGATCGCTCGCTGCCACTTCTGGCTTTGGCATAAGGATGGTTGCCATACAGCAGTGCATCAAAATAACTGCCAATCACATTACGCGGGCTTTCTTTGGCTTGTTGCTGTTGTGCCACTAACCGTGCATGTAATTTGCTAAATTCTGCCGCATCAAACGTCGGTTGCCTTAGCACCGCCGCTAAAATATCCAGCATGCTGTCGGTATCTTTTTGCATAAAGTCCATGCTGAGGTAGCTGGCTTCTTTACCGGCCACGCTATTTAAACTGGCACCAATAAAATCAGTGGCTTGCTCTAGCTGTTGCTTGTTTTTATCGCCAGCACCTAACAACAGGCTTTGTGCGGTTAAAAAGGCTTCGCCACCGCGCTGATCCAGAATGGCACCGGCGCTAATGACCGCCTGCACACTTACTAAGGGCACTTCATGTTGCGGCATTAAATACAGCGTTAAGCCATTGGGCAGCACCACTTGCTGATAATCCGGTAACTTAAATGCCGATACCGACGGTGCGTTATCGCTCGCATTTGACGCAGGGGCAGTTACTGCGGGAGCAGTCAGGCTGCAACCACTGAGCGCCAGACTCGTAGCCAGCACAAGACATACCGCTAGCTTATTTTTGATAAGGTGTTTCATTGATCGGTCTCCTCGTTAGCGGCCAAAATGCCAACGGTGCGGTTTGCCCGAGTTAAATAGCGTGCGGCCACCCGTTGAATATCGGCGGCACTCACTTGATTAAACAGCTCGGCTGTTTGATATAACTTGCGGTAATCACCAAAATACAATTGGTAAGTACCAATGTTATCGGCTTTACCATTAATGGTTTGCATCTCGCGATAAAAATTCATCAGCTGAATATTTTTAGCCTTTTCTAGCTCATTCGCGGTTACGCCGTTTTGGGCCAACGCGCTTAGCGCCTGCAATAACGCTTGTTCTAAGGTGCTTGCCGCAACCCCGGGGCGAGCCACGGCATAGATATAAAATAAATTGGGATCAAACGATAACGGCACATTGGTGAACACGTTGGTGGCAAGTTGTTGCTCAACGAGGGCTTGATGCAAACGCGAGCTATTGCCGCTGCTGAGAATGGTGCTAAGTAGCTCTAACGCATAGTAATCGGCATCGGAGGTCGCAGGTACATGATAGCCCAGCATAATATTGGCTGAGGTGGCGGAGGCTTTAGTCACAAACACCCTGCGCTCACCCGTTTGCTCTGGCTCAACGGTTTTTACCGCGCGCGGTGCCGGTTGCGCGGGGATCGGCGCAAAATATTGCTCGGCTAAGCGTTTTACTTCCGCAAGGGTCACGGCACCGGCAATCACCACTACCGCGTTGTTCGGTGCATAATAAGTTTTATGATACTGCTCTAGATCCTTGATGTCCCAGGATTGAATATCTGACTCATGCCCGATCACCGACCAACTATAAGGATGTGCTTGAAAGGCCACGCCTTTTAATGCTTCGCTTAAGGTGCGGTAATTGGAGTTTTCCAGGCCGGTGCTGCGCTCGGAGATCACCACGCCAGTTTCACTGGCTACCATGTCTGGATCAATATCTAAATCGGCAATGCGATCCGCTTCTAAATCAAAGATCGTTTCCAGTGCGGTGTTCGGAAACCAATTGGTATACACGGTTAAGTTTTCCGTGGTGTAGGCGTTATTCGCACCACCTGCCGCTTCCATCACCTGGTCAAACATTTTCGGGCCGTATTTTTTTGAACCGTTAAACATCATGTGCTCAAAAAAATGTGAAATGCCGGTAATACCGGGCGCTTCGTTGCGTGAGCCGACTTTCCAAAATAAATACATATTAGCATTCGGGATCGAGTGATCTTCTAACACTAAAATTTGCATTCCGTTTTCAAGGGTAAATTGCTGAACTTGCCCAGCGGTATTCGCCAGTGCTGGCAAAGCGGTAATGCTCGCCAGCCCCAGCCAACACGCCCAGCGTCTGGCGGTGGAAAAAAATGTCATAACAGCTCCTTAACGATTACCTGTGCGGTAAATGAGTGCAACACGATATATCTGCTGGCATAGGTTGTAAAGCAAGGCTCAGCCTTAACACCGCGCTTATGGTTTACATTACTGATTATTTTAATAACAAATCGTCGCTGATCGGGATAAAACGGCTCGCTGCATTCACTAAGGCTTGCGCGGTGAGGCTTGGCACGCCATACACTTCGACTTCGGTGTGATATTTGTCAATGAGCCGCTGTGCTAACAGTGCAAAATCGCCATCGCCCGACAGTAAGATCAGTGTGTCACTACTGGCACCGTATTCAATCGCATCTAGCGTAATACCCACATCCCAATCGCCCTTTGCACTGCCATCGGCGCGTTGTATAAAAGGCTTTAATTTCACTTCAAAACCGATAGCCCGCAGAATATTTTGAAATTGTCGCTGCTTTTCATCGCCACGTTCAATGGCATAGGCAATCGCTTTGACTACGGTGCGATTAGCCGTAGCCAGGCGCCAGAAGGCGTTGTAATCAAAGTTACGCTGATAGGCTTCTCGGCTGGTGTAGTAGATGTTTTGCACATCGACCAGAATGGTCACACTGCTCATTGAAATACTCGTTAAAGAGAAAAAGCCACGCTAACTGGCAATGTAGCGTGGCGCAAGCTTTTTAATGGCACGCTGCGGCTAATGCCGATATCACTGAGGCAGACAACCGCCGGAGTGCTGACGCCTGTTCAGCCCGGTTTCACAACAAAGTCCCGTGCTCCTAACTCTTTTGCTAAAGCACGTAAGGCACTTTGCTGTTTTACCGGTTCATAGGCAAAACAACTGACATACAATCCCGCGTCACTGGCGGTGTGAATAAACTGGCAAACCTCACTAAAGCCATGCTGTTTTGGCTGGACAAGCTGCTGATAAGCGGGCGGATTGGTGGCAGGTAAAAAAATCTCGATGCGCTCAACTTCAAGATCGACTAATTGCTGACAAAGCGCTACAGCCTTGTCTGCCGCGACCAAACCATAGCTCACCAGCGTGATCGGTACGCCATGGCGTTGCCGTTTAAAATCCGGTATCACCTGTTTTAATAAATCGAGCTGTAATAACGGATCACCAATACCCGCTATTGCCATACCCTGCAGCTCAAACTCGGTAGAGGCTTGCTGCTCATAACCGGCAACATAAGCCTGCTCTGCAGCATCAAGCAGTTGCTCAGCCGTTGGCGCAGCAGTCAGTTGCGTTAATAAGGTGCGGTTTTCGCCAAATATTAATAACGACTGTGCTGCTGGAAGTTCGCTGCCACATTGCAAGGTTAAACGCTGATCATCAAAATATCGAAAAGGGCTGGCACTCATAGTGTCTCCTGCATACAGCTAAATAGAAGCAAACAGCATGACAAAATGCCGCCACCATCGCAAGGTCATGCTGAATAGCGCATTAAAGCCTACATGACAAAAGGTAGGGTATCGTGCTACAAGCTAGCAAGCCAAACACAATTTTTGGGTGTCCAAACCCGTAACGTTATCGTCAATTGGAGTGATCTGTGAGCGCATTAACACACCTAGCCTTAATACTCTTTAGCTTAGTGCTATTACCCGCACAGGCTGCAAGTTCTTATGATAATGCTTTGAGCTATCAGCCAGAGCAACAGATCTTGCCAACGCTGCAGGCACTGGAGCAAAAAGCCGTAGCAGAGAATAAATTGATACTGGTCGCGCTGGGGGCAAGCTGGTGCCATGACAGCGTGGCACTGCTAGAGCGCTTTGCCGAGCCCACCTTAGCTGCCGCCTTAGCCGAACGGTTTGAAATAGTATTGGTTGATGTCGCTTATTTACAATATGGTCAAGCCACCACCACGCGCTATCAGCTGCCCCTTTATTATGGCACGCCGACGGTGATGATTATTGACCCCAGTAATCGCCAGCTGTTGAATAAACCCGATTTAATGCAGTGGACCAATGCGGCCTCTTTTGATGAAGGGGCCTACCAGCAGTATTTTTTAACCACCCACTTTAAACAACAATTTGCCGCAACACAGCAACCTGCGCTAACTGAAGCCGCACAGCAGCACATTCGTGATTTTGAAGAGCAGCAAGCCGCCACTTTAGCCATGGGTTATCAGCACTTGAGCCCGTTGTTAGCGGCCTATGAGACCGATCCGCAGGCCGATCGCACTGAGTTTATGGCCGTATGGGATGAAGTAAAACGTTTTCGTGGCAGTATTATTGCCGATGTGCAAGCGCTACAGCAAGCGGCGATGCTTGATGCCACCTCGCCTTTAAAGATACCAAGCTATAACGAGTTTAGTTTTCTAAAACCTGCCGATGCGGACAAAGAGTAGACAAATTAATAAAAAGCGCACACTAATACTGATCAGTTAGTGTTCAGCATGACGCGGTTTGCTCACATCCACACGCCATGAATCATCTCTGAGGCTCGATTATAAACTTCATCCTTGAAGTTCACCCTTTCGGGCCAGCAGAGCTGTTCAAATTCGTTCCCTACGAATTTGTTCGGCCATCCATGGCCTTCAACGGTTGATTTAGAGCAAACAGGTCATGCTTAACTGATTTTGATTACAACCTACATGGTGTTTTTTGCAATCACGTTGTGTTGCGCTATGGCGCAACAATCACTGGCACTAACACTTCATTACGTCGCATAAACCATGGCATTAACGGCGGGTTGTAACGAGCCCAAGACGGTTCACCCGCTACTTGATACCCTTTATCGTTGATCCACTGCATCAGTTTTTCTTTGTGGCGCAAATAGCCCTTCTCACTCCAAAAACCGGAATAAGTGATAGCGGCCATGCGTTGTGCTGGCACTTGCCGAATTTTTACCAGCGGATCACGCGGCTCTGGAATGGTTTCAAGGGTAAATTCAGCTGGCATCATAAAACTGACTAACCAACGCCCGGCTTGCTGTTGCTGGCCGACTGGTGTGGTCATATCAATTTTTTGCCCTTCTGCGGCTTGACCAACCGGTGTCGTCATCGCAATGTCTTGCCGAGCGGCATTATTACCCGAAATGTATTTAAACAAACGCTGAAAAGCCGCATTACCCGCCTCATCAAACTCGGCCGCCACGGCGGTTTCTGCCACGATATGCGGCTCGTACAAACGCAGCTCAAAATCGCGCTCAGACACTTCAACCGCATATTTTGCCTCTTCGATAGCCAACGCTTTAGCCGCGAAAAGCGACAACAGTAATAACAGAGTTGTTCTTAATAATGTCATGTTAAATATCCTTAGGTTGAATACGCATTAACTGGGAAACGTAAACGCTGCATGCGGTTGTTAGGGCTATCAACGCGCTTAAGCCACAACACGATCAATCTCACGGCGGTTTTATTTATTAAAAACGAGAAGGGTTACTCAGAATCACTGCATCAGCAGAACGACGCTTGATGAAACAGCACTGTCGCTGAAAAATAGCAGGTAGTTTAAACAGTGTGATGATTGCAGCAGGCGCTGCTGCAACGCCCTACTGCAGTAGATAGGTAGATAAATGCAATAGGGCTAACACCGCGCCCTACTGCAATTTTTTAAGCTAAGGCTTATTCTACCATTAAGGTACGTACAGCAGGTTTATCCGTAAACGGTTTGATACCTAATTTGGGATAAACTTCACTTGGATAATAAAACACGCCGCCGCGAGATACCAAGCTGATTGTTTTCACCGCTTTAAAATCGACGGTGGGATCATTCGGCACTAAGAAGAAGTCGGCTAATTTGCCCGCTTCAATACTGCCAAGCTCATTATGCCCCATATATTTGGCCATATCGTAACTGGCTAATTTCAGCAGTTCAGCTGGGCTAAAGCCAAGCTGTTGATACAGTTCCAATTCACGGTGCAGCGTAAAAGCACCGCCTAAATCAGTACCGGGCACAATAAAGATACCTTTTTCGCGCATCATGGTTAATGTTTTAACAATTTGCTCGTAAGCACCGCGATAAGCCGCATCTTGTTCCGGGCTTGTAACCTGTACCATCGACACCTTGGCACTGCGCTGCACACCCGGTGGCATGTTATCAATATAATCTAATACCGCACGCTGTGTTTCACCGTTGCGCGATAACAACAAACGCTCATGAATAGCTAACGTGGGCTCCATCGCCACGTTATTATCACGCATTAGTTGCAAGGTATACTGTACCGGTTCACTGTTTAAATCCAGCGCGGGTAAGCGGTCTAAGGCCGTTAAGCGCAGCAAGGTGCGCGTATCTTCATCTGGCTGTAACACCCAACCGAGCATCACTTGGTTGATATGCGTTAGCTCATGATAACCGGCTTTGATCATGGCATTGGCATTAGAAAACGCGGGTACATGACCTGACACACGCATACCGCGCGCTTTGGCAAGCTCGGCCATTGCCGGTACCCACTCACCTTTCATACTGTTATAAATTTTGATACCCGGAAAACCGTTATCGGCATAGGTTTGCACAGCAGCTAAAGCCTGTGCTTCGGTTTCAACTAAAATACCGTTGTTATTATTGGTGGGGCTTTTACCTTCAATCATGCCATAGCGGGAAATGCGCGGCCCGGCCAAAATACCCGCATCAATTTTACCGATTAACTCACCCAGTACCTCTAACGAGTTACCCATGTCGCGAATGGACGTTACACCCGCTAATACATTCATCAAGCCATCATCATCGCCAACATGGCCATGCATATCATATAGACCCGGTAACAAGCTGCCACCATTACCGGTAATTTCGGTTTCACCCGGTTGTGTGGCTTCCTCTAACGGGGCAATGCGCTCAATACGACCGTCTTTAACCAATACCGATACCGGCTCAGATAAAGCTAGTTGCTCTGGTTGAAATACCCGCACATTACGAATACGCACGACGCCATCGTAACGATGGGCAAATTCTGCCTGAATTGCTTCAAAGCGTTGAGTAGAATAGTTGGCAGAACGTTGGCGCAGTTGTGCTTCTTCTGCTTCAAAACCTTCACGGATCACAATAAAACGCGGGTTAATAAAGGCAAAAAAGCGCAGTTGCTCATCGAGCACTAAATAATCGGGATCTAAATCTGCACCCGATAAGGCATAAGTGCTTACTGTTAATTCGCTGCCGTTATTATCAACAACCAGGCTTTCCAGCTTTTCTATTGATAATTGCCCTGCAGGTAACGCCGGTAACATTTTGGCTGGGGTATCTAATAACGCCTTGGCCATAATATAGGCACTATATGGGCTGCTATTTTGTGGCACATACAAGGCCATACCCGGCACCGTTTTTTGATCAGCACCGGTGGCATCTTGCCAACTAACTTGCTCGGCAGAGCGCTGCATCTGCTCGCTGATACTATTACCAAAGGTGGTATTACCATTAATTTGCCATGCCGTGGGTAACCCCTGCGCATCTAAACTGAGGATCTCTTTTGAGGCAGGGCCGCGACCATTGCTTTTATAATCATAATCAATACTGATCTGACTACCGGCAGTCATAACATGCAAATGCCCAACACGGTTGCCATTTAACATCACCGTAAAATGTTCTTCGCTGGGTGTTTCGCTAGTCGAGGTTGGCGCCGGTTTTGAGCAGCCAAACAGCATGCCCAACATGACACCACATAACAATAATCGCATTTCAGCTCTCCTTTGAGGCTTTTAAAAGACTTATGGGCTGCAACTCATCTTGGATAAGTAATGCAACTGGCAAACAAGTTGTTAGGTGTAGTTAAACGCTGTGCTGTAAGCCCACCTTGGTGGTGGCGGTGCTTCCGCTAACCCAGCCGCTTAAAATGAGTCTATCCTGCACTACGCAAAACACCAATGGCTGCGCGGCTAGTGCACTTCATTAAAAGACAGTTGGTAGAAATGTGCTTGTACCATAACAACAGCCCTGCTTTTAAGAACGGCGGGTATTTATGGATATTATTTCTGAATTTTTATAAAAAGAAATTAGCGTTTTAAGCGCCGTTTTAAAGATGACTCACCGGAAGAAATCAACATGCAAAGTTTGAACATTCATGGCAAGCATTCGCATTTTGAGGTGTTTAACTTAACCTCAAAACCGCAACTGCCATGAATGTTCTCTTAGCATTTTACACTTTAATTAACCCTCAAAATTTTCTTAGCGTTCATTAGGGAAATAATCTCTGAAAATCAAGTTTAGGTTTCAAACTTTGAGCTGATCCGAGCCAATGACTCAGATAACACCTTAAGCTCACTGGCAATACCATTCACATCACTTTGCACTGTTTTGGAGTTAACAAAAGAGGTAATCATCTTATTCGTGTTGCTCACAATTTGTTCGGCCACCATGGTTTGCTCTTCGGTAGCGGTAGCAATTTGAGCATTAAGCAAACTAATTTGTTGAACTTCACCACTTATTTGCTCTATAGAAACACCTGCATCAGCTGCTAAAGTTGCAGAATGCGCTGCATTTTTTACTGCCTGTTGCATAATGCTAACGGCCTGACTAACATTCTGTGTTAACTCACCCACTACATTTTGCACCTGAATAACCGACTGAGCTGTTTTAGTAGATAAATTACGAACTTCGTCTGCTACAACAGAAAAACCACGGCCATGATCGCCCGCTCTTGCCGCCTCAATTGCAGCGTTTAATGCGAGTAGGTTTGTTTGGTCAGCAATAGCGTTAATGCTACTGAGAATTTGCGTCACATTCTTAGTTTTTTCAGCTAATTCAGTAATTACTGCCTGTGCTTGTGAAATCTCGGTAGAAAGCCCCTCAGAAAAATCTACCGCATGAGTCGTTTTATCAAAGCCGTGCTTCGCTAACTGGCTAGCCTTTTCAGCAGAAATAGCCGCGTCGTTAGCTGATTGACTAATATCCCTAACAGACATTTGCATTTCCGCCATACTTTGACTCACCGTTTCTGAATCCAAGCTTTGCTCATTTGTCATTAATTGAAGATCTTTCATACCAGAAGCAAGATTACGAGAGCTTTTTGTTAATGGGTCTACCGCATGTGCAAGCTCATTAAAAGAGTCTTGTAACATACTAATAAAGGAATTGAACTCAATAGCAACTTTACCCAGCTCATCATCACTATTTACCGGCAAACGGCTTGCTAAATTTCCTTTACCACTGGCTAATTCGGCTAGAGACGAGCCTAGGGTTTTTGCAGATTGGCTAATTCTGTTGGCAATAATGTGACCTAATCCTGCTGTTAATAAAAGTAAGACTCCACCCAATAATAAAATGACTTTTAATGAACGTTCTGAGTTATCAGATACATCAGAAATGGCCTTAGCAAAACGCTGATCAGCTTGTTGCTCGAACTTAAGAAAATCAGCCGACAATGACTCATACAAGCTTGTTTTAGTATCAACTTGTTTTTTAATTACATCAAAATCTACATCGCCGTCTATAAACCGCTGAGCGATATCAGAGGATAAGTTAGCATAATTATTGGTTTCTTGAGAAAGCTGCTGCAATGAGTCAGCCCACTCAGGATTTAATGTTTTTAGTCGAACAAGTGTTTCTGAAATTCTTAATTGATTCTGTTTAGCTGTAGCAAGTAAATCGGGATCAGATAGCGTTACAGACTGGGTAAAAAACTCATCTAACGATACAAAATTGGTACGTACTTGCGAAGATAGCTTAGCAGTTTCATACATAAAATCTTGCATCTTCTGGGTCGCATCATTATTTTTAAGGGTAAACAATATACTCACTGTCACTACAGCAGAGAATGCAACAACGGCTAATGCAATCACTAGCCATATTTTGACAATTATTGATAAATTTCTCATAAGGCGACCTCAAAGCCGGCGGTATAACCGCCGGATTTTGATTTTATTTAATAGTATGAACAATTTTTACAGCTGCTGTGGCTTTATCAGCGTTGATGTAACCAATAGCCTTTGGATTAGCAGCAACAAATTCTATTACTTCTGCTTCACTAGCAAGTTCAGCTGGAGGCGTACCTTTTCCTGTAAATACCAGTTTTGACCAATGCGCTTTTAATTGAGAGGATGAGCGACCAACGCCCTTTTCATCAAAATCTGAACGAAGCGCTGAAGACTCGGCTAAATTAACGGCAACAAATGCATTCGAGCGCCCTGTATAAATTCGAACAACTTCCTCCGCATCAACACTCGTATTGTTTGCAGGATTTACGATAACGGCAATATTTGCTGCTGCAGAAAAAGAGAAAGCAACCAACGTGCCTAATAGCATTTTGTTTAACATAACAACTCCTTAAAATACTAAATCAACGCCAAGGGCAATTAAACCAATACGGTCACCAGTGGAATCGTTCTTTTCAGAAGAATATTGCACTTTAAACGCAGCAGATGGGTGAAAATCATAACGAGCACCAAGGTTCCATGTTTTTGCACTTCGCTCTTGTGAACGCACAATACCTTGCACCGGTACAAACAACTGTGCGGGTAACACAGCTTGGAACGGTGTGAAAATATTATCGCGGCTTTCGTTATCTTCAACCTCATAAGATATATAAGGAGTTAGGTTGTTAAAACGTTTACCCAATGAAACATAAAAATTGTTTTGTTCAGCAATAAAACTATTATCTACTGTCACTTGAGTGATTTCACTGACTAAAACCCAGTCGCCATTGTCGTAAGTTAAACCCAAACCTAAAAAAGAACCCGTCTCGTCTTGAATGTCAATGTCACTGACTAAAGTATTTAAACCAAGACCATTCAAGGTATTAAGCAAGCCACCAATGGTAAGCGTTGGCGAGAGTGACGCAGACTCTGCATCAATAGTCACTTTACCTCTTAAATAAGCAACACGGCCGCTTAAGTTGCCGTTTGAAAGCTCCCAAGTTAAACCAAGGATATTTTTAATTTCAGCATCTACTTCAAAACCACTAACCGTTGTCTCTCCGTCGTAAGAACCGGCAACGGCCTGTAAAGTAGAATCTAAACCGCCAATTTGGGCTGTTCGATAAAAAGAAACACCTTCAATGTTATCAAAACCAAGACCATAAACACCTTGAGGAACGCGCAACCAGTCATAAGCATATGCCACATCTTTAAAATCAGAATACTTGTAAAATGGCGTTCTTAATCTACCCGCATTGATCCGCATATTCTCAGATAATTCGTAAGTAATAAAAGCCCACTCAAATCCGACATCAAAGTCTTTACTGCCACGGCCAATTAATTGCCCAGTTACTGACAATTTTTCACCTAAATCTGATTTAACCTGCAGTGCAAATAAACTCTCATTTTTTAAATCAAAGTTATTATCATAGCCATAAAGCTGCTGATCGCTTTCCGTTGTCATACCACCTTTAATGGATGCGAAACCGTTAATAGCTACATCGGCAAATGCTGCGGGTGCACTTAAACACCCTAATAATGCTAAAGATAAAGCTGTTTTTTTCATATGTCCCTCTTTAGAGCTAACTGGTTATAAAGCCGCTACTGTCGTTACTGCAATCGTTTTTAAGATATTAGCATGTTATTTTTATTTAAAAAAAACTCTGGTTCATTCTTCTCAAAATTAATTTTATGCCTTGTAAGCTAAACTACATAATGTCAAACAACAACCTGGTGGTAATAGCGTGATTGAACATCACTAACACAACGATGGACTGGTAAAAAGACCGCACCTCTTGTTAGCGGTTAGTCAATACATCATGAAAATACGTTAACATCATAACTTTATTAATACTAAGCTGGCTGTTGAACAATTTTTGGCCATTCTGGTCAACAGATACGGCACAGATACCAGCAAAAAAATTTGTTTAGCGGCTTTGCAAGCCGATTTTTTATACAATAAAATCAATCGTGATGTCGTTATTATCCACAGTTTTTTTTGTGAAATTAAGGCCTTTAGCTTTTACTTTACAAGCTCAGAGCGCTTTAATTGAGTAATCATGCTTATTAAAGAATACGATGTAAAAGTCACAAATCCACAACACATTGATCATAGTAGTTCAATTTTGAACTATCTTTAAATGGATACGAAGAACCATTAAATTCCTGGTTAGAAACGAATCAGCTAAAAAACCAATGCAAAGGCGCTAAAAATTACAAACTGACTATAGCCACATACGTTAGTTTTGCAAACAAAGCTATCACAGACATGAGACCTTTTTATAGTCTTGTAAAAGTTGAAAGTTGAAAGTTGAAAGTAACATTGCGGCATTCTTCAAATACCTTTGAAAGGGCACGAATTGAACACTCAATATTCCCAACTTGAATTGTTACGCTGCTTAAACTTAGCCGTTGTAGTCCACGCTCCAGATACTCGAATTATTTATAGCAATATTCTCGCGTGCGAATTGCTCGGTTTAACTGAAGAACAAATGCAAGGCAAGAAAGGGATTGATCCGGCTTGGAACTTCATCACGGAACAAAGCACTGTTATGCCATTGGCTGACTATCCTGTGAATCGCATAATTTCCTCACGCCAACGTTTAAAAAACCTTGTACTGGGTATAGTAAGCCCTCACCTAACGGAACCGAATTGGGTGTCTGTTGATGGTTTTCCTGAATTTGATCTCAACGGTGAATTAACTCAAGTAATCATCAACTTTTATGACGTGACTAACCTGAAAAAAGCACAAGAACAACTAAGGCAAAGTGAAGAGTTATTACGTTTATCATCTGAGTTAGCAAATGTTGCAGCTTGGGAAAGAGATCTTGTCACTGGCACAATAACACGTTCGAGCAACCACGATAAATTATATGGTCTCTCAGAGTTAGGACCATACGATTTCAATACTTTTATCAACGTTACCCACCCTGAAGATCGTGAGAAATTTACCCTCTTCATCGACAGTGCAATAGCGCAAGGAGGCGCTGATCAATATAAATTTGATTTTAGAATACATTATCCTGACCAGTCTATTCATTGGTTAAACGTCGTAGGCCAAGTTATTGCGCGTGATGAAAATGGCGTTGGTACAAAATTGAGGGGGTTTATTACTGATATCACTGACCGAAAACAAGCTGAATTAGCAGTACACAAAAGCCAAAAACTTCTTGCCGAAACCGAACAGATCGGCAAAGTAGGAGGCTGGGAGTTTAACATAGACTCAGGTAAACAGACATGGACTGAAGAAGTTTACCATATCCATGAACTGGATCCTGAGTCAGATCCATCAGTAGCAATTGGCATTAATTTCTATACTCCAACATCCAAGCCGATTATTGCACTGGCCGTAGATCGAATTATCAAGTATGGCGAACCATTTGATCTAGAACTGGAGATCATCACCGCAAAAGGCAATCTTCGCAATGTACATGCCATTGGCAGAGCTGACTTTGAAAACCGCAGAGTCTATGGTTTCTTTCAAGATATCACCGATCGGAAACAAGCAGAAGTTCAACTACGGATCGCTGCAACCGCCTTTGAGTCACAACAAGGTATGATGGTAACGGATATCAATAAATCCATTATCAGTGTCAATAAAGCATTTACCACTATTACCGGTTATTCTCCTGAGCAAGCCATAGGCCAAACACCAAGTCTGCTCCAATCAGGTCGACACGAAGCTGACTTTTATCAATCTTTGTGGGCAAGTGTTGACGCGCATGGTTCATGGCAGGGTGAAATTTGGAATAGACGCCAAAACGGCGAGATCTATCCAGAAATACTGAGTATTACGGCGGTTAAAAATGACCAAGGCCATACCAGCCACTACGTAGGTGTTTTTTCCGACATCTCAGCACGTAAAGCCATCGAAGAAAAGGTCGAACACCTTGCGTTTTACGACTCTCTAACCGGTTTGCCGAATCGTCTATTGTTAATTGATCGTATGCAGCAAGCCCTTTCTTCAAGTGTTCGCAGTGGCGCTAAAACAGCTTTACTATTTGTGGATCTAGACGAGTTTAAAAATATCAACGACACTGCAGGCCATCCCATCGGTGATAAACTGCTTCAGATGGTTGCCAAGCGTCTTGAATCATCAGTACGTGAGGGCGACACCGTTGCCAGATGGGGTGGTGACGAATTTGTCGTATTGCTTGAAGGTTTAAATTCTTCCACTGAAGAAGCCGCCAGCCAGGCAGCTTCCATCGGAGAAAAGATTCTCTCTTTGCTTGCTCAAAATTATCGGTTGGATGGTTTTGAGCATCAATGCACCGCAAGCATTGGAGTCACTTTAGTCGATACACAAAACCTTCAAAACATTGATAATTGCTTGCAGCAAGCAGACCTTGCTATGTATCAAGCCAAAGGGGCAGGCAAGAATACTTTGCGTTTCTTTGAGCCTCAAATGCAAGCAAGCATGTCGGCACGCGTTGCCCTTCAAACCGACTTACGTCAAGCTATTTACCTCAAACAATTTTCTTTACATTATCAGGCTCAGGTCGCTGAAGGTATTGGCATTGTCGGTGTTGAGGCGCTCATCCGATGGACGCATCCTGAGCACGGTTTGATCCCTCCCGCAAACTTTATTCACATCGCTGAGGAAACGGGTTTGATCCTTCCTATTGGAAGCTGGGTATTAGAAACGGCATGCTCTCAACTGGCAAGCTGGGCCAACATTCCTGTAATGGCCGATTTGAGCATTTCTGTCAATGTCAGCGCACGTCAGTTCATGCAAGTCGATTGGGTCGATCAAGTGTTAGCGATCATTAAAAACACAGGGGCTAATCCGAACCTCCTTAAGCTTGAACTTACGGAGAGCATGCTTGCTCAAAATACCGAGGACATCATTAGCAAAATGACTCTGCTAAAAGCTCATGGTATAGGTTTTTCATTAGACGACTTTGGTACTGGCTATTCCTCGCTATCGTATTTGAAGCTTCTACCCATGGACCAGCTGAAAATTGACAGCAGTTTTGTTAGAGATATCTTAATCGATCCTAACGACTCAGCGATCGCACAGATGGTGATTGGTTTAGCCAAGAATTTAGGGTTAACCGTGATTGCCGAAGGCGTCGAGACCGAAGCTCAGCGCAATGCACTGTCGAAACTAGGGTGTTATGAGTATCAGGGGTATCTTTATAGTAAACCGCTACCGATAAGGGAGTTTGAAGCATTCTTGAACCGTTTTGAAAAAAGCGCATTACAAGAATGATGTTAAGAAATCGATGTCTCACACTTTAATAAGTGAAAAAACGATAAGAACCTAGGTTAAACTGAACCGTCACATTAAACTCTTGTCTAGAGCCTGCTTATTGTGGCTGCGAATTAGGCTTTTGCTTGTTTCGTTTATTGCGTAATATCTTACCAACACTTACTTTATTGGCTTAGATATATTAGGCTATAACTTAAATAGTGTTGGCATTTATTGGCTATCTAGCTAGAAAAGGTTGTCTAGCCCTACCCAATAACCTTGAGTAAAAATGGATCACCGTCATTACCTATGAACCGCTGCCAAATGCTCATAAGAGCAACTCTTCTCGTTGTTTTGTGTTTGTGGTCACTGCTTGCGACAGCAGATACCGCACTTACTGACACTGAAATTGCGCTTGTGAATGAGCGTTTATTTTTACTTGATGACCCAAAATCCAGCTTAACGCCGCAGGAAGCCTTTGCCGCATACAAACGCAATGAATTTACTCAAAATACTCAAAATAAAGTGAGTTTCGGTTTTACCCAAAGCACAATCTGGGCGGTATTAACTGTTGAAAATGTGACAGATGCACCTTTGCAAGGCGTTATAAAGATTGATAATGCCTGGTTAGATAATATTGATCTGTATTTTTTTACCGCCGACCAATTAACTTACCAGGTATCTACAGGCGATAACGTGCCTTTCTCAGATCGCTCACGCAGAGATCGCATGCCGTCGGTTGCACATAAATTTCCGCTGGGCACGTCTCATGTGCTTTTTCGAATTAACTCTGAAGACCCTCTTACCATTCCTGTCTACATGGGCAGCGAAAGGGCAATGGCCAAGGCCTTAAACAAAAATGCGTATTTTTATGGGGCTTTATATGGTGGCTTACTGATATTGCTGATATACAACTTAGCGTTATACTTTTACTTAAAAGAAATTAAGTACTTACTTTACCCCATCTACCTGTTTGCCTTTACTGCATTTAATTTCACTTATACCGGACATGGTTTTTGGCTGCTTTGGTCTGGATCGGTCAGCCTGCAGCAGTGGTTAATGCCAAGCCTCATGTTTTGCTATTTGATCTCAGCAGTCATGTTTACTATTGGCTTTTTGAATACACGGACTTGTTTACCCGCCTTGTATACCTACAGGCAGCGCATCTATGCCAGTTTAATAGTCATAGCGGCTCTGATATTTTTGTCTGGTGATCGCGCGTTTATCATCATGACCCAGTTAATTATGCTAACCATCCTATCGGTTTGGATGCTCGTGGTTGGATACCTGGCTTTCAAAAATAACGATCCGCTAGCCAAGTTTTTTATTCCCGCCATAATTATGGGAACCGGCGGCGCAACCATTTCTAGTTTTGCCACTTGGGGCATTATTCCTTATTCGCAATGGGCGTTTCGAGGGATAGAAATAGGCATGCTATTAGAGATGTCACTATTGTCTATATCTCTTGGGTTTAATTTTAAGTTAGCGCAAAAGGCTCGAATAGTCGCAGAAAGCAATGCCCTGCATGATCCGCTCACCAACTTGTATAACCGCCGGGCATTTTCTAAGCTTGTTTACCCAAGTTGGGAGTTGGGTAAAAGGCACAATATTCCAATGTCCATCATGTTGATGGATTTAGATTGGTTTAAACGAATTAATGACCAATTTGGTCATACCGCAGGCGACAGCGTGCTAAAAGCGGTAGCTAAAGAAATTAAAAGTCGCCTACGTGAATCTGATATTCCATTACGCTGGGGAGGTGAAGAATTTTTAATATTTTTACCCAATACCAACAGTGATCAGGCGCAACAACTCGCAAAAGTTCTGCGAGCACAAATTGAAAAAATTGACCTAAATAAAATAGGCAATGTGACGATGAGTATTGGTGTGGTAAGTGCCACTCCAAATCAAATTGATCTGGATAAATTAATTATTTTGGCTGATGAGGCACTCTATTCGGCCAAGGAGAAAGGCAGAAATACCGTGGTTGTAACAAGTTACAACACGCCTGTTGCCGACTAGCCGCACTTTGCATCAAATCATGATGCTGTACAGGTCATCTCTTCAACTGAATTAAATCAAGTCCCTTAATGACACAACTATTAGTATTTACGAAATGGTTAAAAGAGTTAGTTAAAAATACCACGAGTAAAGACAGGTTTCTCTAAATCATAAAGCTGGCCTATTAAGCATAAAAAATAAACCGCGGCCTTGTAGCAGCGGTTTATGTAATGGCTCGATGCAGAAAAAGTGTGCCTTAGAACTAAGATTGCGTCAGCAAATCCGAATACTTAGGCAGATACTTTATCTAACTCGGCTTTTAAGTAATGTGCCAGTTCAAGCATACCAAATTGCCCCGCTTTGGCCTCAGCGTCTGAATTATAATTGGTGTTAGTATTCACATCATAGGCATAGCTGTTGCCATCTGCATCTTGAATGGCCTCGATACCCGCAACGTCAATGCGATTCGCTTTTAAAAAAGCTTCATACTGCTCAATAAAGGCGGGGCGATAATCTTGTAGTATTTCAAATTTCGCTTTGGGCTGTGCCGGTTTTTCATCTGTTGGGCAGAACATGTCACCTATTGAACAGGCATCGGCTGGGCAAAGCTCGAACCCTTCAGAGGTATCCACTTTCACAGCATACAAAAACTTACCACCAATAAACTCATGTCGGATGATAAAGGGCTCGGTTGCTTTAATATATTGCTGAATAAGGGTAATGCCATCCACCGGCGCATCAAAGTAAGGACCATCAAGATACTCTTGCAGTGCCTGTACCGAGTGAAATAATTGCACACCTTGCCCCTTGCCCGCACGGTTATGCTTGGTGATAAATGAGCCCATGCCTAACGAGTTTGCAGCGGCGATGATGTGTTTTTTGCCTACGGCAGCAATAGTTTTTGGCGTGGCGATACCGGCTTTTTCTAAAGCCAAGTATTGATGTACTTTACTGATCTCTAAACGCAATGCGTTACTGCCGTTGATCACTTTACGGCCATGAAATTCCAGCCAAGCGATTACTGCGCCAGCCAGTTCTGGGGCAAACCGGTGATCACGGGTATGAGAAGAAGCACTGATACGATTATAAAAAACACCCTCGGGTGGCTCACTGGCTAAATCGATGATGCCCTCATCTAAATGCCATAGCTCATAAGGGAAATGCAATTCATCGAGTCGATTTTGTAAATGCACGGTCCAATCATTGTTTTCATGTAACACGTAAATCTTGCTCATGCTATGTTGCCCTTGATGACTCATTTAGGATTGTTGGGTTTGTTGCCTTTAGCTGAAAGATAACGCTTCAGTGATCTGTAATGCTTTAACACTAAATAACAGATGGCCCAATCAGCTTGAATCGGTACCTTGTTACGCCAAAGGCGATTTATCAGCGATGTCGTTGCATTGCTCAAGAATAAAGCCAATTTCAGTGACAAAAAAGCCCTCAAATTCGAGGGCTCACATTATTACCGATAACGACAAAAAGACAAATAACCCTTTTTGTATTGTTGGCAGTTAACCCTTTTTTATTAGGCATCAAAGGGGTGAATGTACTCACACTTCTTTTATTTTTAAATAAGTCATTAACAACATGTCGCACCATGGAATACTGCGATCAGTTATGAGCTAGCAGGCGTCAATGGCCTATTTTCAAACATGAAGAACTCCCAACAACATTTAAGCTAATAAATTAATATGCTTCATGCCAAACACTTAAAAACATGAATCTTACCAACTTTGGATTTTAATAAATCACGTTTTGCCATATAAAAATTGTTATTTTGAAGCTGATGTTTTGTATGAGTAAGTTTTCAGCTCAACTTCCGCTTGTTGACAATCAGCATGCTTGGCACTAATAGGTAATAACATCCAGTGACGTCGATGTGCGAAACCGACATCCAGCGCCTGTGCAACATCAAAGCAACTATTTTCGAGCAAGCTTTCTTCAATTAATACATACTGATGCTCATTTTGCTGCCAATGATATGCGGCCATTAATTGCTGATCATTAGGCGTATGCGCTCCAAAATGATACATAGCATAAGGTGAAAATAAGAAAAATTGTTCTGAAAAATTAACTAAAGCGATTTGTGGCTGAGTTTCTTGTCGTGCCGCAAATTGCAGCTGTACTTGATCATAAATTGAGATCGGTGTGCTGGCGTTATTTCTGAGTTGATAACCATTGGTACTATAGGATAACCACAACACGCTAAAAAATACCGGCCAAGCAAGCCATTTGTAGCTTCTATTTAGCAGTAAAGTTACTATACCGATAACACCAATAAGCAAAAATAAATACCAAGGTTCTATCTCAATTTTCAGCGCTAATTTGCTTACGGCCTTTACATCGGCTAAGCCTAAAATCGCCAACAAAGTCAAAAGCAAACTTAAACCTAGTGTAAAAACAAATAAGCTATTTTTAAGTAATTTTTTCGATAAAAGCTCTTTGTAATAAGGGGCAATAGCAATAACGAGCATAGGCAATGCTGGCAAAATATACACACCTCGCTTACCAGAACTTGCACTGAAAAACGCGATGACTAATAACACATACCCTAAAGGCAGAAGAATACGGCCGTCATATTGCTTTACTGCGGCTAGCCAAGGTTTAATTAACCAAGGCACGGTGAGAATGGCAGGTAACCAAAATACCGGTATCACAGAGGTAATGAAATACCACGCAGGCTTTACATGATGCCAAGCATCGGCATAACGGGTCACCGTTTGCTTTAATAAAATATTATCGCGGTATATTTCATAAGCATTGTTATCAGCTTGCGCAACCAACAATAGCATCGGAATAAACCATAAACTAATCGCCGCTAACATAAAAACTGGCCCAGTGAACCAGGTCCAGAGCGGGTGTTGCACAACTCGCTGCGAGCGTTCTGTGTTTCGCGCATACCAAATATATGGCAGCAGCATAAATACGGGTAAAAACCCGACACCTTTGGTGATAACACCAATACCCATAAAAAACCACGCAAGCGCATACCATTTAAATTGACCATCGACTAAGCAATACCTTAACAGTCCATAGCAACCTAGGGTGATCCAAGCACAAACCATGGCGTCAATCTGCGCGGTTTTTGCTTGCAACAAAAACTGAAGACTAAATAACAATAGCCAGCCTGCTACCAGAGCCGATTTTTTGTCCCATAGCCGTTTTGTAATGTCATACACTAATACCAACGTTAACATCCCCGCCAAGGCACTAGGCAATAGAAAAGACCAGCGCATTGAACCCGTTAGCCAATAAAAAAAGGCAATCGTCCACATAAAAATGGGGGGTTTATCGGGATAAAGTTCTTCGGCACGGGCAGGAAAAAACCATTGGCCCGTTTCAACCATCTCTTTTGCAATAAAAGCAAATCTAGGTTCATCCGCAGGCCAGGGATCACGCAGCCCCATACCGGAAAAAATAAGTACTGCCGCCACAAAAAATAATAGCCAGCTAGTCGCACCAGTTTGTTGCAGAAACGCTGGAAGATAAGTTGGTTTAAGGGTATTCATAACTCTTCCTTGGCACTAGGCTTGAGTGCGTTATTATCGCTACTGCTGAATTCAACGGCGCTGCGTTTGTATCGTTTATAAAGATGAATGCTGAGAACACTTGAAATTGCTAACATCACAATACTGAGAGCAATTTTCCAATCAGAACCGATTAATATCCCTTTACCAAGTAAAGCAAAAACAATCATTTGCGGCAGATATCCTACCGCAGACCCAATAAAAAAAGCGCGTGCATTTATCCGTGAGGCGCCCGCAAGCAAATTAGTAATAAGATTACTGCCAATGGGTAATAACCTTATAATGATCGTTTTACGCGTAGGTTGTGCAGCTAAGAAACCAGCAATTGCTGCTGTTTGGCGTGCAAATCGCTTAACAATTAACGGTGATATGGCATATTTAGAAATATAAAACACCAACGAACATCCGAGAACAGCTGCCAAAGTTGCAATTAAGGTTCCCCACACAAAGCCAAATGCATATCCGCCAAGAAAAGCCACTAGCTGTCTTGGAAAGCCGCATGCCGTTAGCACTGCACCAATGACTAGAAAGTAGATCACGCCTTGAATGCCGTTTTCTCTAATATCGCGATCAATCCATTCTTGATTAAACGACGACAAAAAATCAAAATCAGTCAAGATCCAACCGATAACTAAGCACAAAACAAAAGTGGCAATGCTTTGTTTATACCATTTAACGTTAACGTGTTCAGAGTGTGATTGAGTCATTTATAGTGGTAAATAATATGTTGGTTTAAGTCTGTTAATTTTTAGTTGTACAGGTGGTTTCAGTAACATGTACCCTTTTATTGCGTTTTTGCAGCCACATTACACCTAGCATATCGATTAACCCTGCAAACAAACGCCCCCACATACCATATTTTGATTGGCCATGTTGACGATCTCGGTGGCTCACTTCTACTACAACGATGCTACCGCCTAAGCGCTTGATAAGTGCCGGTAAATAACGGTGCATGTGATTAAAGTACGGTAGCTTGTTAAAGGTTGCTTTTGGAAAAACTTTCAACCCACAACCGGTATCAGGAGTATCATCATTTAATAATTTGGCTCTAACACTATTAGCCACTTTTGACTGGAAACGTTTCCAAGAAGTGTCTTTACGTGCTTTACGGTAGCCAGCAATACAAAAGTCTTGCTCAATGAGTTTAACTTTTTCAGCATGTTGTAATAAGGTTGGGATATCGGCTGGGTTATTTTGCCCATCAGCATCAAGTGTGACAATTAAATCACCACGGGCAAATTGAATACCTGAATAGACGGCTGTGCTTTGACCAACAGATTTTTGGTGTCTTACCAGTTGTACCTTAGTTGGATAAGCATCATGTAATGCCATAATTTTTTTATAAGTGTCATCCGTGCTACCATCGTCGATATAGATGATCTCAAAATCATTTCTATTGGAAAAACAATCAAAAATTTCTAACACCAATGGCGAAATATTATCGGCTTCGTTTTTGGCTGGAATCACAACACTAATACAAATCGTTTCAGGCATCCGTTTCTCGCTTAAAAGGCCAACTATTCATCATGAGACTATAATTCATTATAAACAGCTTTCCCTTAAGTTTTCCTTAAGGCATTTTTATACAGTCAAATAGCCGAACCTCTGAGGTATCTTCTTAAATTATCCAGTTAAAATATAATGTTAAGTAATTTTTGAAGATTCATGACGTTTCGCAGCTTTTCATATCAGATATGTGACAAAACTAACAGGAATCTCATTATTTCAAAAGGGTATCCTTATTAATCACCTAACAAAAAGCCCACTATAAGGTGGGCTTTAACTTTTAAACGACTTATTTCCGGTAAACGACTTATTTAATCCCATTAAACGACTTATTTAATGGAAACACAATTTGATGTATTTAAATAAGTCGTTTAATGGACAATATCGTTTATAAGCCTTCCAGACTCATACAAATTTAAATAAGCCGTTTATTCAATAAACGCAAAACAAATGCAATAAAACCAGAAATTCATTTAATAAATGGCAAAAACCAAAGCAAACTCTAAAAAATCACAAGCGCAAGCCAGTTTTTAAACATTTTATTTCCAGCACTAATCTTATTTTCTAATCTGTAAAAACAAAGTTTACTGAGATTGGAATTATTTATCATCTTGGTATTTTAACATTAAATACCCTTCATAATTTTCAGGATATTTTGATTTGACGTAATCGTCTATGCCTATAAATGGTAATTTTTTACTAGCTACAGACAAGTGCTTGAATAAAGTGTCATTATTGCTCGCATCTTCATTATTCCAATAAGACATCATTTCTTCAAACTTTGCTTTAGCAAGCAGTTCAAGTCCTGTATCAGTTGATAATGCAGCATTAGAATACACTAAAGATTCTAGTGCTTCTTTTACTTGAGAAGGCATTTTATCTCCACCATCTATCCAAGAAGAGTTTGGATTTACGCCAGAACTAAACTTAAAATCAGTATGATAATACGAAATTACTTTTTCGATTTCCGCAACAGTATTTACAAAATTTAAAACCCTTAGTGAATTAATATTTATAGGAAATTCTGATTGTAGTGGATAATTCTCAATTTTGTTGTTTAATAACATAATTGAAACCTCATCAAATCTATTTAATGAAGTAAAGTTCAACTCGCTTTTATTAGGGTAACCTTGTGATAAAAGAATTTCAAACTCTTCATTGCTTGGGCGATTAACTAAATTAAACAAAAATGCGTTTAAAAGTATTATTTTATCTTTTTCATTCTCAGAAAGAGACTTAAAGTATTCTTCAAAATGTAACTCATCTGTAGCTTTCTCCGCTAGTTTTAAACGTGATCCCAAGTTGCTAGTCGATGTGCTTTCAATATTATTTAGAGAGCTTTCTATAGTCTTAGAATCTACAACCTTAATATCAGTTGTGTTATGGGTTTTATCCAAGGAAAGTAGAATAAAAATTACTGAAAGTGAAACTGCTACGTAAAGTCCATATTTTAACATTTTCATTTTTGGGCTCGATAATTTTGCTTCAGACTTAGCAATTTGCATTGAAATCATCCTTAAAATTTCTACAAGCATTCACAACTACAGCGTTTTGTTTTGCTTTAGAGCCAAAGACACGCACAGCACCAGTATACAACTCTGCAAAATCTCCACATTTTAGCTCACCAGAGCATGCTGACAGCAGATTTGAAGCAAATGCATCATCGCAAGAACGTTGAGAGCTGCCTGATGCATAGCAGATGTCATGATTATTACAAGCGCTTGTGAAATCATAACCAGCTCTTGGGCTATTTGCATTTCCGCTAAAACCGTCTAAACCACGAATGTCGAGTAGAGTAACTGCTGCTGATTCGAATATCGAGCCTGTACCACAGCCATTTGAGATTGGGGGAATCGACATGAATCTAATATGATAGTCACTTATATCGCTGGGGAAATATGTGAACGCTCTGTATTGATGACAAGCTTGGGGCTCTCTAGAGCGTAAAGCTTGGCAAAAAGTATCTTTAACTTCTTGGATTAATTGTTCGTCACCGATGGAGTCAAATTGAGATTGATATTCAGCTACGGCTGATGCCATGCTATTTGCTAGATTAGCACACTCCGAACCTGAGCATAAAACACTAAAGCCATTGTCACTTGGCCTTTGCCCAACAATACTGATATGTTCAATACTTAGGGCTTCAGCAGTAAAAATTGATAGTAAAATCGAAAACACTAGTGATTTTTGTTTAACCATGCTTGACATTAAATATCCTTATTAATTTATAAAAGTCATTTTGACTCTGTAGATTTGGTCGTTAGGGGGGATCCACTGCTCAGTAAATAATCAGCCCAAGAAAGTTAGTAAAAAAAATCATTTTGTCAATAGATTTAATTTTTTGTGAATTTTTTTCTGGATTTTTGGTGTGGAATGTTTGTCTTATTTGCCCGGTGTAGGCTCATCCGTTTCCTATTCCCATTATGGAGAAATATTTCTGAGGTATCCCCAGAAATTCTGTAGTTAAAATAAAAAGTTAGGTGATTAGGGAACATTCATGGTGGTTCCCGATCTGATCATTCGCCAAAACTTACAAAACGCGGATGGCCACCATGAATGTAAAAACTGATCCGTACCAACACTTTTGGACACCTTACTAAGCGAGTACAATCGCTTAACGAGGTGAATAATGTCAACAAAGAAAGTCCGCAAAACTCATACTGCTGAATTTGTTGTGGTTTAAGGCTGACAACAAAAAGCCCACTATAAGGTGGGCTTTAACTTTTAAACGTCTTATTTCCGGTAAACGACTTATTTAATCCCATTAAACGACTTATTTAATCCCATTAAACGACTTATTTAATGGGATCAATTATTGTCAGCGTGTAATTAAGTTTGTGACTAGCCACCTAATAAAATCAATAGGTTAAGCAACACCATTTTTTAATTAAGTTTGTGACAAATTGCAATTCTCACCCCAAAGGCCGGAATTCAATTTTAATTAAGATTGTGACTCGCACCAATACTACTAGCGGCCTCTTGCTATGGAAGCGATAGCTCCACAATCGTTTGGTTTATCAAACGCTGAACTGCCTTCAAGATAGTCAGTTATTAATGAGCCAACTTTTGCAACTGTCTCTTTATCTGTTGAAATAAAACCTATAGGCATGGACACAGGTAAAGTCTCTGGCTGAACGAAATGATAAATGACAACAACTAGTTCATCCTCCAAATGAAGTATCTCAACATTACCGTCAAGAAAACCTTCAACTACCCCCCTTATATATTTGTGGTATTGATCAAAATCATTCATCCACTGCTTTGCAGATCGGAAATCACTACCATCAGATAAAGGAACATAGACAACCGGGTTATATAACTTTTTTTCTTTAGTACTCGCCTTGCTAAGAAAGTCACTAAGACTTGAAATGACCCTATCGCTTTTCGACCAAAAAGAATCTGAGGGAGCAATCCACGTAAAGCTACTACCACCACTATCAGCTTTCTGCTTTATTCTTGTAGTCAAAATTGGTGCAAGAACTTTTTGAAATCTATCCCAGTTATCACTTGCGTATATAGGCCCTAGAAAAGTTGAACGACCTGAAGCACTATGCTCTTCCAAAGCTTGCATGTCACCGATGTAACTAGGATTGATTAAGTTTGTCTTTGAGTCAAAAATTTTGAGAGTCTCTTCATCACCAATCATAAGCATAGACTTGAAGATACTCATGGTGTTGTTTTGTCCCGACAACCTAGACAACTGCATGGCTATCAGCTCATGCACATATTCAGAGTTATTTAATTCTTCATAGTCTTTACGCTCAACTGCTTTACCATCAATATCCATTTGGAATGCTGTTTTTAGACGCAACGGTAGTTGACGTAGTTTATTGACTGAATTTACCGTATATACAGAAGGTAAATCCTTACCGTCTTGAGATACAAGATTAGGTAAAAAGCCTTTATCTAATATTTTGTTGAACTGCCACTGAAAGTGTTTTTCAACTAATCGCTCACTCCGGGATGCATTATTGTCATCAATCTTTAATGCCAATCCCGCTTTCCATGTATCCTTAACGTTGTCGTTACTAAAACAACTAAAAGTAGCTAAATCAAATGAAAGTGATGCTCCACTATCCTGAACTGTCGAAAGCTGAGGGATCTCTCCAATATCAGTAAAATACCCATTAGACTTATCGGTTAAAGTAAGACGACCATCAGCTGATAAAGTAAGTTCTCCCCGCTGAACTAAATCACTTACGGCTTCTTCTGTTTCGAGTCGACTTAAGCCAAAATAAGTAGATATTTGATTTTTGTTCATTGGTGCTAAATGTATAAGCCTCAGCAAAAACTCCCTTATAAACGGCAAACCCTTCTGTGAAATGAAAGAGAATTGGATATTAAATCTCTGTGCGGGCAGCAAGAAGTCAACCTCGTTATATATTACTTTAAAGTCAGACATCATTTCTGTTTCCCTCCCTGCTCCACTGTTAAAAATCTATATCCTGCTTCTAATCCATGCTCATCCATGTAATGAACCACAGAACCCAGTGGAAGATCCTTGTTATTTCCTTTCCACATATTCACATTTCCGACAATCAATAAGCGATCCATAGCTCGAGACATAGCTACATTAATTCGATTTGGAGCTCTTAAAAATCCGGGGCTGTGATACTTATCTGAGCGAGTAAGAGATAAAATAATAATCCTATTCTCTTTACCCTGATAGCTATCAACCGTATCGATTTTGACAATGTCTTTGAAGCCATCGCTCCAAATCTCCTGATTGAACTTCTGTCGGAGTACTCGCTTTTGCTCCGCATACATACAAATAACACCTATCGCAGCTTCGTCTTTACCTGTAAGCTTCGAGAGTTGCCCAACAAATTCTTCATTATCAGATACCTGCTTAAGCACAGAGATAATTTGATCAGCTTCGCAACGATTGTAGATACTTGTTCCACCGCTTTCCAAATGATTAGCTTTTTGTCCAAATTTTGAAGTATCAAGCCATGTAACACTGCTCTGTAATGCTGCAGGCGCAGTGTCATAAACCTTTGGAATTACCCTATCACCATTTCTAAGTTTGCCCTCATAAAATGTCTGGGACACAAGATCTCCAATAGGAGGGGCCATTCGGTATTGCGTCAGTAGCGCGGCACTAGCCTGCTCACCGTATTTAGAGCTAAATGCACGAGCAAAATCACTTCGCAACACTTCATCAACCTCTGTACGCAAATTGTTAATGCCGAGTTTCCGTGCTAAAGCAGCCTTATGTGCGTCAGAGTATAAAGGCGGGAGCTGTAAGTGATCGCCGACTAATAACACACGTTTCGCTGACTGCATAGCAATCGCTAATTCACTAGCTATAGAACGCGCCGCCTCATCGATAATCACCCAATCATAGATATTATCCTGGATCCCAATATGCCCTTGGCCAATTCCAACACAAGTTCCAGTTACCAGTTGTCTAGAGCGCGCATAAAACTCGTCGAGGTTCACTCTTTCACCTGACAACGCATCTTGCATATCACGTGAAATCTTCGCTAATGCTCTTACCCTACGTACTTCATCAGGCCTGACGCCATACTCTCTACACAGCTTGTAAATTAGTATTTCTTTTGCGTCTGATATTTTCGTATTTGTGTCCAACGAAATTCCAAAGTCTGTGCTTAACTTCGAACGAATTGAGATATCAAGTTGCACAGCAATTTCTTTCAATTCCTTTATGTCTTTTTCGTCTCTTAAATCATTAACTCGATATAACAAAGTCTCAAGATGATCAATTTGCTTAAAAAGTTTAATTTCTGCAGTAACCATAGTCGAAATGAATTCTGGTTCTAAACCAATAGCGTCACTTAAAGCTTCAACACGATACTTACTTTCTGCATTAAAAAGCTCACGCCTTTCGGTTGTAATTGCATTGGAATAGACATCTTTCAAACCGGGTGAAACAGCGCCTTCACGATTACTAAATCTTACAACTTCAAGAACAGTATCTAATCGAGCACAATGCTTTCTTATCCTTTCAGCAGCTGTATTTACGGCTTCATGCGATTGACTAACTAGCAAAATCCTTCTAGTGTTCTGCTTTTCAATCAAATAATGCACAAACGCGGCTATAAATTCTGTTTTTCCTGTTCCTGGTGGTCCTTGCAACAAAGACAGCGGGCCGTTATCTACCAGCTTGGTAAATGCCTCTCTTTGCTGTTCATTTAGACTTATCTTATTTCCATGGTGGTCTTCCCTGTCATATCTTGCAAAATCAGCGTCACTTACTGAGATACCGTATGTTTGAGCAGCCTTATTGCAAGCAGGATCAAAAAGGTCAATCAATTCCGGCAACACACATTCTCGATCAAGTATTCGTTCTAATGCTCGTTTACGTTTTCGATAAGAAGCTTTATCCTGTTTCGTTCGAAAATAAACAATGTCTGAGTCTGTTAATCCATAAGCTGCCGCACGCGTCTTTATTAATCGGATCTCTTTCAGCGCTGACTTCTTGAGCGAAACCTCACCAATAAACCGCTCGACTCCCTCGCCATCAACTAATAAAGCCTCTACTTCATCACTGCTACTAAATCCTCCAAGCGGATCTACGTCTGCCGAATAAGGAAGTATGAGCTCTCCACGCGCATCAGCAACAGAAATAACTTCACCACTCAATTCGATATTTGGATAAGACTCCGTTTCAGTATCCAAGATCGCCCGCCATAGTTTTCCAGTCGGGATCTCTAACGTCTTATTAATGGTTTTCTCTGCAGTTTGCGAATCAATCCTTGCGAATGCTTCTTTTAGTTGATTCGTCAGCACTTCCTGATTTTGATCCTGGTCTTGCTTTTCATTTCCCAACGAAATCAGCTCAATCGCTCTAGCAAAGGATTCATCCTTGCTAAGTAGCTCGGTAAGCGAAGACAATTCTTGAATACGCCCAGGTATAACTCGAATAGCTGAGCTAATCTCAAACTGACTTTCGTCAATGTCCTGTCTGCGAATTGAAGAGCGGGATCGCGGCTTGAAACCCATCACAAACTCATTCTTATGTTTACAGAACATCGCTGAGAAACTACCACCAATACCGGTGAAAATGACTTTAACTTCTGACGGCTTTGTGCGGTTTGGCTCAACTTTAATATATAAATGTCCGTTGTCGGGCAATATGGTAATCGAATCGTCTGCATTGCCTGCTATTACTTCAATCAACGGCTGTTCTGACGATTTACAATCAGTAAATAGTGCCTTTTTGAAACGACCTAAATCCTTAAACCCAAACTGCTGATCTTTTAACTCAGCTTTTACTGCATCCGCTATGTCAGGAAATAACTCTGACTCGTTTCCCCATTCCAAACCGAGCAATTCGCAAGACATTTTTATTACTGCAAAATTGTCACGTTCATATGAGGTACAACCATCAATATTTTCAGGGCTGTATAGGTGATTCTTAGGCTCTCCCCCAATTGGAGCGAAGTCAGGAATATCGACGAGATATATAGAAAGACTATCGATTATCACCATCACGTTTCTTGGGTGAATATCCCCGTGCGATACTCCCAAAGTATGTAAGTGCTCAACTGCAGCGACAAACTTCCCAATGATCTCTAGCTTTTCGTCATCTGAGATTACAATTTCGTCCCAGGTGATTCCAACCACTTGGTCTGTTACTAGATATAAACTTGAAGACTTAGTAGCAATCCCGAACTCACGAATTTCAGGTAGGAAAGTTGGTTTTAAGGAATATAGTTTATCTAGCTGCTTCAAAAACTTAAGCACTTGAAAGTTTGCGGCGATATCATTACTTTGGCTTCCAACATTTAACCAGGCTTTGACTAATCTTCCACCTGACAAGTAAATTTCTTTCTCGGCATTTTCAACTATAAAATCATTGTCCTCCCTGTACTGACGTGAGTGATTAATAGCATGCCGATACGGATCAAGCTCAGTGTCATCAAATGTGGGGATTTCTTTTGCATCCGGTTCGGCGCGCTTTAATACATCGAAAAAGTATGATGCCGAAGGAAAATTCCCAGCAACAGCATCTAACAAAACACCTGAATACCAATGCTCATCGTTTAGCATGTCATCCTGTACTGTTTCCATACTTTTAGGAGACATCCGCTTACCACTAAGTAAATGCCAAACAACTAATCCTAAAGCATGAACATCTTGCTGGAACGGCGTCAAATCAGAACCATCAAGCATTTCCTGGGCTTCAATGGCACCTACCGAAATACTCTGACGATAATCACCTACTGTGCCTATAGGTTGGTGGTAGGCAGAAATAAAGTTGGAAAGTGCGATCTCTTTTGATGGAGAGATCCACAAACTATGGTCGGCAATGTCCCTATGAGCGATTTTTATCTCGTGCATATCTCCAAACTTTGCAATTAATAATTTAGCGACATTTAAACGATCTAATTCAGAAAAGTTTTTCCCATATTTTCCAATAAACTCATTAAACCGCACATGCCCAGGCGGAAGCTCGTATATTTCACAGTACTCTGCCGTTACGTCATCTTTTTGAAAGCTTGTTAAAGAGCGTAGACAGTGATTATATAAATCCCTGTTCTGGTGATTAATGTACTGTAAGACTTCACGTTCCCTAGATACTATTTCTGCCCTTCCTTCAGCGGTATAAGCTTTTTTTCCCGAGACATTTTTAAAGCTCCATACACGCAGCAATGCCTCGGTATTAGTCGCCGTCTCGGGTTTAGCAATATACTCTTTGTATACTTTTTTCGGATGCTCAAAAATTATCTCTTTTGCTTCGTATCCATCAACACGCAGTGCCTTCGGAGCTGTTTGCGGCCCAAGAAATAACTCATCAAATAATGGAAAGTCTTGGTTCAAAACCTGAGCATTCGGATGCGGCCTGAATCTATCGTTAAATACCTTACGATCTGCAAATGTGAGAAAGTCTTCAAGGGAGAGAGTATGAAGTAACTGGTCTTCGGGTAACTGACTAAAATCTGCATCTCCCGTCATTACCACGAAAAAATGTACATGGGGTACAAAGCCTTTATTAGTAAAACGATTAGCCACTTTAGATAATTTATTGTCCAGGGTCTGCTTCTTTACACGGGTAACGCTCACTGGAGAGCGCTTCATGTTTTGGCTACCCTTGAACCAAACATCTCCTTTAGCCGTCACTGAATGGTGGTTCCAATCTTTCAACTCGACAATTATAATATTGCAATGCGTTACAATAATAAGGTCAAACTCACCATCATGTTTTTTGGAGTCAACAAAACGAAATCCAGCATATCCTTTCCATGGAAACATTTTGTCATTGCGAGTGTTTTGTAACTTTTCTCGGAAAGTTCCGCCTTGAACAGGTTTATTTGATGCAGAAACTTTATTTGAAAATGCCGCCTGAATCTTATTTATCGCAGTCACTTCTTGTTCTTGTAAACCGCCAGCCCAAAATTCAATATCCAATCTTATTCCCTCAAGTACTAAGGCTATTTCTCTTGAAATTGCTATTTCACTAGTCTGCCATATAGTTTCAAATTGGGGAATTTTTTACGAGAGCTTTCTAGATAGATTTAAGAGATGAATTAAATGCGAGGAAAAGCTCAAATAAAACTTTAATTGTCAATGCAACCACCGCTGCTCTCGCGGGGTTTCTGCCGGTAGCTGCTGATATAGCCACTCGGAATCATTTTTATAAAGCCAGGTGTAAGACGCTCGGGCTGCTTTTTGCACGTCAGTGCGGCGCCATGTAGATTTTATAGCGAGAAGCTTTTGAATAGCATCGCGGTGCTTTTGCCGTGTAACTGATAGACGCATTTCCTTTCTTTGCTTACCGATATCAGGGTTTTGCGCCAGAATTTGCTCTACTGCTGCAACACTACAAGATATTTTGTTAGCGATTTTTGCCGTGCTTAGTCCGTCTGACAGCAACTGCGTAATAAGATCACGCTCTGCACCAAATAATGTTTGTGGCCGTCGCTCTATTTGAGCACCTTGTTGCAACGCTAGTTTCTTGGCTGTTATAACTGAGCAATTTAGACGCCTGGCGAAGCTTCTCAGGCTGCCATGTTGGTCAGGTTGGTATATCGGCACTTTTGCTTTAGGGGCCTTGCCTGGTAAAGATTCGGTTTTTACTGAAACAGTATTAAACTGCGCATAAAATGCAGTAAAGCTTTTCCAGCTATCAAATAGATACGCAAGCAATAAAAAATGTTTAAGTGGCGATAAAGTTTTTGATTCCGCGTAGCAAAATGACTGTAGATACAAACCAGCCTCATTCTGCAGTAGATCTGAAATCTCGGTTATGAACAATAATGGCTGCCAAAACGCAATAAAACTTTGCTGCCACTTACTTTGACGCACCCTGCCCTGTTCAGTTGTAAAACCTGATAATCGCAATTTTTCAACAACGCAATCTTGGTAACGTTGATGATCAAAACCAGCAAGGGGCTGTTGCCAGGCATCTCTGACAAAGTTAGCCAATAACGACGCTTCAGTTGTTAACTCTGCGCTGGTTTCACAGTGATTAACCGGAAAAATAAAATCTCTCCGAGCGACAGCTCTCTCCTGCAATAACAGTTGATGCTTTAGGCATACGTATACGCCGGGTAGCTGGTGCTCAACATGCCAAAATGGAAAACCATGTTTTGCTTCATCCAGTGCACAGCAATGGGGGCAATAACGTAGCGGAACGTTAAGTTTCATGCGGTTGGCAGTTGTTGATAATAGTTTATCCAGCTCGTCAGTTTTTCCACTAACCATTGCAGTCTGGGCAAGTTGATATACTCCTGCGCTTACAAGTGACCTGAAAATGGGCAGAATGGAATGATTTTCAATTAGTATATAACCATTTATTCCAGTGAGTTCCGAAAGCTCGGGCACCACATTGCAAAATGCAGATGCCAACTGTTTATGCTCTGAGCCAACCAATGCTTTTATCGCTAAACGCGAGCTAGGATAGCCAGTCTGGATAACGCAGCGCCCCAACCAACTGTATAGCGTTTCATCAGGCATTACGGGTAAATGAAATATCAGAGTTGCATCACTCAATGTCTTCAATCGATTCTACCCCAAGGAATTTGAAACCCAACAACAACGACACCGGAGGGACCTTTCGCTGATAAATTGCCATCTTGTATAGATCGAGGACGTTGTGTTTCTTTTCGATCGTATTCGGAACAAAATACAGATTGGCTCGGTGTTTCAAACACCAGCAATGAAAATCATCCTGCGCGGCTGCAATCTTCTGCCAGCCTATTAAACCACAATAAGAAGCGCGACCAGAAAAGCCATATCGCATTGAATGACGATGAGTAGGCGTTTTCAAATCGCCAGCATCATTAAGCAATTGTAATCCAGTATTTTGTACCCAGTGAGTCACCTCATTATGCTCAAAAATTTCGGGTTCTATAATTGCGCCGCATTGGGGACACTTGCAATCTGGGATCGGATACTCCTTCAAATCCTTAGTAACAGCATTACAGGAGCAGCAACGATCAATTAATCTATACTCTAAATGCTTGTCGCAGGTAATTGAAGTATGAAGTTGATGAGAAACCCGCCAAAATGCCGTGCCAAATTGTCTCTTATCTTCATGCACACACAGTGGGCAGTAACGCCAAATTTGAGCGAACGTTAACTGCTCAATACATGGGATCCGCGGCCAAGTCCGGTCATTTATGTTGTTCTCTAAAGCGGCAACTACTTTTTGATGTCGCAAGCAGTGGCTAAAAAAGCCCATCAAAGAGTGATTTACCAAAAATTTTTCTCGCCCCGTTATTGACAGTGATTCTGGCATATATAGCTGCATAGCAGAGTGCATCAATACTGATGGCGACAATGGCACAGACTTTCCGAAAAAACGGCGTTGAGCATCTTCGAGATTTTTCATCCCCGTAAGTAGCAAGCCTCTGGCAACGCCACTAAGCATATGTTCACAAGGGAATAGCGTTGGTATGAATGACAATTCCATTGTTAAGCCATCCCCACTTTAAATTCCGTAGTGCTATTCACTTCATCATTTATAATTGCCGAATGCGAAAACATTGGGTTGGGAACAGTTGTTAAATCAGATTTAGCCGCCTTTTTAGGTGTCGCTTTCGGCTTGTCGGGTAAGATCGACGGACGCTTCGAAAGGTTTTTCTCATACTCATCGAGCATGCCACGTCGAAAGCAACCCAAAGCATAGTCAATCAATCCAAATTGATTTTTGTATACCGACATTAGCAGTTTTACATCATCTGTAGATGCTGAAGTTGCCCCCTTTTTACCCGCTAGCTGCATAAAAATCTCATGGTACTGCTTGGCAAGACGCAACATGATTGCCGGCAAACCGCAACTTAACAGATGAAATTGGTTAATAAAATCTGATGAAAGCTCAGAGCAGTTAAGTAGCGACTCGGGCGGGAATAACGCTTTAAAAAAGTTCGCAAACTGGGGAGAGTTTTTAGCAACAGGTTTAAACTGTATTTCTCTGTCATTCAGCATTCGCCTAGCTATTGTAATGTCAGCACCACCGTTTTCAGTAAAGTCAGCTCGGAATAGTTTAAGGCCTGCTGTAGTAGTGCTCAGCAACATAGGAATGCCAAGCTTGTTGAAAATAGCTTCAAGTACAGTCATGGAAGGTGTGTCTTTGCTTCTGGCGTAATTTAGCATGAACTGCATTTCATCAATATGCACCAGCCCAAGATCGTGTGTCTGTGCAGCTAACTGCATTCCGAGTATGTGCTGATCCACGCTATCCCGATTACGCTTGGACCAATTAAGGTGGTACTCTGTCCCCAACGCTTTATCTACAGCATGAAAAAAATTTAGCGCTAAAGCTTTAATACTGGGTGTTGCAGGCAGATCTATTGATATCCATAGCAACTGAGATTGCTTATAAGGATTCCCGGCGTATTCCTTGTGATATATCACTTGCGGTATGCCACCCAAAACCATTCTAATTCCTGAAGTCTTTCCGACACCCGACGCGCCATGAACCAGCATAGTTGGAGCCGTAGTCATTACAATTGGTGCTGTTTGTTTTTTGTCTTTGAGCGCAACAGCCAACGAATATTTAAGCCTATTGGAATCAACATTGAAGGGATTTCTAAGACGATAAGAGTTTAGTAAATGCCCGACAAGCTTCTCATATAATATTTCCAATTGTGCTGCTGGAACGTGAACTCGATCTAATGCTCCTAGTGCAGCAGTACGAAAAATTACCGATAATTGCCAATAATCTGGTGGGCACCACAGAAGATTTCCCGACAACACATTTTCCTGGAATTCTGGTGTACATAAAAAATGTAGAGCCTCAACTAATGGATTACCTTTTGAATCCAAAACTGGCAGAGATTTATATGTTGCTTCCATGTCGAACTCCAAATCAAAATAACTCACCATCAATGTCATACAAGTCATCTTCCGCCGACGGTTCTTGCTGAGTATTGGCGGGTTGAGTTAGCATTCTTGTTAACATAGCCCCTTCGGCATTACGATTCTGCTGTTGCTGCGCGACTTTCCTTTGCTTAATTCCAGGTTGCATCGACCGTCTCTTAGAGAGACTCGTTGGAGCGAAATTTGATTCAACTGCAGATTTATCAATCAACGCTCCGATTTTGGAATCACGTTCCGCACGATGATAGCGTTCCTTTTCTTTTGCGCCATGCTCAATACATGTCTCTTCAAATAGTCGATGTTCAACGATCTCCCACGGCAGGTTTAAATATCGGCTGTCGTTGTTAATACGCTTCAAATCCAATCTGATAAACTCTCCGCTTTTAGCTTGATACCAAAGGCAATTCACATAGTCTTTTAACCGTTTTACTGGGATTTTGAAGCGCTTTTTAATTGCAGTGGTAAACATGCTGGCAATAAGTGAGTGATCAGAGATGTATTCCAAACCACCGAAGTTAATTCCGTGATCCGTTACTGTCGCTTCTTCCTCGGGTAAAAAAGCCCAATAGACTTTAGCTTGCTCATCAACTTTTGTTGGCCGTCCCCCTGCCATATTATGTTGTAAGCTGTGCAAATAAATTGCCTCTGGACATATATCACATCCGTCTATCGCAGCTTTAAAACCAAGTTTTTTTAGACGATTGGCAGACTTGTTTTGAAAGATGATTTCGTTGATAAGAATGCCAACTACTTGCTGGTAGGTGTAATTCGCATCATTTGAAGGGTGGCTTTCAGTTCTATCTTGCTGTTTGAAAATCGAACCTTGTAAGTGGTGAACTAGGCTGTCATTTAATACCCCGAAAGTCCGTTCAACAGTTCCTTTGCAGTCGCCTCTATAAGCAGCAGCAAGATTGACCGCGGAAATACCTAGCAGACTCTTAAGTGCACTAGAAATTACGCAGTCTTTATATTCACGACCATTGTCAATAGTAATTTCCCTGGGAATATGATGCGCTGGCCAATCACTTTCAGAGATGTCCAATCCGTATCGTCGCGCAAATTCAACTTTATCAATACAAGCGTTTGCAAGCGCCTGAGCAACACCAGACCAATCTGGGCCTGAGAAGCCCAAGTACATACCAACAATCATCGAGGAATACACATCAACAACTAGATAAAGTACTGGGCGTCCTACAGTCAATCCTGCTTTGTACGGGTAAGCAACGTATAAATCCAAAACCGTGGCATCGACTTCATAGCGATGTGTCGCACCTACTATTCCATCACGAGCAGATCCAGTTCTTGCTGCAATATCTTTTGCATATTTAAGATGACCATGTTGGATCTTAGCTAACGTTTCAGCATCGATAAGTTTTCGGAAGTGATAATAGAACTGGTGATAGCTCAAGCATTCACTTCTAGCAAAAGGTAGTGTTATTTTTTGTATACCTCCATCGCCTAGGTCTCGCTGCATTTCTGTACGTTGGTATGTAGCATCAAATAATTTGAACGCAGCTTGGATGGAAAATTTCTTATTGGCGGCTTTAAACTTGTTAGCAATAGCGAGGATCTTTGTTTTGTCTGCTTCACATATGCCACGTGTCTGATCCAGAGAAAATTTTGATTTACGTCCACGTTTTACTGTAATTTCTTGCACAGTTTTATATTTTGGACTGTGAGTACCAGAATTCTTCAATCTAATGGGTAGCAACGCATTTTTTGTCATTCCCAAAGCTATGTATCGGTTAAGCGCACGATAGTAAGCAGATTTATTAGCCCATCCGCCGGTACTAACTTCGTCTAAAATTTGCTGACTTATTCCATTACCAAATAAGTATTGTTCAATCAAATCGGGAGTGATAATTGAGCGCAGTAGAAGCCAGTTTGAATCTCTTTTCTTTAACCAATTAGTCCGGCCTTGAGACTCCAGGGTCCTGTCAGAAAAACTCAGCTCCGGCGGCAAATCATACTCCTGCTCAATCAAACTATTCTCAATACAAAAATTAGTGAGTGCTACACGCGAGAAAACAACTGGCTTTTGAAAATCTCCTTTAGCTATTCTAAACATGTTGGATAATGCTAAGTACTGCCCGCATTGGCTAATAGCACAAAGTCTGTATGATTTATCGTCACTAAAAAATCCGCTTCCAACAAAGGGCATAAAATGTCACTCTAATTCGATTGGAAGATGTTTTTGCAAGCAGGAGGAATGAACTAAATTTACCAACTTGTTTAGAACGCAGAAATAGAACAATTGCTCTGCAGTAAAGTGGTCAATGCGCATTGCTAATGCGCTCAACTTCAGTAAATTAGATAAGTTTATGTAGCGATTTTGCTCCCATTTGTTGTAAAACAAAGCTGAAAACTTTACTGCCAGCTCTTGATCAACTGATTGTTTGATGCCGATTTTACAGAAATTAATATTCCAAGCCCATTCTTTAGTCATCTGCAGCTCAGTTATTATACGATACTCGATACCCCGGCGTTTCCAATACTCTTGTTCAATTTTCAACTTCTGAATAGTACGCGTAGCTGACTTTAAAAATGCACTGCATGTTGAGTCTGAGTATAGTTCAGAGCTGTATTTGAACGTGTAGGCAGTTTTTTTAATGGTATTAGCGCCAAATTTATCGACAGCTTGAGTGACAATAAGAAAGTCAGTTGTCATAACACTTAGCTGACTTGTTTTGTAATTGCGCGGATGAACAACGCCAAACTGTTTAGCGATGGCAAGAGTGTCGGTTATATCTAACGCATATTGCTCAAAGACACTTACGGTGCGAGGATCTGAGACCATAATCTCATAAGCTCTGCGCTCACCATCTGATAGAAGATGTACCTCCCTTTTTTGAACGTCGCACCAAAGCCAATGCCTTCGGCCAAATTTATTAACTTTTCGAACAGTTAAATATGGCCTATACATTTTTTCATTTATAGCGCGCACCCATGTATTGTATTTTCCAATATCATTTCTATTTAAAATTAGCTCGTTCATAATAACCTCCATGCCTTTATTATTTGATCTTAAAAGCAGAGCTGTCAATATATATATTAAAATAAATTAATCAAACCCACCTAATTACAACAATATTAATAAAAACATCAAACAAAAATCATAAAATTATAGTGCGCAAAAAGTTAAACCCTAAGTAAAAAGAATAAAATAAAAATACTATAACGCGCACAAATTAACCATTAAAATAATATTCAACAAGAAAGGAAAACCAATATTATAGCGCGCACAAATCTAAAAAAATAAAACAATAACGCACTATAATATTGAATGCAGACAGCGTCCTTGCTGACTAACCAATGTTAATGTAGCGTTAGTGACAACGGTACACTCAGAGTAAAATCGTCCAGAAAATGCACCTCGTTTTTAGCCAGCGCCAACTTGTACAGTTGCTGCTCATCCGGATCGGTAATTAACTCTCCTACTGCATACACACCATAGTGCGTATAAAATCGAGCCGTTTTGCGATCGAACCGCACGATAGGAGCAGTTTTGATCAGATGTAGTGGTAAACCATGCTCTTGGCGCATGCCATAGGCGTAGCTCAGTCCCCGCTCTCCGTATTTCACAATAAAATATTGCGCCAGAAATCCCTGATGTCGTTTTGAATTGCTCATTCGTAGTACTCCTGCCCGGTTTGATCTAGAAGAAAACGCACGAACTTGAGTTGCATCTGGCTGAAACTTAAAGTGAGTATGCAGCTGGGGCAGCAAGCGCAATTTCTAACCCAGTAGAGAACCGCCTCTGTGTTATCAGCCTCTCGGCCAGATCCGCAGATTGGCACCAGTAGCGTGCCATACGGGTCAATTTTCAGTGCTGTCATCAAGCTAGTAGCAAGGTTGCTTGTTTGCCGGCGAAAGCGCTTTTTTAAAATCTCCGCTCGAATTGCTGACGGCAGTTCAACATAATCACCATTACCATTTGTTAAATGAAAGCCTCGTAACCATGCATGGTTTTCCTCATTCATGTGATTCTGTGCTAATTCGTCATTGGCCCTAACACATGTCGATACATGCCTGCCCGAAGCTGAAGCCGCAGGCAGATATACCGTGCCGTTCTTCGCCGTTGTCGATTGCAATAACTTTTTCATGGAAATAACTCCTTAAGTGCATTATCCTAAGTAACAGAATCACATTCAGTAAGTTAAAATGTCATCCTAAATGAAATTTAGCATCGCAAAATGATATTTGCAAGCGCTTTTTGTCATTTAAAATGATTTTTTTTTATTAGGGGTAGCAAAAATTGATTAGATGTCACTTGGCCAGACTTATGGGCGAGCATAAGTTGAAGATTGTGGACGTTGCACGAGAAACCGGTTTAAACAGGAATACAATAACCCTTCTTTATAAAGAGACAGCTCAGCGCGTTGATTTTGAGACAATAGATAAACTCTGCGAGTTATTTAACTGCAAAGTTGAGGATTTGTTTGAAAGGTTTTAAGCTCTAACTTTATTTATTGGCTAATTAAACTTCTGCGACCAACTTTAAAGTGTTTAGAAAAGGCACCTAGTTAAGGTGCCTTTTGGAATAAGCGTCTAGTTTCCTTTGTGAACCACGATATAACTGCTTCCCCCAGCTGACTCTAATTCAAAATCCCAGGTTGACAGATCCAAGCTGGATACATCGTCGAAGTTAAATTGGCGTCGACTATACGGGCGTCTAGTGGACCAATAGCCCATTCCTTGATCAAACAAAAACCTTACTCGTTCACCATTCTTAAGTTTGAGCATTAAACATCTACCATGATCAATCTGATTTTTATCGGCAAACTCAGGATAAACCGAAATGTCATAGTGGCTGCTTGCTACCTGAATAAAGTCATTAACTTCATCAGTATCTCTGAAATTATCGGCTATGCAATAAGGTTTTTTTTCATAAGCAGGGTGCGGATAAGAGGTAATAATTTCAAATTCATTTACTCCAAAAGCTTGTTTTAAGTAAGCAAACATTGAAATTGCGAGCCCCATGCTGAGGGGACTGAATAAATATCTGTCAGTATAAGAAATTTGTTCAATACCTTCGGAAAAAAGCTCTGCAAAACGTGGAACTTCATCCTCGACCAGTTTAAATAGTGCCTCACCAAAACGGTCAAAAGGTACATTTACCCTTATTGATAAATCATCTATCAAGGCAATATTGCTCTCTAATTCAGAACTTAGGGCAAGCCTTTCTAAATCAAATGCTCTGGTTTGCAATTTAATATCTAAAGGCTTCGCTGCAACCAACGACGATTCCTTTGCCATGCCCCAGTTCGCGTTGCATGAGGTTTGCGATATATCGTCGGTTGCGAACCAATAATCTCCGTCAGTAAACTGCATTCTTAATATTGGGTACGCATCAAATAACAACTCAACGGGGTGATCATAAACCCCTAATTCAATATTCGGCGGTAGCTTGCACCTAAACTGCCAAGCAAGATTTGGAGTCAGCGTCAAACTAACTTCTTCAGACATCAGAAGTCTTATGGGTATTCCTCTGAAATCTTGCAATTTAGCTAGAATTGAAGACTCAGCGAAATCCCAATCCGCCGAAGAAATAAATAAATCAATGCATCCAGCAGAGCGACCTTTAAGAGACAAAAGTTGCTCAAGGTTGTTTAGCTCAGGGATCGACTTATCTCCAAAAAAAGCCCGATTCTGTTCAACTTTAAATCTCTTGTGGAATTTTGTTTCTTCGAAGAAGTTAATCAATAATTTTCTATCAAGTTTGTCGGCATGATGCTGAGTATCATAATCTAAAAGACAAGCGTGACAGTATGCATCACAAGCAGCCGGACATTCATACGCAAATTTAAATATCTCACTAAAAAGCTGGGGCAGAACCTCAGGAATAGAAGACGCATACCCCGCACCCTGTTCAGCTGTATCGTAAAGATAAAGACTAGATACTGATTCATTACCGATAGAAGCTACGCTTCGGGAATACACCGAAATACCTAACTCAGCGGTCGATATGCCCTTTGTAAAGCAATACACCTGCCTCAGAGCCGCTCCTAAAGTGAATAGCAATTTCTTATCGAATATCCACTCATTCGTAAGTGGATTACGAAGTTGTAACTCAAACATACTTGTCAAATTGCTGAATCCGAGAACGAATGGAGTTCGCAACAGCCCATCTTGCTGTTCAGCAGCGCTGACTTTTATACTCCAATCGCTCTTAATACATTTTGTATTTCCATCTTTAATGGTGCCAGAAAGCCTCAGATGATCGTTACTACTCAACAAGCGACATGGACTTTCCAAATCTATTAAAACCCGCCCATCCGTGCTTTTGACCGCTAACGGCTCCATCCGGCCACAGCTCCAACAGAGTGCGTATCCTCCTCCATTACCATTATTGTAATAAAACAAATTACCGTTATCGGAAACTTTAAACCGGCCAAACTCAGGCCTATTTAACGATTGCCAAGAAGCGTCGGTTAAAGAAATTAAAGGCTCTATGTAGGGCGAATAATGAGGCTGAGTGTAATCATTATGGAGCTGAGTCGAATAATCGACTTTAAAGCCATCGGGTACAATGTATTCCATAGCTTTAAGTTTACTCGAGCCGCAATCCGGACAAACTTTAATATCAACGCCGCCATGTATCTCTGCCTGACAAAAACCGCATTCGTCGCAGTGCACAACGTTACGCAATTTTTGTATTTTGTATAACTCGTGCTGATTACTTGGTGTATTCCAGGACAGCTGAAGCCCCATAGATCGATACACTGCACCGTTTAGTACTATATCGCTTCCAGGTGAATACTCCCGGATAGCAGTAGCAAGCCCTCTTGAAGGATAACCTTTTATCTCTTTTGAGCGCTCCATCTTGTTATTTGTGACAAGCTCTACAACATTTATAGGGAAGCCATATCCTGGTAAAAATCCCCTTGAAGTTAATTCACTCAATAGAGATTCTTTCTCCATTGATTCTTTTTGCTTTGTTAAACGCCGTTTTGCTCCCGAATCATCTGATGCAGATCTCTGAATTTCTTCAGAAAGTGCATACCATCTTTTCAGCCAATGCATTGAGGCTTCAGTAATCTTCACTGAGGAATTGTGGATCAAAGAGGCTGGCGAATATCCTGCGAGCCCACTACCCATGACTAACAATTTCAAGCGATCAGCAATATCGCCGTTATCAACGGCCTCTTGTGACAACCAATATATAAAACGCTCATATAGTGCAGTGTCAGTATCAGAAGTAAAAAACTTCCCAGCTTTCAACTTAGGTAGATTCTCTTTACTGAACTTAGAATTGAGATAAGTAGACAGTAAAAATGCATTGATATGCCTACTGACAATTGGCGCACTTTCCAGGGCAACTTTCGGCACTGGAATGGGTGTATCGAAAGGCCACTTGGGATTAGCAAAAATTCGTTCACCATGGGGTGTAGCCTTGCAAAACGTGAAGACAACGGACGTACTTTCCCCACGGCGACCAGCTCGACCTGCTCGTTGAAGGTAATTTGCAGTTGATGGTGGAGCGTTATTCATTGCCACCATTGTTAAGGAACCAATATCAACGCCCATTTCCATAGTTGTTGAGCAGTTTAATACGTTCAAAAAATCTTTCTTGAATGCCTTCTCAAAAAGCTTCAGATTGGTAGTGTACTGCTGGGCAGAGTGCTCTGCTGAGCGCAACATTGCCGGCGGTAAAAACACTGCATCAGCAACATCTCTCCAGCTACCTTCATTTTTTCTGGAGAGAATAATTTCGTTATTTCGTATCCAATTACGTAAGTTTTGTGAGCTCTCGCTTGTAAGCATATTTGCATCGGGATGTGGAATAGTCTGAAGCTTAGCCTGCACTAAACAATCTTCTAGTGAAGTTTTAGTGTTCATATAGGGCGACATATCTCTGAATGTTGTGTCTAACCACCTCTTTGTAATAGGACACAACGATGCAGTTTTAGCCAGCTCGAAAGACACCGCTTTAGAGAATTTTAAGTGAAAACCCTTGCGCCACTCCCTAGTTTCGTCTTTATAAAATTCAACTATGTTTTTCTTTTTTAATGTTTCCCATGCAAATCTCAAGATAGTGTTGAAAAGCTCTGGGTCGTCCTTTGCATCTTTCTTACTGTATAGTTCCAGCATACGCACTAACTTGTGCTGGTTACCCTTGTTTACAGATGGAAAAGCCCAGACAGCCTTATTTTGTTCTTCGCTTATCGCTTCAAAGTCAGGACCTTGTAAAAGTCGGGCATACAATTTACCGCCCATCCAGTTCACTTGATATGAATGAATATCAACGAGGGTGTTTTCCCGAATATAATAATCCACAATAATTTTGAGGTAATTCTTCCAATCATCCAGATTAAGACCCAACATCAGCCATGTTGGACACCCTACTCTTAACTCCTCCTGTTCAATGTTATCTAGGCCTGAATAAACTAATTTAACTAACCCGAGACTTTCCAGGTTGTTGGCATTTTTGGGCCTGCGCGCAAATTCTCGAAGCAAAAAGAGCTCTGCAAGCTGTTTGGTGTTGTCAAACTGGTTATCTCTATTTTTATATTCTCCAGGTAACATGTAATCTTCAACATCAAGCTCGCCAGACATTAGTTTAAGTTCATCGGTGTTGGCTAAAAGCACCACTGCGTCGACCCAAGATAACCTGAACGATTCTTTACTTAGCTCTGTTTCTCTTATCTTAATTAGATCGATTATGCTCTTTTGGGCGTCACCTTCCGGGATGAGTTTCAACGCATCTTTATAGGCCTTAATTTTTGGATCACAGTCAAAATCGACAACTGAGCTTCGAGTCGCAATTTCACGGTAAATTTTAGAGCGACACCACTTTCGCTCAGAATCTAGCTGTAGTTTCGCTGAAAATCTTGCCGTCCCTTGCCTGCTATCGGTAAAGGTAATAAGGCGGGAGCCAACAAGAGAGTCTTCATTCTTACGAGGAATATGGCGTAGTAACTCAGGAACAATATTTGCCATCAAGAATGGCGCACCTAGTAGTGCCCTTTTAAAAGTTGAATTTGGCATGGTCTCAGTAGCATCACAACAGGCGCATCGTAGTGGCGAGTCCCTGTCAGCTATCGAGTATCTAATCGGTATTCCGCTATCAGATTTAACTTTTAACTGTTGTGAATCCGGCGCTAAATTAGAGTCAATTGCAGCACCTACAGACTTGAAGCGAGCTAAGTCGCTAGAGTGAGAACTAAAAACCTGAACATTATTTTTTGTTTTAAACTCCGGCTGATTTGGTACATCGTCATGGTCATATTCTATATCATCTGAATATTCATCAAGTTCATCTTGATCTCTAGCCTGAAGTACTCGATTTCCCTGAAAATCAATAACGAGCGATGCTGCAAGAGAAGGCTCCTTACAATCTTTGCAGTGAGTCAATTCATAAACCGGGGCCCCACACCCTTCTATACATTTGTGTCTTTCAGTAACGAATACTCGGCCAAAAGGCCATCCGGCCTCCAACTCCGTTCCATTTTTATGCGAACAATTAGGGTCTACACAAGCCCACAACCCGCGCTGCGCTCGATGAAACAAATGTGCTCTAAGTGGAAAAAACGCTTCAAGATCAGCATTTCCATCCGGATAAGCATCTGTTGCAACATCGATTAACTTAAGCGCATTATCTCTGTGTTTCGCCTGTATATTTTCAACATCAGGATATAGGTCTTTTGCTATCTCATCTAACGTCATTGGTGAGTGAATTAATTTCTGTCGCAGACGCCTCATTAAAGGTATCTGACATAACCGTTGATACGCATCACCACTGCTCATGCTCTCAAGCTCAGAAATTGAAATATTTCCTTCAATATCTTTATCGTCAGGAATTGATGGTATAAATCGCTTACCTCTAACAACAGAAACTTGGCCAGGGGCAACACCAGCCAGGCCTGCAAGAAACTCTTTTAATAGCTTCTCTGTCTTTTCCCAATCTTTCGCATCACCTATTGTCGCAGAAGTGGCAACAAATCTTACATCCTCAGGTTTAACATCAAATGCAATCATTGTTCGACGAAGTAACATCGAGATTTCGGCAGCTTGTGTACCAACCAAAGTGTGTGCTTCGTCTAAAATAATCCATCTAAGCTTGCCTTTAGACTTAGCCAAGATTCCCCGATCAACCGGACGCACAAGCATGTATTCAAGAATTGTGGAGTTCGTAACTAGTATTGGCGGCGGTGCATTCCTAATGTCCTCTCTATACTCCACTTTTTCGGGCTTATGCGCTTTAAACGCTTTAGTCGCTTTTGGCGGAGCAGTATTTTCTGTCTCCCCTGTGTAGAGGGCATACCTGATTTTTCCGTTAAACCCTCGAGTCCAAGCACTCAAGCGCTCTTGCTGAGAGTTGATCAGCGCATTCAATGGATATAGCATAATGGCTTGAACACCTACAAGCTCAGAATCCTGCTGCTCTGCCTGTTTAGCTAAATCGTTAAGTAGCGGAACTAAGAAACATTCTGTCTTACCTGAGCCAGTTCCCGAAGTAACCACAGTAGAGCGCGGTTTATCTTGATTTAGTACTCTCCAGGCTTCTAGCTGATGAATGTATGGTGGTCGATTCCGGGGCCAGGTGTAATCCTCATCAATATCAGCAGCATATCCCAAACGAGTTTTTCTTTGTTCCTGGTCCTTTTTCTTTTGCTTTTCAGTATATGGGGCAAAAGCACCATCCATACAATCAACTAGTTTAGGGGAAATCTCATTTTGCTCAGCCAACTCATGCATAGTCTCAATAGCAGAATGCCAGCCAAAAGTTGCCTCAATTACAGGGTCAGCCAAAAAGCCATCGCTAAACAGGTTTTGTCCAGAAAACACTGTACGCAGGTAATTACGTAAACTCGCATGTCTAAAATTTAATTGATTAAGCACAGCATCAACTGACACCGATGAAATTGAGTTATACAAATTTGCCAAAGAAATGCTTTTTTTCGCCATTTAATAAACCTACATTTATTACTTAACCAACCACTGTTATTTCTGAATTGCAAAAAGCCGAATAGGCTGCTCCAGCAGCCAATGACATAACCTCTTGCATCCACCCTCGGTCAAATTGTTGAAGTTGACTTAACGCAAAACTCAGCGAACTCATTGCCCAGGTCGGCAGTGGACGCTGAAAAACACCCAAGTTATAAAAAGCAACTTTTAGCGTCAAATCAACTGTTAGCTTATGCGCGCGTTTTACAACGTCATTTTTTTCCGAAGCCAGCTGAGATTTGAAGAAGCCACGAAGGTCACTAGGTAATGAGGACACTGGCCAGTACTTTTCTGTGCACTCAATCAGTTCCAGATCTTTTTTAACTGACTGAGATATGCTCATCAGTTTATGCTGATGGCGCTCAAATAACTTATTACGCGCTTCCAAAAACTGATTGCCAATAAAAGAGTTTGTATTTCTGCACGCCTTATTCGCCCAAAGCTGTTTGTCAGGTGTATACGTCACTAACGCAATATCAACCAAGATAGCGAAATACGCTCCCTTTGAAATCAGATCATGAAAAAGTCCTCGCTGAACTTCTGCATAAATTGCAGGAGCAGCGCGCCTTACCCCTTCTAATAGAAGTTCATTTTTTTGCTTCACTATCTTGATTGCTTTAATCCAATCCTGAATTGAAATTAGAGTCCATTCAAAAGGCAGATAATCAGCAAGTTCCCACACCTTATGAAACTTGGTTTTGTTTCTAAGTAAAAATAAGGTCAAACAAGAGGGATACGCCATAAGCCGCGTAAGTGCGTGAAAATTGGCTGGCTCAATTTCATTAATTAAATCAATCAGGCTGTCAAAATACTGCCAGCCTTCGTGGTCAGCATCATTCGCCATTTTGGATAACACGCGATCCAACGTCGAGTAATCTACAGCGCCCTTACGTTCAACCTTTTTTAGATATTTAATTGCATATTGAATAGAATCAACTTTTAATCGTTCATCATAGTCACTAATTCCCTGTGACGAATGAAAAGCGGATTTAAGTGCTTGAGCCAACGCTCCAAGATTTTCAACTTTTTGTCTGACAAGCGGTATCTCAAATTCGATGACCGTCGGTTTAATACTGTTTTGACCTGGCGCCCACAATAACCAACGCCCATATTCTGCAATCTCAGGCAGTGGTATTTCTATGTAATCACCATGTCGATCGATGCACTCGAGCAAGTAGCCGTCACTGGTGAGATCCCAAGTAGGGCTCAATTTCAAATTCCAATTTTTAAAGTCCTTGATCAGATGTAATGATTTTCTGATAAAAGCCGATTTACCGCGGATTTCTGGAGAGTATTTGAATCTTGAGATCCAAGGTAACTGGCTTTCCATTATCTGACCGTTTAAGAAAAATGTTAAGCGTACTGCGTCTTCAGGGTTTATTCCGTGCCGAAACAACCGCAGTGCAAGATTTGCTACTTCTCTTGTTTGTAGCGTTTTATATGTTCCCGAGGCAGTAAGAGCAAATTCCTTTGAAACCGTTGTTTGTAACTTTCCGTCTGAGATCAAATCTGCTTTTACCCGCAACATTTCTGTATCAGACTTTAACTTAAACGTGCAGTTGATAAGGTCCTCAGCAGTTAATGCACCAGAATCATTATCCCGATATAAGTGGCCACTTCGCGTTAATAGAGAAATGGCATTTAAATCAACAGGTAATTTAAGCTTGACTATGGTATCGGGGTTATCAAGCCAAAACAGGTTAAACTCAACACTATCAGCTAAAAGATCTGTCAACTTGATCTCTAAAAATGTAAAACCGGCGATATCTTCAGGCTCGCCCACCATCGAGGCAGTTTGACTAGAAACTAAACCAACCTTTGCGTTTTCCAAGCCTGAAAATTTTACCTCAAAATCACCTTTTCCGTTATGAATAAGTTCAACATTAAATGCTTCATGTAGGTAAACACACTGATGTATCCACACCACCTCGCCCTCTATCGCCCTTACGATGGCGCCGATACCGCAACTATCTTTAACCTCAAAATAGGGCCTTGAAACGCCTTTGCCATTTACCCAGAAAAACTCATTCTTATTTAAAATGGCATCGGTCTTTGACTCATCAATAACAAGATTAGGTTTACCTATGTAGACAGGTTTATCCGATATAACATCTAAAAAAACTCTGCCCTTAACATTTACATCTTCACACTTAAGTTGATTTGCATTCGTTCTGACATGGAAATCACCAAATGTAGATGGAATTCTTACATGCCCTTCAACCTGATATAGGTTTCGAGCTACAGAACTGACATTTCCAATACTTTTTACCTTTGCATCCTTGCTACAACCTATAGGTTCAAGGCAACTTGCAATCAACAAGGTCGATTGAGTGCTCCTAAGGCTGGCACTTCCGATATAGTTATGGTTCTGGCTGTCAACCTCAAAACTCCAAGGGGCATGCTCGTCTAAACGATCGCCATTACGGTAAGTGCCCGCACAAACGCATTCTCCGTCCGAATAAAGTTCATACTTTAATTCTCCGGCCGCAGCATCACCTGTAACTGCATTACTTATAACTGACACTATCCACCTAGGATTAGCGCCAGTTTTAAAACTAAAGCTTGCCGCTTTGTGTCGCTTTCCCTCTTCGGTGATGGTGACTAATTCAAAAAAGTTCGGCAGTGACTGAACAGAAAAGACTCTATTCAAATCCGATGGGTGAATAGTGTGGTTTACATAAATCTCACTTACTAGGTTAAATATATTGTCACGTTCAGTGAGGTAACGCTTTAATCTAACCGGGTTCTGAGAACGTCTAACAACTTCGCTTGTTCTTTTAACTAATTTGTAAATTAGCCTTTCAGCTTCCTCGTCAATGACCAGAAAAGGGATTTGGTCGCGCCAATTAGGACTCTTCATTTCTAGAGATGCTAATGGATCAGAGGTTTCATACAGCTGAAAGCGGTCTCTAAGCTCAATAAGATATGAAATCAATGATGATGCAAGCTCAGCAAAAGGCTGCTGTCTTAGCGTCTCTGGCAAATCAGACAGTTTTTTCTGAGCAATATCAGTCACTGAGCTCGAATAAGAGAAAGTCGCAAAGTCATCTAGCACGTTTTCAAAATACTCGATTAAGTGCGAATGCGACATGCCCAGTAAATCTGCTCGCGGAAAACCGCCATGACAATACAAGGTGTCCAGATATCGGTAATTTTGAGCAAAATGTATGGTGATACCTAATGTTTTAAGCCCAGCTTTTACGCAATCGACAAGAAGCGCTCTACTGCTAGTGTTGTAATCTAAACAGATGCTTGATGTAACACTTTCCCATGTCGGACGAGTGCGGGTATTTCGCTGAAGCCAGGTCGAAATGTACAGCACAAGTGGGCATGCCAGACAACTTGTGTGTCTATTGAAAAGTAAGCTTGCATTGGTAGTAGAAAATAGACGCTGCAAAATTGTTTGCAGGTTATCAAGTTCCTGGTCAGTTATTTTGTATGCCCATAATGGACTACCTCGAAGCACATCACGCCGACTTTTAAATACAAAAGCCGTCCACTCGTTAAGTTCATTTAATGCTGTCACTTCATAAATCCTTTTATGCGCTTAACTTCAATGCAATATACTGGCTATAAAAGCCCTTGCTTCACACTCGAGTTGTAACTCCCGGAATTTTTTCTGCCGTGAGTAATTTGCTGCCATCCTGGGCGGCATGCATTCTATTAACACCTGATGCACACCAAGCCGTTTGATGTATTTTTTTAAAATGGCTTTCTGCTTATTTTCTTCGGCCACCATACCTGCGTAAAGAAACGTCAGAATAAATTGCACCTCATTGGGCTCTTCATACTGTTTTGCCATGCGAGTTATGTTATTGACTACACCACAATTAATATCATTTGTCACTAATTTGAACACAGTTAGAAAATCTCGATATAACCAAAATCGTTGTAATGTCGTGGTATATTTTTGCATCAAGGAAAATACCTCCTCATCGCGGATGGCATGGGCAAAACCATTACGCAAATGATAAATGCACCAACTATCAAACCTGCCTTGTGAAAATACCAACCGTGTACCATCCAGCAAATTCGAGATCAGAACCGCTTTAGCTTCAAATTTTTGATTCACTAAAAATGCCATAACTCGCTCTCCTTCAGTTCGCTATTTCTGATTAGAACGTGGCTGCATCAGCCAGGTGACAACAGCATTGGTCACCATTCTTTTGCCGCTATGATGAGCAGCAAGCACGCTGGCAAAAACAAAGAACACAGACACTAAAAACGAGTATGGGGCAAAAACAGCAGCAACCACTGGCACTGTAATGACCCCAAGCGCCAGCAGTAGGCCAATAACAAGTGACACCACAACGCTGTCACGCCAGAGCAAAAACGCTTTGTGCGCATCTTTTATCAGCGGCTCATGCTGTAATGGATAATAAATATGCTGATACCACACTTGGTTCTGCTGGGCCTCCGCCGCATTCAATGGCACCAGCGGCATCACTTTGTGCTGTAAAGCAAGCAAATCGATACGCGGGTCTTGAGCCGCAAGGTGCAAAAAGCGGTGACCCGGTAATGTATTGTTTAGGCGTAAGTACACCAGCTGAAACTTTATCGAAGCAGGCAGCAGGCCGCTGAAAAGCGCTGCAAGTAGCATTATTGCTGCCATCACAACGCTACCTTGAGTAAACTCCTCTATAACAGACCAACTAAAATCCGAACTCGAGAGAAGATAAGCTATCAATAGCTGTGCAACCATAATCATCGCAAGCAACGGTAGGTTTTGCGTTTTTAAGGATACCTCGGCCATAGTTAAACCTCCTCTTCATAAGAAAAGTGGTATGGCTCTGCAGTCAAAGAGGACCAACCGGCGCGACCAGGTGAATTGTGGTAATGCATTATTCCCTGACCACGAGTGACTAAAACTCTGGCACCGCGGTGCGCAAATGCATTTAGTACAGCTTTTCGCGGATGCTTGGGTTCGCTCGCTCTGGCAGTAGAGGCAATGGCAGTTACACCACTTTGCACGCCCTGCGCAACCGGGCTACCAATCAGACGGTTTAACACTGTAGGGCCAACATTGCGCCGGCTACCGTGATGCGGAATTTGGATAAGCGTCAGCTCAGCGCCGGAGTAACAACCGTCTACTTCATCAGCTGCATATTCTAATGCCTGAATTCCAGCATCTGCGGTAAATACCAGACGGCGACCGTCGACAATAAGCTGAGTAATAACGCTGGAGTTATTTTTAGCCGAAGTCTGGCCATCATCGGCGATATGATCTTCACCCCAATTAGCAAAAAACGTTTTTACCACACGCATCGCTTTATCAAACCAGCCTTCGCTGATAAGAGAGCGGTTTTCAGCACGAGCCGGCATACCTTCAAAATCAGGAATTAGCGACTCGTAATAAGACTGGCTGGGGCCCAATACTTTAACGGCACCGGATTTATCCGTCAGACCAGTGAACGGCTCTTTCAGAACAATGCCCTTTCTGTTTGCCAATTTGGACAGTAACCATGCACGCTCTAAATTTTGCTTTAAACGCTCACCCAGGCCGCTATCCGTTAGCCGGCCGTCGGCAAACTCATCTGCCAGCTTATGGTTATGTAACCAGGGCTGGTGCAGCCACAGCTCGTTAACCTGCAGTTCGTTTAAAATGACTTCAAGGCCATTAATATGGTCCTGATCCGGGTGGCTACTTATCACCAAATCGACAATGTCTGTGCCAAAATGATTACGTATATGGTCGACCAGCTCATTACCGGTATCGCTATAACCACCATCAATCACCACGACAGTTTGCTCATGGCGACTACCATGTAAATTACCAAACCGGATGGCAATCGCATCACCGCTTTTTGACTCGCTACCTACACCTAAAAAATCTACTTCGTAACCCATGTTTATCTCCTGTGAAATGTTAGTCACAAGAGGTAATTCAGGAGTCATGCCATTTTAATTAGTTAAATAAAATCATACAGATAAATTATATTCGCGAATAAGCGGAAGGATAATAAAGTAATATTAATTACCTTATAGTAATAATATATACCGTCAATGAATTAACTCAGACAAGCGCCGGTATTGAAGTAGACTTCTGGCGTTGCGTATTCACTGTGCCAATCTAAAGATTCGGATATCTCAACCATCTGAGTCCATTCATTACAAAATGCCTCAGAGACAACAGGATCCTCTAAATAAAGCGCATTCTCCAATGATGCGGCACCGTTCTTGGTAACATTAAAAGAACCTGTCCAGACAGCATATGGCAAATACGGCCACAAGCCTTGTAATTCTTCTTCCTTTGTAATGACTTTATGTCTGAGAAAAACCAAAAACTTATGATGCATGCGGGGCTGTGTCGCTGTCGCTCCACGACTATATCCTACACAACGAATACCAACTGAAGCAAAAGGGCTTCCAATGCCCACATTGTCATCAACCTGTGATGTCTCATACCATCCCATTAACCCATTCTCTGGAGTTCGGATCGGTTTGATTGCATCGTATAGAGTTCGGAGGTCAGTTTTCCAGTCAGCAGAGGACGAATTAATATCGGGCCGCAGAAAATCCTCTTTCTGAATTATTACGGATGCCGCGATTTTTTCACTAAGCGCTTTAAGTACGTTCTCACTGGTTAACCAAGCAATACAACCTACAACTGCATCTGCTGATTTAATATGATGAATTAAGTGAGCTTCTAGGTTCTTAAAGTACGCTGCAACTTTAGTTTTTTCGGATATATATCGTTGGACAGAACAATCATCAAGGGCAACTTTTCTCGTATTATCACCCATATCTGTAACGGTTTTTGTAAGATGGTTTAGATTTTGATATTTACTCACTGTGTAAAACCCGACGTAATTTAAGTTAGTTTTAAAACTACTCTTTGCTCTGGCTGCACATAGTTATAGCGACGATTGGCCCGCTCAATGTCTGGCAATTTTGCAACATAAACTGGTGTGCCGACAGCTTGCCTATCCAGATCGTTTTCATGTTTAAATCCTCGATCGTAAATCAAGCCTAGATTATTTCCTAAGATCATACGTTGGTGCAGAGCACCATTACCATCATCACTCAGGAAAAACCATGTGAGTTGAATGTTGGGGGGAATACGCTGTTTAAAATCTTTAAACTTAACCAGTTCTTGATCTAAGTTAGTTTGATCATCCTCAGCAAAAATATCGAACGCCACACTACGGCCAGCGATCTTTTCAAACATCGCTTCCAGAGTTTTACCATAACCTCGGTTAATGTTATTCCCAAGCTTCGCGTAAGGATCAATCAGACTGATTCGTTCTGCACTTCTTAAAATTGGTAATGCTGCATTTGCCAGCTCTTGTGCCCGGCATTCAACACTCCTTGAGCCTATTCGGCGAAAATCGACGTGGTCAATTTCATCCAAAGTACTGATAAATTCAGGTAAACGAGTTTCTCGCATACCCAACAAAGCATAGAAATTTTGTGCTTTATGTGAAGCAATAGCTTCGTCACACCAGTTGGCAGTTCGATATTGCCGCTCAAAACTGAGTAATGCATTTTGCAGAAGTTTAGGAATGAGGATCTGAGCTTTTTGCTGTTCTGAGAAGCTTACTTTAGACAATCTTTGTAACACAGACTCAGCCCAACTATCAGGGAACTTTGAAATTAACGCGCCGCTATAGCGGCTAAAATGGGCATTCAACAACTGTAAATCTCTACAATCTCTTACCACATCAGGGTTAACTGCAAATTCAGCAAAAAGCATTAAAACCACTCCTTACTTCGCTCTTCAAAGAAGCCATTTGGCCAAGGTCGATCAAACTCCCCTGCTTCAGTAATGTTAATTGGTTGTACACGTGTCTCGTTTTCAATTTTTTCGCAAAATATTATCTGAGCAGAGCCTGCAATGTTGCTTCCTTGCTTTCGAAAATGCTTGAGCAAACGCAGCACCATATACTCACTGTGGGTCTCTACAAAAAACTGCTTTCCAGCACTGTATTCATTAGTTTGTGTAAGCATTAAGTCAGTTAACTCAACCTGCCAGGCTGGATGTAAGTGCAGCTCTGGTTGCTCAATGCTGACAATTCCTATATCAGATTTCATCGCCGCAACCACAAAGGGGAATACCTGGGATACACCAGCGCCAACCTGGGATGGGAATAAAGGATACGAGTTTTGGTTGTCCATAAGTGCCACGCCATAACCTTTCGGCGCGTTTAAGAACTGATAATTGCATTTAAAATGTAACTGATACCATTCGTTCACTTGCTGCTGTAAGGTTCTACTACCATTATAAAAACCATCCCATCCTGCTTCGCCATCGTACCAACGCGACTTTTCAGGCGCTCTTTTGGCAACAAAGCTTCGCTTGGGTACAACTCTAAGTGGGCCAATATGTATCAAGCTTGCAAGTTTCTTTTGCAATAAACGGAGTGGACCAAGCAAACCTTGAGATAACGCCGCCTCAGCAAACACTTTTGCAGCAAGCGGATGAGCATGGTAAATTTCACTCCACTTCCAAGGCACAAAATCCAGATTTAAACTCTGATTCGGGTCTGGTAATGCTGAATCGCCTTTGTGTAATGAGATAGGCAATCGAAAACCATTCCTAATGTCATCAGCCAGATCTCTGAAGAAATCAGCAACTGGCCAATGCGATACGTCAATAAGCGTTGCATTAACTGACTTTTGCCCTTTCTGAGCCAGCAATGTCATAAACGGCTTACCATCTACGAAAGCACGGTATTCACTAACATAAGCTTTGTTATCAAGATCATTCCATTTGATATCCAACTCGAAAGATGGATTATTAGTCTGGCTATCGGGATACCAACCGGTATTTTCTTCCACTAAATTTCGTTCAACGTCACTGATAAACTCGTCAAATACATCTAAATCATCAGATGTATCTAAGTCCAGTCCGAGTGTTATGGTGTTGTTGATATCTTTACCAAATACCAACTCTTTAAAGCCACCAAGATATAAATGTTCACCAGTAATGGTTGAGTATTCCGGATCAGGATTTCGGTTAACTATCAGCTCAAAAAGATAAATTAACGCATGCAAAATACTGCTTTTACCCGAGCTATTAGCACCAAACAACATGGTCACCGGAGCAAGTGGGATCACCGCTTTACGGCGGATGCCTTTAAAATTTTGTATGGTGATGGATTTTATTTGCATGTTAGATCCTTAACTCCCATAAACGGCTTCTAACCGGCTTAAAAGTGACGCCATTACACGGGTTTCAACTTCAACGCTCATTCTGCTGGCAACCAGGGTTTGCAGGGTTATAGCCGCTTCGATGTATTGTTTCTGCTCGGCAAAGCTAAAACGTGGCCAGTTGTTGGCGTGCTTTTTAGCGTTGTGGGCTTTTAACAGCAACTGCAAATTATCTGGGTGGTGTTTGCCGGGGGCTTTGCTGTTTAGCAGCGCGGCGGCATGGTCAACTTCAAAGTCCAGCCCAAAGTAGGCTTTAAGCTGGCGGCTGATGGCTTCAAACTCGTCAATGCGGTATTGCTCGGCCACGCTCAGTTGTTCGCTGTCGCGTTTAATAATATCGATACGGCGCAGCGGCGCTAAGTCTTCTTCGACTTCTTCCGCCTCATGTTGCTGCTGCTCGTTAGGCGTTAAAAAGCGCACCCTTTTGGGCCGCTCGGTAGTATCGACTTCAATATGGCTGCCAAAACCACCGCTGGAAATACGCGAACTTAGCCTGGCGGCAATTTCCCGAAGACCGGTAGTATCGTTTCTCTGCTTAGCCGCCTGCGCGTCGGCATTAGCCAGTAAATCGGGAAATAACTCCGCCACCTTTAAAGCCCACTCAGATACCGTCAGCCAATCGGCAGCGGCACTTAAGGCATAAAGGTATTTGTCGTTGATGGTGGTAAGTTCGTTACTCATAACATCCTTGTTATTTACGTTATAACTGGCCGGAAAAGGCTTTTTGGCTTAGTGCATTAAACTCTTCAGCCGTATGTTGCTCACTTTCACGGGTCTTTGATAAAAACTCTTTTACTTTCCAATAAATCTCAGAAAACACCTTTTGCTTAGTTACCTCAGGTAAGGGTATCTGAATATCCTTAATCTTCGCTAACGTTAGGCGCGTAATTGCAGCACCAGCCATATTGGCAGTAATCACCAGCTTAGAGCGAGGGTGATTGAGAAACATGCAAAGAAACTCAGGCAGCATCAACTCTTTGTTGGGTTTTAAGAGAGCTAAACTAGACAGCATGCTGAACTCGAAATCGTATTCATTAATTGCAGCCAAACCCGTCGTTGCTCCATCCTTTATGTAAAGCACGTCATATTTCTCTGGAGCGCAACGAGAAAAAATCGCTTTATGTGACTCTTCAGAAATAAACCAAGGATCTTTGTAAAACTCTAATCCTGTGGTTTTGAGATGTTTAGCTGTTATGTAAGGCACACCAACATCAACAATCGGGGGAGAATGATGGGTCCCATCTGTAATTTTTGAACACAAAGTAGAGAGGGATTTAACTTCCCACTTTTTCGGATTGGTCACCGGGTCGCCAAACATCTTCAGAAACACGGCGCGGAGGAAGTCGTCGGCGAGCTGGATGGCTTGCTGGCGTTGGCGGCGGATGGCGTCGGCTTTGTCCAGAATCTCGGCAATGCGCTTTTGCTCGGCTAGTGGTGGGAGGGGAACTAGATTCTCTTTTAAGAACTTGTAATGCCTACTGTAACCAGCTGATTCGATCCGCAGTGAAGACAGATAATAAAACAAAAATTTTTTATCAAGCTTAACCTTAGGTTCTAGTACTTTCGCACCATCAGCACCTAAACAAAATGGCTCATTGATAAACTTAAAGATTCGCGTGTGGTCACCGAAAACAATAGCCGGATAGCTATCTAACGATACCATCGAGCTATCATCTGTAAAACCACCATATTTTTGTTGTCCCTGGTCAACAATAGGAAATAGACCTGTTTCGTTATACTCAGATTTCTGAATCTTTGAATACTCTGAGGTTGCGTCACGAATAGCCTCAGTAAAGGGCAATACATCCCAGTGTTCTGGAAATGAATTATTCACAGCATTGCCTCCAGTGCCTTTAGATCAGCCAGAATGTCGTTTTCCAGCGCCACCAACTTATTAAGGATCACTTTCGGGTCGTCATATTTCTGCTCGGCATACACTACTTGTTTGTAGCGGTTAATGGATAAATCATACTTATTACCGATGATGTCGGCTTTGCTTACCCAAAAGGCTTTTTGCGTGCGGTCGTTTTGCTCGGTTTCAGCAATGGCTTTATCCCGCGCTTTATACCCGGCTACTAACGCTGGCAGGTCGTTATCTTTAATTGGTGTACGCTTGTCATCCAGGCTAAAGCCGTCGGCTTGTACATCGTAAAACCAAACGTGGTCGGTACTGCCGCCTTTGGTGAAAATTAATATCGCGGTAGATACGCCGGCATAAGGCTTAAACACACCGCTGGGTAAGGAGATAACCGCTTCTAACTGGTTTTGATCTACCAGTAACTGGCGCAGCTGCTGGTGGGCGTTGGACGAGCCGAACAACACGCCGTCGGGCACGATGGTGGCGCTTTGGCCGCCAATTTTCAGCATGTTTTCAATAAGGGCAACGAATAACAGCTCAGTTTTTTTAGTTTTTACTTTGCGTAAAATATCCGGGCAAACGTCTTCTTCGTCCAGGCTGCCTTTAAACGGCGGGTTGGCGAGAATAATATCAAAGCCGTTTTTTGCCGCTTTGGGGAAGCGCTCTTTAAAGCTTTGGCTAAGCGTGTCTTGGTAGTGAATATCCGGCTGTTTAATACCGTGCATTACTAGGTTCATGGCCGCTACGCGCAGCATGGTGGCGTCAAAGTCAAAGCCGTGGAACATATCGCTATCAATATGCGCGCGCTGCTCTGGGGCAATTAAGTCACCCGAGTAAAGCAGGTTGTGTTGTTGCTGGCCGTTAATATCCAGCAGCGGTTTGCCCTGTTCGTCGAATAACAGTTCACGCTCTACTGCATCTTTCGATGTGTATTTTTCCAGCAGATACTCGTAGGCATTGACTAAAAAGCCGCCAGTGCCGGTTGACGGGTCGCAAATACGGCTGGTAATGCTGGGATCGAGCATTTCTACCATGGCGCGGATAATATGCCTTGGTGTGCGGAACTGACCGTTAATACCCGCGGTGGTTAGCTTGCTTAGCAGGTACTCGTATAAATCGCCTTTGGTGTCGCTGTTTTCCAGCGGTAAGTCGTTAACTATTTCAACGGCTTTCACCAACAGGCTTTGCTTTTGGATCATCAGCTGAGCGTCTTTCATAAACTCAGCAAACAGCGAACCTTCGTTGCCGTCTTTTACCGTTTGCGCCGAGCTTTCGGCAAAAAACGGAAACAACTCGTCTTTAACCAGTTTATACAGCTTGTCTGCGCCTAAGTGGCGAAAGTGCTGCCAGCGTAAGTGTTGCTGCTCATCGCTAAAACGGCGGCTAAAGGCTTTTCCGGTGCGGGCAGCGAGTTTTTCATCTTTTTGCTCGTTCATGTCCAGCAGCCGGGCATACATTAAAAAGGTAATTTGCTCTACCACCGTAAGCGGGTTGGTAATGCCGCCGGTCCAGAACTCTTCCCAGAGTTTGTCGATTTTGCTTTTTAGCTGACCTGTGATCATGGTAATTCCTGTACTGCTTATAACGGGTTAAGTGTTTTTTCAATGCGCGGGGCTTTTTGCCCCAGGTTCACATTAAACTGCTTAATAAATTGTTCGATAACATCGGCTTGTTGCTGGCTAAATACGCCGTCTAAGCCCATGTCGTGAATACTGGTAAAGGGTGCATCGTACAGCTGTTCTATGGTAATTGCGCCGTAGCGAATTAAATGGGTTTTAAGCATACCAATAAAGCGCTGCTGTTTGGCATTCATGTGGGTGTGCGTTTGCTGCACAAATTGGGTAAAGGCCTGCTCTATGGCGTCTTTGTCCATGCCCACTATGGTGCGGAGTATTTTATCTAGGCTTACGCTCGACTCAGGAAAAAACTCTTTTAAGGTGTTTAAATCAACATTCGGGTTGTGCGTGTGCACCAGTGAGTTTAGCTGGGCTAAATCATCTTCGGTTACGCTTTCACCGGCACGTATTTTTTTCAGCACCGCGTCAGTTGCAAACAGTGGTTTTAGGGTTTTTTCTACCTCTTGGCGAAAAATTTGATAATCAATCGACACAATTTTGGCCGCACGCTCCGTTACCTGATAATCGGCTTCTGCTTCTTTAATGTCTAGCACCAGTTCTGGCACTGGGGTAACCAAGCCTTTATCGCGTAAATGAATAATGCTTCGCAGCGCCTGGCGGCTTTGCTCCAGTGCAGCAAAACTAAGGTTTTGCCAGTAACTGTCTTTTTGAATATCGGCAATGGCATTGGCTTTGGCTCGCACTTCATTTAAATGCATTTGTAAGGTGGTAATTTTACCCATTATGCCTTGGCGCACTAGGTCTATGCGTGCAGGGTCGGTGTAAAGCAGGGTTTGAATAATGGCTATTTCAGTATCAAACTTATAGGCTTCCCCCTGGCCCATAATGTTGCGCCACTGCATTAACGGGGCAATGCTGTCGAACAACATGGTTTTGGTGGCTGGGGCAAACTGGTTTAGCCGCTTTTCATCTTTGCAGGCTTCAACGTCTTGCCATTTATCCCGCACGGCGATGGTGTTCATGTCCAGCGTGCAAATGTCGGCATGTATCAGTTTTATCACGCTGTTAAAAACGGCTAAGTCAGCTTTTTTCAGTACGGTTTCGGCTAAGGCTAAGCGCGTTTCAAACAGTTTTTGCGTTAGCGATTTACTTTGCTTCACATCTTCTTGCTCTGGATCCAGCTCAAAGTACTCAAAGTTTTGCCAGTGATCAAAAATTAAGAAATGGGTTTTAGGCTTACCTATGCCATACAAATCGGGGCAAAGCCTCGTGCCACGGCCAATCATTTGCCAAAACTTTACTTTGGACTTAATTGGCTTGGCGAATACTAGGTTAACCACTTCTGGCACATCAATGCCGGTATCGAGCATATCGACTGATACAGCAATACGCACGCTACCTTCATCGCTGGCTTTAAAGTCGTCAATTAACTCTTCAGCACGCTCGTATTTAGAGTGAATAACCCGGCAGAAATTATCACCAAGTTGCGGGTACATTTCGCCAAATAAGGTGGTGAGCAGCTCGGCATGTTTAATGTTGCGGGCAAATACAATGGTTTTACCTGGCAGCTGGCCGTCAGCATCGCGCAGGCCCTTTTCCATAAGATTGCGTAAAATAACCCGGTTGGTGTCTTTGTTTTTAACCGCTTCATCAATTTGCTTAGCATCAAAATCCAAGGTATTAGGATCAATGCCCTGCTCTTCTAATTGGGCTATTTGTTCATCGCTAAGCGTATTTTTGCTGATGCCCTCGCGTAGAAACTTCGTAGTAAAGCTAACAATTTTATAAGGGACTAAGTTACCCTCCTCGATCGCTTGCTCTAACGGGTAGTTAGCGGTAGGCAGCTTGTAGTCGCAACCAAACAGCTCACAGGTCGAGCGCGAGACCATTTCTACCGGTGTGGCGGTTAAGCCTACTTCAAGTGCATCAAAGTACTTAAAAATATCGCCGTAAATATTGTAAATAGAGCGGTGCGATTCATCGGCGACAATTAAATCAAAATAACCTACGTCGTATTTTTGAAAAATTCGCATCATGCCAGGGTAAGTGGCAATAAACACTCGGGCGCTGTCGGCAGCGGCTTTTTTGCTTTTACCCACCACGTATAGCGGCTCTTTGGTATGCTCGTTAAAGGCATTACCCGCTTGTTTACGTAGCTCTTTTCTGTCACATAAAAACAGCACGCGCTTCGCCCAACCGGCATCAAGCATGCGTTTAGCAAGCGCAATAGACACCCGGGTTTTACCGGTGCCCGTGGCTTGCACCACTAAGGCTTTGCGGTGTTTGTCGGCAAAGCGTTCACACACCCGAGTAATGCTTTCCATTTGGTATAAACGGCCAGCCACTTTGGTATCAATTGGCGTTTTGTTTAAGTCTTTTTTCAGGCTGCGCTGCTTAATTAAATATTGCAGGCTGTCTTTGCTGTAATAACCGTAAACCTTGCGGCTATTGTAACCTTGCGCATCGTCCAGCAGGCGAATATCGTAGCCGTTGGTGTAAAAAATGACTGGGCGGCGGCCATAGCGTTTTTCTAGTGCATTGGCATATAAAATGGCTTGCTGGCGGCCTTTCTCAACAGATTCACGGGTGCGTTTGGCTTCAATAACTGCCAGTGGCAGCTCGTCATCGTCAAACAGCACATAGTCGACATAGCCTTTACCGGTGGCAGTTGGCTGGCCGTCGACGGCAAATTCTTTGCGTACCTGCTCGGTTGAGGTTTCATCTAAGGACACGTCCCAACCGGCTGCACGTAAATCCATATCGATAATACGGGCGCGGGTTTGGGCTTCATTAAAATTAAAGCCCGACATGCTGGCATAGCCTGCTTTGGCTTGCGCTACTGCGCCGTCATTAATGGCTTGCTTCAGGTTAGCGGCTTCTTGCTGCGCTTTTAGCTGGGCCGCTTCGGCGGTTTTTAACTCGTCCAGCGCCTGCTTTAAACGTATTTCGTGCTCAGCTAATTTGGATTGTAGTTGCTTATTCTCGCGGGCGAACTGGGTATCAGATTGCCCTGCCAGCTTGGTACAGTCGGGCGCGATAAATTCAGGCAGGTTGTTTGCATTACCACCACAATAGGCCACATAAAAATAACCGCTGACAAAATAGCATTCTTGTAGGATCCAGACCGCTTCTTGCTGGCTGACTCTACCTTCATGTGCCGCACGGTTACCACTTTTGCGGATTGCATGCAGTTTATCGATAATTGGGCTAGGCACCACAGAGGTAAAGCTGTCGGCATTAATTTTGTCGACGATATTAGCGTTGGGGTAAACCGGTAATTGCAGTTTGGTATAAATAACGCCAACGATTTTTTCCATCAGGCAGCGCATTTTCACCAGCGCACTTTGCGGATCGCTACAGGCGTAATCCTGGGCAAAGGCAGCCAGTTGATATAACTCGGGTAGCGCTTCAAGATGTTTAAAACTCATTGCGTGCTTCATTCCTGCGTGTTCCTTATATCCCTGTATTACAACTTTAATGCCACAACAAAAGCTCTAATTAATTTTCAGTATCAATGTGCAGCTGCTTCATCCAGTTCGTTAATGTTTGGTGATTGGCCAGCCCTAACAACTTTGCAGCTTTGGACTTATTACCTGCAGTTTTACCAAGTGCCGCTTTGACGATGTTTTCTTTAATTCCATCAATATATTGCTGAATATCGAATCCAGCAACTAATTCAGGTACAACGGCGGTATTTTCAGTTGTTTTAACCGTTTCTACCAGCGCATTTTGAATATCTGCTCCGCTAAGTTCGGTATTGTCTGCCCACAACACCGCCCGATTTAATGCGTTCCAAAGTGCCCGAATATTGCCAGGCCAGCTCTGCTCTTTTATAAAACCAATTGCAGGATTGCTAATTTTTTTACATTTATACTCAGGTAGTTTGGCAAACACAGCGTTTATCTCAGCCATAATCTGCTTAACCAGTTCAGGTATATCGGCAGTGCGATTGCGCAGTGCTGGCAGCTCAACTACCCCTACCGCAATACGGTAAAACAAATCTTCCCGAAAAGTACCTTCAGCAACCATTTCCGTTAAATGGCGATGGGTAGCCGCTATTATCCGCACATCAACCTGACGAGTTTTGCTATCGCCTACCCGGGTAATTTCGCCCTGCTGCAGCGCGCGGAGTAATTTTACCTGCACAGCCGGTGTTAACTCTCCAATCTCATCCAAAAAAAGCGTGCCACCATTAGCCTGCTCAAATAAACCGGCATGGTCATTATTCGCACCGGTAAATGCGCCTTTAACATGGCCAAATAAAATGGAATCGACCAGGTTTTCCGGTAAAGCGCCACAGTTAACGGTTTTAAGCGGCTTTGCACTACGATTACTTGCGCCATGTATCGCAGTTGCCAATACCTCTTTCCCGGTGCCGGTTTCGCCCAATATTAATGCGGGTAAATCGGTCATCGCCAGCCTTTGTGCTTTATGCTTAACTGCCTGCATTGCTTCAGAAACAGAGACCATATCATCAAAAGCAGCTGATAATTTTGGACCTGCAACGACTTTAGCGGAAATACTGCTTAAAGCTGCTTTGGCATAGGTAGCGTCAAAATCAAACGGTATACGTACATCTTCTATGGTGTTATCGCGAGCAGACTGTAAAAAGTGACACTCATATATCCCCTTCCCCAGCAATACCGATACTGCCGTCATCGCTGGTGTGCCCGAGGTCAGATTTATATAAACTTGATTTTCAACACGACAAAGTGCTTGCAGGTTTTTCTGCATAATCGCCGCTACGGCCTGATAATCTGTTGGCGAGTTAAGCGACTGATTTTTAATTTCGACATTTGCAGGACGATGCAATACAGCAAGACGTTTCTTTAGCCATTTCTCGTAGCTATCCCAGTGTTCCTCCCAAGTATTGGCAAGAATAATAATATGGTCAAAAATAATACTGTGCTTGGTAGCTAGCGTTGCAATAGATGCAGGCTCGTTCGCTTGCATATTGTCGATGTCGGTTTTACCCAGCCAAGAGATAAGGATATTCATAGATTCACTAAACCAAATACGTTTTAATGCAGCCTAGCAGGCTGCTGTTTAATGAACCAGTGGTTTCGTAATAAATCTTCAAAAGATGCAAATTTATTTACGAAAAAAATTAATGCTTCAGATTAAGCTCTTTAATTTGGTCTGTTAATTTACTAATATTCAGTTGCTAAACCTGTAAAACGCAGGTTTGTGTTAACCGGCTTAATTACAACTAAACCCATTGTAAGCTGACTTTTATATATGCAGCTGTGTCTTTAAATTTTTTATTGCTTGTTTGCTACAGTAATCCTATTCTTTTTTTATAATTTTTAACAAAATTTATGAGATGAAATACAAAATGTCTGAATTCGAAAATATGAGCACAACTGAAATACTTAATAAAATGCAATTACTGAATACCACTAAACCTCAAACTGTTAATGGGGCAAGAGTGGCATCGATACTTTACAAACTTTTGCATGAAGAACTTGATAATAGAAATTACTTAGCGGAAAGACCTTCTCGTACCTTTTCGCCACCCTCCATGAAAAAGTAAATTTTAAAAAACTTTGGTCGTCAATATTTTTTACCTTACAAAGCTAAGATTATCAAGAACGCGGCGCCTTATGGTTTTAGCCTGCAAAACTCATTTGCAGTTTTATTTTGCAATTATTGGCGCAAGGTTAATCATCAACGAATCTTTAATTTCCTGAAATATTCCATTATTAACATCGCAGCCGATAAACCGTTCAAGCAACTCTTGCTGCCTTGGTTGCCCAAACGCTAACCGATACAGAACCAATATTCTTTTGATATCTTTGTACTTGGCAACTTCTTTACTCATGGGGTACGTGGGTACTATTCTTTCTATTTTCGCTGTACCACTCTGTACATACCAGTATGGCTCTAAATCATTGCCATTTTCACCACCCACCTTTTTAGCCAACTCAAACATTTGCTCCCAGATATCTGTTTGGCCATCAAGATTAGGAGTAACGCTTTGAGCAATGCGCTTTCTTACCACATAAGACTTGTAACGATTTATCCGTCCCTCACGTTGTTCAATATCAATCGGGTTATTGGGTAAATTCCAGTGCACAACTCGACGGCAATACCAGTGAAAATCTAGCCCTTCTTGACCAATAGAAGTAGAACTTAAAACAAAGGGTCTAAATGGAGAGTTAAACGCATCTCGCACACTTACAACGCGTTGCAAACCGCTATCATCCGTTAGTTTCTGATTTCCCAACGGGACAGCAAAGTGACAACGCATTGACGACGAGCATGTATCTTTCGATTTTGCTCTGTCTTCCCAAAAATGCACTTGTTCGTTAGAGCTTCTAATTGCCATTGATTGCTCAATCTTGTGCAATGCAGCTTCCAAGCTACAACCTGATGAAGCGAGTAAATGACAGTATTCATCAAGCATCGATTGGAAATTACCATGAGCACAATACACTAGCACTTTGTACCAATTCGGCGACGCTGTTCTACCAGCTTCAAGGGTGCCTTTGATGTTGCGCTTCACGATAGGGATCGCATACTCGTGGTTGAATAGTCTCACTGTCAATTCGGCAAGCCTAACCGAACAGCCAATAAGCTCTTGTGCAGGTATATCTTTCGCCCAGAGCTTTTGAATTGTCCTCATCGCGCACACTGCGGGATTCGCAATACTCGAATAAGCCAACACTTGTGCTAAATCATCAGGCATTTTGCCCAATGACAAGGCTTTATCTTTTTCAAACAAGTCTTTGATTTCGCAAAAGTGCTTCAAGCGACCTTGATTGTTTAAATGAGATTCAGTGACTTGCAGCCAGTACTTCACATGCTCAGCTTTACCAGATAACTTGTCCAATAACATAGGAGCAAGCAGATACCAATTACTACTACTCTTTTCTTCGCTCTCATAACGTTTTAAACAGTCAAGTTTTTCTCTAATCAACGCTGTCTGTTGCTGCAGAAGCTCATGAAGATTTTGCCCTGAGAAACTTATCTCAGAAATCGACTTGCAGGGATAAAGCAAGTGCCAAACATTAAGCGTCGACTTACCTTCAAATCTGAGTAACGGGGAGGCATTATTATCACTGTAATATTCATCTGCTCTGCTTTTCCCCTTCAATACCCTGCGCTCAGCTTCATAAGACCAAAGGCAACTTAGTGCTTTGGGAACGAGCGCCCAAGAGGAAAACAATAGTGTTTTGGTAAAGTTATCATTGCTTTTAAAAACACCATCAAATTCGTAGTAAGGCTTGCACGGAGGCACCCAGAGTAAGTTCTCTGGTTGTTGTTCAAAAATAACTTTGCTAAGCGCTTTAATCTTTGCACTTGGTGCGCTTTTCCCGACATTCAACTGATAGCGTTGAATAGCACTGCGGGACAACCATGCAAGATGCTGTTCACTGTGCTTTGAGTGTCTGAGCAGTGCTTTAACTTCAGGTTTCTGGATATTGCGATAATAAAGATCCTTAAACGCGTAGCCATGGAGAAAAGACAACGCCCAAGGTGTTGCTTTAGCAAATTCAATCAATGAAACGCCGCCGCGGCCTTTAGGCAGCAAGGAACTCAACGTTTCTAGTGCTCGATACCCCAGTACCTCTGTCATGTCAAAGTCTTCGCCACAACATAGCTCACTTGACTCAATCAGCTGCTCAAATCCTTTACTGATTTGAACTCGTTCAGTTCTACAAATATAAGTTTGAAGAAGCTTTTCAACTGCGCGAGCATTAATATCTTTAATGTTCTCGAAGTCAGAGCTGCCAGAGGAGAGCGCCAGCATATCGCGATGAAGCAAGTCGCGGTTTATCTCATACTGAGTAACAAAATCGACATCATTGCTGGACAAAAAATCCAGCAACTTGTGCAATTGTTCATGGTGGCTGGTCTCGTCATCTTCGTCATGCAAGGTAGTCATTGCCTTAAATGGCGTCGCTGACAACAAAAGCACTTTAGGCTTTGCTGTTGTTTTTTTGACATTACTATTAAAAACTTGTTGAGCAATGAGTGATTCTTCTGACTCAGAGCTTTGATCAGTTAATGATTGAAAACGTTGAAACTCATCCAAAATGAATAAATCCGCCTGCAAATGAGATGCACAGCACTGAGCGACTTGCCTGCGAATTTCAGCTCTGAACAGGTTCAAAAGCTGCTTATTGACTTCAGTTTCACCGCCGTGTTTATCCCAGTCGGTGATTATATATAAAGCTGCTTCTTTTAGAGTTTTGAACTTGCAAGAAAGTCCCGGCAATAAACACTGCCTGGCTAAACGCTCCTCTAAGTCAACTATTACCCTTGGATCGATATTGAACGAGTTCTTGATATAGCAAATCTCATCTTTCCAGCGATCATCTCGGCTAATGTAGCTGGTTTTGAACAGCTGATAAATCGAAGGTGCTTTGTCTTTAAAAACGGAAGTTTGGGACAGAAGCACAGCTAATATAGCTCTCTCTCTGCGATTGCCAGCCCCTGCTGTAAGAGTAAAAGACGTCGCTGGTGTTAGTGTGCAAACCTCAATAATGTGACTGCTCGTTTGACTGACCTCTTTCAATTCTATAGCCAGCTCAACCAAGCGGCCAAAAGTTGATGGTTTCACCCATCGGGCAGCCTGCTCTCCTTTAAATATGGCCAGTTTCTGCTTATTTTCATCTGCTAAGGCTAAATTCGAACAGATATAAATGACACGTAAAGGAACGCCTGTCTCGCGCTGCAGATGCAAACGTAACAGGCGTGCGATCACCCCTTTTGCTACTATCGTCTTGCCCAGGCCCACTTCGTCTGCAACCAATACTCGATGACTGTGCTTAAGATCTTGAAATTTAACCAAAGTGTTGTTTACTGTCGCGAATTGGAAGTCTTTTAAGCTGGCTAACACACGCTCTAATTGTTGATCTATCTCTATGTTTATCATTTATTATTCTTGTTCTGCTTTGACATTTTCTTTTCAATGAGTTGAGCAAAGACGAACCATAACTTTTTAAATTGTTCTGGGATTATCGACTCATCCACTTGCGATTGAAGCTTGTCGATCCGTTCAAATAACTCTGGGGTCACTGCTGCTGCACGCATTAGCTTTTCAAAAATAACGCTATCGGAATTGAAAAACTCAGCACCAACACCATTACCGTTCTGGTGAGTTTCGCTGTCGAACAAATCTTGCTTACTAGGGTTTATCTGTAGCAACATCGAGATATAGCCCATGAACTGCGAGGTGCTCGCCAAAAGCTCTTTGGTTATGGCACTATCCCTATCCAAATTATTGGGAAAGTTCAAGTTGGCTTGTGTCACTAAGTGCTTTACCACAATGCCATCTTGCACAATATCAAACCGAAGTAATGCGCTTATTTGAGAAAGCTTTAACTTATCCCATTCAACCCGTTCAGCAAGGTCTCGGGGCTGTGAAATACTTAGTGTCGATACTTTGACGTTAAAATGGTTCGGTAAATCAATTGGTTCTGCATCCAATATTAATTTGTAATTATCTTCACTCGGCTCAACTTTCAGGTACCATTTTGTCTTTATTAATTCGAACGCAAGTTGGCGTAACTCTCGTTCTGATGCGTCATCTTGGTTATCTTGCAAAACTGAAAACTCGTGCTTTACAAACAACCCGGTATTTTCTGCATTCACCCATTGCGTGATTAACGCCTGAACCCCCATATATTTTGGATCGCCAGTTAGGCGCAGCATGAATTCAGTGTTTCTTGGCGCATGAGTCGAATCCCCTAGCGCAGCTTGAGTAATATTCGCCGAGCCTAAATGCCAGCTTGATTCAGCTGCGTTTTCATCAGTTACCAGTAGTTTCGCGTGTAAATTGAGGTCATTTTCAACGAATTGAGACTGCTCCATCTCTTCTAATTCTTCAGCGTTTACTAAATGCTCATTAAATGAGTAACAGTTCCAACCCGCTAAAGCTTTCTCTCCAGCAAGATCTAACTCTTCTTTTTGGCTAAAGAGGTATCGTTTACCATCTGGCGCAAAACTTTGCAGCCAATCCAATGCATCCACTCTACTTCCTCCCCTGATAAATGGAGAAACTGCAAGCATCGCTCGGCTGCTACGTGGGATATCAATAGGCCTTTGACGTTTCCCATCCTCAAAAATGCTAGAGAGAAAATCCAGATTCGAAACGTTGTCTGGCTTTTTCCAAAGCACCCGCATCAGTTCTTCCGGGTCAATAACATCACTGAAATATTGCTCATGCGAGGATCTATAAACCTCATCAAAGAAACGGACTAGCGCTCTATTCGCCGGCTTTCGCTTTCCTCTCGATTCGCCATTTATAACTGCACAAAGATCCCAGCTTCGATCAAATGTCAGATTGCGAGACAGAACCATCAAACGGTATTTAATATTTGCTTCCGGATCGTTACTGGCGAAACGCAACAACCACACTTTGGGGTGGAATGATGAAAAAGCGGAGTTTTCACGCCCTGAATTTGGTACAACGGGCACTAAGCTTTTTTCTAACAATCCGAAGAGACTATTGTATTTGTCGGGAACTTTAATATTACCTTGCTGATAAAACACAGTCAGTTTGTCGCCAAGTGTGCCCAGTGCATCCAGCAGTGCTATTCGCATGTGTTCGACAGAGCCTTCGAGCGTGTGGCCAAAGCACATGGCAATGGGCACTGTAAGTAAGGTGTTAAGATCAAGACTAAAGGTTGTCGCGATAGCATGAGTAATTTCATAGCCTTCTGGAGAAATCAATTGCTCTCCATAATCCAGGCGATTCTTATCAGGTAATAACACTCAACCCCTCCTGAATATCGCGAAGAATAATCTTTGCTGTCGGCCACCTAAACTCTAATAGGCGCATTCCAACCCAGCCTTGGTCTGAATTCAAGGCCTTTTTCAGTAAGCATCGCGCACCTTTGTTAGCGATAGCTTGACGTTTTACACATTGATCCAAGTCATCTTCACTCGATTCATCCCTTACCAATTGACACCAATTCTCAATGAATTGACGGGTTCGGCTGCTGGCTGCTTTCTGTGCGTCAAAAGCAGATAAATACCAATTGTTAATCGCATTTTCAGTGAAACTATCTCGCTGGCTTAGTGCTTTCGCCTGCCACTCGCTAAAATCTTCTTTCAGCCTTTCGATGAAAGCTGAGTTATCAGCTCGTAGTGCGATGAGTAAGTTATATCGAATGTGGGCACCTTCTAACACAAAACTAAACTCGAGAGCTTTGGCGAGTGTGCTCTTAGTTTGGGACGAGACAGCCGAGTTCTTAAGTTGCTCATGTAATGAGAATGCCTGCCAACTGCCTGAGGGTAAATGTTCATTGAGATCTAGCACCTCTTTGACTAGGTTATGCTTAATTAATTGTGCTGGAATGCTATGCTCGATGCGTTTTGTGTTTAACAGCTTATCTTTGAGAAATTCGGCCTCACGCAGAGTTAACTCGATCTTTGTTTTGGTCAACCAGTCAGGAGAGTAACCATCAGGCTTTGTCATCCAATCAGTAAGATTTGAGCTTTGATGATCGTCATCTACGTGAGTATCTCTCACTGAACAATAGTGATCTTCAAATTGACGAATAAATTCTTTTAATGACAGGTCGGTATTGGCGATAGAAAGCTTGCGAATCCCATTCCAATAAACTGATGATGGCTTTCTTGCGACGCCTTTGTCTAAGCTGTCTTTGCCAATAATTCCATAAGGCATGTTATCAATGTGATTCTTAACAAGCATCCTAGCAAGTTTATCTTCACGCTCGCTAAGAAACTCAGTTAACGGCTTTTTGAGACGCTCATGAGGTTTAAGCTGTCGATAATCATGAAACAAAAAAGGTAGGGTCACAAAGTACTTGGCACGTGTTTGTATCGTAGAAAAACCTGGAAAAAGTTTATCAGCAAACGCATCACGTAGTTGCCCAATGCCTAGCTCATCAAGTGTGCCTTTTTCTTGCAGCATAGACATTATTTGTGAAACGCGCTCACGCTCTAAGGATGAAAAATCGACCCAACCAATCAAACTCATTCTACCTCACAAATAACACGATGCTTCGTGTAGTACTACTCCATATCAAACAAAATACGCATGAATACTAACAGACTGAATTAGATAGAAAAGCTATTAACTATGAACATCGGCATTTCGCGGAAATAATTTTTGACAAGGTCCCGCTCCTGATAGCCACCGTTGGCTAGTTCCTGCAAGAAATCATCTTCCAGACTTTAGTTAGCATACACATGCTTACCGGTATAAAAGAGCTTAATCGGGCATTCCAGCGCAAGCTTAAAACGAGATTTAATAAGGTATCTTGCTGCTGTCATAACCCATTACATTCCATATTTAACAAAGTAACGACTAATATTATTAAGTAGTTTCTAAAATCTGACCATACTGTTTAATTACTCAGTGTACGCTTTTCACGCATGTTGAATAATGTCTGTAAGCATTATTGTCAGTGCGGCTTAAGTTGTCGCTTCATCGTTTTAAAATAGCCAATATTACAAAGATGACTGCGAGATTAGCGTGTTCACTATACCTTTGGAGCGTTGCGACAATTTCTTAGTTCTGCCTGAGGCATTACCTGATCAGGATTACGTGGTTACAGCCACTTTAAGCCCTAGCTATTGGCATATTTTGCCTGCAATTTTACACAGCAAGATGTTGGAACTTTTGATTGATACCAGTGATCCGGACGACAGAGAGCGAATGGCCATAATGATGCGAGGCACCTGCACAGAACTGCAACGTCAGGGGAACCTGCTGCTAATTCCTGAAAAGCTTATAACCGTAGGCGATTCATCAAACCGCTATGTTTTAAAATTAGAAAAAGAATATGACGCTGATTAATACTGGAACAGCAATTGCGTTGATGCGCTACTCCTAGTTTTTATCTTATCTGAGTGGCCCCTAGTTCAAGCGTACCCATAGGATAGTTAATTTACCCTGTCAGATATAATGGTAAAAAGTAATAAACCGTGACAAGTTAATAAGTAATTTCAAACTGACACCAAAATTTGAATATAAAATGACATATGGAGATGGACATGAATTTAACAAAACTGAATTTTCCTGATTTTGAACAAGCGCAACTTTCATCATTAAATAGGTTATTTTCAACTTGGCATGAAGATGCAACACAGATTTCTTTTGACGCTGATAAATCTGCCGATGACATGGTATTTGATGGTTTTTTCCCCTACTTTAGTGCGCAAACCTGCAAAATATTATTCATTGGCAGAGAGTCGTTAGGTTTGACCGGCGAGCATTACCTCGATCTCATGCACCACTGTTATAAAACTGGGAAGATTGGCGAAAAGGGCTTAAATCAGTCACAGTTTCATGCGTTAATGCTGCGTATTGCCTATGGTTTAAACCATAACTGCTGCTCTTGGGACGACATACCAGCGGCAAGTGAGATAGCTAAAACTTTTGCCACTGCTGACGGCATGAGCTTTGCTTTTATGAATTTATCCAAATTCAGTAATGAGTCTGATGATTATCAAGCAGATTGGCAATTAATTGATAGCTTCATCAACAGCTTTGCCAAGGAAAAAGAAAATTACTTTACTAAACAAATAGAAATAATAAACCCTGACATTATTGTAACCATGAATTTAGAGAAGCGTCTAAAGGCATTAGGTGAGTTATCGCTATTGGAATACACGCCGAATGCGGCATATTTGAGATTAAAATGTGCTGGCAGAGATGTTTTATTGATGGATTTGCACCATTTTTCGGCGGTGAAAGTGCGTGAAGAGACATTTTATCGTCCCATTTTAAATGGCATCACATTGTACAGGTAAACCTGGCAATAAAGCTGGCTGCTGGCTTTAATCGTTCTTTGTGTAAGTAAGCAGCCGTAATCCTGAGTTAAGCTAAAGATAATGCCATCTTTGGAGCATTTAAAATGCCCGCAATATCAGTTGCTTTGCTCAAACTGAAGATCCTTGATACCAAGGTTTACCGCCAGCTGCATTTTTTCAGTGATGTGCATGGCGGTTTTGATTTATTAAAAGCGGCAATTTGATCCAACATCAGACTTACTGGTGCTGGTAGCTAACTGTTATGAACTGATATGACAACGCGATGCCATCATTGAGTTTAGAAAAGTATTCTAAATAAAGCAGGAAATCTGAAGCCTAAAAGTACTGAGCGTGAACTGATCGTAGTCTTTACCGGCGCTGGCATTAGCGCTGCCAGCGGTTTGCCAACCTTTCGTGATAGTGAAGGCCTTTGGCAACAATACGATGTGTATCAGTTGGCTTCACCAGAAGGTTTTGCCGCCAATCCTGAGCTGGTACACCGCTTTTATCAAAGTCGTCGTTTAGCAGCAGCCAAAGCGCAACCCAATACAGCTCACCTGGCTATTGCACAGCTAGAGCAGCAGTACCAGGTCGTGGTGATCACGCAAAATATTGATGATTTACATGAGCGCGCCGGTTCAAGCCAGGTTATTCATTTACATGGTAAATTAAACGAGCTTAGAAAAGTCAACCAACCTGACGCCGTTTTCGACATTGGTGACGCTGAATTTACAGAACATAGCCTGGCGCCAGATGGCTCAGCATGGCAGCTAAGCGAGTGGCGACCCAATATTGTCTGGTTTGGTGAAATGGTACCCCATTTGCTGGAAGCCAGCGATTTCCTCAGTGCCGCACAAAAGGTGTTAGTAGTAGGCAGTTCATTGCTGGTAGAGCCGGCTGCAAGCCTGTTACATAGCTGTGGTGAAGATGCTGATAAATACCTGGTAGATCTCGCCGCTCACCTTGCAACACCTTATGGCTTTAAGGTGTTGCAAGGTGAAGCGGTGACTAAAGTAGTCGAGCTTGTGCGTCGTTGGCTTAATGATGCCAATTTAGATGCATCCGTGTCATAGGATGGAATAAGAAATATGAACATACATGAATTAACCATAGATGAAATAATTCAAAAACTGAATAGTATAAATATTAGCAAACCAGCAACAATTAATGGGATCCGAGGGGCGTCAATCCTTTACCGCTTGCTACACGAAGAACTTGATCAGAGAAAATATAAAGGCGACAGCCCCCCCGTACATACCCACTTTAATTAAGTGATATGAATTAATTTATCATCAGGAAGAATGTTACACGCTATTGTATTTTACATACTTTAAGCCACTGTGAGACATAGTCTGATGCCTGTTGGCTGACCAGCGCATTTTTGTAGCCCCGGATCTGATCTAGGATAATAGCGCCCTTTTCATCCCGCTTAAATCCGATAGTTGCTCGCTCATCAGGCAGAATTAATCTGTAAGCCCAGTATTGTCCTGCCATGATAAGATTGAGGTATGAGCGGATACAGTGACTTAACAGAATCCCTTCCTCACTTAATTCACCCTGACTTTTAATGGCTTCAATGCCATTACTATTCGGATAGGGAAAATGGCAAAACTGGTTAGCATATTCTGCATGTGGAATGTCTGCGATTGTCCCGGCATTTACCCGGATAACCCATCTGTCATGCAATTGTTGTAAATCCGTCAATCCGCTTAAGTTGCGGATTATTCGCTGAGGCAAGTTTATGCCCAATGTTTCAGCTAGCATTAAACAATCAGCTATCTGGTTTAAAAAGCTTTTACGTTTAACCTTTTTTGACAGCTGAATCCGGCGCCATAACGGGCTTGAAATAAGCCACGGGTGCTCAAGTGCAACAACTATTGTCGCATCAGTATATGTTGTCTCATGCTGCAAGACCTGGCAGTGCTTAGGCTGCCTTAGGAAGTTAAGCAGGTTAAGCAATGCATGTTTATTAAAACGCTCACAGGTATATTTATTTAAAAACTTCAGCAGGTTTTTAGTAGGTGGCAGGCCGAACATAGCACCTATTTTTCTTTGCGGCTTTGCTGCTGCGTTAATCAACGTTGCAGAGTCATCGGAATGACACATTAGTAACGCTAATAATATTGGCCTGGTTTCAACCAACTCAAATACGTAACGGGATCGACTGGCTAATTGCAACACATAAGCAGACTGTTCATGGAATAACAGCACATTTGCTTTAAAAGGCTGACTTAATGCATTCCACCAATCAATACTTAACTGTGACTCCTCTATACACGCTGCTAAATTGATGCCCGGAGCGATTGTCTGGCTCTCAAATGCCTCATCATTGACCGCAACACTCCAGCATAAGTGCTGACGCCAACTTTTAAAAACAACACGGAATCTGCTCCCCTGACACTCGCCGGTATCCAACAGAATATCGCCATTATTTTCCAAAGTCAGCAAAAACAAAAAAGCTCCTTAAACCCATAAATACTTGTTAAATTTCGATGAGTTGATATGCATTAAGCCAAGCGTCTCACAACTGGTTAGCTATTATTTTTTTCCGTCCGGGGCCGGTATCCTTGCCAATATTTCCAACATTTTTCAGGATTTTCTACACTGAGTGTTTAGCCAGTGTACGGTTTTCATCCAGAAGCGAGGCTCTTTTGCTCGGCAGGCTAATTTATTTTTGCCCGTTGCACACTCATTCCGGTGAAATGCCGGTAAGTAATAACGTCACCTCGGGTGTGGCAAGACCTGTTGTTATTCTTAAGCCAGACAACATAATAAGATTATCCGGCAAGTGCTGTTGCAACAGACTATGCAGTTGCTCAAAAGCTTCCAGTTCAAAGTGTTCAGGGACTTCGACATGTAGCATGGCAGTTTTAGCCGTATCGGTAGCAGTTATGACTAACAACGGGTGCTGTAAAAGTGTTAGTACTTGCGCTGCCAACGGCTGGGAAAAATCGAGTGGCTGCCAGTTAATCGCAATACGTCCACGATATCGTAGTAAACCCAGCAAGTCATTCATATCCAGGTTGATCAAGCTGGGCTTTGCCATGATGTGCAGCAGTTGACGTAACATAGCGGTTAAAAAGCCATTACTGGCGTCCAGCGCCAGATCCAACGTAGTAGTTGCACCCAGGGCCTTGCGCAGTAAGTCATTTGGCAACTCTAATAAGCCGTTGCAACAGGTTTCTAATTGCTGCAGCGTGGCCCTTGCCTGCTTTAACCTGGCACCCCCCTCAAAATTAAACGGCGTTACCACAAAAGCTAATGCAGCCTGGCATGGACTAAGTAGTAAGCCTATCTCTGCTAACGTAGCGCCACTTTTACCGCCCAATGCACCACATAACAGAACCAGATCATAATGAAACAGTAATGCCTGCAAAGCCGTGATATTGCCTTCTTCGCCATTAGCAAGCAATCGCTCGGCCAAGGGCGCATTATTATCGGCCAGCAAAAAAGTATGCACATCAGGTTTGTCTTGTAACAAAAAGGCTTTGTGGTGGCACAAGGCATACTCAATGCGAGAGTCGATTCCGTTGTCTCTTTCGACCAGTTGCTGCTGAGTTTTAGCAACCAGATAACAGCCCAGGCTGCCAATACCCAATAATAAGATCCGTGGCCCTAACTCCATTAATGCGGCCAGGCTATTCTCGCTATCATTACCCGTGTTAGTTTTGCTCATGTTTATCCTCCACCAAAATGAGCAGGATAAAGGGCGTGCATGACAAAACATGTCGCGGTTACTACTACTGATTTACCTACTGCCTTGTTAGAAATATAAAATGTCTTAAGTAAGCTCTCGTGAGATTACGAAAATATCCTCTGAATAGATATTGTAAGGTCTAGCTACATTTGAAGATTGCTTGCTATCGACTCTTATGCTGTCAAAGCTAATTAATTTTTTTTCTTTACCTGAATCAAGTAAATGGAGCCCATCATCATTAACCTTAGTTACAACTGACCAATGAGCATAATCTTGTTCACCATCTCCATCAGCATAACCGTATCCAATAATACAAACGACCCCAGCTTTAAAATCTGCTTGCTTCAACACGGTTAACATTGATTTTCTGTTTCGTTCTTTATCAGCACGCCAGAAAGGCATTTTCATACAAAATTTATACTCTAAGCCTGACTTACCATCTGAAAAAGTAAAATGGTCGTGTAAATAGTCAATTACTCTACTCAGAACATTTTTTATCGAGCCACGCTTCGTCCCGTTAATAAATCTCATTGGATCACCGTCATATAAGTGAGATATAAATGTTTGAGTGAACAACTCCTCAGCATCAAGTTCTGGCTCTAAGCTCATTAATGCATTTACGATGGCATAAAATCCACAAGCACCATCTAGATCGCCTTGTTTGCTTGGTTTAATTCTTTTTATCGACATAATTTCCACTCGGTAATAAATTAAAGAATACAGAAAAATCAGTGTCAAACCACCGGATAACACCCTTCACCCCACAATTGCTCCGGCGCCCCCATCATCAAAACAATCACCAAAGGGATAAGCTTATTTAGCAGGTTACAGGCGTCTTTTAGTTGTTCGCGATTCACACTGCTATTATGGATGGCACCGCGATTGATAAGTTGATTGCATAAGGTATACAGCCGGCTAAAGATATATGACAGCGCTATGGGTACATTTATATCGGTTAGCGCTTTATTCAGGTTAGCTTTGGACATGCTAAAGCGTTGTTGCCATTCCTCTTCTGTACTGCGGCCGCGCTGGAAATCTCAGAACGGCTGAAATACAAATTTATTGTCCATTAACAGCCGGATACTGCCGCTGAATTGCTGCCAAATAAGGTTATAAAGTAGGTTCTCGGTTTCAAGAACAGCAATTTTTGCGATAAAAGCCTGAAAATCCTGCTGCTCAGCTAAGCGCTTAATTCGCCAAACTCATAGGCGTAAGCAGCATTGAAGCTGATCCAGTAATAGACAAACTCGGTGTCAGTGTCTTTTGCTTCTCTGGCCTGCTCGGCTTTACTCAGCCAGCTAAGGGCCCGGTGTACCCGTAATGACAGGCTATCTGGAAAATGGTCGCGGAGTTGCCGTTGATAGGCTTTAAGAGCACTGTGGCTTAAGTCCTTATCTATCATCATTTTTCAGCTTCCTATTTGCCGTGCTTGTCTCTATTATTGCCATAGCCGCCCATATTAGGGCAAGCTTTTTTATAATCCTTCGCATTACATTCAAGGATGGGTTGCTATGTCTTCTGCCAAATCACACGTGACTTTAAGCCGGCAATGGGAACTACTGAATTTGCTGCCAACCCGCGGCGAGGGTAAAACCGCCGCTAAATTAAAAACACTGCTGGACGATCAAGGCTTTAAAGTGACGAAACGCACGGTAGAGCGAGATCTAAACGATTTGTCGATGGTATTTCCGATTGTCAGTGATGACAGCAAAACCGCGCATTTATGGCGTTGGATGGAGAATAAAGACATTCAGTTGCCCGGCATTAGTGTCGCCGACGCCATGATATTGCAGTTGGTGGAAGGCACGCTTAAAAGCATTCTGCCGCAGGTGATGTTGCACAGTCTGAACAGCCGTTTTAGTCAGGCAAAGAGTAAATTACAAGCGCTGGAAGAAAGCAACAGTATAAGCCGGTTAGCTGATAAAATTGCCGTGGTGTCCCCTGCATTACCAATGATACCCCCTGCTACCTCGCAGGCGTTATATGAAGCGGTGCAACAGGCGCTTAGCCAGAATAAGCAACTGCAGGCCACTTATACCGCACTGTATGATCAGCAACGAAAACAATATGTTCTGAACCCTCTGGGCTTGGTACAGCGGGGTCATATCACTTACCTGGTGGCCACTGTAGGTGACTATGAAGATGTGCGTTTATTTGCCCTGCACCGTTTTATTGAGCTAGGCCTGACAGACAACTCATTACAAAGCCCGCCAGGTTTTACTTTATCCGCTTACTTACAAAGTGGCGCGTTGCAATTTGCCAATGGCAAGCAAATTACCCTACAAGCCCGGGTTAGCCCTTATTTAAGCCAGTTACTGCAAGAAGCGCCGATTGCTGAAGATATGACACTCACCGCAACCGTAGATGACTGGCAACAGCTCAGCGCGACTGTGCATGATGGCTGGCAGTTGCAGTGGTGGATTTTATCGCACAGCAGCAGCATTGAGGTTTTGGCACCGGCCAGCCTTCGGCAAAGTATCGTTTCCAGCTTGCAAAAGAGCTATGCGCTTTACCCTGAGCTTGCTACTGCAAAAAGCCCATCGGTTTAGCAATGTCATCGCTTTTCAGGCTAACCTCAAGCAGCAACGAGCTGACAAAGTCGCTGGCCGTGCTAAAAGGTCGGAAGCGGCTTTGCCTGGCCAATGCCGCAAAATCCCCAGGAGTAAGTCGCAGCGCACTGGTAACACGATGCTCACTGCTTTTGCAAGGCGTCAGCTTTAATTGCTGGCAATGGGCTTTAAATAAACTAAGCGCTTGCGCAGGCTTTAAATAGTGAAAGCCCGCTTTTAAATCAAAGCGGCGCAGTGATGCCTGATCCAGGTTATGCAGTAAATTGGTGCTGGCAACAAAAACACCTTCAAACGCCTCCATTTGCATAAGCATTTCATTTACCGCGGTCACTTCCCAACTTTGCTGAGCTTTACGCCGGTCTTGTAAAAAACTATCGACTTCATCCAGTAAAAGTACAGCTTCGTTCTCTTTCGCTTCTGCAAAAGCGGCTGCAATGCGCTTTTCTGTTTCACCTACAAACATGCCAAATAGCTGACCAGCTGTTTTCACTATCAGCGGCTTTTGCAACTGCTTGGCCAGATAATGACAAAACGCTGTTTTACCAGTACCGGAAGGCCCGTATAGACAGAGCCGACCACTGCCCGCCCGGATTAACCCGGCAGTCAAACCAGCAAGATCAACATCTGCATTAGTCAGGCTGGCATCATACACCGCACCTAAAACGTCTCGCTCCTTGGCATAGTCAACAGTAAAGCCCTGAGCACGCAGGGTTTGCTGCATTAAATGCTGTAATGACGCGACTTTATCAGCGCGATTTAGTCTGGGGTTTAAGCTTGCAATTACCCGACCAGCACGGGTAATAATAGCAGGGGTTAAAGCAGGATGCTCAGCTAGCTTTTCCGCCTCTGCCTGGGTGAGCAAAGCTGGCGCTGCACTTTGCAAAAGCGCCGCTCTTTGCGCTTTGGGAGGCACATCCAGTTTAATAACCTGATCAAAACGGCGAATAAAAGCATCATCAATCACCCTCTGGTTATTAGTGATCCAGAAACTTGGCACCAGATTATTTTCCAGCATGCGATTCATCCAGGCTTTGCGTGGTTCGGCGCTTCGGCTAAAGGGATTGTGTTCAAATACGTCTTCGGTTTCATCAAACAACAGTAAATTGGCTGATTTCTCCAGAAACTTCTGAGCCATACGATAAGCTCGCAGACGGTTAAACCCGCTAATTGCATCGCCATCTTCATCCTCACTGCTTACTTCATAAAGTGGCAGTTTTAACTTTTGGGCTAATACTCTTACCAACTCACTCTTCCCTGTGCCTGGTGGTCCGTAAATTAGTACATTTACCCCAACAAGCTTATGCTTAATCGCACTTTTTAAGTAAGGCAACAATATTTGCAGATCTGTTTTTAAATGAGGGTAATGCGTCAGCTGCAGAGTTGGTGCAGCCCCTTGTAGCAGCACATCCTTAAGCAGGCTTGAGGCATCTTTATTGTCTTCTAATAAATTGTGTCCAAAACCATATGTGACAAAGTCAAACGCATCTTCCAGCGACATCGCCGTTCCGGTTTGCAACTGCACCAGGCCAGAGCTTAATAAGACACTGTCTTTTTTAAGTGCCTGTCTGATGGCGAGCTCTGAAAAGCCAAGGGTTTGCCCCAAGATTTTTGCTAGTTGTGGTTTTCTTATAGTAGGCATCGTTGAAGCTACCCTGGTAAGGGTCGCGTCTGCTTTAATCAAAGCAGCAAACGCAAGTAATTGCTGTTCAACGACTGATAATCCCATCATTTCGCCAAGTCTATTTATATTCCTGGCAAGCACATCAGGGATCGGAGGATTTTCAGAGGCCAGTAATTGTAACTGCTCATCGATATAGCGCCGTAACTGAGAGACAGTAAAGGCTTCAGTATTCTGCTCGGTTTCTCGCAAAAAGGCAGGCATCTTATCAAACAGCAGAGACTCATGCAGATTTTTTAGCAGGCGTTGGCTTTTTATAATCCGAAAAGCCCAAAGCTTACATATCGCTGGTGTATCAACGTCAATTAACTGAGCAATTACATCACCGCTATCATCCCGCTTTCGTTTAGCTATACCCACGAATACACTCCTCTGTTAACCAGCAGCATTGTTACAGGCAAGCACGACAAATTAAGACGCGCGTTGTTGTCTCAGCTATTAATTCAGAAAAAATGACTAAGCTTCGTTACGGAGATTGTAACGTAGCAGCAAGCCAACATAGAGATGTATGTCTGTACGAAAAAATAAAGCTTAATAATAAATAGCGAATCACTCTTAGTTGATAGACTTACTATTGTAGTAAGCCAACTTCTAGCAATATTTAAGGTTTAATAAATTTACCCGGACGGTTTAGATTGTACTCAGTGTCCATTCTTCCAATTAAAAATAGCTCTAATGCATTAGCCAAATATGCATATTCCTGAGGAAAACCAATGGTCATCATAGCGCCAGAGTCAATTAGTCGTGGGTCAGTTGGAGTATGAGCATCATTGATAACTTTTGTATAAACCTGAGATCTTTTACCTAATCCTTGACCCGCATATCGTCCACTACCAAGCGATGTTGCAACACCTATATAAGTAACCGTACCATCTTTCAAAAATGCTAAACGCCCTGTCTATCATAGTTAGGCAATGCCCCTTCAAATTTATATATCAGCGACAATGATAGTGTAGGACCAAGCTTCTCCAAATTCCAATGTCTGGAGAAGAACTCTCCCGTCAATTGAGTTAGTACTTTTATTGACGCTACCTGCATGTAATTCTCCTTTATCTTCAAAGTAATATACAGGTAGTGATCTGCGCTCACCAACTGAATAATCAATACAGGTGATATGATCAGATATCTTACTCCACTTGTCGTACACGCACGAGCATAATTCATGTAAGCCATTAATTTAAAAGGGCCTTTCGGCCCTTTTCTTAAGGTTTTCGTTTAGTCACAAACTTAATTAAAGTCACAAACTTAATTAAACCGGTCACAAACTTAATTACACGCTGACAATTATCAACAAATTATCTGTAATCTTCCGGGCTTGGGCATGAACACATCAGGTTACGGTCGCCGTATACGTCATCAATACGGGTTACCGTTGGCCAGAACTTGTTTTCTGCGACAAACTTCACCGGGAAGGCGGCATATTGACGCTCGTAAGCGCGATCCCATGCTGGGTCGAAGATATCTTCCATACTGTGTGGCGCGAAGGCTAATGGGTTGTTATCAACAGTCCATTCGCCTGCTTCAACTTTGGCAATTTCCGCACGGATGGTGATCATCGCTTCAATAAACTTATCTAGCTCGGCTTTGCTTTCTGATTCTGTTGGTTCAATCATCAGCGTGCCCGCTACTGGGAAGCTCATCGTAGGAGAGTGATAACCGAAGTCCATTAAGCGTTTAGCGATGTCCATTTCGGTAATTCCGCTGGCTTCTTTTAGTGGCCGAATGTCGATAATACATTCGTGCGCCACGTGGCCTTTAGTACCTACATACAACACCGGGAAGTGTGGGTTTAATTTCTTGGCGACGTAGTTAGCGGTTAAAATTGCGTACTCGGTAGCTTGTTTTAAACCTTCACTGCCCATCATGGCAATGTACATCCAGCTGATTGGCAGAATACCCGCGCTACCAAAAGGTGCTGCCGCTACCGCACCGTTGCTACTGCCGGTGTTGTCAATTTTTACAATACTGTGATTCGGTAAGAAAGGTGCTAAATGGCTTTTCACACCGATTGGCCCCATACCCGGGCCGCCACCACCGTGTGGAATACAGAAGGTTTTGTGCAGGTTTAAATGCGATACGTCTGAACCGATAAAGCCAGGGGAGGTTAAACCGACTTGTGCGTTCATATTGGCACCGTCCATGTAAACTTGGCCACCATAAGAGTGGACCACGTCACAAAGCTCAGCGATGGTTTCTTCAAATACACCGTGTGTTGACGGGTACGTCACCATGATGGCGGCTAAACGATCGCCCACTTCTGCCGCTTTCGCTTTTAAATCAGCCATATCGATGTTGCCTGATTTATCACAATCTACCAGTACGACTTCGTAACTGGTCATGGCTGCTGTCGCTGGGTTAGTACCGTGCGCCGATACTGGGATTAAACAGATATTACGGTGACCTTCGCCACGGCTTTCGTGATACTTACGAATAGCGACCATACCGGCGTATTCGCCTTGCGCACCCGAGTTAGGCTGCATAGAAATATCGTCATAACCGGTGATGTTGACTAACCAACGGCCTAACTCGCCAATCATCTCGTAGTAACCATCAGCTTGATCGCGCGGTACAAACGGGTGTAAAGAGGCAAATTCTGGCCACGTAATCGGGATCATTTCGGCAGTTGCGTTTAACTTCATGGTGCAAGAACCTAGGCTGATCATTGAGTGGTTCAGTGCTAAATCTTTGTTTTCTAATTTTTTGATATAACGCAGCATTTCTGTTTCAGAGTGATACTGGTTAAATACCGGGTGCGTTAATACCGCACTGGTACGTGCTAAATCGGCAGGGATAGAGGTTGAGCCTTCAGCTACAATAGCAGCATCTAAGGCTTGTACATCCAAACCATGACCATTACCTAATACGATATCGAACAGCTCAGCAATATCAGCGGCTTTGGTGGCTTCGTTAAAGCTCACGGCTAAACAATCGGCCATGTCCGTGCGTAAGTTTACACCCGCAGCTAAAGCACGAGCGATAACGGCAGCACGATCTGCAACGGTAAAACTTACTGTATCGAACCAATGGTGATTAACTAACTGAACACCCTTAGCTTTAACACCGGCAGCGAAGATATCGGCACTGCGATGGATACGCTCAGCTATGTCTTTTAAACCTTGTGGACCATGATATACCGCATAGAACGACGCCATATTGGCCAGTAATACTTGGGCGGTACAGATGTTTGAGTTGGCTTTTTCGCGGCGAATATGTTGCTCGCGTGTTTGCATGGCCATACGCAGTGCTTGATTGCCACGGCGATCTTTTGATACACCGATAATGCGACCTGGCATAGAGCGTTTATAGGCATCGCGGGTGGCAAAGAAAGCGGCGTGTGGGCCGCCGTAGCACATAGGCACACCAAAACGTTGCATAGAACCTAGCACCACGTCAGCACCTAGTTCACCTGGTGCTTTTAACAGCATTAATGCCATAGGATCAGTAGCAACGGCAACCACCGCTTTTTTCGCCTGAATAGCAGCAATTAAAGCGCGGTCATCACGAATATCGCCGCGCGTATTGGGGTACTGTAGCAAAGCACCAAACACCTCTAATTCTGTCGCTTCGCTAGCGTTACCAACGATAATTTCAAAACCAAACATTTCCGCGCGGGTTTTTACCACGTCAATAGTTTGTGGATGTACGTCGTCAGCAATAAAGTAAGTATTAGATTTGCTCTTAGCAACACGCTTGGCTAACGCCATGGCTTCTGCTGCGGCAGTGGCCTCATCTAACAATGAAGCGCTGGCTAATTCCATACCCGTTAAATCTAACGATAACTGCTGGAAATTTAATAGAGACTCTAAACGCCCTTGAGCAATTTCAGGCTGGTAAGGTGTATAAGCCGTGTACCAACCCGGGTTCTCTAACACATTACGGAGAATAACGTTTGGCGTTAATGTCGGGTGATAACCCATACCAATGTATGATTTATACATTTTGTTTTTAGACGCAGCGGCTTTCAAAAAGCTTAAAGCATCAGCTTCAGTGCGGCTGTCACCAATAGATAACGGCTCAGGTAAGCGGATGCTCTCTGGCACGGTTTCAGCAATTAACTGCTCTAGGCTGTCAACGCCCAGTTCTTGCAGCATGGCGGCCGTTTCGGCACTGTCTGGGCCGATATGGCGCTGAATAAATTCATCGTGTTTGGCGAGTTGCGTCAGGGTTTTAACAGCGGTATGGGTCATGCTTAATTCCTGGTATTGGTGCAGCGGTTAACACAGCGGGCGCGAAGCAGTTAAGGTATAAGCTGCTACGCCAGCTGATATAAAAAATGCGAGTGTGCGAACTAGGTTGCTTACGCAGTGTAAGCTCAAATAGATTAATCAAAATAAGCACAGCACACTTTGCGGTTTTCGCTATCAGCCGTTTTTCTTTACCGGCGCTGTCATTAATAATGGACAGCCTCTAGCGGAAAATTAAACAACCAATACAGCATCATCATGAAATGGATACTGTATTGCTTGGTGGCCAACAGCTAAAACAGCCGATATTACTCTTCGATAGCGCTCTGGTAACCCGCAGCGTCTAACAAACTGGCTAATTGAGCTTCGTCAGCAATCTTAATTTTAAACATCCAACCCTCAGCGTATGGGCTGCTGTTTACCAATTCTGGTGAGTCCGCTAAGGCTTCGTTAACTGCAATCACTTCACCAGCTACGGGGGCGTAAATGTCAGAAGCGGCTTTAACCGATTCAGCAACAGCGCAATCGCCGCCTTGTTCTACAGTGTCACCCACTTCTGGTAATTCAACAAACACCATATCGCCTAACAGATCTTGAGCATGCTCAGTAATACCTACAGTGTAAACACCGTCACCGTCTGCTCGCAGCCATTCGTGACTAGATGCATATTTTAAATTCGCAGGGATGTTGCTCATGTTATTTTCCTTAGCTGTTTTATGTTGTAGTTCGGTGTAAATTAGCGCGCAGTTTGCGGCTTAAACAAGTTTTTTTCCTGCGCGGACAAAGGCCGGCTTGATCACTTTAACCGCAACCATTTTGCCACGAATATCCACTTCAGCCGTATCGGTAGTCGCAGCAGGTACACGCGCCATCGCAATACTAAAACCTAGTGTAGGTGAAAAAGTACCTGAAGTAATTACGCCCTCGCCTGCTGGGGTAACTACGCGCTGACCATGACGTAATACGCCCTTTTGTTCCATCACTAACCCCACCAGCTTCTCAGTACCTGCCGCTTTAGCTTGCGTAAGCGCCGCACGTCCAATAAAGTCACGCTCAGCCGGTTCCCAGGCGATAGTCCAACCCATGTTAGCGGCTAATGGCGATACGCTTTCATCCATGTCTTGCCCATATAAGTTCATGCCGGCTTCTAAACGTAACGTATCACGTGCACCTAAACCACAGGGTTTTACGCCAGCATCCACTAAACGCTGCCATAAATCGGCCGCTTGCTCGTTTGGCAGGGCAATTTCATAACCGTCTTCACCTGTGTAACCGGTGGTCGCAATAAATAAATCGCCTGCTTGCACACCAAAGAAGGGCTTCATGCCGGCAACGGCAGCCAGTTGGCTTTCATTTAATAAGGTGGCGACTTTAGCTTTAGCATTTGGGCCTTGTACGGCAATCATCGCGAATTCTGGACGCTCTGTAACCATCACGTTGAAGGCTTTAGCTTGCGCATTGATGTGCGCCAGATCTTTTTCGCGGGTGGCCGAATTAACCACTAAACGGAAGAAGTCTTCTTGCAGGAAATACACGATTAAATCGTCAATCACACCACCGTCTGCATTCAACATACCGGTGTATAAGGCTTTACCTGGCACGGTTAATTTGGCGACATCATTGGCGACTAAATAACGCAGGAATTGACGCGTGTTGGCACCGGTTATGTCAACGATGGTCATGTGCGACACATCAAACATGCCAGCGTCTTGACGCACAGCGTGGTGTTCTTCGATCTGTGAGCCGTAGTTTATCGGCATATCCCAGCCAAAGAAATCGACCATCTTGGCACCGGCAGCGAGGTGGCTGGCGTGTAACACGGTTTTTTGAGCCATTATTTTTTTCCTACTTAGTGTGAGGGTCAGCAGCAGAAAAACCATCGCAGCAAAAGGCCTTAAATTTCAGCCTGTTACGCAATAAGCCTGCAGCTTGGACTAAAAAATACTGCTGGATTATACCGCAAGGCCCCTTGGGTAAACAGCCCAATTTGGATTACTTTTTGTAATGAATCAAACCCACTTACCAAAAAATCTAAGGCAAAATTTATGACTAGTGTGAGATCCAAGCTCACTGAGCCGCCGTCCAAATGCGTGAGCCTGTTGCAGCTAGCGGCTTGTAGCGGGGTTTATTAAAACTGTATTACGTTCTTAAATTGTTTATACCAGAATGAAGCGTGTTGTTGCTTAAATTGATCAATCAACACTAAATAGTCATGTCTTGGCTAAACCCCATTAGATTAACGATACGAAGTGACTCCATTGCTTATAACGTGATTAATAAACTTTTGTTTGAACGTTTTAATACTGCCTGTGCGGGAGTGAACTAATGCTTGGAAAGGTTAAGCTGTGGATTTACTTTCTAAGCTGCCTGTGCGGCAGTGAACTGTGGCTGGCTTTGTGGGAGCGTATTTATGATTTTCTAAGCTGCCTGTGCGGCAGTGAACGATAGCGGCAGTCGATACCGAAGTGTGCCTGTTTTCTAAGCTGCCTGTGCGGCAGTGAACGAAGATGTAAGAGCAGCATTAAAAGATTACCTTTTCTAAGCTGCCTGTGCGGCAGTGAACTACTTTACGGATAACAGCAACCGCAGCGTAACTTTCTAAGCTGCCTGTGCGGCAGTGAACGCACACAGTAACGCCTATCGCCATGCGTTAGCTTTCTAAGCTGCCTGTGCGGCAGTGAACTTTATGACTGATATTTTTGCAGCGGTTGACATTTTCTAAGCTGCCTGTGCGGCAGTGAACACGGTAATGGCTTCGTCTGTAACGTCTTGCGTTTTCTAAGCTGCCTGTGCGGCAGTGAACACGCAAAGTCACCAGCCACAACTGAGCCGTCTTTTCTAAGCTGCCTGTGCGGCAGTGAACAGTATCAGGATCGCACTGGGTCGGATCTTAACTTTCTAAGCTGCCTGTGCGGCAGTGAACTAGCTAAGGAACTCGCCAAGGCTGATGTTTATTTTCTAAGCTGCCTGTGCGGCAGTAAACGCTCATAGTTAATCAGCTCAGTACACTCACCATTTCTAAGCTGCCTGTGCGGCAGTGAACGCAAAATGTCAACAGTTGCACAAAATATCCCATTTCTAAGCTGCCTGTGCGGCAGTGAACCGCTTGCCTAGCATCATCAATTAAATCTTCTTTTTCTAAGCTGCCTGTGCGGCAGTGAACAGACGCGCAACACAGACACGTATGACGCGCTATTTCTAAGCTGCCTGTGCGGCAGTGAACGGATTAGAGTTAACAAGACGCCGAAACGCACATTTCTAAGCTGCCTGTGCGGCAGTGAAATGTCAATCGGCGACACAACGTCGCTTGCAAATTTTCTAAGCTGCCTGTGCGGCAGTGAACCAAGATTGCAGGATTTACAGCAGCAGGTTGCTTTTCTAAGCTGCCTGTGCGGCAGTGAACGCTTGGTATTTCCTTATCGTTAACTTTGTAAATTTCTAAGCTGCCTGTGCGGCAGTGAACCTTTGGAAGATACGCAGACCGCGACTTATGCTTTTCTAAGCTGCCTGTGCGGCAGTGAACAGCTCTGCTGCAGGTTTACCGTCTATGTCACCTTTCTAAGCTGCCTGTGCGGCAGTGAACATCAACATCCGTCGAAAAGCGGGTATTCCACACTTTCTAAGCTGCCTGTGCGGCAGTGAACGCCTACTAAGCCTATCACCCAAACTAACGGCTTTTCTAAGCTGCCTGTGCGGCAGTGAACAGCGCGGGAAAGTGCGGGATAATCAAAGCACATTTCTAAGCTGCCTGTGCGGCAGTGAACCCAAAAGCACTACAGGCGGTCAGATTGTCGTATTTCTAAGCTGCCTGTGCGGCAGTGAACAACCTTAATCATTTTCGACCACCGTTAAAAATTTTCTAAGCTGCCTGTGCGGCAGTGAACTTTATCCAAGATACTAACCCACAACTGATACCTTTCTAAGCTGCCTGTGCGGCAGTGAACAAAACCCGAACACAATGCAGCTGGCTAAGCGTTTTCTAAGCTGCCTGTGCGGCAGTGAACAAATGTCCGCATTGTTTTATTCCTCATCTACTTTTCTAAGCTGCCTGTGCGGCAGTGAACACAACAGCCAATGGGTTTTTTACAGTGATGGTTTTCTAAGCTGCCTGTGCGGCAGTGAACCAATGTGAAAAGTGCGATTAAGAATGTTCATATTTCTAAGCTGCCTGTGCGGCAGTGAACTTCGTGCGCTTTCCACGCTATCTTTGCCGCATTTTCTAAGCTGCCTGTGCGGCAGTGAACAAGCCCCGCACGAAGGTACTCTCACCACGCTTTTTCTAAGCTGCCTGTGCGGCAGTGAACCAACAAACGGGCCAGAACGAAACGCATAGCAATTTCTAAGCTGCCTGTGCGGCAGTGAACCTGTTGCAATCTGATTGCCGTTGGGCGTATTGTTTCTAAGCTGCCTGTGCGGCAGTGAACTAATGACCGCAGCAGTTAACGCCGGGCTGTACTTTCTAAGCTGCCTGTGCGGCAGTGAACTTATTGACGTTAGGGGCTTGCTGATTGGTAAGTTTCTAAGCTGCCTGTGCGGCAGTGAATTTAATTATAATGCAATTCTGCGCGATTGACTATTTCTAAGCTGCCTGTGCGGCAGTGAACTTTACAAATAGACCGAATCTAGTGCCTGTGGGTTTCTAAGCTGCCTGTGCGGCAGTGAACGTCAATATATTGGCTCGGTGTCCAGTTGTTGTTTTCTAAGCTGCCTGTGCGGCAGTGAACTTCCGCCTAACTCAGATTACACGATACCAGCATTTCTAAGCTGCCTGTGCGGCAGTGAACTTGACGGTGGGGCATTGGGTGTGCGTGAGACGTTTCTAAGCTGCCTGTGCGGCAGTGAACGTCAAGTCGGAACGATTAACGCGCCCGGAGATTTTCTAAGCTGCCTGTGCGGCAGTGAACAACTAAGCCGATAACGCACACTGGCGGCTGGTTTTCTAAGCTGCCTGTGCGGCAGTGAACTTGTTGAGAAAAGGGCTAACGAACTGGAGGTTTTTCTAAGCTGCCTGTGCGGCAGTGAACTATCAGACAGCCCTTTGCCGTCTGTGCGTTGATTTCTAAGCTGCCTGTGCGGCAGTGAACTAAACCTTTAAACCGATCCCGATAGCGCTCAATTTCTAAGCTGCCTGTGCGGCAGTGAACTGAGCCAACCCAAAAGCGACCGCTCTCCAACTTTTCTAAGCTGCCTGTGCGGCAGTGAACGTTGCCAAAGAAGTGATCAGCAATGCGCGTTTTTTCTAAGCTGCCTGTGCGGCAGTGAACGTCCTCATCTCTTTCAATGCTAACGCGGCAGTTTTCTAAGCTGCCTGTGCGGCAGTGAACTAAAACTCAAACTCGCCATCCACAATGCCAAATTTCTAAGCTGCCTGTGCGGCAGTGAACGAGGTTGGAGCTTGAACAGGTAAAGCCTGTTCGTTTCTAAGCTGCCTGTGCGGCAGTGAACATGGTACAAGCTAACGATTCACTAAGCAGCCCTTTCTAAGCTGCCTGTGCGGCAGTGAACCTTGTTTTGACGCGAAAAAGAAAAGGTGTATATTTCTAAGCTGCCTGTGCGGCAGTGAACTGTTAGATTTTGACGTTTGCAACAGTTTCGCTTTTCTAAGCTGCCTGTGCGGCAGTGAACAAGGGATAGGCAAAGCAAACAATAGCTTTTTTTTTCTAAGCTGCCTGTGCGGCAGTGAACTAGACGTTTTTCACATAAAAATAAGCTAAAACAAGCTATTAGGGTAAATTATAAATTTTTACCCTATAAAAACAGCATAGTTGTAACCAACTGTTTTAATTGCAGTTTATAAAAGAGCAAAAATAAAGGGTTAAAACCACGGAATTGTTGCAGTATGGCTCAGGCCATAAGCATCAAATTCGCCCATCACTGGTTTCGTATAAATATCACTGAACTCAAAAAACTTTCGGTACACTTGACCTGTTGAAGCGCTCATTAAATCCAAGTATGGATTATCAAAACCTTGACTTAGCATCTTAACTTTGTAACGTTTTTGGCCTTCTGCATCAATGCTGCCTCTGGCAATTAATCGCTTTAATTTAGCTTGGCTTAAATTACTACGTTTAACCGAAATAACACGGTATTGCGTTTGTTTTGGCACGTCAGTAATCACACTCACTTTACAATAACCAGTCAATGGCCCCAACCAATCAAGACCTTGCAAATCATGCAATATGCTAGCGTTACCATGCACACGAAATATACGCCCCAACTTTAATTTCGCCTGCGGGAAGCTTATACCAATGTTGTTGCTATTTAATGTGGCCAAAGCTTTATGAAATTTTGTGAACACTTTACTGCTCAGTTCTGCCTCACTCATTTCAGCATCGGGTTTTAAATGAATATCAATATACGAGTCCATTCTTGCTCCTAAACACGAATTTGTGAAACATAAGCCAATCCTTTTTTGCCAAGATAAAAGCTGGATACCCCGGCATTTTCAATCAGCGTTTTAATTTCTTGGCCTTTTGGAAAGTCAACATCAATAGTAATTTCAAGCTGACCACTAGCTTTAGTTAACATTGATGTGATTTCTCCTTGTCCTTTAATTTTTTCTTTTTTAATGAAGGGATTACCCCAAATTATTTTTTTAGACCCAGTAGTGTAACGATCCATAAAGTCTTTTTTGGTAAAGCCTCGTTTCGAGATACCGCTAATTCCACCAGACTTAGTTTTTGCTGAGTTCATATCAAATTGCGTTTCTAAGCGAGATAATTGAAGGTATAACGCAGAGCAGTAAAGGCTAATTGGCGTAATTAACCCCTTGTTATTTAAATATTCAACATCCGGAAAATGTGTTTTTAGCACATCAATGGCTTTAGTGTGTTCTTCCGTATTTTCAATGGCTTTCTCTTTATTGAGAAGCTCTAAACGGGCAATAATACTTAAAGGATCTAGCTCAATATTGCCTTCAACAGCCGTTTCATTAATTATAAAATCACAAAGATGCTGAATATCTAGATTTAGAACCGCCCAGAACGGCATCGAATAACCTGAGTTAAATACAGGATCAGAGACTTTAATCATGCCAGTAAACGCATTTTGATCGGTGCTGCCATTCATATTTCGAATAAACGTCATTTCATTTGAAATTTGAGGTTTATCAACGAAACTTATTTTTTCTTCCAAGTCTTCAAAATAATACGCTTTTTCGAACATCTTACTTCGCGCTTGGTAGAGCTTTCGCTGATCACCGATCAAACGGTTTAGTAAGCCCATTACGGTATTTAAAGTGGTATCACACACTTTAAAATTTCCGTCTACTTTCAAATTGGTCATAGAGCCTACAAACTCTCTGCCTTTTTTGGGTAATGGCTCATTATTGGTTCCATCCAAAAATGAGTTTCGCCAAGAAGAGTCATATTCGATAACTATTTTCATATCGCCTCCTACTTAGCATAAAAATACTGAGCAAATGACATATGTTTTTCGCTTACAACTTCTGACTCATCACGCTTAATGCGCATCATTTTATGGCTATCGTTATAATCGACAGATATTTCATCAACATACATATAACCTTTAGCTTGACGGATACTCAGATCAGCAAGTTTTGATAAAGTCTGCTCAACTAGTGCCTGCACAGCATCATCATTAAGTAAGATCCCACATTCGCCTTCCTCAAAGATAGTTCCGCTTCGCACATAATTACTGTGAAAGATTGCTGTAGGATTAAGTGATGGATTAAGAGATTTGATAAAGTTTTGCACTGCGGTAGCAACCACCTCACCTTGTCCCTCTTTTATAATCATGCTTGCACGATCAAACTTTTTGTCGAGAGAGATAAATTGCAATTGTTCAATGCTTATAGAGCCATAAGAGATATATTGCGTATCGCCAAACGTTGTTTTAGAGAAAAATGAAGAGCTGTCACGTGCCCCCGCTTGACCAAATTGCTCAAAATTGCCATTGCCTAGTTGATCAACAAAATCTTCAATGAGCAAAGGACTTGTTCGTTTACATTGGCTGGACGGCACAACATACCCTCTGATCAACCCAGTAAGTGAAGCGAGTACTTTTTCAAGATTTTTTTCAGCTGCAAAATGTAAATCAAACGCTTGCTCTTTAAATAAGTGATGGCGGATACAGTTTTGACTGATATAGAGAGGTGTTTTTTTAAAGTCGATATCAGTGGCTTCTTTCTTATACTTGTAACCTGTTTCTTCTTTTATTTTACCTGTTAAATTGCTGTAGCCTCGAAGCTTAGGCAGTGTGTGATTATCTACTGTTTTACCGTTATCTCCGGTTAGTGTTGTTGGTCCGTTCCAATTTACTACACCATGACCAAGCGCTTTAATTTTGAAATCAACACTTTTAATTCCAGTTACTTTTTCCATGCTTTATTCCTCTTCCTCTGTGGTTTGCTTAATGTGTTTAATTGAGATCGCACCAATTGCTTGTTTTTTGCAAATAGCGTAGTAAATGGCAAAAGGATGACGAGCACTGTCGCCTCCTACTTTTTCCAAGTCTTCTGTGGAGTAGCTTAAATAAATCGGAGACTCCGGTTCACGCGCATCGTTTAGCAGCACATTATCGGTGTAGGCTTTCTTAATGCCATTAAGAATGTTGTGATGTTTTTTAAACATATGCGACAGCAAGTTTTTATCGCTCTGGCCGTAGCCCAAAATTGCATTCGTAGACAACGTTAAGTTATCAATATCACTATCATTGCCTATCGGTTGCGAGTAGGCGTACTCGTTCAAAAATACAGGTGCTGTGTTAGTTAGATCGACAACAGCAAGTTGCACAAATCGGTTATCTCCTCGTAACGAATTTTTACTGATCTTAGTGCGTGTTTTTAAGTGGGTTTTCTTTGGTGGTACTTTGATAGGATCAAGAACTTTGGCGTTTATCTGCTGAACACTGTTTTGAAGAGCTGCAACTAAATCACTTTCAATAAAAGTTCTATTCTTTGTGTGATGAAACGAAAAGTAGAGCTCATAAATTTCTGGCAATGTGAATATTTTGTTCTCTAGCTCACATCGTAAAAATTGATACCATGCTCTTACTGAGCTAAGAACGTACATATTGGATAAAAAACGTGCCGCAGGTGAACTTCCTTTTGCTTCAGAGATAGAAAGCGGTACAGCTAAGACATAGGTATTTACGTAGTCATTCTCACCAAAACGATCTAACCGCCCAAGGCGTTGAAGACAATCTTCAGCATTGGTAATTTCTGCCACCATATGATCACAAGTGATGTTTAAAGACGCTTGTACAATAGGGCCACTTCGTAACACATCATACTTTCTTGTACCGCCCCGTTTAAAAGCTTCATACACTTCGCCAAACCACTTACGCTTATCACTTTTTATAAACTTTGAGTGTAAAAGTATAGCATTTTCAATATGTTGATTTGTGATAAAGCTATTCTGCGCAGTTAATGCCATATTGCTGATCACAAAAGTAAAACTGCTGTGGTGTGCAAAAAGAGGATTATCTTCACTTAGCTCGCTGTCATTAAATAATTTGAAATCCAATCTGTATTGGCTTTTATTAAATGACGGCATCACTTTAATATCGCAGGGATCGATACCAAGCAAATCTTCTACAAAAACATAGTGAGGTGTAGCCGAAACCAGCAGTGTATTCGCTTCACTATTTTGCATTTTCTTTGCCGCAATTAGCTCAGCAAATATTAAATTAAACGCAGGCATATTCACGTATTCATGAAATTCATCAAATACGACATGCACGTTTAGAAAGTCGATTAGGGTATTTGCTTTGGTATGACTTATTACTGAGCCTAAAATTTGATCAATGGTCGTGATGACGATGTCACCAGAAAAGTTGTTGTCTTCCGTGATAGGATTATCCCATTGATTATGAAATTTAAACTCGCCAGTATTAATTTCAATTGTACTATTTGGTAAGTATTGTTCTGACGTCAATTCATAAAATAAGCCTTGGCAAACCTGTACTCTAGGACAAACCCAAATAATGCGTTTCGCCTTTTTTAAAAGTGCCCATTCCAGTGCGATTTTGGTTTTACCACACCCAGCTGCACCAGCAAGTACCGCCACATTTTCAGCATAGGTTAGCTCTTTTGCTATTTGGCTTTGTTTTAAACTTCGTTCACTTTCAGGGAAAAAAGTGGATAAACAACTTTCGATATGTCCACCAAGCGTTGATTCAATTTCAAGCAGCTCAGTAACTTCGTTATCTAGCTTACGTTCAAAAATTGCAGCATGTAATTCTGCCGCACTTAGCGCAGAAATTCTTCGATCAGCAGTGATCAAGCAGGCTCTAGCAATATTATTAAGTGCGTTTATTTTTACATTCGCATGATTCGCTGCTACAGAATCTTCTAAATCATATTCTTTGTAACTTGGCACATTCAGCGAGCTGGGTATCTTGTATTCAGGCTCTGAAACCGCTTCATATAATACCGCCCTAGCAGCCATAGACTGCTCAGAATGTCGGTATTTCTTATCTAAAGCGACGACCTGCTTGAGTACTGATTGCGCTTGATTAATGGCATCAGACAGTAAGAAATTATTTTGATTAGATATCAGCTTCTTAGAAATGTCTTTGTAAGTTAAAAAGCTATTTTTATCTTTTCGAAATGGTTTTGCATGGTGCCAATAAATAGCATGCTTTAGCGCTTCTTTATTTCGTGGGTTTAAAAGCTTTAACTCAGTGCTGTCAAGTAACTGATAAAGAAGCAAGGATACTTCATTGTGCCGAGGGTGTTTTTCAAAGCTAAATTTAGCATCATCAATATGCTGTCCATCTTCGGCAACATAATTTTTCTTTTTAGGGTTTATCACCCATTCCTGAAACTTAGGGTCGATTTTGCCGATATCATGTAAACAACCAGCAATAAAATTTAAAATCGAAAACTGTGTACTGTCAGGGAACAACTTTCGATGTAACTGTTCCGCAAGGTAACCTACGG